>NZ_JBIWFN010000020.1:108544-231354 GCF_044763085.1 Streptomyces sp. NPDC096311
AGCTCGACGAGAGCACGCGCGGTGCCATAAGCGGTGAGAGCCTCATCATAACGGTGCAGTTTCTCCAGCGCGCTACCGGTATTGCTCCAGGCTACGGCTTGACCGTCTTTATTGTTGGTCGGCTCGGCGAGGGTGCGCGCGGTGTCATAAGCGGTGAGAGCCTCATCATAACGGTGCAGTTTCTCCAGCGCGCTACCGGTATTGCTCCAGGCTACGGCTTGACCGTCTTTATCGTTGGTCGGCTCGGCGAGGGTGCGCGCGGTGCCATAAGCGGTGAGAGCCTCATCATAACGGTGCAGCCTATACAGGACGTTTCCAATACCATTCCAGGTGTTGGCTTGGCTACTTGAGTGGCTGGTTTGTTCGGCGAGGGTGCGCGCGGTGTCATAAGCGGTGAGAGCCTCATCATAACGGTGCAGCTTTTCCAGCGCGCTACCGGTATTGTTCCACACTAGGGCTTGACCGTCTTTATCGTTGGTCAGCTCGGCGAGGGTGCGCGCGGTGCCATAAGCGGTGAGAGCCTCATCATAACGGTGCAGCTTCTCCAGCGCGCTACCGGCATTGCTCCACGCTACGGCTTGCCTGTCTTTGTGGTTGGTTTGTTCAGCGAGGACCCGTGCAGTGCGGTATGCAGTGAGAGCCTCATCGTAACGGTGCAGTTTCTCCAGCGCGTTCCCGGTGCCATTCCACGTGACGGCTTGAGTGTCTTTGTCGTTATTTTGTTCCGCGAGAGTGCGCCCGGTGCTGAATGCAGCGAGGGCCTCTTCGTGACGGTGTAGCGCCTCTAAAGTATTTCCGATGTTGTTCCAGATGTTATTTTGGCCGTCTTTATTGTTGGCTTGTTCGGCGAGGACCTGTGCAGTGCGGTATGCAGTGAGAGCCTCATCGAAACGGTGCAGACTGTGCCGACTATTACCAATGCCGTTCCATGCGCCAGCTTGACTGTCTTTGTTGTTGGTTTGTTCCGCGAGGGTACGTGCGGTGTTATAAGCAGTGAGAGCCTCGTCGTAACGGTGTAGTTCATCCAAGGCGCTGCCAAGGTTGTGCCAGGCGCCTGATTCATTATGGAAATCACCGAGGGCGCGGCAGGTATCCAAAACCAATGCGCCGATTGCTAGAACGTCCTGCGGCCTGTGGCGCCACTCCAGGTAGTCACGGAGAGCGAACCCAAGGCGGGCGGTGCTCTGGGAGGGGGCCTCAGCATGAGCGGTTGCGATGAGATTGCCGCACTCTGCGTCCAGTTGCGTCAGGGCCTCGTCCCTGCCAGAAAATACCGGGGAAGGCTTGCCCTGACCGGACGATGCGATGTGGGTGTCTGCGTTTTCGGCCAGGCGAATGTAGTAGTCAGTGAGACGTTGGCGCGCTTGCTCGTATTTGCGGCGCGCGGTGCGGTTGTCCTGACAGTGGGCCCGAGATTTTTCGTAGGCGTAGTCGCCTAGCAGGTCGTGCATCTGCCACCGGCCACGCACTGAGCTGCGTGCGATGAGATGGGTGGCGGCGAGCTGGCTGAGCTGATTGTCGGTAACTGTCTCGGTTTGGTGGGTGAGAGCGGTGGCTGCGGCTGTGGAGATGTCGGGGCCGGCATTGAGGGACAGCATGCGGAACAGATCTTGCTGTTGTGGGAGCAGACTGTTGAGGGTCTGGTCGAAGACGGTGCGCAGGTCGCGTTCTCCGTCGTTGATGCTGTCCAGCCGTCCCTCTCCTGAGGCAAGGCGTTGAGCGCGTTCGGCCAGAGGCTGTCCGGGATCTTGAACCAACTGCGCGGCGACGATCTGCAGGGCCAGGGGCAGGCAGCCGCACGCAACAGCGATGCGTTCAGCTGCTTCTTTGTCCCCTTCAACGCGCTGGTCGCTGGGATCTGCTTCGCGCAGGGCGAGGTCTAGGAGGCCAACGGCGTCTTCGGGCTGCAGCTGATGTAGGGAGCGGAGGCGGCCGATTCCCGGGAGCGCTTTACGGGATGTAACGATCATCCCGTGCGGTGCGGGCGGCAGCAGGGGTTTGACCTGGGCGGCGCTGGAGGCGTTGTCCGCCACTACCAGCAGCCGCTCACTCTCCCGGGCGCGTTCTACGAGATGGGAGCGGTAAAAGACTTCCCTCTCGGGCCCGGTGGGAGGGATGTGCTCCGCTGACACTCCGAGCAGACGAAGCAGCGAGTCGAGCGCTTGCTCGGCCTGGGCCGGCTGGGAGTCGTAACCGCGCAGGTCCACCAGGAGCACTCCGGTGAACCACTTTTGCTTCAAAGTTTCATGACCGGCGGCGTGAGCCAGCGTTGTCTTGCCCACGCCCCCCATTCCCGCCACCACGACTACCGGCCGCTCGACACCCGACCCCGAATCGAGGAGATCCAGCAGGAAAGCCAGGTCTTCCTCTCGTCCGGTGAACTCGGCAGGCAGTTCCGGCAGCGAGGCGAGCGCGGACGGTGTCGGCGCGTACTCGTGCACGAACGTGTTGTACTGCGTTCCACTGCCCAAAGCCGCGGCACGATCGAACCGACTGCCAGCGAAGCTGTTGTGCCGCCCCGCTCCGGGCCCTGGCCGATCAGCGTCCCGCTGACCGCGGCCGCCGCTCTTCTTGTTCCGTCCCTTGGCCTTGTTCTTGCCCCCCACCAGATGCCGCCCTCTGCGTCAGTTGAAGGTGTTGTGCTGCGTACCGCTGCCTTGCACTGCCGACTTCTCAAACGTCGACCCGCTGAAATCGTTATGCACAGACTGGCTCCCGCCCCCTGCACCGGCCTGCTCGATCAAAGCCCGCAGCTCCGCCGCGGTTCGCTGGCGCTGCGCCTCGGGCAGCTCTTCTAGCAGCATTTCCAGGCGGTTCTGCCAAACCGCTGCCTGCGCCTTACGCACGTGCTCGATCTCATCTTCATTCGAGACCTCCAACACGGCCTGCGTGCGGTCCAACCGCTCCAGTTCACCTTGCTCACGAGCCGCCTCGCCACGGCCCAGCATCCGGGCAATGCCAGCGCGCACCCCGTTCCAGGCATCCGTACCAGCAGCCTGCACGACGGCACCACCACCCGCAGCCGCCAACGCCAACAACGCTTCTACCAGCATCACATCCCCCTCGACGGTCTATCAGCAAGGACTACCAGCCTAGAACCAACCGCCTCACAACAGGCGCTACAACCAAAAAAAGACCGGCTACAGCCCCAGCTCGAGTGTGGTCATAGACGCTCGGGCGCGCTTCGGCCTCACCGTCGCGCTCGACACCGCCGATGACGCCCGGATTTTTCGTCTGACTTCGCCTTGCCTGACATCACCGGCTGACATCAACGTCGCCAGACGACGACGGATCCCGGCGTCCAAAGCTGGATTCCGATTCGGCCAGCGAGCACGAGTCCAAGCAGCCCGCACGGCCCCCGGATCGAACTCCTAAAGCGGTGGTCAGCAACCACGCGGAACAGAAGAAGCCCCCGCATCTCGGCTGTCCCGACAGCAGCTGACCGGCTGTGAGAGGCACAAGGGCTCTCACGTTTAGCCCCGTCTTGTATCCCACTCAGCCCGGTCGGCTCTGCCGCTCGTCCGGGCTGCGGCGCTGGGGCGCCGGTCCCGGCCGGGCGGCAGAGCCGACCGGCAAGCGGAGGTCGTGCACAGGAGAACGCCCCGTACGACGATCGCCGGGGGAGACGAGGTCGCACGGGGCCGGTGCCGACTGGTCGCGGGAGCATGCTCGGACCGCGACGAGCCGGGGTTCTTCAGTGTCAGTCAGGGAGCAGAAGCCCGACTCTTGAGAGCGTCTGTCGGCACTTGAGCCGTAGAGTCGAGCATCTCTGCCGCGAGGCCCGACGTAATCAGCTCGGCCAGCAACAAGGCGGCCTCTGGGCGGATCGTTCCGAGGCGCACCAGGCCCTCGCCCAAGACGTTCACGTCGGCTGAGAGGCCGGGGAAGTCTGACTCCAAGCCCAAGTCGGTTAGCAATGAGGCCAAGGTGCCGGCGCTGTGCCGGGCCTGGGTCCAGCCGCGGACGTAGGGGACGCCTGGCATCAGATTCTCGGCGCGCTTGGCAACGACTCCTCGTCTGTCGGTCATGGGGTCAGTCCTTTCGTATCGGCTGCTCAGGTGCCCGGCTGCATTCATCACCGACGGCCTGCCCACAGGTCAACGCACGCCGCAGTAGTTCGGCCAGGCTCTCCGCGGTTTCTGGTGACACGCGCCCGAGTTCCACCAGGCCGTGTCCGAAGGCGTTCAGGTCTGCGCGGAGGTAGGGGAGGTCCTTCTCCATGCCCGCGTTAATTAAGGCGTCCCGGAGAGCGGTTGTAGCGTTGCGGGCCGCGTACCAACCGTCGCTGTCGATCGGTGACCACTGGGCAGCGTCATGACGGTCGGCTTCGTCATCCCGCATCGGTGGCCGTCCTCTCGGGAAGGGCCATGGCCACGGCGGCGGGAGAGGGGTACTGCTCGCCGTACCGGTCGACGCGCGCCACCAGTTCGGCAGCCGCCACGAGCATGGTTGCCAGGGCAACCGGACGAAGAGGGTTGGCCTCCGGTCGCCGGACCGGGGCGCGAAGCCATTGGTAGCGGTCGCCGGACAGAGGCATAGGGCCAGGAACGACTACCGCGGAGCCAAGGCTCAGGTATCGATGCAGTGGAGGGGTCTGGGTCTCTCGTCCGAGGAAGTGGGCGAAAGTCTCTTGGCTCCGAGAGCTGAGGAAGAAGCCGACGCGCTGGGCCTTGTGATCCAACATGGCGGGTCCCAACGGAAGCCCTCGACACACGAGTTGGTCGAAGGCCTCCAGCCCGATGCGTTCCTCGATCGTCACCACGTCGAAGAGACGGCCGGCGGACAGCATGCACGGCGTGCGGGGGTCGTCCGCCCATACCGCACGGCACATCATCGGATCGTCAGCAGCCGCGGACAGCCACTCGATGCCCCTTCTGGTCATCCTCTGCACGTCATCCCACCTCGGTCCGGCTGCGTAGCGGCCTCAATGCCGCCGTATGTCCAGAGTCGAGGTCAGGGGACTGGCCAGGGCAGATGACGAGAGGTGACGGGGGATGATGCTGCGAGCGGTGGTGCGTCACCCCCGTCACCCATCGAGTAGGGGCGACCTCTGCTTACTGTCCGCGAGAGGGGATCACCAGCGCGTACATTCAATGGCGAGACTGAGTTGTCGTATCGGCGCACATTCAGAGAGGGAACGGTCACGTCTTCGATGCAAACGAGCATCCGCTTACGTGAGGCCCGTACAAGCCGTGGTTGGAGTCAGCCGCGATTGGTGCGTGAGTTGCGCCAGGCCGCCGCCCGGCGTGGTCATCAGCTTCCGTCAGACGCGAGTGTCAAGCGGCGCATTGCCAGTTGGGAGAACGGGCACAGCACCCCGGACGAGTTCTACGGCCCGCTCCTCTGTGACGTCTATGACGTCAGTGCGGCGGAACTCGGCCTGAACCACGGTTCACTGCAGGACTCCGCGCTCCTGGATGCCGGCTACCCCGCCAGTCCGGATGCGGCGATCCAGGGCGTCGGGAAGCTGTGGCGAGCCGACCTAAACCAGTACGAGCTGCTGTTGAACGCCGAGCCGTCCGAGCCCGCGTGGAGTGAAGCCTCCCTGCGCTGGTTGGTGGCGCCCGAGCCTGCGATTCCCCGACCTCGCGCCGAGGGTACGCGTGTCGGGCTGGGGGACGTGGCCACCATCAAGACCACCGCGGACATGTTCGCCCAACTCGACGACCAGTTTGGTGGGGATCACGCGCGGCACGCCATAATCCAGTACCTCAGTAACGACGTTCTGCCTATGTTGCGGGGCAAGTACACAGAGCAAGTAGGGCGAGCCCTCTATTCCACCGTCGCTGAGGCGACGCTGCTTGCCGGCTGGATGTCCTACGACTCGTGTCATCACGGCCTCGCGCAGCGGTATTTCCTCCAAGCGCTCCGATTGGCCCAAGACGCCAACGACCGTCGACTCGCGGGGAGCATCCTCTCCGCGATGAGTCATCAGGCCACGTTCCTCGGCCAGTACACCCACGGCGCGACACTCGCTCGTGCCGCGCTCATGGGCATCTCCCCGGTGGCCACGCCGACCCTGCGCGCCCAGTTCCACGCCATGGAAGCCCGCGCGCTCGCACGTACAGGCGACGTCACCGCTTGCGAGGCCGCGCTGAGTGCAGCAACCAGGTCTCTGGAGAGTCGGAACAGCGACGACGAGCCGGAGTGGATCAGCTACTTCGACGAGGCCGAGCTTGCCGCCGAAGCTGCGCACTGCTTCCGCGACGTGAACAGCGCCCGCCAGGCCGTCGCCCACGCCGAGAACGCCATGAGCGGCAATCACGTGCGCAGCGACTTCTTCGCGACGATGGTTCTCGCTGACGCGCATCTACGAGCAGGCGACGTCGAAGAAGCGTGTCGAGTCGTGCTCGATGCCCTTGATCTTGGGGAGCAACTCAAGTCCGCCCGATGTGTCAGCTATCTCGCCGAGTTCCGGGAGAACCTCGCAGCGACCAGCGGCAGCGTGACCTCGCGGGACTTCGCAGAACAGGTCCGGGAACACAGGTTGTGGGCAGCCTCCGAGGCCCAACTCGATCTCTGATTTTCATCTCAGAGAAGTGTTCCGGGCAGTTCACAGCACGGTGAAACTGTCCTTCACCAGGCTGTAGTTCTTGAGCGCCTGGGTTTCGATGGCAGGCTGGTACCAGGTGCTGATCTCATAGTATTTGCCGTAGGCGTCGAAGCCGACGTTCAGCACGTGCCACTGCGCCCCTCTGACCTTGACGACGTACTCCCAGACGACCGCGGGCCAGCCGCGGAACGTGGCCTCTGTCAGACGGAGCCTCCGGTAGTCCTGGGCTTGGCGAGTGTCCCGCTCTGCGGCCCGCCACTGCTTCATTAAGTCGCCCTGGGCCAAAGCGGAGCGGCCGAGGATCTCCTGTTTGCTGTCTGGCGAGACGTAGTGCACTTCGTCGCCGCTCGCCACCGCCCGTTCCCAGCCCTTGGGCGGGACCCACGCGAACCCTCCAGCCTCCTTGAGCGCCCCTGCGGGCAGCGCGGGCGCGGCACCGATGACCACGGGCGAGGCCGCTGCCCCCTGGTCATTCAGAAAGAACGAGGTGGCGAATCCGGCGCCGAAGACCAGAAGCACGGCAGCGGCGATGGCCAGCCAGCTCCTATGGACGGGAGCCACGACACTCCGGACTTCGGTGATCGGACTGTACTTTGGGTTCCCGACGGGGTCTTTGTCGGTCAGTTCGATGTCGAACAACGAGGCAAGATACCTGCGCCACAAGGTCCAGTCCTTGCGTCGCCCGTGTTCGATGATGTGGTCCAGCAATTCAAGGTTGTCGTCCCTGGAATCAGTCAGCGACGCCCAATAGCGTTGACGCAGACTACTCACGGCCGACCTCCGCCCCATCCGGCAAGGTGGCGGAGTGCTGGACCGGCTCCAAGGCCACAACGGTGGAACGACTTCCGTTGATCGCCGCTTGGACAGTCTTCGCGCTGCCGAGTTGCCGCAGTAGCGCCGGAGCTGAGGCTCCCACCGCGACCGCTGCGAATGCTCCGGTCAGCTGGGGGGAAAAGATCCATCCGGCGCTTGCACCGAGGGAGAGCCGGGTAAGGGCTGCCAGTGCATCGGAAGGTGCGTCGATGTACTTGCCGAGCGGTGGTAGCTGATCTCTCGTCTGGTTTCTCGACAGGGCGCGATGACGGGCCGCTTGCCACGCAGCGATACGCCCGTAGAAGACCACGATCTCGACGATAAGGCCACCCAGTGCGCCACAAGTGATGCACGTCGTCCACTGCATAGCCTCCCCCTGAGCAATGCTCGCAGCTGATGCAGTTCAGCATTCCAGAGCAAGGGTTTGTCCGTGAAGGTAACGCTCCAGAACCTCTTGTGATCTTTTGTGGATGGTTGATCCATGGGCGCCATTCGGACTCAAGGTCCGCATTTCAGGTGCCCGACATTGCTACTCAAACACGGGCGAAAGCTCGCAGAAACACTCCCTCAGAACGGGCCCCACGTGTCTCGCCCCTCACCGGTACGCAGCGATCGCACGCGCCGCGCAAACTCCGCCGCGGAACGGTCGCTGGCAGCGACCTGGTGGCCGAGCCAGGCAACCATCATCAGTTCACGTAGATCCGCCAAGGTCTCATAGCCGGGCCAGTTCATCAGGTCGAAGCCGTATCGGTGGACGAACTCGGCGTACTCGGCCTTCGTATGCCAGCCGTACCGGTCGTAGAACATCGCGGTCTGGATCAGATCCCACTCGCGCGGCGCCAGCGCGAAGCCGTCAAGGTCGATGAGCACCGCGTGACCGTCCCGGTGACGGAGCACGTTGCCTATGCTCGCGTCCCCGTGAATCATCCCGAAGGGAAGCACGAAGTCCAGCCGGCCGTAGTCCTTGTTCAGCTTTCCGGCCCGCTCCTCCAGAAACGTGCGGTCATCTTCCGTGACGCCGTCCATCTGCCCGAGGGACGCCGACAGCTTCGCGAACGGATCGAAGTACGGCAGCCGCAGAGACTCCGGCTCTTCGAGCCAGTGCAAGCGGCGGAGCAGGTCGGCCAGCTCCCCCACCGTCGCGTACTCCTCGCGCTCCTGCACGCTCTCCCAGAAGGTCACAACCCTGCCTCCGACCACCAGCGGTTGCGTGACTCCGGCCGGCACCCGAGTAGCCGGAAGGTCTTCCGCCTCCAGCCACCTGGCGACCCGTACCGCCCGTTCCATCTCGTCCAGAACATCGGGGTCACGAGCAATCCGGACGATAACCGGCGAGCCTGATAGGCGGTACACGGCGTTGGAGCCGAGGCGCAGCAACTCGGCGCCTTCCGGGTCCAGTCCGGCCGTCCCGCACGCCTCTCGTAGGACCGCCTCAAGGCTCTCCGCTGTGAACTCCGTGCCGCCGTCCTGGCCCCCGCCGCTGCCCGAGATCATGCCTTCGACCATACGGCGCCGCCCCACCGCTCAACAGGCCGCCCACGTGATAGGGGCGTAATGATCTCGCTCGGCAGGCTTCTTGGGTGCCGCTCCCCCGCAGGTCAGGCCACTGAAAGGCTCACGGCCTCACCTGGCCTCCGGAGCCGGGTGCCAATGGCTGTCGACTCGGTCTCACAGAAGCGCGCGCACGTATTCGCTGCGGTCAGACCTTCCGCTGGTTTTCCCAGATCGCGTGATCTAGCTCCCACGGAGTACACCTCAAGCGCGCCGCAGCCTCAGAGAGGATACTGATCGCTTGGGCCGTGGTCACCGTGCGCTGCAGCACTGTTTGCAGCCATCGAAGAACCATACGGTCCGGCTTGATGCGGCTGTCGTCTCCCAACAGCATCCACAGGTACCCGAGTCGTGCGCCGGAGCCGTGGCCGGCAACCCCGGCGAGGTCACGCTCAACGGTCTTCAGCTGTTCGAAGTCAGCAAGTAGCGCGTTGGCATCGGCAAGGGTTGCGATGCCGTGGGATACCAGGAGCTCGGCGTACTGGCGGGCAGCCACCACCTTCAGCGGGGCATCGCGGTTTGCCCGTGTGCGCTGCCTGTTCTGTAGGACCTCAGAAGAGAAGGCTTCTTCGCCGTGGGTCTGGATATGCGCAACGAAACCCTGAAGCGGTTGCTCGTCAGGGATAGGGAGCTGTGCGCTACCTGACAGCTGACGTGAGATGCCGGCCCAGGCCGCGTAGCGGTGGCAGGTCGGGACCGTGTGCCGCTCGTAGTGGGCGTTGATAGAGAAGACGGCGTCCAGGACACACAGGGAGGCATGGGCCCACCGGGGGCCTCGCGGTTTGATTGCCAGATGCCCAGCGGCAACGACTACTTGTCCTAGCTCGTCCATCGATCCCCCAGTGATGAAACGGGGAGACATTGTTGCATGCGGCACTGACAGGAGAACCAGGTTCATTCGCATGCCGGGAGAGCGTCGGCAGGGTTTGGGTGCCCTGTCGAATGCGTGTCGAGACTCTTCGGCGAGCACTCCGTAGGCAGCACGACTGTGCAGCTCGGATGCCTACCGAGGTCGAACCGACAGTACGGCCGCGGGCACAGCGGGTGGGTTCCACCGCCGGTGTCCGGGCAGTCTGGTCACAGATGGCTGCAACACCCCGGGTGTTGCAGCCCGTCGGCGGAGCCGACCTTTCAACGGACGCAGGAGCCGGAGGCGACTCCCGACTCCGCACTATTTGCGATACACGAGGGCACCCAACAGCTCCCGGAATCAAGGAAACGGCTGGTCAGAGGCGATCTGTCAGCCAATCTCTGATTGTGCTCCGGAGCCGTGTACGCAGGTTCGAATCCTGCCGGGGGCACCCCTTATGAGGTGCCCAAAGACCCCGTCACCAGCGGAAACGCTGAGGCCGGGGTCTTCGCGTATGTGCAGGCGTATGCGGCCCGAAGCGGCTCCATGTCAGGGTCTGTGGACTATTCGTGGACAGGATCTTGGAGCATCCTCCCTGGTCAGGCCCAGGAAACGCGAAGGCCCCTGGACAGGTCCAAGGGCTTTCGCTGTGGCGCTGTGCCGTTCCTCTAGTCGGCGGTGACTCCCCAGTAGCCGATCTGTGCGGGTTGCCCGTCGCGGTAGAGCACCGTGCAGTTCCCCTGGGTACGACCGGGGAAGGCCAAACAATCGGAATCGAGGGCGTCGTCCCACTCGACGTAGGTGGGTCGGCAACTGGGAGCCCAGGCACGCACCTCACGGTCGGTCAACGGCCGCAGGAACGGACCGTCGTCGGTGTCCGTCGCCTCGATCATGAGGGGGAAGTCCAGCACCGTGCCCGTGCCACCGGTGAAGATGTACTCGTGCCACGTTGGGTCGCTCCACAGTTCCTCTATGGATCGGCCCTCGAAGCCGTGGTTGTCCTTCAGCAGTTCGTCTTCCTGAGCCTGCCGGAATGCGGCCTCCAGATCCGGCTGATACGGGCCCGTGTGACGCCATTGGTCGCCGCTCATCCTCGTCCCTTCCCCATGCGAACTGTTCGATCAAAAGAGCAGCGTAGGAGAGGGCACGGACAGGACACCGCACCTGATCACTCATACTCGCGCAGCAGCCCATCGATCTTGCTGTTGGCGACCTCCTGCCTGCCATCGAGGCACTTCGCCTAGCAGCCGAGCAGAACCTCCACGCTGTTTCCGGCGCGCTCGGCAACCTCCGTCGGATCAACTCCTGCGTTGAGCCACGTCGGCAGAGCGGAGTGGCGAAGGTCGTACGGTCGGCGAGCCAGTGGCGAGGCAGCCGCGGCCGGCGGGAGGGCGAGCAGCCGGGCTTCCTGCCAAGCGCGCGAGTATGTCGAGGAGGCCACCACTCCCCCGCGCTCGCTGCAGAAGAGGCGGCCGTCCCCGGTCGGCGTTAACAACGTGCGTGATCAATACAGCTAGGGCCTGTTCGACGGGTCGCGTCACCGACCCCGCACCCGGCAGCGCTGTCACCCGAATGGCGCAACAGGACGTGCCACCCACATGGGTGAAGATCAAACTGGCTAGTGCCCCACCCGAGGCAATCCGTGAAAGGGAAACCACATGCGCATTCGACGAATCCTCGCCGCCGTCATCGCCACGGCAGCCCTCGCCGGACTCGGCCTCACAGGCGCCGCCACCGCCACCGCCGCACAGGGTGCCCCGTCCTACGTCACCCCCTCTCAGTGCAGGGAGGGCGGCGGAGTGCCCCGGATCGACTTGCCGGGCAACCCCTGCGTGGGCGGTAGGTACGACGGCCAGGCGGTCGACTAGACCCCACAAGGCGCCCCGCAGCCACGCGCCGCGGGGCGCTCCCGCGCGAGCGTAGCCGGGAGAGTCGCAGGGACTGTGCCGACCCGTCGGGCACGCCAGGCCGTGTCGCCGTCTTCTTCCAGCGTCTTTGTGATCTTCGCGTTGGCCGCTTCCTCGTGGCCAACGATGCAGCCGTGATAGCGGCGGTGAATCACCTCGGGAGAGTTACCGACTCTCCGGGCTGCCTCGGCGATCGGTACTCCCGCGTTCAGCCATCGAGTGATGCAGGCGTGTGTACAGGCGATCGCGGGCCTCGGAGGCGCAGCCGTGGCCGCTGTCAGCGTCTTCGGACTGGTCGGTGTCGCCCTGCTCAGCGTGCTCTACATGGAACGTGTGGGACATGGAACGTATGGGACTGACCAGTCCCCTCGACGTCGGCGTGCGCCTGCTGCCGCTGTTCGGAACGTTCCTCCTGGTCACCGTGGTGGCCGCCCGGGTGCTGGTACGCCGGGTCGGCCTGACCTCCTTGATCACCGCAGGTCCCGTCCTCATCGGAGCCGCGTCCCTCGCGCTGCTCGCGACCGATGCCTCGGGAAGCTACGGGGCGATGTGGCCCGGACTGCTCGTGGCGGGCATGGGAGCGGGCCTGCTGACGGCGCCTTCGACGGCTGCCGCGGTCAACGGTGTCCCGCCACAGCAGGAGGGCATGGCGGCGGCGCAGCGGTGAACATGGCTCGTCAGCCGAGAACCGTGCTCGGCCCCGGTGTGCTCGGCCCCGGTGTGCTCGGAACTGTCGTCACCAGTCGCTTCCCCCGGAACCTGCATGACCGTCTCGTCGAGGCAGGCATCCCCTCGCCGCAGGCGGACAGGATCGTGGAGGGTGCGTCACACGGCGGCGGTGCGACGAGCCTTCCCGCATCCCTCGCCCGCGTGGTGGGAACGGCGGTATCGAGGGCGTTCACCGACGCCGTACACGTGGGCAACGTCATGGGCGGAGTCGTACTGATCGTCATGGCCGTGCCTACCGCGCTGTTCGTCCGCCACAAGGTTCACAGTCTCCGGACATCCGCCGAGGCATAAGCGGTACGTCAACGGGACGGTGCGAGGCGCCTACAGGACTTCCGTCCGCACAACGTCCCACCGAACAGCCGGTGTTGATCGTTGAGCACAACCATCAACACCGGCACCGCCCGCGAACCGAGCACCGGTCAAACGGAGGGCCGGACCTCCGGGCGACGCCCACCGCCAACCAGACAGGCGACGCGGCGGCCCTCCTCGCCGGCGGTGGCTTCGTCTGCGGCCACCCCGCCATGGTGTGGAGTGGGGCTCGATCTCCTCGATGGTCAGTCGCCAGTGACGCTCCGCCTCTGCCAGGAGGCTCTTGCCGCCGTTTCCGTGGGCGCGCAGGGCACCGTGATGGCCGCGTATGTGCCGCGCTATGGCGCAGCAGAGCGGGACGTCGGTGCCATAGGGAGTGAGATGGCACCCTGATCGCCCTCGCCGTCCTCGAAGGCGCACCCTTCGACACACCGGCCGAGGCCCAACCGCACACCCCGCCGTTCCTGCGACCCGCTCCGGCGATCCGCATCGACGCCCTCGCGACCGATGCCACCGACGCCACCGATGCCTCCGGCGCCACGTGCGTCCAGCTCACGCGACCGCCGTCCGGCTCGCTGTCCGCGGGCTCCACTCTTTACCCGGCTGAATGCGGCCTCCGCGAACACTGAAGCTCGGGCGAGACGTGTGTTCACGGCTGCCGCACACAGCGTCAGGGTGCGTACTGGCACACCGTGATCGAGCCGGTGGGAACGCCGCTCTTGGTGCCGCAGCCGATCTTCCCGTATCTCTCGCTGATCATGTTGTAGTAGTGACCCCATTTCTTGTAACCGGGGCTGTCGGTGGCGTGGTTGGGGTCGGCGTCGTAGGCGCTCTTCTCCGCGGCCCATCGCCCCGTGGCCTGGGTCGCCGAAGAGGAGGATATGTTTTCGGCGGCGTTGCCGATCGGGCCGTGATGCAGGCTGCCGCCCTCGGTGGATGCCGGGTTGTCGGCCCAGGCCTGGGCCGCCTTGGCGAGCGAGTCGTCCCAGGTCAATGGTGACTGGTCGGCCTGCTGGCGCACACTGTTGGTCTCGGAGACGATGGCCTGCTGATCGGACGGGCTGACCTGGGAGACGGTCGCGGAAGCGCCCGTCGTCAGTACCGTGCCACCGGTCAAGAGCGCCGCCGCGACGATGGTCGCGGCACGACGGTGCAGCAGAGTGGGGTTCTTCATTGCGACTCCCTGACAGCAGGGAAAACAGCAGCGCCGAAAAGGCCTGCTGGGGAGTGTCGGCGAGGAGGACGGCTGCCACGGAAGCGAGCCGCACCGCCGACTCATACCGTGGCCGGACAGCCATCGGCGACAACGTGATCTCGTCGGCGGCCGCATGGCCGCATTCGGTACGACCAGCCTATGCCCGGGGCGCACGTGCAGCGACCGGGAGACGGCGACACGGGGCCAGGGATCGTGGGTTCACATGCCGCCGTGGCGCGGCGTCACCGTCGTGGGGGGGCGAAATGTCGAGTAGCAACTCGGGTGCGGTCGCGGTGAGTTCGGTGGGTACGGCATCGCACTCAGTCCGGCTGATGTGTCACTCAATCGTCCTGTCCCGACACCCAGTTGGCTTCGAGCGACCGCAGCCTCCCGACCCGGATCTCGCACTCGGTCGAGGCTCAGCCGTGCCAGATGGCTCGGACCTCTTCGGCGTACTCGGCCGCCTGGCGTAGGCCTGCCTGGGCCGCGCCCGGAATGCGGGACGCATCCAGCGCGTTGCGGCCGAACGCGCGGCGGGCCGCTCGGTCCGGGACCAGCAGGGCGGCCCGGGTACCGCCCGCCTCGAGGGAGGCCACCTGATCGAAGGCGCTCGGGGTCGCGCCCGGCACGTCGGGGATCGGGGCCAGGACCACAACTCGTCGGCAGTCGTGCGCCAAGTCGGCGTTGGTCGTGGAACGTACGCCCCCGTCCATCCAGCGGCCCGTCCCGATCGTGATCGGCGGGAACAGCGGTGGCAGTGCGCACGTGGCCGACATCGCCGTCACCAGGTCGACGCCACTGTTGGCGCCGAAGCCGGTCGGTTCGCCGGTGAGCGCATCCACCGCGAACAGCCGCACGGGCCGCTCCGGCCAGTCCTCAACCGGCAGTTGGGCGCGGATCGCGTCGAACACGTCGGCCTCCGTCACGTCGCGCACGTTCAGGGAGAGCCGGCCCAGCCGCTTGACCACGGTCGCCGGATCGCGCGAACCGAGCGCCGCCCACAGGTACTTGACCGTCATGAAGAAGGTGAAGTCCACCTCCATCATGGCTCGCTTCCGGGCGACCTGTGCCTCGTACAGGTCGGCGGGCGCCGCTCCTGCGGCCAGTTCCACGGCGAGCAGTGAGCCGGCCGACGTGCCGGCGAGCACGTCGGCATCGCCGAGCTCCAGCCCGGCGTCGGCCAGCCCCGCCAGCATGCCGACCTGCCACGCGTACGCGGTCAGGCCGCCCCCGCCCAACACCAGCGCCGTATCCGCCACGTCCACCCTCCCCACCAACGGGGACTGATCCCCGTTTCCTGCTCTGACGCTAGCACGTAACCGGGGAGCCATCCCCGTTTCTGACGGCAGCACCCCATCGCAGCACCCCATCGCAGTAACCAGTCGCAGTGACCAGTGACAGTGACCAGTCGCAGTACCCACGCGAGGTGACCAGCCATGAAGTGACCGACAAGGATGTGAGCCGAAATAGTCGGTTATGGGCTGATCCTGCTGACATAGTGCGGCCATGGAGATCCACGACCCCCGGCAGCCGAGTCAGTCCCGTGGCCCCCGGGGTCTCCGTGGCCTCCCGGGCCCCCGCACCCGCACCCGCACCCGCCGTACGGCCCTCCTCCTCGCCGTCACCGGCGCCGTCGGGATCGGCGGTGCCGTGGTCCTCGTCGGCGCCCTCCCCCATGGAGACCACCCCTCCCCCGCCCGCCCAGGCACCCTCGCCACCACCGCCCCCTCCAGCACCACCGCCTCCGCCGGATCACCCGGTGCCCCGGGTATCGGCGACCCGCTTCTGCCGCTCGACGGCAACGGGGGGTACACGGTCAGCCGCTACACGCTCGCCTTCGACTGGCGGGCGCCCAGGACACGCTTCGACGCCAGTACGACCATCAGCGCGAGCGCCACGCAGGCCCTGTCCCGCTTCGACCTCGACTTCGCGGGCAACACGCTGCACTCGGTCACCGTGGACGACGTACCGGCGAGGGCCGTACGCGACGGTGACGAGCTCGTTGTCACCCCCGCGAAGCCGATCCCCCAGGGCGGCGCGTTCACCGTGCGGGTCGCCTACACCGCCGACCCGACACAGCGAAGGCACCGCGGCGACGCGATCGGTGACTACGGTTGGGTGCCCACGCCCGACGGCACCGTGCTCTATCCGCAGCCCGACGGGGCCAAGATGATCTTCCCGGCGAACGACCATCCGAGCCTGCGGGCGCCGGTCACCTTCCTCATCACCACTCCACCGGGTGTCAGCGCGGTCGCCAACGGCCGGCTCGTCGAGCGCGCGCCGCGGCCCGACGGACGGGTCCTGTGGACGTACGACTCCGAGCAGCCGGTCGCGGCGCAGCTGGTGCAGATGGCGATCGGGAAGTTCACGTTCGTCGAGAGCACCGGTCCGCACGGGCTGCCCGTCCGGGACGTGGTCCCCGGTGACCTGGTCGCCGGGACCAAGGCCTATCGCTCACTCACTCCCGAGCACCTGACCTGGCTGGAACAGCGGCTCGGCCCCTACCCGTTTCGCCGTTACGGCGTGCTGGTGGGGGACACCGACCTGCCGGTGGCGCTGGAGACGCAGTCGCTGTCCCTTGTGCCGAAGGGCGACCTACAGGGTGACCGGGTCGACGCCGAGCGCGACCTCGTACACGAGCTGACCCATCAGTGGACCGGCGACAGCGTGGCCATCCGGCGGTGGTCCGACCTGTGGCTGAGCGAGGGGCACGCCCGTTTCTACGAGCGTCTCTACTCCGAGGCGCACGACGGCGACAGCATCGAGTCCGCGATGCGGGCGGCGTACGAGCAGCACGACCAGTGGCGTCACGACGACGGGGCGCCCGCCGAACCCCGCACCGAGGCGGCCCTGTTCAAGCAGGTGCGGTACGACGGCTCGGCGCTCGTCCTCTACGCCCTCCGGGAGAAGGTCGGCGAGGGGGCCTTCGAGAAGATCGAGCGGTCCTGGGTGACGAAGTACCAGGGGCGGGCGGCCGGTACCCAGGACTTCGTCGCGCTGGCGTCCGAGGTCGCGGGCGAGGACCTGAAGCCGTTCCTGACGCCGTGGCTGTACGGGGACCGCACCCCGCCCATGCCGGGACACCCCGACTGGCAGGTGGACCCGGTCCAGGACTGAGCCGTCACCTCCCCGTACGGCGGCACTCCCGCGCACCCCGTACGACGGCACTCCCGCGCACCCCGTACGACGGCACTCCCACGCGCCCCGTACGACGGGACTCCCGCGTGCCGCGGCGGGCTCGCGCCGACTCCCCGTCGGCGCGGACGTTCTGCCGCCGACCGGGTGGCCTCTGCCGGGTGGCTGGGCCACACCAGTGACGCTTGGCGCGACGGGGCGTGTCGGGCACGGAAACGTACAGGGGGTGATGCAGAGGGCAACTCCTTTGTCCTGATTGCGACGAGCATGATTGGAGACCCTTGCGATGAGAAGACGTGTCGCCCCCCGTGTCCCCAACTCCCCACGTGAGCACCGCCGTACAGTCCGCATGACCGCCTCCGCGGCGCTCCTGATGCCGCTGCTGGCCGGCCCGGCGGCGTGCGCCGGAGGGACATCGGCCGACCGCCAACTTCAGAACGTCTTCACGGACGCCGCGAACGAATACCACGTGCCGCGCAGTGTGCTTCTGGGCGTGTCCTACCTGCAGTCGAGATGGGACGCCCGGCCGGGCACCCCGAGCGTCGTCGGCGGCTACGGGCCGATGCACCTGGTCGACGCCCGCCAGGCCAAGGACACGTCCCCGACACCGGCTCCGTCGGAGTCGCACCGCGGAGGTGCCCAGCCGCCCGCGGCCGCGGCGGGGTCCTCGGCCTCGCCCGCGGCGGGCTCCCCGGGCGGACGCTCCGCGCAGCCCGCGGACCTGCGCCGGGCCGCCGGCCTGATCGGAGCCCCGGTGGCGCGGCTGCGGACCGATGCCGAGGCCAACGTACGCGGAGGTGCGGCGCTCCTCGCGGAGACACAACGGCAGCTCGGCAAGCCGCTCAGCACCAACCCGGCGGACTGGTGGGAGGCGGTGGCACGCTTCCCGGGGACCGGCGACACCACGTCGGCGGCGGAGTACGCGAACAACGTCTTCGCGGTGATCCGCAAGGGCGCGCACCGCACCACCGACTCCGGACAGCAGGTCACCCTCCCCGCCAGCCCTGGCGTACACCCCCGCACTCCTCACCCCCAGGCGGCACGGCGGCCCAAGGAGGTCGAGTGTCCCGCGGAGCTGACCTGCGACTGGCTCGCCGCGCCGTACGTCGAGTACGACGACAACGGCGACTACGGCAATCACGACCTGGCCGACCGGCCCAGGGACCAGAAGATCGAGTACATCGTCATCCACGACACGGAGGCGGGCCTGCCGTCCATGCGTCAGACCGTGCAGGATCCGACGGAGGCGTCCTGGCACTACTCGATCCGCTCCAAGGACGGCCATGTCACCCAGCACATCAGGACCAAGGACGTGGCCTGGCACTCCGGGAACCAGTTTGTGAACGCCCGTTCGATCGGCATCGAGCACGAGGGGTTCCTCAGGCAGCCCGACGCCTGGTACACGGAGCAGATGTACCAGTCCTCAGCCAAACTGGTGCGCTACCTGGCGAAGAAGTACGACATCCCGCTCGACCGTCAGCACATCTTCGGGCACGACAACGTGGCGGCGCCGACCACCTCGAGCATCCCCGACATGCACGACGACCCCGGCCCCTTCTGGGACTGGCGGCACTACTTCGACCTCCTCGGCGCGCCCCTGCGTGCCACGGCCGGGCCCGACAGCGACCTGGTGACCGTGCTGCCGGACTTCGCCACCCACAAGCCGCTGTTCACGGGGTGCACCAAGAGCGGTGTGAAGTGCGCGCCGCACGGCTCCAGCGCCGTCCGCCTGCACACCGAGCCGGACGAGCACGCGCCACTGATTCAGGACCCGGGCCGGCGTCCCGACGGCGAGGACTCCACGGAGGACGTCAACGACCTGGGGTCGCGGGTCTCCGCCGGCCAGACCTACGCGGTCGCCGGACGCAGTGGCGACTGGACGGCGATCTGGTACCAGGGCCACAAGGCGTGGTTCAAGAACCCGAAGAACCATCCGACGGCCGTCGGTGCGAGCGGCCGGTTCGTGACTCCGAAGGAGGGCTTGAGCGAGATCCCGGTGTTCGGGCGCGCCCTCCCGGAGGAGGAGGCCTACCCGGAGGGGGTGGAGCAGCAGTCCGAGTCCCCGCTCCCGTACACCCTCCTCGCGGGCCAGCGGTACGTGGCGCAGTCCCGGCCTGTCGGTTCCTATATCGACAGATCGACCTTCAGTGACACACCGAGCCTGGTGGTGACGGGGCGCGAGGAGTACTACGAGATCCAGTTCGGCCACCGGATCGCCTACGTCCGCGCGAGCGACGTGGACCTGGTGCGTGTACCTGGCACGGAGAAGGCGCCGTCGGGCCACGCGGCGCCCCCTGCTGGGCAAGAGGCGCCCCCTGCTGGGCAATAAAGGAGTCCCAGTCCGAGCCGGAGGCGTCCACGCGACCACGTGGACGCCTCCGGCTCAGGCATGCCGGGGGTAGCCGGGCGGCTCAGACGTGCCGGGGTGCCCGGCGGCTCGGACGTGACGGGACACCCGGTGGCTCAGACGCGACGGGGCACCCCGCGACTCAGACATGACGGGACACCCGGCGGCTCAGACGCGACGGGGCACCCCGCGACTCAGACATGACGGGACACCCGGCGGCTCAGACGCGACGGAGTGCCCGGCGGCTCGGACATGACGGGGCACCCGGCGGCTCAGACGCGACGGGGTGCCCGGCGGCAGTTCTCTTCGTGGACGCCCCCGCACCCTCTCCTCGCACCCGTAAGCGGCCGCAGGCCCCGCCGCGCCGCGTCTCTCCTCCATATCTCCACAGATCTCCACGCCCCACCGCTCTCCACGTCCTCGCGGATCTCCGCCTGCCCAGAGCCTCCACGCCCACGTCCCGACCCCGTCGGTGGCGTTTCCGCCCGCCCTTCCGGATCAGATACACGCCACTCGTACGCAGTAAGGCGAATCCCGTGCGCAACTCCTCGCCGGCCCGCCGGTCGGGATCATGGAGGAGAGGTGAAAACGGGTGTCGACCGCTCTGTGCCGCGGGCATCGGACGTCAGCAGCGAGAACCCCCTGACGCCGTCGAAGGCCAGTGCCATACCGACACGATCCGGTTCGAGTGGCAGCCCCACGGATGGGCGGCTAAGACTGAGGCAACGGTCCTGTGACCGGGCCGGTTTTGTCACCGGACAACAAATCCCGACCTCATGGCCTCCGGATTACTTGCTCCGGCCATCGAAAAGCGCGCGTGCAGGGCGTCGGCCGTATTGGCAGGCGGCGTTCGAAAGTTCCTCAAGGAGCTCGTATGGAGGAGAAGTCCGTCGAAGTCCTGACGCCTGGTCCGGGTGAATCCTCACTCGACAAGCGTGAGTGCACCGGACCGAAGAGCGACATCGAGAAGGAGCTCGCCGAGGTGTTGGCCGGCGTCATCGACGTCGAACGAGTATCGGTCGAGAGTCACTTCTTCAACGACCTCGGCGCCAACTCATTGGTGATGGCCCAATTCTGCGCACGAATCAGGAAGCGGCCGGATCTCCCGTCGGCGTCGATGAAGGACATCTACCGGCACCCGACGATCCGAAGCCTGGCGACGGGGCTCGCGGACGTCGAACCGCTTCCGGCAGAGTCGTCGGTTCCGGCACCGGCCACGGTGGTGACGCGGGCCGGGACGGCGCGGTACGTCCTCTGTGGAGCGCTTCAGTTCTTGTTCTTCATGGGATATTCCTTCCTCGCCGCAATTGTCGCCGACCGGGGCTACGGATGGGTGTCCGCCGGTTCCAACGCGTTCGGCATCTACCTGCGATCGCTCGTCTTCGGCTCCATCGGTTTCGTCGCTCTGTGCACCTTCCCGATCGTGGCCAAATGGATTCTCGTCGGCAGGTGGAAACCGCGCGAGTTCCCGATCTGGGGACTGACGTATCTGCGCTTCTGGACGGTCAAGGCGCTGATCCACGCCAACCCGATGATCTTCTTCGTCGGCAATCCCCTGTACGTGCTGTACCTGCGCGCCCTGGGCGCCCGGATCGGCAAGGGGGTCACGATCCTCTCCCGCCAGACTCCGGCCTGCCCCGACCTGCTCACGATCGGTGCCGGAACGGTGATCCGCAAGGACTCGTTCTTCCACTGCTACCGGGCGCACGCAGGGCGTATCCAGACCGGGCGGGTCACCCTGGGCCGGGACGCGTTCATCGGCGAGAAGACCGTGCTCGACATCGACACGTCGATGGGCGACGGGGCGCAGCTCGGCCACACGTCCACGCTGTACAGCGGCCAGACGGTCCCGGCCGGCCAACAGTGGCACGGATCCCCGGCACAGCCCACCGAGCACGACTACGTGAGGGTCGAATCGACCGCGTGCGGCACACTGCGCCGGGTCGGCTTCGGCTTCGTCACCCTGCTTCAGGTGTTCTTCCTCTACGTGCCGCTGATGGTCGGGGGCGCGTACATGCTGATCGATCTGATTCCGGCGCTGCACGACCGGCTGGGCCCGGGTTCGGTGGGCTTCACCTCACCAGGTCTCTACGCCGACGCGCTGGCGCTGTCCTTCGTACTGTTCTTCGGCTTCGTCGTCCTCGGCGTGGCGGTGCTGTTCACCCTTCCGCGCCTGCTGAACCTGGTCATCAAGCCGGAGAAGATCTATCCGCTGTACGGATTCCACTACTCGACGTTCCGCGCGATCGGGCGCATGACCAACATCAAGTTCTTCAAATGGCTGCTCGGTGACAGCTCCTTCATCGTCTACTATCTGCGCGGCCTCGGATACGACTTGTCCCGGATCGAACAGACCGGGTCGAACTTCGGCACGGAAGTGCAGCACGAGACCCCGTATCTGTGCTCGGTCGGCAGCGGCACGATGGTCGCCGACGGGCTCTCCATCATCAACGCGGACTACTCGAGCTCCTCTTTCCGGGTGTCCAAGGCCTCGATCGGACCACGCAACTTCATCGGGAACAACATCGCCTATCCGTCGGGGGCCAGGACGGGCGAGAACTGCCTCCTCGCGACGAAGGTGATGATTCCGCTCGAAGGCGAGGTACGCGAGGGGGTGGGCCTGTTGGGCTCGCCGTGTTTCGAGATTCCCCGGTCGGTCGAGCGCGACTCACGGTTCGACCATCTCCGCAGCGGCGAGGAGTTCCGTCGCAGTCTCGCCGCGAAGAATCGTTACAACATCCGCTCGATCGCCCTCTTCCTGATGGTGCGGTGGATCTACTTCTTCGTCCTCACGGTGGTCGCTCTCGCCGATGTCGATCTGTACGACTCGTACGGTCATGTGCTGATCGCCGCGTTCTTGGTGTTCAGCCTCGCTTTCACGCCTTTCTACTTCGTGCTGGTGGAACGCAGTATTGCCGCATTCCGCGGACTGCAACCGCAATTGTGTTCCATCTACGAACCGTACTTCTGGTGGCACGAGCGCCTCTGGAAGGTGCCGGAGAACTATCTCAACATCTTCAACGGGACCCCTTTCAAGAGCCTGATCTGGCGGATGCTGGGCGTTCGGATCGGCAGCAGGGTCTTCGACGACGGGTGCCACCTGACGGAGCGGATGCTCACCACCATCGGGAGCGACTGCACGCTCAACGCGGGAAGCAAGATCCAGTGCCATTCGCAGGAGGACGGCACCTTCAAGTCCGACCGCAGCACGATCGGCGCCGGCTCCACGCTCGGTGTCGGCGCCCACGTCCACTACGGCGTGACGATGGGCGACGGCGCGGAGCTCGCCCCCGACTCCTTCCTCATGAAGGGCGAGGAAGTCCCGGAGCGCGCCCGGTGGGGCGGAAATCCGGCGGCCGAAACGCGCGAGGCCCCCTATCAGCCTGCCGCACTGGCGTACGAGGCACAGCGCGACCGCTCCGGCCTGCAGGCCCAGTCACACGGGAAGATGCGATGAGAGTGCGAGTGGAAGCCGATCGGGAGTTCTGGCGCGGTCAGCTCGTGGCCGGAGGGTTCACCGCGGTGCCGCGGTGGACGCCCCAGCCGGTGGCGGGCGTCGCCGACCACGAGACGACGGTCCCGGAGGACATCGCGGGACCGCTGCGCGGGCTGGCGCAGGACCTGGCGGTACCGCTCGACTCGGTGCTGCTGGCCGCGCACGCCAAGGTGCTCGCCGCGCTGTCCGGTGAGCGCGAGGTCGTGTCCGGCTATGTCCCCGCCGACGGCGGCCGACCGCTGCCCTGCCGCCTGACGACCGAACCCCCGACGTGGCGGGAGCTGCTGCTGAACGCCCATCGGGCCGCGTCGGAGCTGTTGTCGCACAAGGACTTCCCGGTCGACGACCTCAGGCGCGAACTGAGCCTGACCGAAGCGCCGTTCGAGGCCGTCTTCGATCCGGGCGGTGTGGGCGGTGACCTGGCCGAGGACACCGTGGTGTGGATCGGGTTCTCGTGGCGGGACGGCCGGCTCGTGCTGCGGCTGCGGTACCGGACCGACGTACTCGACGCGGACTGCGCCGCCCGGATCGCCGGCTACCACGTCACCGCGCTCGCCCTGATCGCCGTCGGCCCGGATGCCGAGCACGGACGGCAGGGCCTGCTCTCCGCCGAGGAACTCCACTTCCAGCTCGAAGGGCTCGCCGGACCCCACCGGGAGCTGCCCGACCGCCGCATGCACGAGCTGTTCGAACAGCGGGTACGGGAACACCCGGACGCCGTCGCGGCCGTACACGGTGAACGGCGGTGGACCTACCGCGAGCTCAACGCCCGGGCCAACCGGCTGGCACGCGCGCTGCTGGCACGCGGGCTGCGCCGGGAGGGCGTGGTCGCGGTGGTGACCGAACGCAACCTGGACTGGCCGGCCGCCGTGCTGGCGGTCTTCAAGGCCGGGGGCGTGTACCTGCCCATCGAGCCGCACTTCCCGGCCGGTCGCATCGCCACCACCCTCACGCGCGCCGGGTGCGCCCTCGTGCTGACCGAGCACGGCAGCACCACCACCCTCGACCAGGCCCTGGAGTCCCTGCCCGGGATCGGGAAGGTCCTCGTCGACGCGGCCTACGCGGAGGACCACGCCGACGACGATCCGGGCGTGCCCGTGGCAGCGGACCAACTCGCCTACATCTACTTCACTTCCGGCTCCACGGGTGAGCCGAAGGGCGCGATGTGCGAGCACGCGGGGATGCTCAACCACCTCTACGCCAAGATCGACGACCTGGGACTCGGCGAGGGACAGGTGGTGGCGCAGACCGCGCCCCAGTGCTTCGACATCTCGCTGTGGCAACTGGTGTCCGGGCTCCTGGTCGGCGGGCAGACCCTGCTGGTGGAGCAGGAGGTGATCCTCGACGTCCAGCGGTTCGTCGACAAGATCGTCGAAGGCCGGGTCGCCGTCCTCCAGGTCGTGCCCTCGTACCTGGACGTCGTCGTGTCCTGTCTGCGGCAGCACCCCCGCGAGCTGCCGGACCTGCGATGCGTGTCGGTCACCGGCGAGGCGTTGAAGAAGGAGCTCACGGAGCGCTGGTTCGCCGTCCAGCCCGGGATCAAGCTGGTCAACGCCTACGGGCTGACCGAGACCTCGGACGACACCAACCACGAGGTCATGGACCGGGCGCCGGAGCGCATCCTGCTGGGCCGCGCGGTCAGCAACGTGCGCGTCTACGTCGTCGACGAACACCTCACCCCGGTGCCGCTCGGCGCCCCCGGTCTGATCGTGTTCTCCGGGGTCTGCGTCGGCCGCGGGTACATCAACGACCCCGAGCGCACCCGGCAGGCCTATCTGGCCGATCCACACCGTGAGGGCGCCCGGCTCTACCGGGGCGGCGACTACGGCCGCTGGCAGCCCGGGGGCAAGCTGGAGTTCCTCGGCCGCCGGGACACCCAGGTCAAGATCCGTGGCTTCCGGATCGAGATCGGCGAGATCGAGAACACCCTGTTGCGGGTGCCGGGGGTGCGGGACGGCGCGGTGGTCGTCGCCGAGCGGGCCGATCAGAGCAAGCACCTGGTGGCGTTCTACTCGGGCCCGCGAGCCCTCGACGGCGACGCCCTGCCGGCCAGGCTCGCCGAGTCGCTGCCCGAGTACATGGTCCCGTCGGCCTTCCACTGGCGCGAAAGCCTGCCGCTGACCGCCAACAGCAAGATCGACAGGAAGACCCTGCAGGCGCTCGCCGGCGAGATCGACGTGGTCCAGGACGACTACCACGCGCCGACCACACCGACCGAACACCGGCTGGCGGCCGCGTGGGCGAAGGTCCTCGGCGTCCCGGAAGACCGGATCGGACGCCGCGACCACTTCTTCGACCGCGGCGGCACCTCCCTCTCGGCGGTGAAGCTCGCGATCACCCTGGATCGTGCGGTGTCCCTCAAGGACGTCACCCGTCACCCGGTCCTCGCCGACCTGGCCGCGCTGGTCGACGGCAGGTCACAGCGGCGCCCCGAGCTGCTGCACCCGCTGTCGGAATCGGACGACGCGCGGGGCGGAGCCCTGGTGTGCTTCCCGTACGCCGGCGGCAACGCGGTGAACTTCCAGCCGCTGGCCAGGGCGCTGCCGCCCGGCGGGCCCGCCGTCTACGCCGTCGAGCTGCCCGGTCACGACGTGGCCGCCGACCGCGAACCGTTCGCACCGATGACACAGGTGGTCGAACAGGTCGTCGACGAGATCGTCCGGCGTGGCCTGACCAGGATCCTGCTGTGGGGCCACTCCTCGGGCGCCGCGCCGGCCGTGGAGACGGCCAGAAGGCTCCAGGAGCGCGGGGTGGACGTCCAGCGGGTGTTCCTCGGCGCGCAACTGCTCGGCGACGCCGCCCGGCGGCGCGCCGCCATCGACGAGCTGACGGAACTGAGCGACGCCGCGATCGCCGCGAAGCTGAGCGCGGCGGGCGGGTACACCGAACTCGGCGAGCTGGACGCGCGGCACGCCGAGCACGTGGGTGCCGCCTACCGGCACGACTGCGTGTCCGCACACCGCTGTTTCGCCGACCTCCTGGACAACCCGCCGACTCCGAAGCTGTCCGCTCCGGTCACCGTGGTCGTCGCCGCCGACGACCCGAGCACGGCGGACCACCCGCACCGCTACCGCGACTGGCAGCTCCTGGCCGAACAGGTCGACCTGCACGAGCTCGCCGACGGCGGCCACTACTTCCCGCGCACCCGTCCGGCCGAAGCGGCACAGGCCGTTCTGCGCGCCGCCGAACTGTTCGCTCCTTCCTGAGTGACAACTGACTGGTGACAACCGACGAATGACAACTGACGGATGTCAACCGACGAATGACAACCGACGAGTGACTGACCCGAGTGACAACCGACTGAGTGGCTACGGAAAGGAAACCGAGATGTCGTCCACTTCCACGGCGTCGATGGTCGACGTGGAACTGCAGCCCGGCAGACCTCCGCTTCTGCGGGCCGAGGTCACCGGTGGCGCGGCGGGCTGGGCAGCCGCGCACCGGGACGCGCTGCGCACCGTCGTCGCCGAGCACGGCTGCGTTTTGGTCCGCGGTCTCGGGCTGCGCGACGCGGCCGAGACCGGTGCCGTCTTCTCGAAGCTCGCCACCGGTCTGATGACCGAGAAAGAGGTCTTCGCACCGCGACGGACCTACTCCGACGGCGTGTACTCCTCGACGAAGTGGCCGCCGAACCAGCCGATGTGCATGCACCACGAACTGAGCTACACGCTCGAGTTCCCCAAACTGATGATGTTCGCCTGTCTGAGCGCGCCCACCGACGGAGGGGCGACCGCGGTGGCCGACGCACCGACCGTGCTCGACGCGCTGCCCGCCGAGTTGACCGGGCGGTTCGAGCGCGAGGGCTGGCTGCTCACCCGCAGCTACAACGACGAGATCGGCGCGTCCGTCGCCGAGGCGTTCGGCACCGAGGACCGTGGTGCCGTCGAGGGCTACTGCCGCGCCAACGCCATCGCGTTCGAATGGCAGCCGGACGGTGGGCTGCGCACCCGACAGCGCCGCAGCGCCGTGGTGCGCCACCCCGTCACCGGCCGCCGCTGCTGGTTCAACCAGATCGCGTTCCTCAACGAGTGGACGATGGCCCCCGAGGTCCGTGAGTACCTGATGGACGTCTACGGGGCCGACGGGCTGCCGTTCAACACCCGCTTCGGCAACGGCGACCCGATCGGCGAGGACGTCGTGGAGCTGCTCAACAGCGTCTACGAGGCCCACACCGCACGCGAGCCGTGGCAGGCCGGCGACCTGATGCTCGTCGACAACATCCGCACCGCGCACAGCAGGGAGCCCTTCGAGGGACCACGCGAAGTTCTCGTCGCCCTGGCCGACCCGGTGCGTCTGACCGACTGCTCCCCGACCGTCGAGGTGACCGCGTCATGACCACCACCCGTTCCACCACGTCGGAATCCGCACCGGAATCCGCACCGAAGTCCGCGCCGGCCGCGCCGATCACCGTGCCGCCGTTCGCGGTGATCCCCGGCGCCCAGGTCCAGCGCGCGCTGCGCGGACACGAGAAGCAGATCGTGGAGCTGGTCGAGGCCACCTACCGGGTGCACGGCGCCGGTGACTCGGTGAACCCGCCGTCGTACTTCCTGCGGTTCCCCGACCGTCCGTCCTCCCGGATCATCGCGCTGCCCGCCTCGATCGGCGGGGAGGTACGGGTGGACGGTCTGAAGTGGATCTCCAGCTTCCCGCAGAACGTGGCGGCCGGTGTCCCCCGGGCCTCGGCCGTACTGATCCTCAACGACCATGACACCGGCTACCCGTTCGCCTGTCTGGAGAGCTCGATCATCAGCGCCACCAGGACGGCCGCGTCGGCCGCGGCGGCTGCCGACCGGCTCAGCCATGACCGGCCGCGACCTGTGCGGGTCGGCTTCTTCGGGGTGGGCCTGATCGCCCGGTACATCCACACGTTCCTGGTCGGCACCGGCTGGTCGTTCGACGAGATCGGTGTGCACGACCTGTCCGCCGACAGCGCGGCGGGTTTCCGGTGCTACCTGGAACAGTCGGGCGCCACCGGCCGGATCACCGTGCACGACAACGCCGAGCAGCTGATCCGCAACAGCGACCTGGTGGTCTTCGCCACTGTCGCCGGGCAGCCGCACGTCAGCGATCTGTCCTGGTTCGACCACAACCCTGTGGTCCTGCATGTGTCGCTGCGCGACCTCGCGCCGGAGATCCTGCTCGCCTCGACCAACATCGTCGACGACATCGAGCACTGCCTGAAGGCCGACACCTCGCCGCATCTGGCCGAGCAGCTCACGGGCAACCGGGACTTCGTGCGCGGCACGTTGGACGACGTGATGGCCGGACGGGTGACCGTGCCGGCGGACCGGCCGGTGGTGTTCTCACCCTTCGGCCTCGGGGTGCTCGACCTCGCGGTCGGCAAGTACGTCTACGACGAAGTGGTCCGCTGCGGGGAACTGCACGTCGTCGACGACTTCTTCCACGAACTGAGCCGGTACGGATGAGCCGGCCTCGACCCTAGGCCGCAGAAGACAGCGGCCCCTGACGCAGGGCCCTGTCCGACCCGGATGGACACGGCCTCACGCCCGAAAAAGCGAAGAAGCCCGCCCACGGTCGGACGGACATTCCGAAAGTGCTCTGCTCCAGATTGAGGAGACCGTCGTGCCCGTCATTTCCGTTCCCCAGGCCTACAACGAAGAGGATCTCTATGTCGACCTCCGGGCGATCATCGGGCACTCACTCTTCCTGAAGTGCGAGGGATTCAACTTCGCCGGCTCGATCAAGTTGAAGGCCGCCATCGAGATGGTGGAGGCCGCCGAGCGGGACGGAGTTCTGAAGCCGGATTCGATCCTGGTCGAGTCCTCGTCCGGGAACCTCGGCGTGGCGCTCAGCATGATCGCGGCGAGCAAGGGTTACCGGTTCCTTTGCGTGACGGATTCCCGCGGCAACCTGTCGACCAGGATGATGATGGAGGCCCTGGGCAGCCAGGTGCACATGATCGCCGGTCAGGAGGAGAGCAACGGCGGCTATCTCGGCGCGCGGATCGAATACGTGCGTGCCCTGTGCGCCTCCGACGACCGGTATGTATGGCTCAGTCAGTACACCAACCCGAGCAACTGGAAGGCGCACTACCGCAGGACGGCACCGGAGATCGCCCGTCAGTTCCCGCAGCTGGACGTGCTGTTCGTCGGAGCCGGCACCACCGGCACCCTGATGGGCTGCGCGCGCTACTTCCGGGAGTGGCACCGTCCGGTGCGGGTCGTCGCGGTGGACAGCGTGGGCTCGGTGTCCTTCGGTGGTCCGCCCGGCCGCCGGATGATTCCGGGCCTCGGGATGAGCATGCGCCCGCCACTGCTCGACGAGTCCTACGTGGACGAAGTGATACGAGTCGAGGAGAGGGACACCGTCCGTACCTGCCACCGGCTGGCCAGGAGCGGTTTCGTGTTCGGCGGCTCCACCGGCACGGTGGTCAGCGGCGCGACGGACTGGTTGAGCCGGCACGACGCACGCGAACTCACCGCCGTGGCCATCGGTCCGGACCTCGGCGAGCGCTACCTCGACACCATCTACCAGGCCAGCTGGCTGCGGGATCTCTACGGCGACAACGTGCTCAACTCGGAAGTGATCGCCGCCGATTCCTGGTCACCCTCCCCCACGCCACCGACACGGTGGGGCCGGGCGGGCGCCCTCCAGGACAGCGAGCGCGGCAAAACCCAACGCCCTCAACTCCAGGACCGTAAGAGCTAGAGCCTGTCTTCGCGGGTGGGCGGGGTCCGGTACATGCCGGGCCCCGCGGTCCGGGCCGCCCGCTCCGGGGCGGTACTTCGACGAACTCGGCGGCCACGGGATTCGGTTGTCCGACCAGACACGGTAGGGAAGGTGCGGGAGCGAAATACTGATCACTGTTTTCGGTGACGTTGCCCACTATGTGATGGGGACATCTAGGCAATTCCTACATTGTCACCGAAAGTTGGGGACGCAAATCCCCACAGAAAGCAATCGCTCCCCATGCGCCGTTCGTCCGACGTTCCCGTACAGCCCCACGCCGTCACCGTCGCCGAAGTGATCCCTGGTGAACTGATCGCCCTGTCCGAACAGGATGTGGCGGAGAACACCTGGTACGTGGTGATGCACACCCTGCCCGAGACTCCCCACACCATTCGCCTGACATTGCGGCCGCCACTCGGCGGAATTGATCACGACGAGATATTCGAACGCGGTCACCAAGTGACCACGGCCTGCCGCCGAACGGATGTCGGGGCAATTCCCGAGATCACCTCCACCGACCTCGGTCCGGTGGAATTCCGGGACGGCGACCGCATCACCTCACTGCGCGCCGTGGACCCCCGGGCCGTCGAGGAGTCGTACACCCGACGGTGGGGTCACTGGCACCGGGACCTGGACCGCCGGACCGAGGATCCCGTCCCCGACGAGGAGCTGCGGGACCTGGCCGAAAAAGTCACACAAAAGGGATATGTCGTACGGCATTATCCGCGCCCGAGGCGGGCCGCCGAGGTGTACGCACCCCGCCGGGTCGTCGTCACCGGGCTCGGTGCCGTGACGCCGCTCGGTGTCGGGGTCGAGGAGCTGTGGCGGGGCCTGGTCGAGGGCCGGTGCGGGATAAGCGAGTTGGAGGGCGAGGAGTTCGCCGAACTGCCCGTGCGAGTCGCGGGCAGCGTGCCCGTGGACCCCGTCGGACTGCTGCCCCGGCCGCAGGCGCGGCGGATGAACCGGTCCGCCCAGTTCGCGGTGCTCGCCGCCCGGGAGGCCTGGCAGGACGCCGGACTGGACCCGGCCGGCACGACGGAGAGCGGGCTGACGCCCGAGCGGGTCGGTGTCTCGGTCGGGGCCATCCTCGGTGACGCCTCCGTGCTCGTCGGCGGTGACCGCAAGCTGCGGGACAAGGGTCCGCGTGCGGTCTCCCCGCTCACCACTCCGATGACCGTGCCCTCACAGGCGGCCTCCCAGGTGTCGCTCGCGCTGCACATCACCGGCGAGGCCCGCACCGTGACCAGCGCGTGCGCCTCCGGCACCGAGGCCATCGGACAGGCCATCGACCGCATCCGGTACGGCCGGGTGGACGTCGCCCTCGCCGGGGGCGCCGAAGCCGTCGTCACCCCCGCGATCATGGCCTCGTTCGCCGCCATGCGCGCGCTCTCCACCCACGAGCTCGGAGCCACCAGCCCCTCCCGGCCCTTCGCCAGCGACCGCGACGGCTTCGTGAACGGCGAGGGTGCGGGCTTCCTGCTCCTGGAGGCCGAGGAGCACGCCCGGGCACGCGGCGCGCGCATCTACTGCGAGGCCGCGGGCTGGGGACTGTCCGCCGACGCCCACCACATGGCCGCGCCCGACCCGTCCGGCAGCGGCGTGGCACTGGCACTGCGCCGGGCCGTCCACGACGCCGGTGCCCATGTCGTGGACGTCGTCCACGTCAACGCCCATGCCACCGCCACGGTCGACGGCGACCTCGCCGAGGCGAGCGCGCTGCGCGCCGTGCTCGGCGGGAGCGTGCCCGTGACCGCGCTCAAGGGCCACCTCGGCCATCTCCAGGGAGCCGCGGGCGGTGTGGAGGCCGTCGCCACGGTGCTCACCCTCCACCACGGCCTCATCCCACCCACCATCGGCTGCGACGACCAGGACGACGCCATCGACCTGGACGTGGTGACCAAGAACCCCCGCCGACTGCCCGCGCTCGGCGACCTCGCCCTGAGCAACTCGTTCGGGTTCGGCGGGCACAATGCGGTGCTGGCCCTGCGGCGTACGGGGTGAGCCGGACGAGGTGACGGGGCTCCGGGGCCCGCGGGTGCCCCGGGGCGGTCAGGCCGAGGCGCGCCCCCGCGGGGTGGCCTTCTTCGTGGCCGTCTTCTTCCCCGTCGCCTTCTTGGCGGTCGTCTTCTTGGCCGCCGTCTTCTTCGCGGTGGACTTGGTGGCAGCCGCCTTGCCGGCCGCCTGGCCCGTCGACTTCGCCGTGGACTTCGCGACCGTCTTCTTCGCCGCCGTCTTCCGCGCGGTCGACGTGGACTTCTTCCCGCCGACCTCCTTGGGCGCCGTACGGGCCGACCTGCGGGACGGCAGCGCGGTGACCTCGGCGGATTCGCCGGTCCGCGCCCCGGCTTCCTCGCCCGTCTCCTCACCCCGGGACACCTTGGCCGCGCGCACGCTCTTCTCCAGGGCGGCCATCAGGTCGAGCACCTTGCCGCCGGCCCGCTCACCGGCGGGCGGCGCGGCCGGGAGTTCGCCGGAGGCCTTGGCGGCGATGAGTTCCTCGACGGCCTCGCGGTAGTCGTCGTGCAGCTCGGTGAGCTCGACCTCGCCGAGGGTGTCCATGAGGGCGTCGGCCAGGTCGAGTTCCTTGTCCCGTACGGTCACGCTCGCGTCCGGGGCGACCTCCTCCGTGGACCGGATCTCGTCCGGCCACAGCAGCCCGTGCATGGCGATCACGTCGTCCACCACACGCAGCATGCCGAGCCGCTCCCGCCCGCGCAGCGCGAACTTCGCGACGGCGACCTTCTGGCTGCGCTTGAGCGCCTCGCGCAGCAGGACGTACGGCTTGGTGGCGGGGACGCCGTTCGCGGCCAGGTAGTACGCCGTGTCCATCTGGAGCGGGTCGATCCGCTCGGCCGGCACGAACGCCACGATCTCGATCGTCCGCGCGGTGGGGATCGGCAGCGCGGCCAGCTCCTCGTCCGTGACCGGGATCAGCGTGCCGTCCGCGTCCTCGTACGCCTTGCCGATCTCACCGGTGGTGACCTCGCGGTCCTCCAGTTCGCAGAACTTGCGGTACCGGATGCGGCCGCCGTCGTCCAGGTGGACCTGGCGGAAGGAGATCGAGTGGCTCTCCGTCGCGTTCACGACCTTGATCGGGATGCTGACCAGACCGAAGGAGATGGCGCCGTTCCAGATGGATCGCACGTGCGGCACCTTCCTGGTGGTTCCTGCTGACGCGGGTTCTCAGTGGCGTGGGTTCTTGCTGACGCGGGTTCTTGCTGAATCGGGCTCGCGGGTGCGGTTGAGAGCCAGGCTAGACGGGCGTGCGCGACCTCACATCCGCACGGGAGCGGCGGGGTGACCTGGGCGCCTTGATGGCGATTTCATGCGACTCTCGTCGTATGACGCCGATCGCCGAAGTGGAGGGACGGCGGCTCGCGCTCACCCATCTGGACAAGGTGCTGTACCCCGCGACGGGTTTCACCAAGGGTGAGGTCCTGCACTACTACGCGACGGTCGCAAAACCCCTGCTGGCGCACCTCCACGACCGGCCGGTCTCCTTCCTCCGCTACCCCGACGGGCCGGACGGACAGGTCTTCTTCGCCAAGAACGTGCCGCCCGGCACCCCCGACTGGGTCCGGACCGCCGAGGTCCCCCGGACGGCGGGCCCCGCCCGGATGGTCCTGGTCCAGGACCTTCCCTCGCTGATGTGGGCGGCGAACCTCGTCACCGAGTTCCACACGCCGCAGTGGCAGGTGGACACGCCCGGTCTGGCCGACCGGCTCGTGTTCGACCTCGACCCGGGGGCGCCGGCGACGGTCGTCGAGTGCTGCGAGGTCGCGTTGTGGCTGCGGGAGCGGCTGGCTGTGGACGGGATCGAGGCGTACGCGAAGACGTCCGGGTCGAAGGGGCTGCATCTGCTGGCGCCGGTGATGCGGATGCCGTCCTCAGACGTCAGCGCGTATGCGAAGGAGCTGGCCGTGGAGGCGGAGCGGGCGTTGCCGGCGCTCGTCACGCACCGGATGACCAGGAGTCTGCGGCCCGGGAAGGTGTTCGTCGACCACAGTCAGAACGCCGCGCGGAAGACGACGGCCACGCCGTACACGCTGCGTGCGCGGTCCGCGCCCACCGTGTCCGCCCCCGTCACCTGGGACGAGGTCGCGTCCTGCGGGGACCCGTCCGAGCTCGTCTTCCACGCCGACGACATCGCCCCACGCCTCCACCGACAAGGCGACCTCCTCACCCCCCTCCTCACCCCGCCCCCCTGACCAACCCAGGGGTCTTCAGGGGCGCGGGGAACTGCGCGCCAAGCCCCCACCGTCCCGCAGACGAACGAAATCCGGCAGCCCCGTCCAAGGGGCGCAGCCCCGCCCAAGGGGCGCGGGGAACTGCGCGACCAGCCCCCACCCGCCCGCGGCCGAACAGACACCGGCACGCAGCGATCCAGGGCTACGGAGTCACGTCCGTAGCCATGTGTGGCGGTCGCGGGCCATCGCGTGCAGGGCCTCCACGTCCGCCGGCTTCAGGACACCCCCGAGGCGGGCCAGCGAGGACAGGTCGGTGTCCTGCAGGACGCGGACCTCGCGGAGGGGGGCGAGGACGTCGAGGTCGGCGGGGCCGGCCACCGCCAGGACGGCGTGGACCTCGGCGGTCAGCGCGTACGAGGCCCGGTCGGCGTCGGCTCGGACCCGGCGCAGCAGCGGATACGGCTCCCGGCGGCCGACGGTCACCATGGGATCGGCGACGAGAACCCGCTGCTTGCGGGCGTACAGGGAACGCAGGGCGAAGATACCGCCGGGGCCGATCAGCAAGTGGTGGACGCGGTCGCCGCCCGGGAGCGGGATGGAGTGGACGGTGTGCCAGCCCGCGCCCTCCAGGCGGTCCAGTGCCTCCCCGACCGCCTGCTCGGCGGCCAGCGCACGGCGTCGCGGGTCGGGCCGCAGGCGGCGCGCCGGTCCCGGGTCGCGGTCGAGGTCGATCACCAGCGCCTCGCCGGGCCGGTTCGGCGCGAGGTCGTCGTCCGGGTGGAGGGTCAGCCGGGCCAGCTCCGCGGGGGTCGGGACCGGTGGAGGCCCCACCGTCACCGGGCCGGTCAGGAACGGGCCGAGCACGTCGAGCACGTCCTCCCGCCGCTCCTCGCTGAGCAGATTGACGCGGGCTGCCTCACGGTCGTACCAGGCGACGTTCCTCCCGTCGGTCAGGCACACGTACAGGCGCTCCTGCCCGTGGCGCCAGGTCGGTATGACGCGCAGTCCGTTCATGCACCATCACCCCATGACCATGGGAACAGGCGGGGTGCTCCAGGGGCAAGAACCCGGTTACCTTTGTGAGCAGTTGGGGGAGTTGTGGGAGGCGCTGTTGCGGACTCGCAGAAAGCAACCCGAGGTGCCCGCTCCGGACAGCCCGTGGAGCGAGATCGTGCCTGGCCTGTGGATGGGCGGACACGCGTTCGCCGGGCGTGCCGGCGAGCCGGAATTCGCGGTCGTGAGGGATGAGTTCGACCTGGTCCTGACGCTGCTGCGGCTGCCGGGGCACGGCCCCGACCCGGGCGTCGAGCACCATGTGTGGCCGATTCCGGACGGTCCCCTGGACGGGACACAGCTCGCGGGGGTGATCCGGCTCGCGCGGGCCGCGGACGACGCGCTGGAGGACGGACGCCGGGTCCTGGTGCGCTGCTACCACGGCTACAACCGCTCGGGGCTCGTGGTCGCGCACGCGCTGGTCCTCGCGGGACACACCTCCGACGAGGCGATCCGCCTGATCCGCAGCCGCCGCTCGCCCTGGGCCCTGCACAACGAACTGTTCGTGGAGTACCTGCGCGCCGGTCTGCCCACGGCCCGCCTCCTGGAGGAACTGGCGGAGTAGCCCCCCGGCCCTCGACCCCCGACGTCCGACCCCCGATGTCCGACCTCCGGCCTCCGCCGCCCGCACGTCCGGCACTCCACGGCCCCACACCCTCACACGGTCGCGGCCTCACACCGTCACGCCCTCACCAGCCCCACCGACCCCACCGACCCCACCCGCGAACAAAAAGGACTTCCCTACGAATATGGTGTAGGCCGTCGGTTTCGTCGATTTCACGCCGACCTCGCGCACCGAGCCGTCCCCCTGGCCCCGGATCGAGGCCGGCCCGGACGCAGGAGCGCAGTGACCCCCACCCGGCCCAGCCGTCTCGTGCTCGCCGCCCTCGTCGCCCTGCTGGCGGCGGCCGTGGCGGGCTGTGGCGACTCCGGTGCCCTGCGGGGCGCGGGGGCGACGCCCACCGCCGTCGGCCCGGCCCGGCTCTGGCCCGAGCTGCCGCCCGCGTCGACGGCAGCCCTCGACTACGGCGAGGCGGACACCGAGACGGTCACGGGCATCACGGCGCCGGGCGACGACATCCACAAGGTGGACCCGATCGCCGTGTTCCGTGCCGAGGTCGGCCGCCACCCGGACGAGTACAGCGCCGTCCACGCCCCGTACCGTGAGGCGGCCCAGCAGCTCAAGTACTGCACCGGCGAGGACACGCTCGGCGGGAAGTGCCCGATCCTCCAGGCGTACTACCGTGATCTCACGGGTGACCGGAAGGACGACCTGGTGCTCGGCATCCGCTTTCCGCAGCATCAGCTGGCGGTGCGTGTGTACACCTTCGAGCACCACAAGCTGGTCCAGATCATGGGCACCGCGGACAGCACGATCAGCGTCGAGATCGCGGGCCGTGACGTGATCATCCGCTCACCCTCGACCCTGCCGGGTTACGAGTACCGCACGGTGTGGACCTGGGACCCGCACCAGCACGCGATGCTGGCGACCCGGGACGAGATCCTCCGGGTGGGCACGCCCGGCCCCACCAGTCGCGGCACCACCGCACCCGTCCCCTCGGCACCCCCCGCCCCGCCGGTCTCACCCTCCCCGTCGGCCTCGCATTTCGTCTCCCCCTCCGCCTCCCCCACGCCGTCGACCGCCGCGAGCACTCCATGAGGCTGCCCACGCGCCGCTTCCGGTCGCCCCGCCGTCTCCCCCACTGGGCCGCCACCCTCACCTGGAAGGCCGCCGCCTTCATCACGGTGATGTGCTGCGGTCTCGCCGCCCTGCTCGGCGTCCTCATGCATGTCTCGGTGACCAACCAGACCGTCGGCGAGGCCCGCGGCCGGGCGCTCGACCGGCTGGCGGAGGTGACGGCGGCCTACGAGGCGGGCGACCGGCTGCCGCCGGGCGCGGGGCTGGATCTCCCGGGTCTGCCGGCGCCGCTGCGCGAGCTGGCGACGGACGGGCACCGCGGCACGATGGTCGGGGACAACGACCCGCACCCCACCATGTGGGCGGCCGGACCCGCGAGCGGCGGGCGGGCGCTCGCCGTGCAGTTCGACTACTCGCAGGGCGCGCACGCCATCGACGCCCTGGACCGGTCGATCGTGTGGTCCTCGGCGCTGGCGATCGGCGCGACGCTGCTGGTGGGAGTGTTCGCGGTGACGCGGGTGACCCGTCGGCTGCACGCGACGGCACAGGTGGCCCGGCGGATCAGCGCGGGCGACCTGGACGCGCGCGTCAACGATCCCCGTACGGCCGTGGACCCCCGTACGCAGTATCCGGCCGGCCCCCAGGACGAGGTGGCCGCGGTCGCCGGGGCCCTCGACACGATGGCGTCCTCGCTGCAGAGCAAGCTGACGAGCGAGCAGCGCTTCACCGCGGACGTGGCGCACGAGCTGCGCACCCCGTTGACCGGGCTGCACGCGGCGGCGGAGCTGCTGCCGCCGGGCCGGCCGACGGAGCTGGTCCGCGACCGGGTGGCCACGCTGCGGACGCTCACCGAGGACCTGCTGGAGATCTCCCGGCTGGACGCCGGGCGGGAGCTGCTGGAGCTGGACTCGGAGCCGCTGGCCCCGCTGGCCGAGCGGGTGGTGCGGGCGTCGGGCACCGAGACCGAGGTGCGGGTCGTGCGGGGCGTCCGGGTGGAGACCGACCGACGCCGTCTGGAGCGGGTGCTCGGCAATCTGGTGGCCAACGCGCACAAGCACGGGGCGGACCCGGTGATGCTGACCGTCGACGGCCCGGTGGTGACGGTGCGGGACCACGGCGGCGGCTATCCGGAGTACCTGCTGGAGCACGGGCCGCAGCGGTTCCGAACGGAGGGCGGTTCGAAGGGCCATGGGCTGGGGTTGACGATCGCGCTCGGCCAGGCGGAGGTGCTGGGCGCGCGGTTGGTCTTCGCCAACGCTCCCGAGGGCGGTGCGATCGCGACGCTGACGCTTCCTCAGGACGAGCGCGGCGCGCCCGGCCCGACCGGTGGGGAAGGGCCGACCGGGGCACGTTGAGCGTCCTCGCGTCCCCGATGGCTCAGTGCGGCCTGCGCGCGTCCGAGCTCGCTCCTAATGTGGCGATTAGTCAGATTTACCACCTTTCCGGAGGAGCCTCCATGTCCCTGCGCCACACCCTTGCCCGCACCGGGATGGTGCTCGCCGCCGGCACGCTCATCGCGGCCGCGGGCGCCGGACCCGCCCTCGCCGCCGGCAAGCCCACCGCAACCATGGGCACCGGACCCGGCATCGCCGACGACTCCGGGATCCGCGACTGGGACAGCCGCGACTGGGACAACGGAGACTGGGACAACGGGGAGGACCCCTACTTCGACGACGACGGTCTGGGCGACAGCCACTTCGACGACCCGTACTACGACGGACGGCTCGACGACCACCGCCGCTTCGAGGGCCGGATCATCTCCCGCAACGGCCTCGCGCTGCACAACCGGCCCGACCGCCGCAGCCGGATCATCCGTATCGCACCGTTCGGCGAGCGCGTCCACATCTACTGCAAGACCACGGGCGAGCGCGTCGGCGGCAACCCGATCTGGTACCTGATCACCGACGGCACCTGGTCCTGGGGATCGGCGCAGCACATCGACAACATCGGCCCGTCCCCGCGCTGGTGCTGACGCCGGGTCGCGCTCACCGGATCTGCCCGTTTGTCATCACCTAACGGGACATCAGGTTCGGCGCTTGCTACGTTCCGGACATGATTCAGCCCGGAATGCCCGGAATTCCCGGTACGCGGGGAACGACCGTGGCAGCGGACCCGCCCACCCCCGCTGTCCGCCTGCCCCGGCGCCGTGGCATCGAGTTCACCCTGATCGTCATGGCCGTACTGCTGTCCGTGTTCGGCTACTGCGCGGTCGGATACGCCCGGCACGGCACCCTCCCGCCCGGCGCCGCCGTCTACGGCGCCGGGCTCGGCGTGCTCGCGCTCCTCGCGCATGTCGCGGTGCGGCTGCGGGCGCCGTACGCCGATCCGCTGCTGCTGCCCATCGCCGTCCTGCTCAACGGCCTGGGCCTGGTACTGATCTACCGCCTGGACCTGGAGACCCCGGGCGACCGGGCCGCCCCCATCCAGCTCGTCTGGTCGACGCTCGGCGTCTCGCTCTTCATCGCGGCCGTCCTCTTCCTGCGCGACCACCGCGTCCTGCAGCGCTACACCTACGTCTCGGTCGTCACGGCGCTGGGCCTGCTGATCCTGCCCATCCTCTTCCCCGCCGTGAACGGCGCCCGGATCTGGATCCGGATGGCCGGGTTCTCCATCCAGCCGGGCGAGTTCGCGAAGGTGCTGCTCGCGGTCTTCTTCGCCGGCTACCTCGCGGCCAACCGCAACGCGCTCGCCTACGCGGGCCGCCCCGTCTGGCGGTTCAAGCGGCTCCAGCTCCCCACCGGCCGGGTCCTCGGCCCGATCGTCGCGATCTGGCTGCTGAGCGTGCTGGTCCTGGTCCTGGAGCGGGACCTCGGCACCTCGTTGCTGTTCTTCGGCCTCTTCGTGATCATGCTGTACGTCGCCACCGGCCGCACCGGCTGGATCGCCGTGGGCCTGCTGCTCGCCTGTGTGGGCGCGGTCGCCGTCGGCTGGCTGGAACCGCACGTCCACAGCCGGGTGCAGGACTGGCTGCACCCCTTCGCGACGATCGAGGCGGGCCAGGGGCCGAACCAGCTCGCCCAGTCCCTGTTCGCGTTCGCCGCGGGCGGGATGATGGGCACCGGCCTCGGGCTCGGCCACTCCATCCTCATCGGATTCGCCGCCAAGTCGGACTTCATCCTGGCCACCGCGGGCGAGGAACTGGGCCTCTTCGGACTCTGTGCGATCTTCCTCCTCTACGGGCTCCTCGTGGAACGCGGCTACCGCGCCGGCCTCGCCCTGCGCGACCCCTTCGGACGGCTCCTCGCCATCGGCCTCGCCTCGATCGTGGCGCTCCAGGTCTTCGTGATCGCGGGAGGCGTGACCGGGCTGATCCCGCTGACCGGGATGGCGATGCCGTTCCTCGCCCAGGGCGGCTCCTCGGTCGTCACCAACTGGATCATCGTGGCGCTGCTGATCCACGTCAGCGACTCGGCACGCAGCCAGTACGACGGGACGGCGGCGCCATGACCAAGTACATCCGCCGGGCCGCCGCGCTCTGCGCGGTACTGCTGCTGGCGCTCCTCGTCAACGCCACCCGCGTCCAGGTCTTCCAGGCCGGGGCGTACGACGACAACCCGGCCAACCGCCGCCAGACGATCGCCCGCTACGGCCAGCCGCGCGGTGACATCCTCGTCGGGGGCCGGACGGTCACCGGCTCCAGGGACAGCGGCCAGCAGCTCCGCTACGAACGGACGTACACGGACGGCCCGTTGTACGCGCCCGTGACCGGCTTCGCCTCGCAGGTGTACGGGACGACATTCCTGGAGAACTCCGAGGACGGCATCCTCTCCGGCAGCGACCCGCTCCTCTCCCCCTTCCCCCTGTGGAACGACGCCACCCGCGCCCGGAACCCCGCCGGCAAGGTGCTCACGACGATCGACCCCGCCGCACAGCGCGCCGCGTACCGGGGTCTCGGTTCGCGGCGCGGGGCGGTGGCCGCCATCGAGCCGTCCACGGGCAAGATCCTCGCGCTGGTCTCCACCCCGTCGTACGACCCCGGGGAGCTGTCCGGGACAGGCAGGGCGGTCACGCACGCCTGGGAGCGGCTGAACGGGGCGGCGGACAAGCCCATGCTCAACCGGGCGATCCGGCAGACCTATCCGCCCGGGTCGACGTTCAAGGTGGTGACGGCCGCGGCGGCCCTCGACGCGGGGGTGGTGACGGACCTCGACACATCGACCACCTCCCCGGACCCCTACCGGCTGCCCGGCACCACGACCCGGCTGACGAACGAGATCGAAGGCTGCGAGGACGCCTCACTGCGTTACGCCTTCGAGTGGTCCTGCAACACGGTCTTCGCCAAGCTGGGCGTGGACGTGGGACTGAGCGACATGACCCGCACGGCGGCGGACTTCGGTTTCAACGACCGCCTGCGGATCCCCTTCTCCGTCGCCCCCAGCAACTTCGACACGACACTCGACAAGGCGCAGCTCGCGCTCTCCTCCATCGGCCAGTTCAACACCCGCGCCACTCCCCTCCAGATGGCGATGATCTCGGCGGCCGTCGCGGGCGGCGGGTCCGTCAAAACGCCCTATCTGGTGGAGAAGACGACCACCCGGAGCGACAGCACGGTGTCGTCGACCGGTCCCCGCACGCTCCACCAGGCGATGAACCCGGCGACCGCCATGCGGATGCGCGAGCTGATGACCGACGTGGTGACGGAGGGCACCGGCACCAACGCCGCGATTCCCGGAGCGACGGTCGGCGGCAAGACCGGGACCGCCCAGCACGGCATCGACAACCTGGGGATGCCGTACGCCTGGTTCATCTCCTGGGCCCAGGCGGACGGCACGATGGAGCCCGCGGTGGCGGTCGCGGTCGTCGTCGAGGACGCGGCGGCCGACCGCGGGGACATCAGCGGGGGCGGGGACGCGGCGCCGATCGCTAAGGCGGTGATGGAGGCGGTTCTCGGGTTCTGAGACGGGAGTTGGGGCCGCCCCTCGGGAATGAACGCCCCCGCCTGAACGGACGTACCCATACGGGCGTATTTATGGGGAGGGGAACCCACCCACGAGATTCCAGCCCGTGCCCTGCCGGAGGTACCTCGCCCGTGAGCATCACCAAAGCGGCCCCGCCCGGGGCCGACCACCGCGACGCGGACGCACCGGACGGTCCACGGGAACCGACGGACGCACCGGACGGTCCGAGGGAGCAGGCGGCCGCATCCCAGGGCTGGCAGTTCAACTCGCCGCTCGTCCTGGTCATGCTGCTGCTCGTCCTGGTGGTGGCGCAGGGGCCGATCCGCCGGGCGCTGTCGGCGCCGGTGATGCAGAGCTGGATGACCGTGTTCGTCGCGGTGGTCTGCCAGGCGCTGCCCTTCCTCGTGCTCGGTGTGATGCTGTCGGCGGTCATCGCGGTGTTCGTGCCGCCGACGTTCTTCGCCCGGGCGCTGCCCAAGCGGCCCGCGCTGGCCGTGCCGGTCGCCGGGATGGCCGGGGCGGTGCTGCCCGGCTGCGAGTGCGCGTCGGTACCGGTGGCGGGGGCGCTGGTACGGCGGGGGGTCACGCCCGCGGCGGCGCTGGCGTTCCTGCTGTCGGCGCCCGCGATCAACCCGATCGTGCTGACGGCCACCGCCGTCGCGTTCCCCCGCAACCCCGAGATGGTCCTCGCCCGGTTCGTGGCAAGCCTGCTCGTGGCCTGCGTGATGGGGTGGCTGTGGCAGCGGCTGGGGCGGGCGGACTGGATGCGGCCGCCGGCCCGGCCCTCGCACGAGGGGCTCGGCAAGGGCGCCGCGTTCTGGGACTCCGTACGGCACGACGTGATGCACGCCGGCGGGTTCCTCGTCATCGGGGCGATGGCAGCGGCCACGCTGAAGGCCGTCGTCCCGGCGACCTGGCTGCACGCCGCGGCCGCCAACCCGGTGGTGGCGATCCTCGCCCTCGCGGTCCTCGCCGTGCTGCTGTCCATCTGCTCCGAGGCCGACGCGTTCGTCGTCTCCTCGCTGACCCAGTTCTCGCTGACCGCGCGGCTGGCCTTCCTCGTGGTGGGACCGATGATCGACCTGAAACTCTTCGCCATGCAGGCAGGCACGTTCGGCCGCGGGTTCGCCCTGCGGTTCGCGCCCGCCACCTTCGCCCTGGCCATCCTCGGCTCGGTCCTCGTCGGGACGGTGCTGCTGTGAACCGGCAGGCACAGGCGGCGGTCCTGTTCCTCGTCGGCGCGGCGGTCCTGCACGCGGGACTCACCGACCTCTACCTGCGCTACGTCAAGGCGGGGTTGCGGCCGTTGCTGCTGGCCGCCGGGGTCGTGCTGATCATGGCGGCGGTGGCGACGGTCTGGTACGAGCGACGGGGCCGGGGCGAAGCCGGGCACGGCGAGGGCGACGACGGGCACGGGCACGTCCACCGCGAACCCCGTGTCGCCTGGCTCCTCGTCCTCCCCCTCCTCGCCCTGATCCTGGTCTCCCCGCCCGCGCTGGGTTCCTACAGCGCCATGCACGCCGGTACGGCCCTACAGGCGCCCCTGGCCTACCCGTCCCTGCCGGCCACCGACCCGCTCCCGCTCGGCGTCGTCGACTACGCGGGCCGCGCCGCCTACGACCACGGCCGTACCCTGGCCCACCGGCGGGTCGAAGTCACCGGCTTCGTCGCCCTTGCCAAGGACGGCACCCCGTACCTGGTCCGGATGGCCCTCAACTGCTGTGCCGCCGACGCCCAACCGGTCAAGATCGGCCTGACCGGCCACATCCCGCCCGTCCTTCAGCCCGACACCTGGCTCCAGGTCACCGGTACCTACACCGCCAAGCAGACCAAGGACCCCGTCAACGACGGCCGCATCCCGTTCCTCGACGTCACCGCGGCCAAACCGGTCCCGACCCCGCACGACCCCTACGACGAGAGCTGGAACAACTGAGGCGGGCCGGGCCGACTACCCGGCGCCGGGTACCGCCTCGCGGCGGCTCAGCCATTCCTCGGGCACGTGCCCCACTCCCGTACGGGCACCCACGATGCCGCCCGTGATGGCGCAGGCCGTGTCGACGTCGCCGAAGCCCTCCGCCGTGCTCCACAGGGCCGAGGTCGGGTCGTCGGGGTGACGCGCGGCGCACCGGACGGCGAAGGGGATCGCGGGCGCGGTGCCCTCCGGATGGGCATGGATCACCTCTGCCGAGAGCGTCGCCTGTGCGATCACCAGACGCAGGTCGCGCCGGAACCAGGCGCCCAACGGGGCCACCCGCATCGCCGCGCCGTTGCCCAGGGCCAGGCCCTCCAGGCTCCGGCGGGCCAGGGCGCGCGGGGTGAGACGGGGGTTCGGGGCGAAGGTCATGATGTGAGCACGCCGGTCCGGGCGGACCGGCGCACGCGTGTTCGTGCAAGGCTTTCCGGCGGTTCGCCCTACGAGCCCTCACCGCCCTACGAGCCCTCACCCTTCTCGATCATCTCCTCCACCTCCGCCACCCGTTCCCTCTCCTCCGCCGCGAACCGCTCCGCGTCCAACCGCTCGGCCACCTCCTCGTCCTGGGCCATCAGCAGGTCGAGGTTGGAGTCGCCCATCTCGAAGACGCCCATGTCGACGTACGCCCGCTGGAGGCGTTCGCCCCACAGGCCGATGTCCTTGACGCACGGGACGATGCGGCTGAAGAGCAACTGGCGGAAGAGGCGCAGGAATTCGGACTGTTCGCTGTATTCCTCGGCCTCGGCCTTGGGAATACCGAAGTTCTCCAGGACCTCGACGCCGCGCAGCCGGTCCCGCATCAAGTAGCAGCCCTCGATGACGAATTCCTCGCGTTCACGGAGTTCGGCGTCGGAGAGTTGCGTGTAGTAGTCGCGCAGCGCCATCCGGCCGAAGGCCACATGGCGGGCCTCGTCCTGCATCACGTAGGCGAGGATCTGTTTGGGGAGGGGCTTGTCGGTGGTGTCCCTGATCATGCCGAAGGCCGCCAGGGCCAGGCCCTCTATGAGGACCTGCATCCCGAGGTACGGCATGTCCCAGCGGGAGTCCCGGAGGGTGTCGCCGAGGAGCGACTGCAGGTTGTCGTTGATCGGGTAGAGCATCCCGATCTTCTCCTGCAGGAAGCGGGCGTATATCTCGGCGTGGCGGGCCTCGTCCATGGTCTGGGTGGCCGAGTAGAACTTCGCGTCCAGGTCGGGGACCGACTCGACGATGCGCGCGGCGCAGACCATGGCCCCTTGCTCACCGTGCAGGAACTGGCTGAACTGCCAGGACGTGTAGTGCTTGCGCAGCTCGCCCTTGTCCCGGTCGGTCATCTTCGCCCAGTACGGGGTCCCGTAGAGGGTCAGCGACTCGTCGGGGGTACCGAGAGCGTCATGGGGGTCGACCTCCAGGTCCCAGTCGATTCTCTTCCGACCGTCCCACTGTTTGTCCTTGCCCTTCTGGTAAAGGGCGAGGAGTCGGTCGCGGCCGTCGTCGTACTCCCAGCTGAAGCGTGCCGCCCCTGAGGCCGGTACCTGCCAGAGGGGGTCTCCCGGGTCCTTGGCGTACAGCTCGTGCGTCGGCATACCTCGCAGGCTCACACGAGGTAGACGCGTCGTCAACAAGTCGCGCGCAAGGGATTGACGAGCTTGCTGACAAGCAGTCTCATAAGTCGTGACCGTCGGTAACCCAGACGGATCCCGTGCCAGATCCCGTACGACGAGGTGGGAACAGCCATGACGACCGTGACGGAAGTGGATGTGCTGCGCGATGCGCTCGGTCTGCTCAAGGACCGGGAGCAGGTCGCCGAGCGGCTGCTCGACTCCTCCGCCAAACACTCCTTCGACCCGGACAAGGAGCTGGACTGGGACGCGCCCTTCGAGGAGGGCAAGTGGTTCTGGCCGCCGGAACTGGTGTCGCTGTACGACACCCCGCTGTGGAAGCGGATGGGCGAGGAGCAGCGGATTCTGCTCTCGCACCACGAGGCCGCCGCGCTGGCTTCACTGGGAATCTGGTTCGAGATCATTCTGATGCAGTTGCTGGTGCGGCACATTTACGACAAGGCGGCGACGAGTGCGCATGTGCGCTATGCGCTGACCGAGATCGAGGACGAGTGCCGGCACTCGAAGATGTTCGCCCGGCTGATCTCGCACGGTGGAACGCCGTACTACCCGGTGAGCCGGACACATCGGAATCTGGGGCGGGTCTTCAAGACCATCTCGACCACGCCCGGGTCCTTCACGGCGACTCTGCTCGGCGAGGAGATCCTCGACTGGATGCAGCGGCTGACCTTTCCGGACGAGCGGGTGCAGAGCCTGGTACGGGGGGTCACGCGCATCCACGTGGTGGAGGAGGCGCGGCACGTGCGGTACGCGCGGGAGGAGCTGCGGCGGCAGATGGTGACGGCGCCGCGGTGGTCGCAGGAGTTCACGCGGGTGACGTCGGGCGAGTTCGCCCGGATCTTCTCCGTCGCCTTCGTCAATCCCGAGGTCTACACGAACGTCGGCCTCGACCAGCGGGAGGCCGTGGCGCAGGTACAGGCGAGCGGGCACCGGCGGGAGGTCATGCAGACCGGCGCCAAACGGCTGACCGACTTCCTGGACGACATCGGGGTGCTGCGGGGGGTCGGACGGCGACTGTGGAAGGCGTCGGGGCTGCTGGCCTGAGGGCCGGGGCGCCGGGTGCCGGTGGGGGGGTCGGGGCCGGCCGCGGGTGGGAGGGGGCTCGTGTCCTGGCCGTTACGCTGCCGATATGACCTCGCAGGCTCCCACCCCCGCATACCGTCGGCTGAGTGTCGAGGAGCGGCGCTCACAGCTCCTCGAGGCGGCGCTGTCCCTTTTCGCGCACCGGGCACCCGAGGAGGTCTCGCTCGACGACGTGGCGGAGGCGGCGGGCGTGTCACGGCCTCTTGTGTACCGGTACTTCCCGGGCGGCAAGCAGCAGCTGTACGAGGCTGCCCTGCGGTCCGCCGCGGAGGATCTGGAGCACTGTTTCGCGGAGCCCCCCGAAGGGCCGTTGAGCGAGCGGCTGGCCCGGGCCCTGGACCGGTACCTGGCGTTCGTGGACCAGCACGACGCCGGGTTCACCGCGTTGCTTCAGGGAGGCAGTGTCGTCGAGACCTCCAGGACGACGGCCATAGTGGACGGCGTGCGGCGGGCGGCGGCGGAGCACATTCTGGATCATCTGGGCGTGAAGGATCCGGGGCGACGGCTGCGGATGACCGTGCGGATGTGGATCACGGCGGTGGAGGGCGCCTCGCTGAGCTGGCTGGACGGGGGCAAGGAGCCGCCGTTGGACGAGCTGCGGGACTGGCTCGTGGAGCAGTTCGTGGCGATGCTCGTGGTCAGTGCCGGACGTGATCCGCAGACCGCCCGCGTGGTGCAGGCCGCGCTCGTCCTGGAGGAGCGGGAAGGGGCCCTGGGAAAGCTGGCCCGGGCGGTCCTTCCGGTGATCGGTGATGCCGCTCGGCTGCTGTGACGGACGCGTTTGTGACACTGGTGCCGTGAAGAGCGAAGACACCCCCTTCGAGGGCGGCCCGCTGGACGGGCGTGTGCTGCCCGTCCTGCTCGGTCTGACCGGACACCCACCGAAGGTGTACCGGGTTCCGGTTCCGGATGCCGACGGCGGCCCGCCGACCGTGCTCGTCTACCGACGGGTCCAGGCGCGGGTGAGCAAGCGGCTGGGGCTGCATCAGGCGTGGAAGTACGAGTACGACCCCTCGGGCGACGCGGGGAGCGGACGCAAGTGGCCGTGGTCCAAGCCCGGCGGCAAGGGTGCGGGAGCCACGCCGGAGTCCCACGCCGACGAGTGAGGTTCTTGGGCCGAACCGGCCAGTCGGCGCGCGCTCGGGATGCGCCTCCCTGATCCTGCCGGTGCGAGGTGGAGGTACCACCTCGGCACCGGAGGTGATGACGTGTCAGGAAGGCTTGTACGTCTGGCTTGTACGGCCGCGATGGCGTCGGGGGTGCTGCTGGCCGCCGCGCCGGCGGTGGTGGCCGCGCCGGATCCCGGGGCCGAAGAGCGGTCCGTGACCCAGCTGCTGACGGATCTTCAACAGCTCTACCAGGACGCCGAGCGCGCCACCGAGACGTACAACGCCACGGCGGAGAAGCTGAAGAAGCAGAAGGCCGAGGTCGCCCGGCTCGACGGGAACCTCGCCAGGGCCCGGCTCTCGCTGGACGACAGCCGCGCGGCGGCGGGGCGGCTCGCCCGGCAGCAGTACCAGAACAGCGGCGAGATCTCGTCGTACGTACGGCTGCTGCTCGCCCGTGATCCGCAGCACGCTCTGGACGAGGGGCACGTGATCGGACAGCTGGCACAGGAGCGGGTCGAGACCGTCGACCGGCTGCAGGGGACGGAGCGCAGGACCGACGGTCTTGCACGGAAGGCGCGCAAGGCACTCGACGGTCAACTCGCTCTCGCCGAACGGCAGAAGAAGGAGCGCGACGACGTGCGGGGGCGGCTCAAGGACGTCGAGCGGCTGCTCGCCTCGCTCAGCGCCGGTCAGCTCTCCGAGCTCGCCCGGCTGGAGAAGTCGGGAGTCGCCGAGGCGCAGCAGAAGTTCGTGGCGTCAGGGGCGCTCAGCAGTGCGCGGCCGCCCACGCAGGAGGGCGAGAAGGCGGTGCGGTACGCCGTGAAGCAGATCGGGAAGCCGTACGTGTGGGGGGCCGAGGGTCCCGGGGCGTACGACTGCTCGGGGCTCACTTCGCAGGCCTGGGTGCACGCCGGGCGGCCCATCCCCCGGACCAGCCAGGAGCAGTGGGCCCAGTTGCCCCACATTCCGCTGAGCGAGCTTCGCCCCGGGGATCTGGTGATCTACTTCCCCGAGGCCACCCATGTCGCCCTGTACCTGGGGGACGGCCTGGTCGTGCAGGCCCCGAGACCGGGAACCGACGTCAAGGTCTCCCCCATCGCCGCCAACCCGTTGCTCGGGGCCGTCCGCCCGGACCCGGACGGAAAGCCCCTGCGGCACTACACACCACCGAGGCTCGCGTCCCATTAGAAGTACCCGACAGGCTCAGGCCCCGGCCACGGAGGCCAGGTACGCCTCGGTCTTCTCGGGCTCATAGAAGAAGTTCTCGAAGTCCGCAGGGTCGTTGAACCCGTTGGCGAAACGATGCGCCACCGCCGGAATCTGCCCCCCGGCCCCGATCAGGTTGAGGACGTGCTCCGGCGGCACGCCCAGCATGGCGTTCGTCCACTTCGTCACGTGCTGGGCCGTGTCCCAGTACCGGTCGAACGCGGACCGCATCCACGCCTCGTCGAACTCCTTGTCCTCGTGCTCGAGGATCGCGCCGAGGTACGCCGCCGCGCACTTGGAGGCGGAGTTGGAGCCCTGGCCGGTGATCGGGTCGTTGGCGACGACCACGTCGGCGACGCCCAGGACCAGGCCGCCGCCGGGAAGGCGGCCGATCGGGTTGCGGACGGTGGGGGCGTAGCGCCCGGACAGTGTTCCGCCCGCGTCGGTGAGTTCGACCTTGGTGGCCCGGGCGTACTCCCACGGCACGAACTTCTCCATGAGTTCCAGGGTCAGGGAGAGGTGTTCGGCGGGGTCCTTGATGCCGTTGAAGGCGTCGACCGGGCCGCCGGGTATGCCCTCCCAGAAAAGGATGTCCGCACGGCCGGTGGTGGTGAGGGTCGGCATGACGAAGAGCTCGCCGACGCCGGGGACCAGGTTGCAGCGGACCGCGTCGTAGTCGGGGTGCTCGGGGCGCGGGCCCAGACCGTGGACGTAGGCGACGGCGAGGGCGCGCTGCGGCTCCGCGTACGGGGAACGGGCGGCGTCCCGGCCGAACATGGAGACCAGCTCACCCTTGCCGGCCGACACCAGGACCAGGTCGTACGTACGGGCGAAGTAGTCCAGGTCGGAGACCGCCGCGCCGTGGATGACCAGTTGGCCACCGCGCTGGGCGAAGGTCTCCATCCAGCCGGCCATCTTCACCCGCTGGTCGACCGACTGCGCGTAGCCGTCGAGCCTGCCCACCCAGTCGATCGCCCGCTGGGTCGGACCGGGGTCGTGGGAGCCGGGGGCGGCGACCGAGACGCCGAGTCCTTCGATCTTCGGGGCCTGGGACTCCCAGAAGTTCAGCTGGAGATCGCGCTCGTGCTGGAGTGCCGTGTGGAACATGCACTGCGTCGACATGACGCGGCCGGTGCGGATCTCGTCCGCCGTCCGGTTCGACATCAGGGTGACCTCGTACCCGTGCGACTGGAGGCCGAGGGCAAGCTGGAGTCCGGACTGACCGGCTCCGACGACGAGTATCTTCCGCATGCGTGTCCTCACTCCGTGTACGTCTTATTCGGGGCTCACGTCGAGCGCGTGCCCCACCAGCGCGAGCAGGGTCTCTACGACCGTGATCCGGCGCCTGGCATCCATGATCATGACAGGTATGTGTGGGGGTACCGTGAGGGCCTCGCGCACGTCGTCGGCGTCGAACCGCTCGCTGCCGTCGAAGTGGTTGACCGCGACGACGTACGGCAGTCCGCAGCTCTCGAAATAGTCGAGCGCCGGGAAGCAGTCCTTGAGGCGGCGGGTGTCGGCGAGGACCACGGCGCCGATCGCGCCGCGCACCAGGTCGTCCCACATGAACCAGAACCGCTGCTGGCCCGGCGTCCCGAAGAGGTACAGGACCAGGTCGTCGGCGAGGGTGATGCGGCCGAAGTCCATGGCCACGGTCGTGGTCACTTTGTCCGGGGTGCCGGTGAGGTCGTCCGTCTCCTCGCTGGCCTGGGTCATCAGCGCCTCCGTCTGGAGGGGCGTGATCTCGGAGACCGCGGTCACCAGCGTGGTCTTGCCCACGCCGAAGCCGCCCGCCACCACGATCTTCGTCGCGATCGGAGCGCGGGTGCGGTCGGTCTGCCAGGCCTGGAGGTTCTCGTCGGACTCGGGCAGCGGCACCGGGGCCAGAGGCATCGGAGCCGAGGCGGGGGAGGCCGTTCTCGGCGCACCCTCAGAGACGACGGAGTCCATTCAGCACCCTTTCCAGCAGAGCGCGGTCCGGCTGTCCCGGGCCGTGACCTGTTCCGTACACACGGATCTTTCCCTGGTCCGCCAGGTCGCTCAGGAGGACGCGGACCACGCCCAGCGGCATCCTGAGGAGGGCGGCGATCTCGGCCACCGTACGCATCCGGCGGCAGAGTTCGACGATGGCCTGCATCTCGGGCATCACCCGGGTCGCGAGGGAGCTGTTGGTCAGCTCCTTGCGCTCCTCGGGGGCCTCGAGCGCCGCCACGAACGTCTCGACCAGCAGCACGTGCCCGAAACGGGTACGGCCGCCGGTGAGCGAGTACGGGCGCACGCGGGCCGGTTTGCGGTCCCCGCCACGTATGGGGAGCTTGGGCGCGGAGGAAGAACTCACTGGGCACTCCCCGTCGGCTTGGCTTCGAGTGACTGGCGTAGCTCGGTGCGGAGTTCGGGCGTCAGGACGTGTCCGGCGCGGCCGACGAAGAGCGCCATGTGGTACGCCACCACGCTCATGTCGCAGTCCGGGGCGCCGTGCACCCCGAGCAGCGAGCCGTCGCTGATCGACATGACGAAGAGGCTGCCCTCGTCCATCGCGACCATCGTCTGCTTCACCCCGCCCGCGTCCATCAGCTTGGCGGCGCCGATGGTGAGGCTGCCGATGCCGGAGACGATGGTGGCGAGGTCCGCGGAGGATCCCTTGGGGCCGGTGGGGCGCGCCTCCGCCCCGGTGCGGGCCTCCGCGTTCCTCCCGGGGTCGGAGGACAGCAGCAGCAGACCGTCTGAGGAGACGACCGCGACCGACTGGAGGCCCGGCACCTCCTCGACGAGGTTCGTCAGCAGCCAGTGCAGATTGCGGGCTTCACTGCTCAAACCGAAGGTACTGGGCGCGGTCAACTGCTTGCCTCCTCGACGGTGCCCCCCGATGCGTCTACTGCGTCCTGCTGTCGCACCGCGTCCTGCGCTTGGTCCTGCGCGGTGTTCCGTGCGGTGTGGTGCGGGGTGGGTGTCCGGGCCGTCTGTTCGGCGATCTCGGCCTCCACGTCGCGGCGGCCCTCCGTCGCGCCCCGGTGGAAGCCGCCGAGCCTGCGCCGCAGCGCCTCGGCGTCCACACCGCCGACGCGCGGCCGGGGAACCGGTGCGGGCGCCGAGATCTTCGGCGTCCGCTTGGGCAGTCCCTTGTCGGTGACCCGGTCCGTCTCCTCGTCCGACACCCGTTCGTGGGAGTCGGGGCCGATGGCGTAGGGGTCGGCCGTGGTGGCGGACACCGCGGGCTCGTGCGCCGGTGCCACCGGCTCGTCCGGCGGGACCAGCGGTGCCAGCAGCTCCATGGTGGTCTCGGAGAGCGTCGGCTCGGGGGCGTACGCCACCTGCGCGGCGGCGTCCGACCGTACGGCCTCCTCCGCGGCGGCGTCGCGTACGGCTTCCTCCGCGGCGGCGATCAGCGGGTCCTCGTCACCGGCGGGAGCGGTGGGAACGGCGGGGCTCGCCTGGCCCCGTGCCGTGAGGGCCGAACGGCCGTGCAACACGTTCGAGTTGGCCTCCGCGTCGGCGCCCGGGAGGACGACCGAGGGGGCGGCTCCGGCGACCGGGGAGGCCGAGGGGACCGTGACGGCGGGGGCGGTCGCGAGCAGCGTCTTGGGGAGGACGACCACGGCCGCGGTGCCCCCCTGCTTCTGCTCCCGCAGCTGTACGCGGACGCCGTGCCGGTGGGCGAGCCGGGCCACCACGTACAGACCGAGCCCGAGTCCCTCGCCGCTCTCCTGGTCGTAGGTGTCCTCCGGGTCGAACGCGGAGAGGCGGCCGTTGAGCTGGGCCATCCGGTCGGCGGCCATGCCGATGCCCTCGTCCTGCACGGAGAGCATCACCTCGCCGTTCTCCAGCAGCCAGCCGGAGACCTCGACGGGCAGGTCGGGTGGCGAGAACGAGGAGGCGTTCTCCAGGAGTTCGGCCACCAGGTGCGAGAGGTCGTCCGCGGCGAACCCGGCGAGGTGCGCGTGCGGCGGCAACACGGCGATACGGACGCGCTCGTACCGCTCGATCTCGCTGACCGCGGCCCGTACGACGTCGACCAGCGGGACGGGGCCCGCGTGGTGCTGGACGTGCTCGTGGCCGGCGAGGACGAGCAGGTTCTCGCTGTGGCGCCGCATGACGGTCGCGAAGTGGTCCAGCTTGAAGAGCGTGCCCAGCCGGTCCGGGTCCTGCTCGCGCTCCTCCAGTCCCTCGATGACCCCGAGCTGCCGCTCGACCAGGCCGAGGGTGCGCAGCGCGAGGTTGACGAAGGTGCCGTGGATGGTGCCGCGCACCTGCTCCAGGTGGGCCGCCGCGTCGGCGAGTTCCGCGCGCAGCCTGTCGCGCTCGTCGGCCATCAGCTGGCGCTGCCCGATGAGGTGCTTGCGGTCCGCTTCGAGGGTGGTCAGCCGTTCGTGGAGCGCGGCGGCGTGCGCGTGCAGCGCGTTGACGGAGCGGACCACCTGGGCGAACTCGTCGTTGCGCCCGGTGAACTTCACCGGCTCCTGCGCTCCCGGGTCCGCGGCGAGGCGGGCCGAGCCCAGACGCAGCACGGCCAGCGGGCGGGTGAGCGTGCGGGCCATGGCCATCGAGACGCCGACCGCGACCAGCAGCAGGGTGCCGATGAGGGCGATCCGGATCTCCAGCGCGGTGACGTCGTCGTCCCGCAGCCGCTCCAGGTCCTTGGTGCGGTGGTCGTTGAGCGAGGCCTCGGCGCCGCGCATCAGCTCGACGCGGGCGGAGAGCGCCGCGTCCACCTTGTTCGTGCTGGAGTCGAGCTCGGAGTCGGAGAGCGTCGGCTGGTCGGTGAGGTCGGTGAGGTACTTGTCCGCGGTCGTGACGTCGGGTCCGGTGACCGTGGAGTCGTACGAGGCCTTGGCGTCCTTGGGGGCCGTCTCGCGGAAGTCCGCGAGGGCCGCGTCCGAGCGGAGCCGGGCCTGCTGGGCGGCGGCGCTGAGCGCGTCGCGCTGCTTGGTGTCGGCGGGGGACGAGCCGCTGGTGGTGGAGGCCAGGCCGGTGATGGGGTTGATGACCGTCTGGGTGGTGCGCGGAATGCTGAGGGCCGCGAGGAGCAGTCCGCGGGCGGCGGCGGACTGCTGGACCGCGGAGTCCAGCTCGGCGAGGGCGTGCGCGCCGGAGCCCGCGCGGGGCGGCAGCTGCTCGGCCAGGTCCTCGGCGAGGGCGTGGAGTTCGGTGATGACGTCGGAGTACGCCTCGTGCGCTTCGAGAGCGGTGCTCTTGCCGGTGAGCGCCGCTCTGCGGGCGGTGCCGATGCCGTCCAGGTCCTTCAGGAGGACGGCGGGCGCGTCCTCGTCCGCCCGAACCTCGTCGACCTGCCGGTCGACCCGCGCGCTGCGCTGCTCGGAGGGCGCCTTGGACTTCGGCCGGCCCGCGGCGATGTACGAGGTGACCTCGTCGCGCTCGTCGGCCAGCGAGTGGGCGAGCGTCAGCGCCTGCTGGGTCCGCCCGGCGAGCGTCACCAGGTTCTGGGAGTCGTTCAGCTGCTCGGAGGCCGCGAGGACCGTGGGGGCTCCGGCGCCGGCGATGGCGGCCGCGACGACCGCCACGGCGACGATCAGCCGATTACGCACGCGAGCGGAGCGGCCCTTGCCCGCAGGGGTCTGCCCCGCGGCACCCGGCGTGCGCTCCGCGCCCCCTTCGGAGGCCGACTGCCCGGCTTCGGAGGCCGACTGCCCGGCTCCGGAGGCCGCCTGCTTGCCTGTGCGCCGAGACCGCATCTTCTGCACCGGTGCTCGCATTCCTGACTCGTGTACCCAAGGGCCCGGGTGACGTTCCGTCAACTGGGCGTCCGCCCTCCCCAAGCTCTCGACTTCGCTCGAGCAGGGGGTGTCCCATCGGCTCCCGACCCTCCCAGTGCCGGTGGGCAGTGGTCCCGCATCGTCCGGCCCGCCACCCGAAGGAGTGAACCCCGGACGGGAGTTGGCGGGCAAGTTCCTCTGGCGCGTGCGGCCCCCTTGCGCGGCGGGCCGGTTGGACGTCTGCGGCGCGCTTTGGCAATATTCGCCGCCACGCCTTGCCGGAGTCGATCATTCCGTGCCAAACCCGGCGGCTGAGCTGCTGGTCCGCACCGGTCCTGCGACCGTTGCCAGCCTTTCGTGGACCTTGTGAAGGGCTGGTGCAGACTGGCTGGATGCGCACCGAACTAGTCTCCGAGCCGGGTGACCCGGCCCGCCCCAATGAGGACTTCGCATCGGTCGGCCTTCCGGCGTCAGGGCAAGGAGGATCACTGGTCGTCCTCGACGGCGTGACTCCCCCGCCGGGCGACGACGGCTGTCTGCATTCCGTCCACTGGTTCTCCGCGCGCCTCGGCGGAGCCCTGACCGAACTGTCCGTTTCCCGCCGGGATCTGACCTTGGCGGAGATCCTTTCCCGGTCCATCCGGCGCACTTCCGAGGCCCACTCCGACACCTGTGACCTTTCTCACCCGCGCACGCCCCAGGCAACCGTGGTCCTCGCCCGCTGGTCAGCCGACCTCGTCGAGTACCTGGTCCTCTCGGACTCGGCCCTTTTGCTGGAGTCCCCGGCGGGCGAGGTGACACCGGTCCTGGACGGCCGCCTCACCCGTGTCCCCCGCGCCTCTCTCGCCTCGGACGCGATCGCCGACGCGACCGTCCGCAACAAGGAGGGGGGCTTCTTCACGGCCGCCGCCGATCCGTCGGTCGCGGCCCGGGCGGTGACGGGGACCGTGCCCCGGGCCGAGGTCCGTGCACTGGCCGCCCTGACGGACGGCGCGACCCGCTGGGTGGAGAAGTTCGAGGAGGACGACTGGGGCGGCCTGTTCACCCTCGTCCGCAAGGAGGGCGCCCAGGCCCTCGTGGACCGCGTACGGACGCTGGAGCGGGCCGACGCCGAGACGCGGGCACGGCTGAGGCGGAGCAAGACGCACGACGACGCGACGGTGGTCTTCGTGGAGTGGTGAGCGGGGCGGATCGGAGTGTTATTTCTCCATGCCCTGGTTCAGCTGGTGGAGCAATCGGGCCAGTTCGGCGACCTCGCCCGGGTCCCAGCCCGCGAGTTCACGGACGTACCGTGCCCGGCGCGCCTCCCGCACCGTACGGAACCGGTGCCGGCCCTCGTCCGTGAGACGGACGAGCCAGGCACGCCCGTCGACGGGGTCGGGCTCACGGGCGACCAGACCGAGCTCCTCCAGGGCATGGAGCTGACGGGACATCGTCGCCTTGCCCACGCCGATGTACGCGGCCAGTTCGGTGGCGCGCTGGCGGCCGCACTCGTCGAGGCGGAAGAGGAGCCCGTACGCGGAGGACTCCAGGTCGGGATGGACCGCGCGGGCCATCTCGCCGGAACTGGCCCGGGCACGCCGCAGCAACAGGGTCAGCTCCCGCTCCAGCGCGGGGAATTCCTGGTCCACGCCCGCCTCCTCCTACTTCTCCATGCCGAGGTTCAGCTGGTGCAGCAGCCGCGCCAGCTCCGCGACCTCGCGAGGATCCCAGTGGGCGAGCTCGCTCACGTACCGGGCGCGCCGCGCCTCACGCACCTGGCCGACCCGGCCGCGGCCCTCCTCGGTGAGGTGGACGAGCCAGGCACGGCCGTCGGCGGGGTCGGGCTCACGGGCGATGAGGCCGAGCTCCTCCAGGGCGCGCAGCTGGCGGGACATGGTGGCCTTGCCGACGCCGATGTAGGCGGCCAGTGCGGTGGCACGCTGGCGGCCCCACTCGTCGAGGCGTACGAGGAGTCCGTACGCGGCGGACTCCAGGTCCGGATGCACCTCGCGGGCCATCTCGCCCTGGTTGGCGCGGGCACGGCGCAGGAACACGGTCAACTCGCGCTCCAGGGAGAGGAATTCCGGGTCCGGGCCGCCGTGCGCGGCGGGCTGGTCCACACCCCTGCCCGGCCCGTCGAGGCCGGCCGGCCGCCGGCCTCCGTTCCTGTCCTCGCGCACGTCTGCCCCTCACCCGGTTTCCCGACTCTGAAAGTTTCCGCCAACGGTGGCCATAGCCACAGCTCCGCAAGTATTTCTCAGGCGTAGACCAACGGCAGCCCACGGCCCCTCTTCCCAGCGCGTTCTCCCCGTGCGTAGCTTCGTGAACAGGCACCCAATGGCATGCCCACGCCGCCAGGTCGACGAGGACCTGCCCCCCCTCACGGCGCGCATGCCCGCACCACTCACGGCACGCATGTCCGCACCGTTCCCCCCACCTGGCTCCATCGAGCCCTTCGGAGGCACGTCATGCCCGTGCACGGATCCGGAACGCCCCACCGCCTGCGCCTGCTCGCGCTGGGAACCCTGCTCGCCGCCTTCTCCCTCCTCTCCGCCCTCTCCGCCCCGCCCTCCGCCGCCGCCGACACCCCCGCCCGGGGCTCCGCCCGCATGGGCATGGGCGTCCTCGCGCACGACGGCCAGGCCGGCACACCCCACACGAGTGACGCGACCCAGACGGAAGGCGTGGACGTCAGCGGCTACCAGGGCAACGTCGCCTGGTCGACCCTGTGGAACAGCGGGGTCAAGTGGGCCTACACCAAGGCCACCGAGGGGACGTACTACACGAACCCCTACTTCGCCCAGCAGTACAACGGCTCGTACAACGTCGGCATGATCCGCGGCGCCTACCACTTCGCGACCCCCGACACCACGAGCGGCGCCACCCAGGCCAACTACTTCGTGGACCACGGCGGCGGCTGGTCCGGCGACGGCAGGACGCTGCCGGGCACGCTCGACATCGAGTGGAACCCGTACGGGGCCGCCTGCTACGGCAAGACGCAGAGCGCGATGGTCAGCTGGATCAGCAGTTTCCTCGCCCAGTACAAGGCGCGCACCGGCCGGGACGCCGTGATCTACACGGCGACCAGCTGGTGGAGCGACTGCACCGGCAACTACAGCGGCTTCGCCTCCCTGAACCCCCTGTGGATCGCCCGTTACGCCGCCGACCCCGGCACGCTGCCGGCCGGCTGGGCGTACTACACGTTGTGGCAGTACACCTCGTCCGGACCGACGGTCGGTGACCACGACAAGTTCAACGGCGGGCTGGACCGGGTGCGGGCACTGGCCAACGGCTGACCGATGGCAGATGTCGGCTGACGGCTGACGGCTGACAGCACGGCGAAGGCCCGGGCCTCCCTCACGGGACCCGGGCCTTCCCTACCGGCAGCGTCCGTCACGCCGCTGCCGGAACCTCCGGCATCGCGCCGTTCGTCGCCGGCGACAGCGCCAGTTCCAGGACCTGGCGGACGTCCGTGACGGCGTGGACGTCCAGCTTCTCCAGCACCTCGGCCGGGACGTCGTCCAGGTCGGCCTCGTTGCGCTTCGGGATGATGACCGTGGTGACACCCGCCCGGTGCGCGGCGAGCAGCTTCTGCTTCACCCCGCCGATGGGCAGGACACGGCCGGTCAGTGAGACCTCACCCGTCATCGCCACGTCCGTGCGGACCAGCCGGCCGGACAGGAGCGAGGCCAGCGCCGTCGTCATGGTGACGCCCGCGCTCGGACCGTCCTTGGGGACCGCGCCCGCCGGGAAGTGGATGTGCACGCCCCGGTCCTTCAGGTCGCCGACCGGCAGTTCCAGCTCGGCGCCGTGCGAGCGGAGGAAGGAGAGCGCGATCTGCGCCGACTCCTTCATCACGTCACCCAGCTGACCGGTCAGGGTCAGACCGGCCGCGCCCGTCTCCGGGTCGGCCAGCGACGCCTCCACGAAGAGGACGTCACCGCCCGCGCCCGTCACGGCCAGACCGGTGGCGACACCGGGCACCGCGGTACGGCGCTCGGCCGGGTCCTGGGCGGACTCGGGCACGTGGTGCGGCCGTCCGATGAGCCCGCGCAGATCGGCGTCGGTCACCGTGAAGGGCAGCTCCCGCTCTCCGAGTTCGTGCTGCGCCGCGACCTTGCGGAGCAGGCGTGCGACGGCCCGCTCCAGGTTGCGTACGCCCGCTTCCCGGGTGTACTCCCCGGCGAGCTTGCGCAGCGCGCTCTCGTCGAGCGCGACCTCCTCCTTCTCCAGACCGGCCCGCTCCAGCTGACGCGGCAGCAGGTGGTCACGGGCGATGACGACCTTCTCGTCCTCGGTGTACCCGTCGAGCCGGACCAGTTCCATACGGTCGAGCAGCGCCTCCGGGATGGCTTCGAGCACGTTGGCCGTCGCCAGGAACACCACGTCGCTGAGGTCGAGCTCGACCTCCAGGTAGTGGTCCCGGAAGGTGTGGTTCTGGGCGGGGTCGAGGACTTCGAGCAGCGCCGCGGCGGGGTCGCCGCGGAAGTCGGAGCCGACCTTGTCGATCTCGTCCAGCAGGACCACCGGGTTCATGGACCCGGCCTCCTTGATGGCGCGGACGATGCGGCCGGGCAGCGCGCCGACGTACGTACGCCGGTGGCCGCGGATCTCGGCCTCGTCCCGTACGCCGCCGAGCGCGACCCGGACGAACTTGCGGCCCATGGCGTGCGCGACGGACTCGCCGAGCGAGGTCTTGCCGACACCGGGCGGACCGACGAGCGCGAGCACGGCACCGCCGCGCCGCCCGCCGACGACGCCGAGACCACGCTCGGAACGCCGCTTGCGCACGGCCAGGTACTCGGTGATGCGCTCCTTCACGTCCTCCAGACCGGCGTGCTCGGCGTCCAGGATGCTCTTGGCGCCCTGGATGTCGTACTCGTCCTCGGTGCGCTCGTTCCACGGCAGTTCCAGGACGGTGTCGAGCCAGGTCCGGATCCAGCCGCCCTCGGGCGACTGGTCGCTGGACCGCTCCAGCTTGTCGACTTCCTTGAGCGCGGCCTCGCGGACGTTCTCGGGGAGGTCGGCGGCCTCGACGCGGGTCCGGTAGTCGTCGGACTCCTCGCCCTCCTTGGCGTCGCCGTTCAGCTCGCGCAGCTCCTTGCGGACGGCTTCGAGCTGGCGCCGCAGCAGGAACTCGCGCTGCTGCTTGTCGACGCCTTCCTGGACGTCCTTCGCGATGGACTCGGCGACATCCTGCTCCGCCAGGTGCTCACGCAGCTGCTCGGTGGCGAGCTTCAGCCGGGCGACCGGGTCGGCGGTCTCCAGCAGCGTGACCTTCTGCTCGGTGCTCAGGAACGGGGAGTAACCGGAATTGTCGGCAAGGGCGGACACGTCGTCGATGGCCTGTACGCGGTCCACGACCTGCCAGGCGCCGCGCTTGCGCAGCCAACTGGTGGCGAGGGCCTTGTACTCCTTGACCAGTTCGGTGACGTGGCCGGGCAGCGGGTCGGGCACGGTCTCATCGACCCGGGTGCCCTCGACCCACAGGGCGGCACCAGGACCGGTCGTCCCGGCGCCGATCTTCACGCGCCCACGGCCGCGGATCAGCGCGCCCGGGTCGCCGTCGGCCAGTCGGCCGACCTGCTCGACGGTGCCGAGCACGCCCGTGCTCGGGTACGCCCCGTCGATGCGTGGCACCAGCAGCACCTTCGGCTTGCCGGGCTCCGACCGCGCGGCGGCCTGGGCGGCCTCCACCGCGGCGCGTACATCGGCGTCGTTCAGGTCCAGCGGAACCACCATCCCGGGCAGCACGACCTCATCATCGAGCGGCAACACGGGCAGGGTGAGCGGTGTGGACGTCGAAGCCATTATCTCTCCCTAGGCAGTCAAGTTGAGCTATGCCGACTCAATGCACGTGAGCCCCGGATTGTTCCCCAGGGTCTGTTCGCTGTGAGCGATCGCTCTCCACGGAGACATCCACGCAGGTCAGTGGGGTATCCGCCACGCTTCCCTCTTGGCCGGCGCCACTCCGCCGTAGATCCGCGGCGAACGCCTGTGGTGCGGTCAACGCCGTCGGCCAGCCGTCCCTTCCCGTGCGACCGCGCCCGGTCGACGCAGCCGACCCAGCCGCGAGAGTGCACGAGCCCCGCCGCACCACCGCAATCGCATTCGCAGCCGGCTCCTTCGCACTGCAGGCTCATCCACAGGCTGTGGAACCACGCACGGGGAGACGGGGCGCGACGTGGGCGAGGGGCAGGAACAGGGACGGGAACGGGGGTCGACCCGGCGCCGGGTGGTCGTGGGTGCCGGGGCCGCGGCCGTAGCAGCGCTCGGGGCGGCGGCGGTGCGGGCAGTGACGGAGGCGAACGGGTCCGAGCAGACGGCGCCGATCCACAGCTGGGCGACGTACATCGGCAAGACCGAGCGGTACACGGAGTACTATGGTCTCCGCCTGGACCGGCAGGGCCGGCTGCCCGGCGGGGTGAACGGCGGGGTGAACGGCGGCGAGGTCCTCTTCCGCGAGTACTACGACCTGCGCGCCGACCGTTACCAGCTCACCGACCAGCTCCACGGGGCGAGTGCGGAACGGGAGCGTCGCCTCGGCATCCCGGAGCCGGCTCGACGGCTGACGGCGGCCCGGGCCACCTGACCCGACCCGACTGGACTGGACTGGACTGGACTGATCCGGTCCGGACCCGGCCCGACCGCCCGGGATGTCAGACGGCGGCGGTGCCGGGCGACTGAGCGGTGTGTGCGGCGGCGGGGGCGGCGGGACTGGAGGCCGCCTCCGTACGGGCGCGGCGCCAGCCGCGGACCAGCGGCCAGGTCGACACCCCGATCGCCAGGGACATCACATGCCCCCAGTCCGTCATCGGGTCGGCGAATTCGAGCAGGTCCCCGACGACCATCGAGCCGAAGACGACCAGCATGGGCCAGCGCAGCCAGGGCCTCAGCAATCCGGCGAGCGCGCCGACGCTCGTGGCGACGCCGAAGCTGATGCCGTAGTCGAGACGGTGCAGGGAGCTGTCGGGGAGGTCTCCCACCAGCACGGAAAGGCCGACGGGCACCTCGGTGGCCAGGGTGGCCACGACGTGCCCGAGCAGAAAGACTCCGGCGGCCCGCAGGCCGCCTATCCGCCGCTCCAGCGCGGTCAGCACCAGCACGAACCCGATGGCGTACGGCGAGGTGATCCCGCCGGCCATCCACAGCGCACTGGCCAGCAGCACCAGCACCGGTTCGCGTACGAGGTGCGCGACATCGGTGCTGGACCCCTGCTGCAAGGCGTGCACGAGGGAGGGGTCCGCGTAGTCGGTGACCATCGCGGTGACGGTGAGCACGGCCGCGTAACCGAAGGTGAACGGCGTTCCGGTGGGGGTGGGCAGCAGCCGCCAGGGACGGAGCGACCGGAGCCGGGCGAGGACACGGGAGACGGGTGGAGCGGGAGGGGCGAGTACAGGGGGTGTCGTCGCCGGGCGGGGGGCGGGCGACACGGTCGTGGCACCGCGTTGTCGCGGCACCCCGTCCAGGAGAAGCGTGCCCGTCTGTGGGTCCTTGAGCGCGGCATCGGCCGAGGAGGCCGTCGGGGCCGTGGTCGTCGCCACTGCCCTCGCCGTCGCGGTCGTGCTCCGGTCCAAGGTGAGGGGCTCCTTCCGTCCCGCTCCACCCTTGGGGGCTCGCGGCGCCGCTGTCTATGACCGACGCCACGTGGGAGGCGATTCATAGCAACCTGATAAGCGCGTACGGCGTCCGGGGTCGCCGTGTCCGCACATGCGTCCGAGCCAGTCCGTGCGCGCGTCCGACGGCAGCCCCGTGCCCGAGACGGTGATCGAGCACAGCAGCCGGTCGAGGTGGGCCCGCATCCGGGCGGCCTTGTAGCGCTGCACGAAGAGCGCGTCGGCGAGGTGGCCGGGACCGCCCGCCTCGGCGAGCAGGACGTCGAACAAGAGAAGGAGGACCCGCCCCCACCCGCCCGGACCGCGTACCAGACACGTGCCGCCCGGCAGTGGAGCGAAGACGCGCGACCAGAACACCCCACACCGTTGGGGTTGTTCGGCTGAGCAGCGGTCCTGGCAACAGGACTCACTCCCGCTCAGCCCCTAGGAACGGTTAATTCGGCTACCCATCCCGGTGAAAATGCCAGGATGGGAGTCATGACTGCCTCGTACGACATCCCTGTAGTCATCGATCGCCGGGAAGGCCCGTACGGCGAGGTCGTGTTGCGGCGCCACGGCGCGCTGCTGCAGATCATCGCCAACGGGTGCTTCCTGATGGACACCTCCGACGGCCGCTCGGAACGGCTGCTCGTCGACGCCGCGCTGGACGCCCTGGACGGGCGGACGGAGCCCAAGGTGCTGATCGGGGGGCTCGGCGTCGGGTTCTCTCTGGCACACGCCGCCGCCGACCCGCGCTGGGGACACATCACCGTCGTCGAACGCGAAGGGGCCATCATCGACTGGCACCGTGACGGACCGCTGGCGGAACTCTCCGCGGCGGCGCTCACCGACCCCCGGACCGAGATCGTGAGATCGGATCTGCTCGCTCACGTCAATGAGACTTCCGACACGTACGACGCGCTGTGCCTCGACATCGACAACGGGCCCGACTGGACCGTCACCGAGGACAACACCGGGCTGTACGGACCCGCCGGACTGGCAAGCTGCGCAAGGGCGTTGAAGCCGGGCGGGGTACTCGCCGTATGGTCGGCGCAGCCCTCTCCGGAATTTGAAGGAACGCTGCGGAATGCCGGATTCCACCAGGTGCGTACCGAAGAGATCCCCGTTGCCCGGGGCGTTCCGGACGTCGTCCATCTCGCGGTCGGGCCTGGATAGCCGAGCGAAGGTGACTGCCCGTACCCTGCTTCCCTGGCGCAGATCATTCAAGCGTCAAGCGCAGTCATGGGATCACCCCACGGATTCCGGAAAGCACACCTCAGGGGCGGGCGATGGAGCAGACACACACCTCGCACAACGGCACGGCGGCCACGCCAGGCGCTCAGCGCCGGGTGCTGGTGGTCGAGGACGACCCGACGATCGTCGACGCCATCGCGGCCCGCCTGCGAGCCGAGGGATTCCTCGTGCAAACCGCGGGCGACGGACCGGCCGCCGTCGACACAGCGGAGGCCTGGCAGCCCGACCTGCTGATCCTCGACATCATGCTGCCCGGCTTCGACGGCCTGGAGGTCTGCCGGCGCGTGCAGGCCCAGCGCCCGGTGCCGGTGCTGATGCTCACCGCGCGCGACGACGAGACCGACATGCTGGTCGGGCTCGGCGTCGGCGCCGACGACTACATGACCAAGCCGTTCTCGATGCGCGAGCTGGCCGCGCGCGTCCACGTCCTGCTGCGCCGGGTCGAGCGGGCCGTGGTGGCCGCCTCGACGCCGCGCAGCGGGATCCTGCGCCTCGGCGAGCTGGAGATCGACCACGCGCAGCGCCGGGTGCGGGTGCGCTCGGAGGACGTGCACCTCACGCCCACCGAATTCGACCTCCTGGTATGCCTCGCCAACACTCCGCGCGCGGTACTCTCCCGCGAGCAGTTGCTGGCCGAGGTCTGGGACTGGGCGGACGCCTCGGGCACCCGGACCGTGGACAGCCACATCAAGGCGCTGCGCCGGAAGATCGGTGCCGAGCGGATCCGTACCGTCCACGGTGTGGGCTACGCCTTGGAGACCCCGACTCCGTGAGCCGGGTCTCCGCAGGGACCAGGAACCTCATGTAGGGGGCTGATGTCATGAGCGGGCTCGGTGAATCGGGCAGCACCACGGGCGTCATGAGCGGTCCCGGTGAGCCGGGCCGCGGCGAGGGGTTCTGGGGCTCCGTACGCCCCTTCTCGATCAAGACCAAGCTGGGCGCTCTGGTCGTCATCTCCGTGCTCATCACCACGGGTCTGTCGATGATCGCGGTGCACACCAAGACGGAGCTCCGCTTCATCACGGTCTTCTCGATGATCGCCACACTGCTGATAACGCAGTTCGTGGCCCATTCGCTCACCGCGCCGCTGGACGAGATGAACACGGTCGCCCGCTCCATCTCGCACGGCGACTACACCCGCCGGGTGCGTGACGACCGGCGGGACGAGCTGGGCGACCTGGCCCAGACGATCAACCTCATGGCCGACGAACTGGAGGCCCAGGACCGCCAGCGCAAGGAACTCGTGGCGAATGTCTCGCACGAGCTGCGCACCCCCATCGCGGGCCTGCGCGCGGTCCTGGAGAACGTCGTGGACGGTGTCTCGGCCGCCGACCCCGAGACGATGCGTACGGCCCTGAAGCAGACGGAGCGGCTGGGCCGGCTGGTCGAGACGCTGCTGGATCTCTCCAGGCTGGACAACGGCGTCGTACCGCTGCGCAGGCGCCGTTTCGAGGTGTGGCCGTACCTGTCCGGCGTGCTCAAGGAGGCCAACATGGTCGCCTCCGCGCGCGCGGGCATCGCCTCGGGCTCCGGCAGTCACACCCGCACCGACGTCCATCTGCACCTCGACGTGTCCCCGCCTGAGCTGTCCGCGCACGCGGACCCGGAGCGGATCCACCAGGTCGTGGCGAACCTCATCGACAACGCGGTCAAGCACAGCCCGCCGCACGGCCGGGTGACGGTCAAGGCGCGGCGCGGCGACTACCCGGAGTCACTTGCCCTGGAGGTCCTGGACGAGGGCCCCGGCATTCCGCAGTCGGAGTGGCACCGGGTCTTCGAGCGCTTCAACCGCGGCGGGGTGCCCTCACCGCACGGCCCGGGCAGCGACGGCGGTACGGGCCTCGGCCTCGCCATCGCCCGTTGGGCGGTCGATCTGCACGGCGGCCGGATCGGCGTGGCCGAATCCCAGCGGGGTTGCCGGATTCAGGTCATCCTTCCAGGGCTTCCTTCTCTGCCAAGTTGACGTAAAGTTCGAACCGGAGCCACAAGATCCACCGTCGTCCCGTGCTCGTGGACACGTGTGATCAGGCACAGGGCCGTGTGAGTCGTACCGCGACCCTGGATCGACGTACCCGTTCCGGACCGAAACCCCGCTTGTTTCCCGCCATTTCCTTCCCCGAAACACGCTTTCCGATGTGACTTACGCGACGTTGGACCGGCCCGGCCTGACCTTCTCGGCCATGGGGGCGTAGCCTTAATTCCCGCTGTCCATCACCTTGTGAAGCGGAAGAGGGCGGTTGCCGCCGTGTCGCCACAGTCCCCCAGTAACTCGAGCATCTCGACCGATGACCAAGCCGCCGGGAAGAACCCCGCGGCCGCGTTCGGTGCGAACGAATGGCTCGTCGACGAGATCTATCAGCAGTACCTCCAGGACCCGAATTCGGTAGACCGAGCCTGGTGGGACTTCTTCGCCGACTACAAGCCGGGGGCGCCTGCCGCCTCGGCTTCGGCGGGTACTGCGGCCGCGGGGGCCGCAGGGACCACCACCCCGTCAGCGACGCCTCAGGCCGCGCCTGCCGCGCCCGTGACGCCCGCAGCCCCGGCTCAGGCCGCTCCTGCGCCCGTCCAGGCCGCCGCTCCCGTGGCCGCTCCGGCGGCGCCGAAGCCCGCTGCCGCCGCCCCGGCCCCCGTGAAGGCCGCTCCGGCCCCCGCGAAGGCCGCTCCGGCCCCCGCGAAGGCCGCCGCGAAGCCGAAGGCCGAGCCCGCGACCGAGGGCCCCGAGGGTCCCGAGTACGTGACGCTGCGTGGTCCCGCCGGTGCCGTCGCGAAGAACATGAACGCCTCCCTGGAGCTGCCCACGGCCACGTCCGTGCGCGCGGTCCCGGTGAAGCTGCTCTTCGACAACCGCATCGTCATCAACAACCACCTGAAGCGCGCCCGGGGCGGGAAGATCTCCTTCACCCACCTCATCGGCTACGCGATGGTGCAGGCCATCAAGGCCATGCCGTCGATGAACTGGCACTACGCGGAGAAGGACGGGAAGCCCACCCTCGTCAAGCCCGCGCACGTCAACTTCGGCCTCGCCATCGACCTGGTGAAGCCGAACGGCGACCGCCAGCTCGTCGTCGCCGGCATCAAGAAGGCCGAGACGCTGAACTTCTTCGAGTTCTGGCAGGCCTACGAGGACATCGTCCGCCGCGCCCGCGACGGCAAGCTGACGATGGACGACTTCACCGGTGTCACGGTCTCCCTGACCAACCCCGGCGGCCTCGGCACCGTCCACTCCGTCCCGCGTCTGATGCCCGGCCAGTCGGTCATCATGGGCGTCGGCTCCATGGACTACCCGGCGGAGTTCCAGGGCACCTCCCAGGACACCCTGAACAAGCTCGGCATCTCGAAGGTCATGACGCTCACGTCGACCTACGACCACCGGGTGATCCAGGGCGCCGCCTCCGGCGAGTTCCTCCGGATCGTCGCGAACCTCCTCCTCGGCGAGAGCGGCTTCTTCGACGAGATCTTCGAGGCCCTGCGCATCCCCTACGAGCCGGTCCGCTGGCTCAAGGACATCGACGCCAGCCACGACGACGACGTCACGAAGGCCGCCCGCGTCTTCGAGCTGATCCACTCCTACCGGGTCCGCGGCCACGTCATGGCCGACACCGACCCGCTGGAGTACCGCCAGCGCAAGCACCCCGACCTCGACATCACCGAGCACGGCCTCACCCTGTGGGACCTGGAGCGTGAGTTCGCGGTCGGCGGCTTCTCCGGCAAGTCGATGATGAAGCTGCGCGACATCCTCGGCGTGCTGCGCGACTCGTACTGCCGCACCACCGGCATCGAGTTCATGCACATCCAGGACCCGAAGCAGCGCAAGTGGATCCAGGACCGCGTCGAGCGCCCGCACTCCAAGCCGGAGCGCGAGGAGCAGCTGCGCATCCTGCGCCGTCTGAACGCGGCGGAGGCCTTCGAGACCTTCCTGCAGACGAAGTACGTCGGCCAGAAGCGCTTCTCCCTGGAGGGCGGCGAGTCCGTCATCCCGCTCCTCGACGCCGTCATCGACAGCGCCGCGGAGTCCCGCCTGGACGAGGTCGTCATCGGCATGGCCCACCGCGGCCGCCTGAACGTCCTCGCCAACATCGTCGGCAAGTCGTACGCGCAGATCTTCCGCGAGTTCGAGGGCAACCTCGACCCGAAGTCGATGCACGGCTCCGGCGACGTGAAGTACCACCTGGGCGCCCAGGGCACCTTCACCGGCCTGGACGGCGAGCAGATCAAGGTCTCGCTGGCCGCGAACCCCTCCCACCTGGAGACGGTCGACCCGGTCATCGAGGGCATCGCCCGCGCCAAGCAGGACATCATCAACAAGGGCGGCACGGACTTCACCGTCCTGCCGGTCGCCCTGCACGGTGACGCGGCCTTCGCGGGCCAGGGTGTGGTCGCCGAGACGCTGAACATGTCGCAGCTGCGTGGCTACCGCACCGGCGGCACGGTCCACATCGTCATCAACAACCAGGTCGGCTTCACCGCCGCCCCGGAGTCCTCGCGCTCCTCCATGTACGCCACCGACGTGGCCCGCATGATCGAGGCGCCGATCTTCCACGTGAACGGCGACGACCCCGAGGCCGTCGTCCGCGTCGCTCGCCTGGCCTTCGAGTTCCGCCAGGCGTTCAACAAGGACGTCGTCATCGACCTCATCTGCTACCGCCGTCGCGGGCACAACGAGTCGGACAACCCGGCGTTCACGCAGCCGCTGATGTACGACCTGATCGACAAGAAGCGCTCGGTGCGCAAGCTCTACACCGAGTCCCTGATCGGCCGCGGCGACATCACCCTCGAAGAGGCCGAGCAGGCGCTGCAGGACTTCCAGGGCCAGCTGGAGAAGGTCTTCACCGAGGTCCGCGAGGCCGTCTCGCAGGGGGCCGAGGTGCAGATCTCGGACCCGCAGGCGCAGTTCCCGGTGGCCGTGCAGACCGCGGTCTCCCAGGAGGTCGTCAAGCGGATCGCCGAGTCCCAGGTCAACATCCCCGACAACGTCACCGTCCACCCGCGTCTGCTGCCGCAGCTGCAGCGCCGGGCGGCGATGATCGAGGACGGCACGATCGACTGGGGCATGGGCGAGACCCTCGCCATCGGCTCCCTCCTCCTGGAGGGCACCCCGGTCCGGCTGTCGGGCCAGGACTCCCGCCGCGGCACCTTCGGCCAGCGCCACGCGGTCCTGATCGACCGGGTCACGGGCGAGGACTTCACCCCGCTCCAGTACCTCTCCGACGACCAGGCCCGCTACAACGTCTACGACTCCCTGCTCTCCGAGTACGCGGTCATGGGCTTCGAGTACGGCTACTCGCTGGCCCGCCCGGACGCCCTCGTGATGTGGGAGGCGCAGTTCGGCGACTTCGTCAACGGCGCGCAGACGGTCGTCGACGAGTACATCTCGGCCGCGGAGCAGAAGTGGGGCCAGACGTCCGGCGTCACCCTCCTCCTCCCCCACGGCTACGAGGGCCAGGGCCCCGACCACTCCTCGGCCCGCATCGAGCGCTTCCTCCAGCTGTGCGCGCAGAACAACATGACGGTCGCCCAGCCGACGCTCCCGTCGAACTACTTCCACCTCCTGCGGTGGCAGGTGCACAACCCGCACCACAAGCCGCTGGTCGTCTTCACCCCGAAGTCGATGCTGCGCCTCAAGGCCGCCGCGTCGAAGACGGAGGAGTTCACCACGGGCGCCTTCCGCCCCGTCATCGGCGACGACTCGGTCGACGCCCAGGCGGTCCGCAAGGTCGTCTTCTGCGCCGGCAAGCTGTACTACGACCTCGAGGCCGAGCGGCAGAAGCGCGGCGTCACGGACACGGCGATCATCCGCATCGAGCGCCTGTACCCGCTCGCGGGTGCCGAGCTCCAGGCGGAGATCGCCAAGTACCCGAACGCCGAGAAGTACCTGTGGGCCCAGGAGGAGCCGGCGAACCAGGGCGCGTGGCCGTTCATCGCGCTCAACCTGATCGACCACCTGGACCTGGCCGTCGGCGCCGACATCCCGGGCGCCGAGCGGCTGCGCCGCATCTCCCGCCCGGCCGGCTCGTCCCCGGCCGTGGGCTCGGCGAAGCGGCACCAGGCCGAGCAGGAGCAGCTGGTGCGTGAGGTGTTCGAGGCGTAGCCCTCGACCCGCTCACGTCCGGTGAAGGGCCCGGCCTCCGAGAACACCGGAGGCCGGGCCCTTCCCCGTGCCACCGTTCCGGCGGTGATACGGGGTCCGAGTCCCTCCGGGCGCCCCGTGCGCCCACTTATCCTTTTCTCAGCGTTTCCCTTCACTTTCAGCGACGGAGCACCATCCATGTACTTCACCGACCGTGGCATCGAGGAACTGGAGAAGCGGCGCGGCGAGGAGGAGGTCACCTTCGAGTGGCTCGCCGAGCAGCTGCGTACGTTCGTCGACCTCAATCCGGACTTCGAGGTGCCGGTGGAGCGGCTGGCGACGTGGCTGGCGCGGCTGGACGACGAGGACGACGAGGAGTAGGCCCCCGACGTCGGGAGCGGGTGGGCGTCAGTCGAAGGCGCGCAGCCGGTCGTACGCGAGACCGAGCGCCCCGTGGAGCATCAGGAGTGTCCCCGCGACGATCCAGCCTGCGCTGTGGCGCCGTACGCCCCACACGGTGAGCGGCAGCCCGGCGGCCAGCTGCCCGGTCGCGACGACACGGGCCCGGCGCCCGCGCAGCCAGGAACCCCCGCCGGCGCCTTCCACCGCCTCCAGCTCCGCCCGGACCGCCGCACGCCACCCGTTCCACTCGATCTGCTCGGCACCGGGCTGGATCCGGGCCACCTCGAGGAGCCGGTCGGCCGGCTCCCCGGGGCCGAGCCCGGCCGGCAGCAGCACCCCCGCGCGCGTGAGGACGGCGAGCAGTCCCCGCAGGCGTGCGCGGGCGTCCGCCCCGGACACCGGCCTGGTCAGCGGGTCGAGCGCCTGCATGTCGAGGACCGGGTCGAGGCCGAGCCGCGCGGCGAAGGTGCGCATCGCCTCGTCCTCACCGACCGGGGTGCCGTTCGCCAGCCATTCGTAGCCCACGCTGCGCCGGAAGCCCGCCGCGAGGGTGAGCCCGCTGCGGTCCGCGTCCCACCACAGGGCCAGTACGGGCCAGGGGGCGCTGACGGCCAGGGCGGTGGCCCACCCCGTGACCACGCGGTCGACGGGCTCGGCGCCGTGCAGCCAGGGCTCCCCCTCGGGAACGAGCACGCTCCACTCGGGGCCCGCCCCGGTGAGCAGCATCCGCTCCCGCAACAGCTGGGCGGCCAGACCGACGGACTCGTGCCCTGCCCGGCAGAGCAGCAGGGCGCCGGCGGCCTTGGCCTGGAACGAGTCGGGCGTCGTGGACATGGGCACACCGTAGATCGATGACGACCAGAAATACCCGTTTTGCCCGTCAAGTCCCCAGCGCTCACCCGCAAGCCCCGATCGCGAGGGCGTCACTTCCCCCAAACGAGTGCCTTGACTTTCCGCATCCGCGATATATCGTGAATGACGGAAGACGCGATATGGCGCGTCGGGTCAAGATTACGTCGAGTCCAGACGCGTGCTCGGTCTGGTCGGGTCGTTGGGAGGTCTGCACCATGTCCGAGTGGTCCGTCGCAGAGCCGAGGAAGCTCACCTTCGACGACCCCGTGACGGCACTTCATGTGCGCGTCGTCAACGGAACAGTGAACGTCGTGGGGACCGACGAGGGTTCCGCCCGCCTGGAAGTCTCCGAGCTGGAGGGCCCGCCGCTGTTCGTGACCCAGCAGGACGGCACACTCACCGTGGCGTACGAGGACCTGCCCTGGAAGGGCTTCCTCAAGTGGCTCGACCGCAAGGGCTGGCGCCGCAGCGTCGTCGTCACGCTGGCCGTCCCGGTCGGCACCCCCGTCGAGGTGGGCGTCGTCGGCGCCGCCGCCGTGGTCTCCGGCATGGAGAACCGGGTGGCGGTCAAGGGCGTCACGGGCGACACGACCCTCGTACGGATCGCCGGCCCCGTCCGCGTGGAGACCGTCTCCGGGAGCCTGGAGGCCCAGGCCGTCACCGGTGACCTCCGCTTCAACTCCGTCTCCGGCGACCTGACCGTGGTCGAGGCCTCGGGCTGCTCCGTGCGTGCCGAATCGGTGAGCGGCTCGATGATCGTGGACCTCGACCCCAGGGGCACCCCCACCGACGTCCAGCTGTCGAACGTCTCGGGGGAGATCGCCATCCGCCTCCCGCACCCCGCCGACGCCGAGGTGGAGGCCAACACCGCCAGCGGCACGGTCTCCAGTGCCTTCGAGGACCTCCGGGTCAGCGGCCAGTGGGGCGCCAAGAAGATCACCGGCCGACTGGGCGCGGGCAACGGCAAGTTGAAGGCGATGACCGTCTCCGGCTCCATCGCCATGCTCCGCAGGCCGACGACGGAGGACGAGCCCCACGAGGACGGGTCGTCCGCTTCTCCGGAGACCCCGACCGACAAGAAGGTGCTCTGACATGCCTCCCGTCTTCGCCCACGGCCGCCTGCGCCTCTACCTGCTGAAGCTGCTGGACGAGGCTCCCCGCCACGGGTACGAGGTGATCCGGCTCCTGGAGGAGCGCTTCCAGGGGCTGTACGCACCCTCGGCAGGCACCGTCTACCCCCGGCTGGCGAAGCTGGAGGCGGAAGGGCTGGTCACCCACACCACCGAGGGCGGCCGCAAGGTGTACGCGATCACGGACGCGGGCCGCGCCGAACTGGCCGACCGCAGTGGCGAACTGGCCGACCTGGAGCTGGAGATCCGCGAGTCGGTCGCGGAGCTCGCCGCGGAGATCCGCGCCGATGTGCGGGGCGCGGCGGGCGATCTGCGCCGAGAGATGCGGGCCGCGGCCACCGAGGCGAGGCGCGGCGGCAAGAGCGGCACCGGCACCGGCGCCGGCACCGGAGAACACGAAGGTCCCGCGGGCGAGTTCGGGGACTTCGCAGACTCCCGTGACAAGGAGTCGTGGCGGGTCGCCAAGGAGGAGATGCGGCGGGTCAAGCAGGAGTGGAAGGAACAGAACCGGCGCGCGAAGGACGAGAGCCGCCGGGCCCGCGACGAGGCGCAGCGCGCGCGGCGCCAGGCCAAGGAGGCGCAGGAGGAGATGCAGCGCATGGCCAAGCGGGTCCAGGAGCAGGTGCAGGACCGCTTCGCGCGCGGCGACTGGCCGAACGGGGTCCGCGAGGGCCTGAGCGAACTGGCCAAGGAATTCGGCGACTTCGGGAAGACCTTCGGCAAGGACTTCGGTAAGGACTTCGGCTTCGGCCGCGCGGGTGCGGCGGCCGGCGGGTCGGCGAAGCCCGAGTACGCCGAGTACACGGACACTCCGGAGGACTTCCCCGCCGACTACGCACCCTCCTGGGCCCACGAGGACTCCACCGGCGACCCGGCCCGTGACCTCGAACGCCTCCTGGACCGCTTCCGCGACGACATCCGCGACGCCGCCCGCGACCACGGGGTGACGGAGGACCAACTCCGCTCGGCCCGGCGTCACTTGTCGACGGCTGCGGCGCGCATAGGGGCCGCATTGCGCACGCCGAAGAGCTGACGCCCATCGCCGCCCGGGGCTTTCCGAGGCCCGAGGGGATCCCCCGGGCTCCGGCCGGGGACCTCGGAGAAGCCCCCGGCGAAACCCCCGGTTCCGGCCGCTCACTCACCCCGCCTTGGCCTCCCCGCCGCCGTACAGCACGCGTGTGACCGCCTCATAGGTGACTCCGTGGTCGGCGAGCACCTCCGCCGGCACACCGGGCCGAGCGGTCAGGGCCAACAGCAGATGTTCGTCGCCGATGTGCCGGTCATGACGGGCGAGCGCGGCACGAAGGGACCGCGTCAGCACGTCCTTGGCGCCCGGGGCGAACGGCCGACGCCTGGAACGGCGCCCGCCGCCACCCCCGTTCCCCGATCCCAGCACCCCGACCCCGTGGGCCTCCTCCACCCGGGAGACGATCTCCGAGAGGTCGATCCCGAGCCCGGAGAGCGCCTCCGTGTCGGCGCGGGAGAGCCCACCCCGCCGCCGCGCCTCGGCAAGCGACCGTTCCATGGAGTCGCGACGACCGGCCGCCCCGAGCGAGGCCAGCGCGAACGAGCCACGGCTGCCCTCCCGATCGAGCAGGGCGAGAAGCATGTGCTCCTCGTCCACCGCCTCGGCACCCGTGCGTTCGGCGTGCCCGACCGCTCCCGCGACCACGGCCCGGGCGTCCTTCGTGAACCGCTCGAACATCACTGCCTCCCGTATTTCTTGTGCACGGCCTGCCTGCTCACTCCGAGTTCCGCGGCGATCTCCTGCCACGACCATCCCTGATTGCGCGCGCTGCGCACCTGTACCGCTTCCAACTGCTCCAGCAGCCTCCGCAGCGCGGAGACCGCCCGCAGTCCGATCCGCGGATCGCGATCACCCGCACGCTCGGCGAGATCCGTTGCTTCGGTCATGATGTCAATCTAAGTTGACAGAAGAGGGGTGTCAACCCCAGTTGACAAGCGGTACGCAAAACGGCGGGCCCGAATCCTCCCGAGCCCGCCGCGACCACCCCGCACTGCACCTCGGCCCGAACGGCCGAGGATCTCTCAATCCCTCACCCCACCGTAAGAACGATCTTCCCGAACTGGTCGCCCGCCGCCAGCCGCTCGAACCCTTCCCGGGCCCGGTCCAGTGGAAGCACCTCGTCGATGACGGGGCGCACCCCCGTGGTGGCACAGAAGGAGAGCAGATCCTCCAGCTCGTCCTTGGTGCCCATCGTGGAACCGACGACCTTGAGTTCCAGGAAGAAGATGCGGGTGAGTTCGGCGTGCGAGGGGCGGTCACCGCTCGTCGCGCCCGAGATGACCAGCGTGCCGCCGGGCCGCAGCGACTTGATGCTGTGCGACCAGGTGGCCGCGCCGACCGTCTCGATGACCGCGTCCACGCGCTGCGGCAGCCGTGCGCCGGACTCCAGCGCCTCCACGGCACCCAACTCGACCGCCCGCTTGCGCTTGGCCTCGTCGCGACTGGTGGCGAAGACCCGAAGTCCTGCGGCCTTGCCGAGCACGATCGCGGCGGTCGCCACGCCGCCGCCGGCGCCCTGGACGAGGACGGAGTCGCCGGGCCGCACTCCGGCGTTGGTGAAGAGCATGCGGTACGCCGTCAGCCATGCGGTCGGCAGACAGGCGGCCTCCTCGAAGGAGAGTTCCTTGGGCTTGGGGATGACGTTCCACGTCGGGACGGAGACCTGTTCGGCGAACGTGCCCTGGTAACGCTCGGTGAGGATGGAGCGGGGCTCCTTCGGGCCGACCCCGTGCCCCGTCTGTCCGATGACCGAGTGCAGTACGACTTCGTTGCCGTCCTCGTCGACGCCGGCCGCGTCGCATCCGAGGATCATCGGCAGCTTGTCCTCGGAGAGACCGACGCCGCGCAGGGACCAGAGGTCATGGTGGTTCAGGGACGCGGCCCTGACGTTCACGGTGGTCCAGCCCAACCTCTGCTCGGGGGCCGGGCGCTCCCCCAACTCCAGGCCGGTGAGCGGCTGGTCACGGTCAATGCGGGCGGCGTAGGCAGCGAACATGACCTTGACGATAGGCTCCGCCCCCGCCCGGCGGAACCACGTCCCCCTGTGACACACGTCCCGCCACCCTCACGCTCCACGTCACACCGGTCCGCACCGACCACGAGCGAACCCAACCGCCGCCCCCACCCGGGACTCCACCCCGATTCCCCACCCGCCCGCACGCATTCGACCGCGGGCAGGTGGGGGTTGGTCGCACTGTTCCCCTCAGACGGGGCTCCGCCGGATCCCTCATCCGCCCGCACGCCTTGGACTGCGGGCGGGCGGGGGCCAGCCGCACAGTTCCCCGCACCCCGCAGACGGGGCTCCGCCCGATCCCTCGCCCGTCCGCACGCCTTGGACTGCGGGCGGGCGGGAGCCAGCCGCACAGTTCCCCGCACCCCCTCAGACGGGGCTCCGCCCCGATCCCCACCCGCCCGCGGGCATCCGGCCGCGGGCAAGCGGGGGCCGACCGCACGGCTCCCCGCGCCCCTGAAGCCCCGCCCCGGCGGGGTCGAAGGGGCGGAGCCCCTGGGGATGGGATGGGTAGGGGCGGCGGGGGCGGACAAAGGTACCCGTACAAACCAAGACGGGACAGAAAGCAGGGCCCCGCCGGGAGCAACCCCGGCGAGGCCCTGAATTCACGCAGCCGCGTCAGCGGCGGGCAACGCCCTCGGCCCGAGCAGCCGCAGCCACCGCCGCGGTCACCGCAGGAGCCACCCGCTCATCGAACGGCGACGGAATCACATAGTCCGCGGCAAGGTCGTCCCCGACGACCGCAGCCAACGCCTCCGCCGCCGCGATCTTCATCCCCTCGGTGATCCGAGACGCCCGCACCTGCAACGCCCCCGCGAAGATCCCGGGAAACGCCAGCACGTTGTTGATCTGGTTCGGGAAGTCCGACCGCCCGGTCGCGACCACGGCCGCGTACTTGTGGGCGATCTCGGGGTGCACCTCGGGATTCGGGTTGGCCATGGCGAAGACGAAGGCCCCCTCGGCCATCGACGCCACCGCCGGCTCCGGCACCGTACCCCCGGACACGCCGATGAAGACGTCCGCGCCCGCGAGCGCCGACTCCAGCGACCCCGTGAGCCCCGCCTTGTTGGTGATCCCGGCGAGCTCCCGCTTGACGTCGGTCAGGTCGTCCCGGTCCGCGGAGACGATGCCCTTGCGGTCCGCGACGGCGACGTCACCGATCCCCGCCTCCAGCAGGAACTTGGCGATGGCAACCCCGGCCGCCCCCGCCCCCGAGATCACCGCACGCAGATCACCCAGCGTCCGCCCGGTCAGCTTCGCCGCGTTCCGCAGCGCCGCCAGCGTCACGATCGCGGTCCCGTGCTGGTCGTCGTGGAAGACGGGAATGTCCAGCCGCTCCTGGAGCTTGCGCTCGATCTCGAAGCACCGCGGCGCCGAGATGTCCTCCAGGTTGACACCCCCGAACGAGGGAGCGAGCCGGACCACGGTCTCCACGATCTCGTCGACGCCCGTGCAGTCCAGCGCGATCGGCACGGCATCCACCCCGCCGAACTGCTTGAACAGGATGGCCTTGCCCTCCATCACGGGAAGGGAGGCCTCCGGGCCGATGTCACCGAGTCCCAGCACGGCCGTACCGTCCGTCACCACAGCGACGACGGACGACTTCCACGTGTAGTCGTGGACGAGCTCGGGCTGCTCGGCGATGGCGCTGCACACCTTCGCCACGCCGGGCGTGTACGCCAGGGACAGGTCGTCCTTGTCACGGACGGGCACGGTGGCCTGCACGGCCATCTTGCCGCCACGGTGCAGCGCGAAGGCAGGGTCGAAGTCGAGGGAGTCGACGGAACCGTCGGAACCGTCGGTGTCGACGGAGCCGGCGGAATTGACCGGCTCCACGTCGCCTTCAAGACCCGTACTGCTGTCGCTGCGAGGATTGACGATCTCCGCTGCCACTTTGTTTTACCCCTTAAGTCTTCATTGATTTGAGGGTGACCACTCCTGGTTGAGGGGTGGGCGGGCACCGCGTAACCCTGCCGCCGTGGTGGTGCGTACGGGCGGATACGCGACGGACGCGCCGCACACGCGCCCTGAGCCCCGGATGAGGGGTGTAGAGAACCTTCTTACCGGACGGACCAGGTCGGCGACGAGTCCATACCGCGAAGCTCACACGCCGGTGACATGACTCATACCTGGATATGTGGACAAGTCCAAGACATGACCTCAAGACACTACAAGTGCGGAGTAATGGCGGCCCGCATCGTGAGATGCGCCGAAGATCTTCCGGCCGGAAGGAGGGATTCCCGCACAAGGTCCGGCTCTGATGGAGCCGTCCGTGGCGGTTCGGGGGTCACCCGTTATCCGATTTTGACATAGCGAGTCCCCTGAAGCGCGCAGTCCGAATGGCAAGATGCCGTCATCACACGAGGTCGCGACACCCAAAGGTGTGTGTTCTCGTCGACCCATCGGCAACTCCCTCATCCGCCGGAGGAACCCACCATGACCGCAAGCTCCACCCGTCGTACGACCGCCGCGCAGTCCCGTATAGCAGCGGTCGGTGCGATCGCGGTCGCCGGGGCCCTGGTTCTCACCGGCTGCGGTGACCAGACCAAGAAGGACTCCAACAGCTCTTCCTCGAGCGCCGCCTCAGCTCCGCTGGCCTCCAAGCTGCCCGCGTCGATCCGTGACGCGGGTGTCATCAAGGTCGGCTCGGACATCGCGTACGCCCCCGTCGAGTTCAAGGACAGCTCCGGCAAGACCGTGGGTATCGACCCCGATCTGGCGGACGCGATGGGCAAGCAGCTCGGAGTGAAGTTCGAGTTCCAGAACGGCACCTTCGACACCCTGATCACGGGTCTGCGCTCCAAGCGGTACGACATGGCGATGTCCGCGATGACGGACACCGCGGACCGCCAGAACGGTGTCGACGCCGACACCGGCAAGAAGGTCGGCGAGGGCGTCGACTTCGTCGACTACTTCACCGCGGGTGTCTCGATCTACACCCCCAAGGGCAAGACCCAGAACATCAAGACCTGGGCCGACCTCTGCGGCAAGAAGATCGCGGTGCAGCGCGGCACTGTCTCGGAGGACCTCGCCAAGTCCGAGTCGAAGAAGTGCACGGGTGGCAAGAAGATCGCCATCGAGTCCTACGACAACGACCAGCAGGCCCAGACCCGGGTGCGCGCCGGTGGCGCCGACGCCGGTTCCTCGGACTTCCCGGTCGCCGCGTACGCGGTGAAGACCTCGGGCGGCGGCAAGGACTTCGAGCTCGTCGGCGAGCAGGTCGAGGCGGCGCCGTACGGCATCGCGGTCGCCAAGTCCAACACGCAGCTTCGCGACGCACTGCAGGCCGCGCTCGACGCGATCATCAAGAACGGCGAGTACGACAAGGTGATAGCGAAGTGGGGCGTCGAGGCCGGCGCCGTCAAGACGGCCGCGGTCAACGGAGGAAAGTGACCGCGGGCGCGAGCGGGCACTGAAAGGCAACAACACCCGTGACTGTTGACATCGACAAGACGGCAGGGCCGGAGGACACTCCTCCGGCCGGGCCGGAGGCCATCAAGGCCATCCCCGTCCGGCACTACGGACGGTACCTCTCGGCCGTCATCGCGATCGCCGTGCTCGTCGCGATCATCTACGCGTTCGGCCAGGGCAAGATCAACTGGAATGCCGTACCGGACTACTTCTTCGACCAGCGCATCATCAAGGGCGTCGGCCAGACTCTGCTGCTGACGGTGCTCTCCATGGTGATCGGCATCGTGGGCGGCATCCTGCTCGCGGTGATGCGCCTGTCGAAGAACCCTGTGACCTCGTCCATCGCGTGGTTCTACATCTGGTTCTTCCGCGGCACCCCGGTCCTCGTCCAGCTGTTCGTCTGGTTCAACCTGGGTCTGGTCTTCGAGTACATCAACCTCGGGCCGATCTACAAGGACTACTGGTCCAGCTTCATGACGCCGTTCCTGACGGCGCTGCTCGGCCTGGGTCTGAACGAGGCCGCGTACATGGCCGAGATCTGCCGTGCCGGTCTGCTGTCGGTCGACGAGGGCCAGACCGAGGCGTCGCACGCGCTGGGCATGAGCCACGGCAAGACGCTGCGGCGGATCATCATCCCGCAGGCGATGCGCGTGATCGTGCCGCCCACGGGCAACGAGGTCATCAACATGCTGAAGACGACCTCCCTCGTGTCGGCAGTGCAGTACTACGAGCTCCTGCGGTACGCCCAGGACATCGGACAGACCTCCGGCGCCCCGGTGGAGATGCTGTTCCTGGCCGCCGCCTGGTACCTGATCATGACCTCGGTCCTGAGCGTGGGCCAGTACTACGTCGAGCGGTACTACGCCCGCGGTTCGAGCCGTCAGCTGCCGCCCACCCCGTGGCAGAAGATCAAGGCCAATCTGACGTCCCTGTCGAGCCGGAAGGGGGCGACGGCATGACCGAGAAGGAAACCGGCAAAGACATTTCCGGCGCGCCGATGGTGAAGTCCGAAGGCGTCCACAAGTCCTTCGGCGCGGTCGAGGTCCTCAAGGGCATCGACCTGGAGGTCAGGTCCGGCGAGGTCTTCTGCCTCATCGGCCCCTCCGGCTCCGGCAAGTCGACCTTCCTGAGGTGCATCAACCACCTTGAGAAGATCAACGCCGGCCGGCTGTCCGTCGACGGTGAGCTGGTCGGCTACCGCCAGAAGGGCGACAAGCTGTACGAGCTCAAGGACAGCGAGGTCGCGCTGAAGCGCCGGGACATCGGCATGGTCTTCCAGCGCTTCAACCTGTTCCCGCACATGACCGCGCTCGAGAACGTCATGGAAGCCCCGGTCCAGGTCAAGGGCATCAGCAAGACTCAGGCCCGGGTGCGTGCGGAGCAGCTCCTGGAACGCGTCGGCCTGGCCGACAAGGCGGCCAACTACCCCTCGCAGCTCTCCGGCGGTCAGCAGCAGCGTGTCGCCATCGCCCGAGCGCTGGCGATGGACCCGAAGCTGATGCTCTTCGACGAGCCGACCTCGGCGCTCGACCCGGAGCTGGTCGGTGACGTCCTCGACGTCATGCGCGACCTCGCCGAGTCCGGCATGACGATGATCGTCGTCACCCACGAGATGGGCTTCGCCCGCGAGGTGGGCGACTCGCTGGTCTTCATGGACGGCGGTGTGGTGGTCGAATCCGGCCACCCGCGTGACGTACTGACGAACCCGCAGCACGAGCGGACGCAGTCGTTCCTGTCCAAGGTGCTCTGAACCACGGACAAGAGCGAAGGAGGGGCGGTACGGGAATCCCGTACCGCCCCTCCTTCGTCCGGCCCCCCGTGGCCTGTCTACTTCACTGCCAGCACCAGCGCGTCGGACGGCGACCGCCACACCGCCCGCGCCTCCCCGAAGCCCCTTTCGCGCAGCACACGCGTGTGCCAGTCGGCGGACGGCATGTCACCGTCGGCGTGCTCCCCGTAGATCTCGAAGCGGCGGGCGGTCGGCGCGGCGAGGACGGGGTCCTGAGCCGCCAGCTCCCACCAGGCGGCCCAGTCGAGCACCCCGCGCGCCCTGGCCTCGTCCATCCGGGCGTGCCGCTGGGCGCGCTCGGCCTCGTTGATCCGGGGCGTGGACTCGTCGATCATGTGGTCGGCGTTCATGAAGACGCCGCCGTCGCGGACGAGCTCCGCGACCTGGCCGTAAAGAACCGCGAGGGGTTCGCTGTGCAGCCAGTGGAGGGCGGTGGCGGTCAGGACGGCGTCGTACGCGTCGTACGGCAGCCGGGTCGCCCAGTGCGGGTCCTTGAGGTCGGCCGTGACGAAGGAGACCCTCTCGTCGCCCGCGAAGGTGCCCTCGGCGATGGTGAGCAGCGCCGGGTCGAGGTCGACGCCGGTACTGGTGGCCTTCGGGAAGCGGTCGAGGAGCCGGGCCGTGATGGTGCCGGTGCCGCAGGCCAGGTCGAGGACGCGCGGCTCCGGGCCGCACAGGGCCTCGACCATGTCGAGCATCACCCGGAAGCGTTCCTCCCGGTCCGGCATGTACCACTCCTGTTGCCGGTCCCAGCTCTCCTGCCAGGCATGCCAGTCGGTGCCGTTGCCATGGATCTCGTCGCTGTCGATTCCGGTGCCGACGGTCATGGAAGCCCCTTCTCCGTTCGCCTTCACTCGCCCGCGTAATACCCTGGAAGCGCGATCAGCCGTTACCCGACCGCACGCATGACGATAGAGCGCCTCCGTAAGGACTACAAGTGGAACTGGCCTATTACTCGGATTACGCGGTACGCCTCGTCAACACCGAGGAGCCGACCCGGGGCAAGGACTCGCTCACCTCGGTCGAAGCGGTCCGGGACCTCTTCGAGGGGAACTCCTCCGCGGCCCGCCGCGCCACGGACGCGGACGTCACCCGCTTCCGGTCGGTCCGCGCCCGGCTGCGCGCCGTCTTCGAGGCAGCCGACGGCGGCGACGAGACCCTGTCCGTGGACCTGCTGAACTCACTCCTCCTGGAGTTCCCCGTCAGTCCGCAGATCTCCGGGCACGACCACCGGGACGACGACGGGCGCCCGCTGTGGCACATGCACCTCGCGGACCACCCGTCGAACGCGACCGCGGGCTACGCGGCGATCGCCGCCATGGGACTCGCCTTCCACCTCACCGAGTACGGCGTGGACCGCCTCGGCCTGTGCGAGGCGACCCCCTGCCGCAACGCGTACCTGGACACGTCGACGAACCGCTCCCGGCGCTATTGCTCGGACCGCTGCGCGACGCGCGCCAACGTGGCGGCCTACCGAGCGCGCAAACGCCTGGAGGCCGACCGGTCGGAGAGCACCGGCCTGGCGGCGCCGAGTGCCCAGCGGACGACGGCGAACGGCGAGCGCTGACCCGGTAGATGGGGCCGGTAGCGGAAGCGCACCTTCCCGAGGACGAGGTCCTCGGGCACGGTTCCGTAGTCGGTGCTGTCCCCACCCGCGTAGGCGTTGTCCCCGAGCACCCACCAACCCCCCTCGCGCCGCTCCGCGATCCGCTTCACGACCAGCAGGTCCTGCTGGAACGGATGGCGCAGAACGACCACGTCACCGGGCCCGACCCGGGCCCCGTACTGCACGACGAGCCGATCTCCGTGCTGGAGCGTTGGCACCATGGAGGGCCCCGTCACCTCGGCCGCCCCGAACGGCAGCACGGCCCTCCCACGCTCGGTCTCCTGCGACAGCTCCGGCATCACCGGCACCTCCCCGGTCCCATCCTCCACCAGTCCCAGTCTCACCCTGGACTTTTGTCCTAAGCCCATGGGGGCACTCGAGAAAAGACGTCTCCTACGGAGTAATGTCCCACCTGAGAAGACGATCACGAGGAAGGACAGCTCAATGCTCTCCCGCCTGTTTGCCCCCAAGGTCAAGGTCAGCGCGCACTGCGACCTGCCCTGCGGCGTGTACGACCCGGCCCAGGCCCGCATCGAGGCGGAGTCGGTGAAGGCCGTCCAGGAAAAGATGGCCGCCAACGACGACCCGCACTTCCAGGCTCGCGCCACCGTCATCAAGGAGCAGCGCGCCGAGCTCGCCAAGCACCACGTGTCGGTGCTCTGGAGCGACTACTTCAAGCCCCCGCACTTCGAGAAGTACCCGGAGCTGCACCAGCTGGTCAACGACACCCTGAAGGCCCTCTCGGCCGCCAAGGCGTCCACGGACCCGGCCACGGGCCAGAAGGCGCTGGACTACATCGCCCAGATCGACAAGATCTTCTGGGAGACCAAGAAGGCCTGACCTTTGGTCATACGGCTCGACCCGCGACCTGTTCGGTTCTCCGGTCACGCGGTCCCTCAGCCCGCACCCGGCCCGCGGGACGCCCGACACGGCGTCCCTGACGGTCCGGGTGCGGTCTTCTTTCATCGCCGCGTTCGAAGGCCGGGGCGAGCTGGTGGGTGAACTCGACGTCCGCAGTGACGAGTTCGCGGGCCTGTGGGCGCGTCACGACGTGACGGAGACCACGCGCGGCCGGATGCGCCGCCTCCAGCTGCTCGGCTCGCCGGCCCGCTCGTCGCCCGCGGCCCGGTGGCCGCGTCCCGTCCGTGGCCTTGACCCACCGGCCTCTGTCAGTGGCGCGTGCCATCCTGAAGAAATGACTCTGGAGGATCTGGTCCGGCTGCGCCGGGCACGCGACCGGATGGACCGCGAGTACGCGGAGCCGCTGGACGTCGCCGCGCTCGCGCGCACCGCGCTGATGTCACCCGGGCACTTCCAGCGGAGCTTCCGGGCGGCGTACGGGGAGACGCCCTACAGCTATCTCATGACCCGCCGAATAGAGCGGGCCAAGGCCCTGCTGCGGCGGGGCGACCTGACAGTCACGGAGGTCTGCCTCGCCGTGGGCTGTACGTCGCTCGGTTCGTTCAGCTCCCGCTTCACGGAGCTGGTCGGCGAGACCCCGAGCGCGTACCGGGCCCGGCCGCACGACCACGGCGCCCCCATCCCGCCGTGCGTGGCCCAGCGCCTGACCCGCCCGACCCGCCACCGCAACCCGGAAGCGGAACCGGGTACGCGCCTCTAGCGTGGGGCCATGGACCTGAAACTCTCACAGTGCTTCATCGCCGTGGACGACCATGACAAAGCGCTCGCCTTCTACCGGGACGTCCTCGGCCTGGAGGTCCGGGGTGACGTCGCTTTCGAGGGGATGCGCTGGGTGACGGTCGGCTCCCCGCTCCAGCCGGACGTCCAGATCGTCCTGGAGCCGCCCGCCGCGAGCCCGGACATCTCCCCCGCCGACAAACAGGCCATGGCCGAGCTCCTCGCCAAGGGCGTCCTGCGCGGTGTCATCTTCTCCACCGCCGACTGCGACGCCCTCTACGAACGCGTCCGCGCCTCCGGCGCCGATGTCCTCCAGGAGCCGATGGACCAGCCGTACGGCGTCCGCGACTGCGCCTTCCGCGACCCGGCGGGCAACCTCCTGCGCTTCACCGAACGCCCCGCTGCCTGACCCCGGCCACCCCCGCATCGGCCGGCGGGAGGCAGACTACGTCCGTGTGTTCCGTGGGAGCGGGTCGCCCATGGAACGGATCGTCTGAAGTCCCGTAGTCCGAGGAGTCATCGATGCCGTCCGCGCGCCCCCGCGTCCTCTACGTCAGTGACCTGGCCTACCCGGCCAAGGGGCGGCGGTACTGCGACGAGGACATCTTCCTCACCTCCCGGCTGCGCGAGGAGTTCGACCTCGCCGTGTGTCACCCCCTGGACGCGGCCGCGCTGATGACCGGCTTCGACGCCGTCGTCGTACGGAACAGCGGGCCCGTGCTGCACTACCAGGCGCAGTACGACGCGTTCCGGAAGCAGGCGGTCACGGAAGGTGTCCGCGTGTACAACCAGCTGTCCGGCAAGGGGGACATGGCGGGGAAGGGGTACCTGCTGGACCTCACCGCGGCGGGGTTCCCGGTCATCCCGACCATCGACCGCGCGGACGACCTCGACCGGCTTCCGGACGTCGACACCTACGTCGTGAAGCCCAAGCTGGGAGCGGACTCCATCGGCCTGGAGTTCGTACCGCGCGACCGGCTGCCCGAACTGTCGTACGGCAACATCCTCGTCCAGCCACGCATCGACTTCCGCTACGAGGTGTCCTTCTACTTCGTCGACCACACCTTCCAGTACGCCCTGTACACGCCCCGCCCGGACGAGCGCTGGGCCCTGGAACCGTACGAGCCGACCGAGCGGGACCGGGAGTTCGCGCAGCGGTTCGTCGACTGGAACGACATCGCGTACGGCATCCAGCGCGTCGACGCCTGCCGGGCCCCCGGCGGCGAACTGCTCCTTGTGGAGCTGGAGGATCTGAACCCGTATCTGTCCCTGGACGTCCTCTCCCCCGACGCGCGGGATGCCTTCGTCTCACGGGTGAAAACGTCGTTGCGCGGGCTGATCGGACAGGAGACGGTACGAGCCGCACACGGCGTCTGAGAGGGAGCGGGAAACGACCCATGGCTGATCCCATTCGATGGACCTACGCCTTCGTCGACCGGCCCATGAAGGACTTCGCTCGCGCCTGCGGCTTCTGGACCGCGGTCACGGCGACGAAGCTGTCCGAACCGCGCGGTGAGCAGGGCGAGTTCGTGACCCTGCTGCCCGACGGCACCGACGCCTGCGTCAAGGCGCAGGGCGTCGACGCGGGCGACGGCGGCGCCCATCTGGACCTCGCCGTCGAGGACGTACCGGCGCTGGCGGAGTCGGCCCGGCAGCTCGGCGCCGAGATCGTCACCACCGAAGAGGACCTGGTCGTCCTGCGCTCCCCCGGTGGTCAGCCGTTCTGTGCGGTCCGTTGGCACGGCGAGTCGGCGCGGCCTGCGGTCGTCCCGGGCCCCACCGGCGCCACCAGCCGCCTCGACCAGGTGTGCCTGGACGTGGCGCCCACCCGCTTCGAGGCCGAAGTCGCCTTCTGGAGCGCCCTGACCGGATGGGAGTCGCACCCCGGCGCGCTCCCGGAGTTCCACCTGCTCAGGCCGCCCGCCGGGCTCCCCTTCCGCATCCTCCTGCAACGCCTCGACACCGCCCGCCCCGCCGCCGCCCACCTCGACATCGCCTGCTCGGACATCGAGGCGGTACGCGCCCACCACGAGCGGCTCGGTGCCGTGCTCGTCGGTCACGGCGCCCGCTGGGCCGTCATGCGGGACCCGGTCGGCGGCACGTACTGCCTGACCGGCCGGGACCCGGCGACGGGCAGCCTCCCGGCCCCGGCCTGACCCGAGGAACGACCCGAAGCGGACAGGCCTACGCGGGCTCCCACACCTCCACGTCCACCACGGCAGCCACCGGAATCGGCCCGTAGATGTGCGGGAACTCCTCGCCCCCGGGCTTGACCGCCTCGTAGCGCACCGGCACGTCCAGCCCTTCGGGATCGATGACCAGGAGCACCAGTTCGTCGGGGCCGTCGTACCCGCCGTACAGGAAGGAGGCGACCCCGGGGACCTGGTGCCGCAGCGAACAGTGGATGAAGCCCTCCTCCTGGAGGGTGCGGCCACGGGTGGACATCTCGTACGCGCCGGACGCGCGCGCCGCGTCCCACAGGGAGCGCTCGGTGAGGTGCAACAAGGGTTCGGACATGCCGCCACGCTACGGCCTCAGCCGGGCCGCCCTCGTCTCCCGTGGCGTCGCTCGGGGAGACCGGAGGTGCCGCGGGCGCATCCCGCTCAGATGTCTCCGGTGCCGTCCAGGATGGGGCGGATGACCACCGGGTAGTTCGTGGCGCCCTCGGGGCCGGGGCAGCGGGTGACGCGCTCGGCGATCTCGGTGACCCGCTCCAGGCTCTCGCACTCCAGTACCCAGTAGCCGGCGATCAGCTCCCTGGTCTCGCTGTACGGCCCGTCGGTGATGACGGCCTTCCCGTCCTGCCCGGCCGTGACCAGGCGGGTCTGTGCCGGTTCGACCAGCCCCTGCCCGTCGACGAGCTCACCGGACTTCGAGAGGTCGTCGTTGATCGCGCCCATGTACGCGTACATCGCCTGCAGCTCCTGCTCGCTCCAGGCCGGGGCGTGTGCGGAGCCCTTGCCCCGCATGCCCTCGTAGTCCGCCTGCGTGCCCTGCACCATCACCAGGTACTTCACGAGTCGGCTCCCTCGGCTTCCTCATTTTTCCGCGACGGACTCCCCGGGTTGCTCCCGGGGCTCTCCGGTGTCCCTGCCGGGTTCGGATCCGGTCCCGGGCACGGACCGGGACCGCGCGCCGCCTCCAGATCCCGCACCGCCGGACCCGACTCCGGCTCCGGGCTCGCCGACGTACCTCTCGCACTCCGGGTTGTGGCAGGGGCCGGGACCCCATACGGGAACGAACGCGCCCAGCGTCTTGTGGCGCCGCACGACGGTGGTGACCGGCTGCCGGCAGGCGGGGCAGACATGCTCATCGGTGCCCATGCATTCAGGGTAGGGCGGGTGACGCTTCAGCGCTTCCTGCTGTACGTCCGCCACGAAGACGCCGTTCTTGCACTCGCCGTCCCGCGCGTTGCCCGATCAGGCTCCCCGCCCGGGCTGCGGCTCGCGCCACATCGGCCACATCCGCGGACCGTCCGGCAGGTCGAGAGGGCGCCCCGTGAGCTCGAAGCCGAGACGCTCGTAGAGCCGACGGCTGTCGGCGTTGCTCGCCTCCAGATAGGCGGGCAGACCCTCGCGGTCGCAGCGGTCGAGGACCGACCGGACGAGCGCGGTGCCGAGGCCCTCGCCCTGGCGCTGGGGCGCCACGCCGATCATCCACAGGTACTCGTGGGCGCGGCCCGCGGGGTGGATCCCGGCCGTCAGGCGGCCTATCAGCTCGACCCGCTCGTTGTCGGGGTCGACGGCCTCACGCAGCCGTGCGGGACCGTCGTCCTCGTCGTCGGCGTGGCCGGCGTCGGCGGGCACGGACAGCCACAGCGCGCACGCCGTGCCGTCCTCCGTGACGTCGATGCGGCCCTCGGCGAGCACGACCTCGGTGAACATCCCCATCAGCCCGGGGTGCTTCGCGCGGCGGTGCGCCGGGTCCGGAAAGACCCAGCCACTCACCGGGTCGTCCTGGAACGCCTCGTCGAGCAGCCGGGTGACCAGCTCCCGGTCGCCCACGTCCGCCGTCCGGATCACCACGCCCATGTCCCACCCTCTCGCCTCAACCGCCGCTGATCGTACGGCTGTTGCAGCCTAGGGCCTGTCGGGCCCGTCCGGGCCCGAGAGAGACAGGCCCCGCGCACCGTGGGGATGCGCGGGACCCGCTCCGGCCGGAGCCCGGTGCCGTACGGAGGTCAGGTGCCGTACGGTCCCGGAGGCCCCGGGGTCTTCAACCGCCCTTCTGAAGGGTCGAACGGGTCATCCGAAGGTTCGAACGGGTCAGTTGCTGCGCCGCGTCACGAACTCCGCGAGCGCGAGGAGGCCGCCCGCCGCCTCCGGGTCGGGGATCGCCCGGGACAGCTCGTGCATCGCCCGGGACATCCGGTCGGCCGCCTGGAGCTGCGCCCAGTCACGGCCGCCCGCCCGCTCGACGGCCTGCACCGTGCGCTCCAACTCCCCTTCCTCGTAGGGAACTCCGTACAGCTCGGCGAGTTCCGTCGCCGCCGGGGTGCCGGAGGCGAGCGCGGCGACCACGGGCAGGGACTTCTTGCGGGCGATGAGGTCCGCCCCGGCCGGCTTGCCGGTTCGGCTCGGGTCCCCCCAGATCCCGATCACGTCGTCGATCAGCTGGAAGGCGAGCCCGGCCTCCCGGCCGAACGCGTCCAGCGCGTCGACGTCCTCCTCGTCCGCCCCCGCGTACAGCCCGCCGAGCGCGCATGCGCAGCCGAGCAGCGCGCCGGTCTTGGCCTCGGCCATGGCGAGCACTTCGTCGAGGGTGACCTCGGCGGGTCCGCGCCTCTCCATGGCCGTGTCCGCGTGCTGCCCCTCGCACAGCTCCACGACGCAGGACGCGAGCCGGGCGGCGGCGGCCTGGGACGCCGGGTGCGCGTCCTCGGCGAGCAGCCGCTGGGCGAGCGCCTGCATGGCGTCCCCGGCGAGGATCGCGTCGGCATCGCCGAACACGGTCCACGCGGTGGGGCGGTGTCTGCGGGTGGTGTCCCGGTCCATGACGTCGTCGTGCAACAGCGTGAAGTTGTGGATCAACTCCACGGCGGCCGCCGCCTGTACGGCGGCCGCGTGCTGACCGCCGAGCGCTCCCGTGGCGGTCAGCACCAGGGCCGGGCGGATCGCCTTGCCCGCGTTGCCCGCCGCCGGGGTGCCGTCCGCGTGCTCCCAGCCGAAGTGGTAGAGCGCGATCCGGCGCATGGATCCAGGCAGCGAGTCGACGGCCCTGCGCAGCTCGGGGTCGACGGACGCACGGGCGTACTCCAGGATGCCCGCCGCCTCCTGCCCGTCCAGCGGGCCGGGCGCGACCTGCCGATCCATGGGCCTCCCGTCCGCGGACCCGCCGTCCGAGGGCCTGCCCTCCATGGGCTTGCCGATGAGGCCCCGCCTGTCCAGGGTCTCGGCCGGACTCCGCCTCGTCCCCGGTGTTCCCGCCTGATCGGGCGGGAACACGGCGGCCGGCGTCGGGAAGGTCACCGCCAGCGGCCGATCTCGACGTTCTCCAGGATGCCGAGGGCGTCCGGCACGAGAACCGCCGCCGAGTAGTACGCCGTCACCAGGTAGGAGATGATCGCCTGTTCGTTGATGCCCATGAAGCGCACCGACAGGCTCGGCTCGATCTCGTCCGGGATGCCCGCCTGCTGGAGGCCGATGACACCCTGCTCGGCCTCGCCGGTACGCATGGCGATGATCGAGGTCGTCCGGGTGTCGCTGACGGGGATCTTGTTGCACGGGAACAGCGGCACACCGCGCCAGGTCGGGACTCGGTTGCCCGCGATCTCGACGCTCTCGGGGACCAGTCCGCGCTTGTTGCACTCGCGGCCGAACGCGGAGATCGCGCGCGGGTGGGCGAGGAACAGCTTGGTGCCACGCCGGCGGCTGAGCAGCTCGTCCAGGTCATCGGGGCTGGGCACGCCGTCGTGCGGCTGGAGCCGCTGGTCGTACTCGCAGTTGTTGAGCAGTCCGAACTCCCGGTTGTTGATGAGCTCGTGCTCCTGGCGCTCCTTCAGCGCCTCGACGGTCAGGCGGAGCTGCTGCTCCGTCTGGTTCATCGGCTGGTTGTAGAGATCGGCCACACGCGTGTGCAGGCGCAGCACGGTCTGGGCGATGCTCAGTTCGTACTCGCGCGGCGCGGCCTCGTAGTCCACGAAGGTGCCGGGGATGTCCTGCTCCCCGGTGTGGCCGGCCGCGAGGTCGATCTCCTTCTCGCCGTACTTGTTGGTGCGCTGCTCCGGAATCGCGCGCAGCGACGTGAGGTGTTCGCGCAGGGAGTCGGAGCGCTCGGCGACCTGCTCGAGGTCCTGGCGCGGCAGTGCGAGCACGGTGACCGCGGTGACGGCGCGGGCCGTGTACTCCCAGATGGCGTCCGGGTCGATGAGCGCCTGCTCGCCGAAGTACGCGCCGTCGGCGAGGACGCCGAGGACCGCGTCGTCGCCGTACGGGCCGGTGCCGATCTTCTCCACCTTGCCGTGCGCGAGCAGGAACACCTCGTCGGACGGGCTGCCGAACGAGGCGAGCACTTCGCCCGGTACGAACTCCCGCTGCTGGCACCGCTGGGCGAGCTCGCCGAGCACCTCCTGATCCTCGAACGAGCGGAGCACGGACAGCTCGCCGAGCTCCGCGGGGATGACCTGCACACGGTCACCGGTCTTCACGAACGTCACGCGGCCGTCGCCCACGGAGTAGCTGAGCCGCCGGTTCACGCGGTACGTGCCACCCTGCACGTTCACCCACGGAAGCATGCGCAGCAGCCACCGTGAGCTGATCTCCTGCATCTGGGGTGCGGACTTGGTGGTGGTGGCCAGGTTCCGCGCGGCCGATGTGCCGAGACTCTGCTGCGGCTTGCCCTGACCCGCACGGACCTCTTCGCCTACCGACATGAAAATTGCCCTCCCGGTCATGCGCTGATCTGCGCCGACCAGCCTTCCATCACGGAGCGTGCCGGTGCTATTACACGAATGAGCGGGAATGGATCACGGCGGATTGGGCAGAGGGTCCGCTTTTGTCGATCGATCGAACAGCCGGCGCCGTCGTCCTCGAACAGCGCGGAGCCGTTGCGAGCGGGAACTCCGAGATCAGGCCAACCGTTTGACGCGGTGACGGACGACGACAGGAGACGGCAATGGCAGGCTTCCTGGACCGCGCCAAGGAACAGGCGCAGCGAGGGCTCACGCAGGGCAAGCAGAAGCTCGACGAGGTGCAGGCACAGCGTGCGGGCGGCGACCTCCTCAAGAAACTGGGCGCGGCGTACTACGCGGAGCGGCGCGGCAGCGGCTCCCCCGAGGCGACCCAGCAGGCCCTGCAGGCGCTGGAGAGCCACATCGCTGTGAACGGGGACGCGTTCCTGCGCTCCTGACGGGCCTCGCGGACGCACCGCGAACGCGCCGTGAACGCGCTGGTCAGACGCGCCCGCGCCCCTGACCGGATCAACTCGCACGCCGTACGAACGGCTGGGCCGGAGCCCCGGGTTCCGGGTACAGCTGCGGTACGAGACGGCCGCGACCGGTGGCCGCCGCGGAGTGCGAAGGAGGCGGTCATGGCCCCACCCATGTCCGCGGGCGGTTTCCTGGACCAGCTCAGGGAGGAAGGCGTCACCGTCGTCGAGGTCGGCGACTGGGAGCATCACAGCCGCAATCACAAAGGGCCCTGGGGTCCGGTGTACGGCGTGATGATCCACCACTCGGTGACCTCGGGCAGCGAGCACACCGTCGGGCTCTGTCGTGCGGGCCGCCCTGATCTGCCCGGCCCGCTGTGCCACGGTGTCATCACCAAGGACGGTGTCCTGCACCTCGTGGGCTACGGCCGGGCCAACCACGCGGGCCTGGGCGACGACGACGTGCTGCGCGCCGTGATCGCGGAGAAGGCGCTCCCGCCGGACAACGAGGCGAACACCGACGGCAACCGCCACTTCTACGGCTTCGAGTGCGAGAACCTCGGGGACGGAAAGGATCCGTGGCCCGAGGTGCAGCTGGAGGCCATCGAGAAGGTCGCGGCCGCGATCTGCCGCCACCACGGCTGGACGGAGCGTTCGGTCATCGGCCACCTGGAGTGGCAGCCGGGCAAGGTCGACCCGCGCGGCTTCACGATGGCCTCGATGAGAGAGCGCGTCCGCGACCGCCTCAAGTGATGGACGGGCACGGGGCGGCCGCCCGCATACCGGACAGGTGTCCGACAATGGTGGGGTGCCCAGCCCCGCAACCCCGGACGACCCGACCACCCCGGCCGCTCCGGCCGTCCCCGAAGCGCTCGACCCGACCGTTCTGCGGCCGAGGCTGCCCTCGCCGCTGTGCCAGGTCACGGACGAGCGCTTCACGCGCCAGGGCGTGCGGCTGCTGCTCAAGCGGGACGATCTGATCCACCCGGAGCTGATCGGCAACAAGTGGCGCAAGCTCGCCCCGAACATCCGCGCGGCGGCGGGCCGCACGGTGGTCACGTTCGGCGGCGCGTACTCCAATCATCTGCGCGCCACCGCCGCCGCGGGCCGCCTCCTCGGGCTGACGACCGTGGGGGTGGTCCGCGGCCAGGAGCTGGCCGACCGGCCCCTCAACCCCTCACTGACGCGCTGCGCGGCCGACGGCATGCGACTGCACTTCGTCGACAGGTCGACGTATCGCCGCAAGAGCGAACCGGAGACGATGGCCGCCCTGCTGCGCTCGGTGGACGCCGAGGACGCGTACGTCGTCCCGGAGGGTGGCAGCAACTCCCTTGCCGTACGCGGCTGCCGGGAGCTCGGCGCGGAGCTGCGGGGCCATGGCGGTGTCGACGTGGCCGCCCTGGCCTGCGGCACCGGCGGCACCCTCGCCGGCCTGGCCGCCGGCCTCGCCCCCGACCAGCGGGCCCTGGGGATCCCTGTCCTCAAGGGCGGCTTCCTGGGCAGTGACATAAGAGCCCTCCAGGAAGCCGCCTTCGGCGGCCCGTGCGGGACCTGGTCACTCGACGACCGCTTCCACTTCGGCGGCTATGCCCGCGCCACGCCCGAACTCGACACCTTCGCCGCGGACTTCGAACAGCGCCACGGCCTGCCCGTGGAGCGTCTCTATGTCGCCAAGATGCTCTACGGACTCGTCACCCTGGTGGAGGAGGGGGCGTTCCCACGGGGGACGACGGTGGCGGCGGTGATCACGGGGGCACCGTTCTGAGCCCTCGTCCGGCGCTTCACGCCGCTTCTCGGTAGGCCGCCGCCTCCTCCAGGTCGAGTCTGCGCAGGAGGGTGCGGAGCATTTCGTCGTCGATGTAGCGGTGGTCGCGGAGTTTCACGAACACCTCGCGTTCCGCACTGATCATCTCGCGGGACAGGCGGCGGTAGGTGTCGTCGGCGGTCTCCCCGGTCACCGGGTTGACGGCGCCGAGCCGTTCCCAGACGGCGTTGCGGCGGCGTTCCAGGACCGAGCGGAGCCGGTCGGCGAGCGGCGGGGGCAGGGCGTTGCGGTCGTCGGTGAGGAGTTCGTCGAGGCGCTCCTCGGCGACCCGGGACGCCTGCGCCTGGGCGTTCGCCTCGGCGAGCGTCTCGGCCTGGACGTCGCGTCCCGGCAGCTTCAGCAGGCGGATGAGAGGGGGCAGGGTCAGTCCCTGGACGACCAGGGTCCCGATCACGGTGGTGAAGGTGAGGAAGAGGAGCAGGTTGCGATCGGGGAAGGAGGCACCGCCGTCCACGGTGAGCGGGATGGAGAAGGCGATGGCGAGCGAGACCACCCCGCGCATGCCGGCCCAGCCGATGATGAACGGGCCCTTCCAGGTGGGGGACCCCTCGCGCTCCCGGACGCGCGCCGACAGGATCCGGGGCAGGAAGGTGGCGGGATAGATCCATACGAACCGGGCGGCGACCACGACCAGGAAGACGGCCACCGCGTACCAGGCGGCCTGGGCTCCCTGGTACTGGCCGAGGCCCTTGAGGACGACCGGCAGTTGGAGTCCGATCAGGGCGAACACCGCCGACTCCAGGACGAACGCGACCATCTTCCACACCGCCTCCTCCTGGAGCCGGGTCGCGAAGTCCACCTCCCAGGCACGGTGCCCGAGGTAGAGCGCGACGACGACCACCGCGAGCACTCCGGAGGCGTGCACCTTCTCGGCGATCCCGTAGGCGACGAAGGGGATCAACAAGGAGAGGGTGTTCTGGAGAAGTGCCTCATCCAGGTGCGTGCGCAACCAGTGGATCGGAACCATCAGGACGAGACCGACGACCACACCTCCGACCGCCGCGAGGAGGAACTCACGGACACCGCCGGCCCAGGTCGCGCCCGCGCCGACCGCGGCGGCGAGGGCCACCTTGTAGGCGGTGATCGCGGTCGCGTCGTTCACCAGGGACTCGCCCTGAAGGATCGTGGTGATCCTCGAGGGCAGCCCCACCCGGCGCGCCACCGCCGTGGCCGCCACCGCGTCCGGCGGCGCCACCACCGCTCCGAAGACCAGCGCCGCGGGCAGCGGCAGGCTCGGCACGATCAGATAGGCGGCCCAGCCGACGGCCAGCGTCGCGAAGAGCACGTACCCCACCGACAGCAGCGCGATGGGCCGCATATGCGCCCGAAGATCGAGGTACGAGCTGTCGGTGGCCGCCGTGTACAGCAGCGGGGGCAGCACCAGCGGGAGCACGATCTCCGGGTCGAGTTCGTATCCGGGCACCCCAGGGACGTACGAGACGGCCAGGCCTGCCGCGACGAGCAACAGCGGCGCCGGCACCGGGGTGCGACGGGCGAGCCCGGCGACCGCGGCGCTCCCCGCGACCAGCAACAGCAGTGGCAATACGTCCATCGTCTTCCGCCCGCCCTCGTTTTCGCGCGACATCCCGCACGCCCGACGTAACCTGGCAATCATGAAACAGTGCACGCACGCCGACGAGCTGCCGCACCCCGAACCCGGGCCGCTGAGCGAGACCTGCCTGGAGTGCCAGGCCGCCGGTACACATCCGGTGCAGTTGCGGCTGTGTCTGAGCTGCGGGCACCTCGGCTGCTGCGACTCATCGCCGCTGCGGCACGCGGCGGGGCATTTCAAGGAGACCGGACATCCCGTGATGCGGACCTTCGAGCCCGGTGAGAGCTGGCGCTGGTGCTTCGTCGACCACGTACTGGCGTGACCCACGGCCCGGACGGTTCGACCGTCTGACGCCTGGGTACGTCAACCCGGCGCGCGCTCTTCCTATTTGGGCCCGCAGACCCCTAGCCACTGTGCGTACTCATAGGCTTACTATGAGTGACAGCAAGGGGCGGGGTCCCCAGGACAGAAAAGTCGGGAGCGCGGTAGCGTCACCGCTGAACCACCTAGCGCGTTACCCCGGGGGGCGACCCTCGGCCCCCGAAAAGAGCTCGAAAGAGCTTGTACCACCTTGGAGGTGAGGGTGTCCCAGATCGCAGGCGAGCCCGCGACGAAGGACTTCGTGGAAGTCCGGCTGCCGGCCGCGGGTGCCTACCTGTCGGTGCTGCGTACGGCTACGGCCGGTCTCGCGGCCCGTTTGGACTTCACCCTCGACGAGATCGAGGACCTCCGCATCGCGGTGGACGAGGCCTGCGCGATCCTGTTGCAGCAGGCCGTCCCCGGATCGGTGCTCAGCTGTGTCTTCCGGCTCATCGAGGACTCGCTCGAGGTGACGGTCTCCGCTCCGACCACCGACGGTCACGCTCCGTCACGGGACACGTTCGCGTGGACCGTCCTGTCGGCGCTCGCGGGCAAGGTCGACTCCACCGTCGCCGAGGACAAGACCGTTTCGATCAGCCTCTACAAACAGCGCGGCGCGGGACCCGGGCCGGCGTGAGGAACGGGGACGGGCCGGTGCGGGACGAAGAGCGCGGCACACGGGAGCTTCCCGCCGGACGTGTCGACGGCCTCGACGGGCCGCGGGGCACGGTGGAAGGCGTCGACGGCATCCCCGAACAGGCCCGGCCGCACCCGGAGGACGCACAGGAGAGCCTCTCCGGCCAGGACGACGGGCAACGGGATCCGGAGGGTGCCGCGCCGAGCACGTCCTCGGAAGGGCGGCGGCTGGTGACGGGCGGGACTATGAGCGAGCACGAGCGACACGACAAGCCAGGGGTGCAGAGCGTGCAGGGCACGCAGCACGGGCCGAGCGCCCAGCACATCCAGCACGACCCGCAGGACCGCAGCGGCGCGCGGGCGATGTTCATCGAGCTGCGCAAGCTGCAGGACGGCAGCGCGGAGTACGCGGAGCTGCGCAATCAGCTGGTCCGCATGCACCTCCCGCTCGTCGAGCACCTGGCGCGCCGCTTCCGCAACCGCGGTGAGCCGCTGGACGACCTCACCCAGGTCGCGACCATCGGCCTGATCAAGTCGGTCGACCGCTTCGACCCGGAGCGCGGCGTCGAGTTCTCGACGTACGCGACCCCGACGGTCGTCGGCGAGATCAAGCGACACTTCCGCGACAAGGGCTGGGCGGTGCGGGTGCCGCGCCGCCTGCAGGAACTGCGCCTGGCCCTGACCACGGCGACGGCCGAGCTGTCGCAACAGCACGGCCGCTCCCCCACGGTGCATGAGCTGGCCGAGAAGCTGGCCATCTCGGAGGAGGAGGTCCTGGAGGGCCTGGAGTCCGCCAACGCGTACTCCACGCTGTCGCTGGACGTCCCCGACACGGACGACGAGTCCCCGGCGGTCGCGGACACGCTGGGTGCGGAGGACGAGGCCCTGGAGGGCGTCGAGTACCGGGAGTCGTTGAAGCCCCTGCTCGAGGACCTCCCCCCGAGAGAGAAGCGGATCCTGCTCCTTCGCTTCTTCGGCAACATGACCCAGTCGCAGATCGCACAGGAGGTCGGCATCTCCCAGATGCACGTCTCCCGCCTGCTGGCCCGCACCCTCGCGCAGCTCCGCGAAAAGCTCCTGGTCGAGGAGTAACCGGGCAGCCGCCGGGCGGGGGCACCGCAGCGGAGTCCCCGTAGGCGCGGAGCCCGACCCCCCGGGCGCGGATCCCGCCTTTTCAGCGGGCGCGCAACCGGTACGGACCCCGCCGGCAGGTCGGAGCTACTCGGTTTCCTCCGCGGCACCGGGGCCACGGATGCCCAGCGCCCGGGTGGTCTCGGAACTGACGAGCAGGACCAGCGCCGTGATCGCAACCACCGCGAGGGCGATTCCGGCGGGGATCGCCACGCTGTCGGCCTGGAGCAGGCTGTAGGCGACGGGCAGCGCCATGATCTGGGTGATGACCGCGGGCCCCCGGCTCCAGCTGCGGCGTAGCAGCAGGCCGCGGGCGGCCAGCAGGGGCAGCAGCGCGAGCACGATCAGCGTCACGCCCAGAGTCACGCCCTGCTTCCCGTCTCCCGAGCCACCCGTGGCCCCCAGGACCAGCATCCACACGCCCCCCACGGCGAGGACCAGCCCCTCCAGCGCGGCCAGCGCGGCCGCGGCGGTCAGCCGTCCGGGACGGGGCTCTGCGGAAGGGGCGTCAGGGGTGGGGATCTGCTCAGCGCTCACCCCCGAAGGGTATCCCTCGGGCCCCGGCGCACGGCCCGGCCCCGACCGCCACCCCACCGCCTCCCGCACCTCACCGTGTCGAGACTCACGCCCCTATCTCTTACCGGATCCCTAACTCTGTCTGGGACCAGTACCCCTCGGTAGGTACGCTGCATCGCATGCGTGCACTTCTCGTGGTCAATCCGGCAGCTACCACCACAAGTGCGCGCACGCGCGATGTCTTGATCCACGCACTGGCGAGCGAGATGAAGCTCGAGGTGGTCACGACCGAGTACCGCGGGCACGCCCGGGACCTCGGCCGGCAGGCCGCGGAGAGCGACGACATAGAACTGGTGGTCGCGCTCGGCGGCGACGGCACCGTCAACGAAGTCGTGAACGGTCTCCTGCACAACGGCCCCGACCTGGACCGTCTGCCCCGCCTCGCGGTGGTCCCCGGCGGCTCCACCAATGTCTTCGCCCGCGCCCTGGGCCTGCCCAACGACGCCGTGGAGGCCACCGGCGCCCTGCTGGACGCGCTCAGAGAGGACCGCGAGCGCGCGATCGGCCTCGGTCTCGCCGCGGGCACCCCCGGCACCGAGGACGAAGCCGTCCCCTCCCGCTGGTTCACCTTCTGCGCGGGGCTCGGCTTCGACGCGGGGGTGATCGGCCGGGTCGAGCAGCAGCGCGAGCGCGGCAAGCGCTCCACTCACGCCCTCTATTTGCGCCAAGTGGCACGTCAGTTTTTGGACGAACCTCACCGCAGGCACGGAACGATCACACTGGAGCGCCCCGGCCAGGACCCGGTCACCGATCTTGTGATGTCCATAATCTGCAACACCTCGCCCTGGACGTTTCTCGGCAATCGTCCGGTGTACGCGTCGCCTAAGGCTTCGTTCGATACCGGGCTCGACGTACTCGCTCTCAACCGCATGTCGACGGGTGCGGCTGCCCGGTATGCCACCCAGTTGCTCACTTCGTCCCCCGAGCGCGGACCCCATGGCAAGCACGCCCTGACTCTCCATGACCTGACCGACTTCACCTTGCATTCGAAGGCGCCGCTCCCCCTCCAGATGGACGGTGACCACCTGGGACTGCGCACCAGCGTGACGTTCACAGGCGTACGCCGTGCACTGCGTGTGATTGTGTGAGCGGAAGGGCCCAAAGTCCTTTCACTCGAACGTTTAGACCAGGGTCCACCCCATGGAAGTACGGCTGTGACCTAGTCGACACCGAGGAATCAAAAAAAACTTTCCAGAAGGGGTTGTATCCGCCGCTGAGGTTTGCGAGTCTCTACGTGGCGATCGGGACGGCCCGCAACATCGGCCCCACAGAGAGCCAGAACCCCTCCTCAAATCACAGGACCACGTCAGGGAATCCTGGCAGTCGGCCCTTCACTTGTTGAGGGATTCGTGAAAGCGTTCACATTCACAAGCAACGTGCATGTAATACCAAGGAGAGGTAGCAGCCATGGACTGGCGTCACAACGCCGTTTGCCGCGAGGAAGACCCCGAGCTCTTCTTCCCCATCGGCAACACCGGTCCTGCGCTGCTGCAGATCGAGGAAGCCAAGGCCGTCTGCCGTCGCTGCCCCGTCATGGAGCAGTGCCTGCAGTGGGCGCTCGAGTCCGGCCAGGACTCCGGCGTCTGGGGTGGCCTCAGCGAGGACGAGCGTCGCGCGATGAAGCGCCGTGCCGCCCGCAACCGGGCCCGTCAGGCCACCGCCTGACACCCCACCCCGTAACGAGCCTGAGCCCGGCGGCGCGTACAGCGAGTACGCATCTCCCGCCCCCGAGCCGCAGCGCGCAGTACCCCCGATGCGCATAGCAACGTAAGCAGTGGCCCCGGACCTTCTGGTCCGGGGCCACTGTCATGCGCGACTTGTGGGGGCGTCAGATACTTCCGCTTGTACTTCTGCCGGCAGTTCTGCTCGCGCTCCTACATGCACTCCTACTTGTGCGCTCGCACCGGAATGTCCAGGATGACCTGCGTACCGCGCTCCGGGGCCGCCACCATGTCGAAGCTGCCCCCCAACTCGCCCTCCACCAGCGTCCGTACGATTTGCAGCCCGAGGTTGCCCGAGCGGTGCGGGTCGAAGCCCTCCGGGAGACCGACCCCGTCGTCCTGGACGGTGACCAGCAGGCGGGCCTCCTTGCTGGTGCCGCCGCGCACCGCCGAGACCTCGACCGTGCCCCGATCACCCTCGCGGAAGCCGTGCTCCAGCGCGTTCTGAAGAATCTCGGTGAGGACCATGGAGAGCGGGGTGGCGACCTCGGCGTCGAGTATGCCGAAGCGGCCGGTTCGGCGGCCGGTGACTTTGCCGGGCGAGATCTCGGCGACCATGGCGAGCACCCGGTCGGCGATCTCGTCGAACTCGACCCGCTCGTCCAGGTTCTGAGACAGCGTCTCATGCACGATGGCGATCGAGCCGACCCGTCGTACGGCCTCCTCCAGGGCCTCACGGCCGCGCTCCGACTCGATGCGCCGGGCCTGGAGCCGCAGCAGCGCCGCCACCGTCTGGAGGTTGTTCTTGACCCGGTGGTGGATCTCCCGGATGGTCGCGTCCTTGGTGATCAACTCGCGTTCGCGGCGGCGCAGTTCGGTCACGTCACGCAGCAGGACGAGCGAACCGACCCGAGTGCCCTTGGGCTTGAGCGGGATCGCGCGCAGCTGGATCACCCCGTCGCCGCTCTCGATCTCGAACTCGCGGGGTGCCCAGCCGCTGGCGACCTTGGACAGGGCCTCGTCCACCGGACCGCGGGACGGGGCGAGTTCCGCGGTGGTCACACCGAGGTGGTGGCCCACCAGGTCGGAGGCGAGGCCGAGGCGGTGATACGCGGACAGCGCGTTCGGAGACGCGTACTGGACGATGCCCTCGGCGTCGAGGCGGATCAGTCCGTCGCCGACCCGAGGGGAGGCGTCCATGTCGACCTGCTGGCCGGAGAACGGGAAGGAGCCGGCGGCGATCATCTGGGCGAGGTCGGACGCGCTCTGGAGGTACGTCAGCTCCAGCCGGCTCGGAGTGCGCACGGTGAGGAGATTGGTGTTGCGCGCGATGACACCGAGGACGCGCCCCTCCCGCCGTACCGGAATGGACTCGACCCGTACCGGCACCTCCTCGCGCCACTCGGGATCGCCCTCGCGCACGATCCGGCCCTCGTCCAGCGCGGCGTCCAGCAGCGGGCGGCGGCCGCGTGGGACGAGGTGGCCGACCATGTCGTCCTGGTACGAGGTCGGGCCGGTGTTGGGCCGCATCTGCGCGACGGAGACATAGCGGGTGCCGTCGCGGGTGGGAACCCACAGCACGAGGTCGGCGAAGGAGAGGTCGGAGAGCAACTGCCACTCCGAGACCAGCAGATGCAACCACTCGAGATCGGTGTCACCGAGAGCGGTGTGCTGGCGGACGAGGTCGTTCATGGAGGGCACATCTGCGAGCGTACCTGGGGGTTTGGCCCGGCTCCGAAAACACCCGCGGGCCGCGGCGCCTGAGAGGGACCCTCAACCCTCCCGGCACCGCAGCCCGGAGCAGCAACGGCCACGGGGTGTGCGGTCCCGGTCGGCCGAAGGAGAGGACCCGGAGCAGTCAGGGCAGAGAGCGCCGGTTCCTCGGTCCGCCTTCCTGTGCGGGGAAGACGGATGCTTGTGTGGATCAACGCCTCGCCGTAAGCGACGCCGCGTCGATCGAAGGCTTTACCTGCACATTGTGGACTAGACCACGTGCCGCGTCCATGCGCCGGCGGATGTTTGTTGTTGTCTCTTTATCGAACTTCCAACAGCATCCACCACGCAGACTAGCCGGGTTCGGCCCCCGGTGGGGGCCGGATCGGCTCATGAACGGGGCCGGATCACCTTGGCCCGTCCACCCGCCCGGGGGGCGCGTCGGTCAGCGGGTCTCCGTCACCTTCGCCAGGGCGCGCGGCGCGTCCGGGTCCTGGCCGCGGGCGATGGTGACCTCGTAGGCCAGGAGCTGGAGCGGAAGGATCTCGAGGATCGGCTGGAGCTCCTCGGTCACCCCCTCGGTGGGCAGGACGAACCCGGCCGAGGCCTGCTGCACCTGGGCACGGGGGCCGATGACGACCAGGTCGGCGCCGCGCCCGCGCAGCCGGTCGAGCACGGGCTGGAGCGCCTCGCCGCCCTTGCCGTCGGTGACGACCGCGATGACCGGGGAGATGTTGTCGACCATGGCGAGGGGGCCGTGCAGCAGATCGGCGCCGGAGTACGAGAGGGCGGGGATGTAGCTGGTCTCCATCAGCTTCAGGGCGGCTTCCTTGGCCGTGGGGTAGCCGTAGCCGCGCGAGGTGATCACCATGCGCTCGGCGAAGCGGTAGCGGGAGGCGAGCGTACGGATCTCGTCCTGGCGGGTGAGGAGGTGCGCGGCGAGATCGGGCAGCGCCTTGGCCGCGGCGCCGTCGCCGCCGCGCAGTCCTTCGACGAAGAGATAGAGGGTGAGGAGGGAGGCCGTGTAGGTCTTGGTGGCGGGCAGGGCCCTCTCGGGTCCGGCCATGATGTCGAGGTGGTACTCGGAGACGGCCGCCAGCGGTGAGTCCGGGTTGTTGGTCACCGCGAGCGTGATGGCGCCGGCCTCACGGGCGGCCCGGGTCGAGGCGACCAGATCCGGGGAGCCGCCGGACTGACTGACGGTGACGACCAGGACGTCGGTGAGATCGGGCCGCGCGCCGTACGCCGTGGTCGTCGACATCGAGGTGAGCCCGCACGGCAGGCCCAGCTGGATCTCCAACAGGTACTTCGCGTACAGGGCGGCGTTGTCGGAGGTGCCGCGGGCGGTGAGCAGTACGAAGCGGGGCGCGCGGGCCGCGATCTGCCGGGCCACTTCCTGGATCCGCGGTGCGCCCGCCTCCAGGATCCGGCGCAGCACGTCGGGCTGCTCGGCCATCTCGCGGGCCATGATCCGACCCGGGCGGTCGTCGTCGGTCCGGGGGTCCGGGGTAGGGGCGGACATGGGGCCTCCTGGGGACGTTCCGGTCGTACGCGTCGACCGTGGCCGATACGGGGTGGTGCGCGCGGTGCGGATCGCGAGGATCGGTATCAGCATCTCATCGCCTGTGGGCAGGGCTTTGCCGGGTGTGCCGCTCCGCACCGGGTGGCGAGCGGGCGTCCGGGCGGCGGGCCCGGATGCGCCGAGAAGCCGTGCCGGGCCGTGGGGGAACTCCTTTGCTAGATTGGTCTACACCACATGTGTTCCCTCACGGTTCCCGGCGAGCCACTCTCCAGATCGGCAGGCCCAGCGTGGAAGTTGTCATCGTTCCCGACGCCAAGGCGGGCGGCGAGCTGATCGCCGAGGCCATGGCGGAGCTGCTCCGGCGCAAGCCCGACGCTCTGCTCGGCGTGGCCACCGGCTCGACGCCGCTGCCCGTCTACCAGGCGCTGGCGGCGAAGGTCGGCTCCGGTGCCGTGGACGCCTCGCGGGCGCGGGTCGCCCAGCTCGACGAGTACGTGGGACTGCCGGCCGAGCACCCCGAGTCGTACCGGTCGGTGCTGCGGCGCGAGGTGCTCGAACCGCTGGGGTTGGGCATGGACGCGTTCATGGGCCCGGACGGCACCGCCGAGGACGTGCAGGCCGCGTGCCGGGCGTACGACAAGGCGCTGGCCACGGCCGGTGGCGTCGACCTCCAGCTGCTCGGGATCGGCACCGACGGGCACATCGGGTTCAACGAGCCCTGCTCCTCGCTCGCCTCGCGGACCCGGATCAAGACGCTGACCGAGCAGACCAGGGTCGACAACGCACGGTTCTTCGAGGGCGACATCGAGCAGGTGCCGCACCACGTCATCACCCAGGGCATCGGCACGATCCTGGAGGCGCGGCATCTCGTCCTGCTGGCCACGGGTGAGGGCAAGGCGGACGCGGTCGCGGCGACCGTGGAGGGGCCGGTGGCCGCGGTGTGCCCCGCCTCGGCGCTCCAGCTCCACCCGCACGCCACGGTCGTCGTGGACGAGGCCGCCGCGTCCAAGCTGAAGCTGGCGGACTACTTCCGGCACACGTTCGCGAACAAGCCGGACTGGCAGGGGATCTGACCCCGAGGGCGCGAAGAAGCGCACGACGGGAAGAAGGAGAACGAGGAAGGTGCCGGGCCCCTGGGGTCCGGCACCTTCCTCGTTCTCCTTCTCGCAGGCCGTCACTCCCCCGCGATCTCGCAGGCCGTCACTCCCCCGCGATGACCTCCGCCGCCGCCCGGCCGCACACCCTCGCCGCGCCGTGCGTGGCGATGTGGAGGGCGCCCCGGGGCGGGGCCTGGGGGATGCCCATCTCGACCACGATCGTGTCGGGGCGTTCCCCCAACAGTGTGTCCAGGGCGGCCGCCATCCAGGGGTGGCGGTGTTCGTCGCGGACGACGGCGACGACGCGGCGGCTGCCCGCGGCGGCCAGGGCCGCCGTTGCCGCCCCCTCCCCCGTGAAGCTGCCCGTCTCCGTGCCGGGCAGCAGCCGGGCCAGTTCCGCGGCCACCCCCCAGGGGGTCTCGTCACCGACGGCGATGTTCGCCACGGGGGTGAAGGCGGCGACGAACGGCGCCACGTCCACCGGCTCGTACGACGGCGCGCGTGTCACCGTCAGCGCGCGTCGGGCGGCGACGAGCCCCACGTCGGCCGGTTCCCGCTCGGCGGCCGGCGATGCCGCGGAGGCCGCCGCCGTCCAACGGGCCAGCGCCCGTACCCGCTCCGCCGCGTCCGCGAGGCGCTCCTCGGGGAGTTCACCGGTGCGCACCGCCGTGACGAGGGCGTCGCGCAGGCGCCGTACCGTCTCGTCGTCCGCGAGCCCGCCGCCCACGCAGATCGCGTCCGCGCCGGCCGCGATGGCGAGGACGCTGCCCCGCTCGATGCCGTACGTCCCGGCGATGGCCTGCATCTCCATGCCGTCGGTGACGATGAGGCCGTCGTAGCCGAGTTCCTCGCGGAGCAGGCCGGTGAGGATGCGGCGGGAGAGGGTGGCCGGGCGGTCCGGGTCCAGCGCCGGGACCAGGATGTGCGCGCTCATCACGGCGCGTGTGCCCGCGGCGATCGCGGCACGGAACGGAGCGAGTTCGCGGGCCTCGATGACCGACAGGTCGGCGTCGATGCGCGGCAGCGCGTGGTGCGAGTCGACCGCCGTGTCGCCGTGACCGGGGAAGTGCTTGGTGCAGGCCGCGACGCCCGCGGACTGGAGCCCGGTGACGTAGGCGGCGGTGTGCCGGGCCACCAGGTCGGTGTCGGCGCCGAAGGACCGTACGCCGATGACCGGGTTGTCGGGATTGGAGTTCACGTCCGCGGAGGGGGCCCAGTTCAGGTTCACCCCGCAGGCCGCGAGGCGGTGGCCGAGTGCCGAGGCCACCGCCCGCGTCAGCTCCACGTCGTCGACCGCGCCCAGCGCGTGGTTGCCGGGGTAGGAGGAGCCGGCGCGGACCTCGAGGCGGGTGACATCGCCGCCCTCCTCGTCGATGGCGACCAGGACGTCGTCGCGCTCCGCGCGCAACTGGGCGGTCAGGACGGCGAGTTGTTCGGGAGAGGCGATGTTCCGGCCGAACAGGCCGACGGCGGCCAGCCCTTCGCCGAGGCGGCGCAGCAGCCAGTCGGGGGCGGTGGTTCCGGTGAAGCCGGGCTGGAGGACGGTGAGCGCGTCGCGTGCCAAGCCGTTCCGGTCGGAAGAGGACGCGGTCGTACCACTGGCGAGTGTCGTCATCGGGTGGCGTTATCCCTTCACGGCGCCCGCGGTCAGCCCCGCGGCCATCTTGCGCTGGACGATGAGGAAGAGCACGACGATCGGCACGGCCATCATCGTGGCGCCGGCCATCATCGGGGCGTACTCGGTGCCGTGCTTGGTGGTGAAGTTGCCGAGCCAGACGGTGGCGGTCTGGTGCTCCTGGCTCATGAGCATCAGGGCGTAGAGGTACTCGTTCCAGGCCTGGATGAACGCGTACACGGACGTGGCGACCATGCCGGGCGCGAGCAGCGGGAAGACCACCCGTATGAAGGCTCCGGTGCGCGAGCAGCCGTCGACCATGGCCGCCTCCTCCAGCTCCTTCGGGATGTTGACGATGAAGCCGCGCAGCGTCCACACCGTGAAGGGGAGGATGAAGGTCAGGTACGTGATGATCAGGCCGGAGAGCTTGTCGTACTGGTTCAGGTCGTTGAGCAGCAGGAAGACCGGGATGATCATGGCGACCAGCGGGATCATCTGGACCGCGAGGATGCCGACGATCACGACCTTGCGGCCGCGGAAGGCGAAGCGGGAGATGGCCAGCGCGGCCAGCATCCCCACGACGACGCCGATCACGACGACCGACAGGGAGACGATCAGGCTGCGGCCGACGGGGCCCCAGAAGTCCGCGATGTCCAGCGCGCGACGGAAGTTGTCGAGCGTGAGGCCCGTGGGGAACAGGCTCGGGTCCGGGTCGATGGCGTCCTTCGCCGGCTTGAACGCCGTGTTCAGCATCCAGTAGACGGGGAAGCCCGCGGTGACGAAGACGAGCAGGCCGAGGAGGTTCCAGCCGAGCTTGGACTTCCCCCGGCGCCGGCCCGCCGTGGCGAGGGTGCTCATTCGACCTCTCCGATCTGCAGCATCTGACGCATGTACACGGCGACCACGCCCAGCAGCAACAGCACGGTCAGCAGGGCGATCGCCGACCCCTGCGCGTAGTCGTTGACGACGAAGGCGCGGTCGTAGGAGTACGTGGTGAGCAGTTGGAACTCCGCCTCCGGGTGGCCGCCGCGCATCACGAAGACCTGTGGGAAGACGCCCATGTCCCAGATGACGGAGAGCGTCGTGAGCATCACGACGATCGGCTTGAGGATCGGGAGCGTGACGTAACGGAAGACGCCCCAGGCGCCGGCGCCGTCCAGCCGGGCCGCCTCCTCCAGTTCGCTCGGCACCTGGGTGAGCCCCGCGCTGAGCGTGATGACGACGAAGGGCACCGCGCCCCACACCACCAGGAGCATGATCACGGCCAGTCCCTGGGGGCCGCTGGCGAACCAGTTGTGGCCGATCATGTCGACGCCCGGCAGCTTGCTCAGCAGCGCGTTGAAGACGCCGTAGTCGGAGTCGAAGAGCCACTTGAAGACGGTGGTGGCCACGATGATGGGCATGCCCCAGCTGGCCACCAGCACGATGTTGATCAGCATCTTCACCCAGCCCGAGACGCGCTGGAGGAGCAGCGCGATCAGCATGCCGATGACCATGGTGAAGACGACGGACCCGACGGCGAAGACGATCGTGCGGACGACGACCGTCCAGAACTCGCTGTCGCCCAGCACCTTGCCGAAGTTGTCGAAGCCGACCGACTCGGCCGGCTGGAAGCCCCACAGCTGGGACTGTCCGAACTTCTGGAAGGAGAGGGTGACCAGGCGGACCAGGGGATAGCCCATGACCAGCGCGAGGATCAGCAGACAGGGCGCGAGCAGGGCCCAGGGGACCGCCGCTCCGCCCGAGGTCCGCCCTCTGCGTGGCGCCTTGGGGACGGCCGGTGGCGGTGCCTGCCGCGGCGGCGGCACCTTGGCGGGGGTGGTCGTGTCTGCGGCACTCATCGCGCGCTCCTCAGCGGTCCCTCAGGTCGTACGTGGTCGAAGCCCCGCACGGGGTCGTACGCGGGGCAGGCCCCACACGGTCGAACACAGGCGAAACACGCCCGGGCCGTACGTGGCCGGCGCCTCGCACGGTCGTACGCGGCCCGGCTCCGCACGGTCTGCGCGGGGACGGACCCTCGCGATCCCACACGGGCGGACCCTCGCGGTCGTACAGGGCCCAAACCCGGTGCGGTCGCATCCGGGCGAAAGCCGCCCAGATCACACCCGGCCCGAACCCCGCACGGTGGTGCACGGTCCGAGCCCCGCGCGGTCGTACGCAGTTCGAACCCCGTACGGTCGTACGCAGTTCGAACCCCACGCGGGTCGCGCACGCCCCGCCCCGAGCAGGTCGCCCACCGGAGCCCACCCGCTCGGTCGCACACGGCCCGAACCCCGCACGGTCGTACGCAGTCCGAGCCCCACGCGGGTCGTGCACCGGGGCAGACCCCCGCGGTCGTACACCGGCCGGGCCCGCGCAGGTCATGCACGGGGGCGGGCCCCCGCGGTCGTACGCGGGGCGCTCGCCGGGGCAGGTCCTCTCGGTCGTGCGTGAGACGGCCCGCCGGTCCTGGCCCGTGCTGGCCCGTCCTGCTCGGTCCGGGTCCGGTGCGGGTCGTGCGTGGTCCGAACCTGGTGCGGGCGGTTGCGGTCGGGGTCCGCCCGGGTCGTGGACCGGCCGGACCCAACCGGCCGTACGCGGCCCGGCCTCGCACGGTCGTACGGGGCCGGGGCCCCGCGCGGTCGAACGTCGCCGGGTCCCGCTCGGTCGTGCGGGAAGCGGGAGGAACCCGGGCCCGAAGAGGGCCCCGGCAGGCGTGCCCGGGAGCATCCCGGGATCGCCCCGGACGCGCTCGGACGTACCCCCGCAGACGCGCCCCGGGCGGACCCGGGGCGGACCCTGGACGCACCCCGGGTGAAGCCCCGGAGGTGCCCCGGGATCCCACCACGCCCCGCGCTCACGTCACTTGGTGTTGATGACCTTGTCGATCGCGGCGTCCGCGTCCTTCGCGGCGGCCTCGACCGACTTCTTGCCGGTGCCGATGTTCTGCAGCATGGTCTGCAGGACCTGGGCCTTCTCGACCTGGCCCCAGCCGGGAGCCATCGGCACGAACCAGTTGGACTCGGCCGCGGTGGCCGGAACCACGGTCGCCGGGTCGTTCTTGAGGGTGGCGAGGTCGGTCTTGTTGTTGGGCAGGTTGCCCTTGGCCATCAGACCCTTCTGACCGGCGGAGCCCGTGAAGGCGTTGATCCACTCGGCGGCGAGCGCCTGCGCCTTGGACTTCACCGGGACGGCGAGGTCGGAACCGCCGAGGAAGACGGGGATGTTCTTGCCGGACGGGCCGGGCATCACGAAGTTCTCGAGGTTGCCCTTGAGCTTGCCGGTCTTGTCGTTCTTCGGGTCCTCGGAGGTCGCACCCTCCCACGCGGCGCCGAAGATCATGGCTGACTTGCCCTGGCCGTAGACGATGTAACGGTCGGACTCGTCCTTGGTCTTGTCGCCGTGCATGTACTTGTCGACGATGGTCTTCCAGTCGTTGAGTCCCTTGATGGACTCCGGAGACGACAGGTTGGCCTTCCACTGGCCGCCGTCCTCCTTGGCGATGGAGCCGCCGGCGTCGTAGACGAAGGACATCGCGGCGTACCAGTCACGCGTCGGCTGGTACCAGGCGCTGAACTTGCTCCCCTCCTTCTTCTGGATCTTGTCCAGGTCGGAGATGAGCTCCGTGTACGTCTTCGGGGGCGCCTTGACACCGACCGAAGCCGCCACGTCCTTGCGCCAGTTGCCGACGCGGCCACCGGCGTAGTACGGCACGCCGTAGGTCTTGCCGTCGTAGGTGACGGAGGCCTTCAGGCCGTCCAGCCACGCGGCCGAGTTGTCGAGCTTCGACGCGTCGATGGGGGCGAAGGCTCCCTTGACCATGTAGCCGAGCATCTCGGTGTTGCCCATCTCGACCACGTCGGGCGCCTTGTCGGTGGCGAGGACCGCGTCGAGCTTGGTGTTCTTGTCCGGCCAGCCGTAGTACTCGTGGTTGATCTTGACGCCGGGGTGCGCCTTCTGCACCGCCGCGTCGGCGGCCTTCACCAGCTCGGGCCAGTTGTTCTGCGCGTCCACCGTGAGCCAGACGGTCAGTGCTTTCGCGTCCGCGCCCTTGTCCGACCCCCCGGACTTGTTGTCGCTGCTCCCGCACGCCGCGATGGAGACCATCATGCCCGCGATACCGATCGCGGCTGCCAGCTTCCGCTTCACGCCACCCTCCTCAGGGATGCCATAAACCCCCCTGCCCACCGCGGTGACACATGCCGAAGCGCTGCCGAGTACGGCCCGTGGGACTGGGACTGGACCAATGGTGTAGACCAGTACGGGGAGCTTGGCCTAGACCTAGAGGGGTGTCAAGGGTGTGTAAGCCCGACTGGTCGTCCGTTATGGGACCTACATATGCAAGGACCTTTAAGTAGGTAAGTGGCATAAACGGCGGGGCCGTTCAGCGGCCTCACATGCCTCTCGGTCGGCCCGAGTCCACACTATGGACTAGACCAACGGGTACGCCGACGGTATATAGAGGGGATCACGGAGCGTGCGGGGGGACACTCGCACACGAAGCCGTGCCACGATGTGAGCCGTGGCCGACGGGATGTCGGTCGCTTCGGCACCCGGAGCCGGGAAGGCAGAGCATGAGCACCGACGTCAGCAGTGCGGAGAACGAGGGTGGGGCCCCCATCCGTACCGCGCGCGTGCCCAAGTACTACCGCCTCAAGAAGCACCTGCTCGACATGACGGAGACACTGCCGCCCGGCACGCCCGTACCGCCCGAGCGCACCCTCGCCGCCGAGTTCGACACCTCACGCACGACCGTGCGCCAGGCCCTCCAGGAACTGGTCGTCGAGGGCCGCCTCGAACGCATCCAGGGCAAGGGCACGTTCGTCGCGAAGCCCAAGGTCTCCCAGGCGCTCCAGCTCACCTCGTACACCGAGGACATGCGCGCCCAGGGCCTTGAACCCACCTCGCAGCTCCTGGACATCGGCTACATCACCGCCGACGACACCCTCGCCGAGCTGCTCGACATCTCGGCCGGCGGCCGGGTGCTGCGCATCGAGCGGCTGCGCCTCGCGAGCGGCGAGCCGATGGCCATCGAGACGACCCACCTCTCCGCGAAGCGCTTCCCCGCCCTGCGCCGCAGCCTGGTGAAGTACACGTCCCTCTACACCGCGCTCGCCGAGGTGTACGACGTCCATCTCGCCGAGGCCGAGGAGACCATCGAGACCTCGCTGGCCACCCCGCGCGAGGCCGGCCTGCTCGGCACCGACGTCGGTCTGCCCATGCTGATGCTCTCCCGGCACTCGCTGGACCGGCAGGGCGAGCCGGTGGAGTGGGTGCGGTCGGTGTACCGGGGCGACCGGTACAAGTTCGTGGCACGGCTCAAGCGCCCGCAGGAGTAGCGCACCTGTCGTGCTGCCCCGACCGAGATACGGACTAGGGGTTCCGTATGGCTGACGCCGTCGCCTAGATTGCCTGCGCATTGCACAGGTGAACAGCGAGGGGACGGAGTCGCCGTATGTCAGACGTGTCAGACGTTTCAGACGCGCCGAAGGTCGAACCGCCGGTGGTGACACCGATCCGGGTGGTCATCGCCCTGTGTCTGATCGCCCCGTTCGTGGCGATGCTGTGGGTCGGCTCCTACGCCAAGACCGACCCGGCGTTCATCGGCATCCCGTTCTTCTACTGGTACCAGATGCTGTGGGTGCTCGTGTCCACCGCGCTCACCGTGACCGCGTACCAGCTGTGGCAGCGTGACCAGCGCGCCCGCGCGTCCCAGGGCGGGGGTGCGGCGAAGTGAAGGACGGTGTGAACGGCGTCGCGCTCGGCGTCTTCATCTTCTTCTTCCTGGCCGTCACGGTCATGGGCTTCCTGGCCGCGCGCTGGCGCAGGGCGGACGACGAGCACAGTCTCGACGAATGGGGCCTGGGCGGACGGTCGTTCGGCACCTGGGTCACCTGGTTCCTGCTCGGCGGCGACCTCTACACGGCGTACACCTTCGTCGCCGTACCGGCGGCGATCTACGCGGCGGGCGCGGCCGGCTTCTTCGCCGTTCCGTACACGATCCTCGTCTACCCGCTGATCTTCACGTTCCTCCCCCGCCTGTGGTCGGTCTCCCACAAGCACGGGTACGTGACGACCTCGGACTTCGTGCGCGGGCGCTTCGGTTCGAAGGGCCTGTCCCTCGCCGTGGCCGTGACCGGCATCCTCGCGACCATGCCGTACATCGCGCTCCAGCTGGTCGGCATCCAGGCCGTCCTGGACGTGATGGGCGTGGGCGGCGGCGAGAACACGAACTGGTTCGTGAAGGACCTTCCGCTCCTCATCGCGTTCGGCGTGCTGGCCGCGTACACCTACTCCTCGGGGCTGCGCGCCCCCGCCCTGATCGCGTTCGTGAAGGACACCCTGATCTACATCGTGATCGCGGTGGCCATCATCTACATCCCGATCAAGCTGGGCGGGTTCGACGAGATCTTCAAGGCGGCGAGCGACAAGTACACGGCGGCGGGGGCGGGCGGGCTCGTGCCCGCCGAAGCGGGCCAGTGGACATACGCCACGCTCGCGCTCGGATCGGCGCTCGCGCTGTTCATGTACCCGCACTCGATCACGGCGACGCTCTCCAGCCGCAGCCGTGAGGTGATCCGCCGCAACACCACGATCCTTCCTCTCTACTCCCTGATGCTGGGGCTGCTCGCCCTGCTCGGGTTCATGGCGATCGCGGCCGGGGTCAAGGTCACCAACGGCCAGCTCGCCATCCCTCAGCTCTTCGAGAACATGTTCCCGGACTGGTTCGCGGGGGTGGCCTTCGCGGCGATCGGCATCGGAGCGCTCGTGCCGGCGGCCATCATGTCCATCGCGGCCGCGAACCTCTTCACCCGCAACATCTACAAGGACTTCATCAAGCCGGACGCGACCCCGCAGCAGGAGACCAGGGTCTCCAAGCTGGTGTCGCTGCTTGTGAAGGTGGGCGCGCTGGTCTTCGTCCTGACGATGGACAAGACGGTCGCGATCAACTTCCAGCTCCTGGGCGGCATCTGGATCCTCCAGACCTTCCCGGCGCTGGTCGGTGGCCTGTTCACCCGCTGGTTCCACCGCTGGGCGCTGCTCGGGGGCTGGGCGGTGGGCATGCTGTACGGCACGCTCGCCGCGTACGGGGTCGCCTCGCCGACCCAGAAGCACTTCGGCGGCAGTTCGAAGGAGATCCCGGGCATCGGGGAGATCGGCTACATCGGTCTGACGGCCTTCGTCCTGAACGTCGTGGTCAGCGTCGTCCTCACCTTCGCCCTCCGCGCCTTCAACGCGCCGGACGGCGTCGACGAGACGTCTCCGGAGGACTACACGGCGGATGCGGGTGACGCGGGCGTCGAGGCGGAACTGCCCCCGGCCACGGCCGGTTCCACCCACTAAGCCCTGGGGCTCCGCCCCCAGGCCCCCGGGTGCGTGCGTTGGCTGCGGGCGGGTGGGGGCTGATCGCGCAGTTCCCCGCGCCCCCAAAGGCCTGGGGCGTCGGGGCGCAGCCCCGTGCCCCAGGGGCGCGGGGAACTGCGTGCCAAGCCCCCACCCGCCCGCAGCCGAAGAACCGCGCGTACAACCCCCACGGGCCGTCGGACGAAAATCCGGCGGCCCGTTCCCGTGCCCTGTTGCACACTCACCGGCATGGACATCCGCATCAGACACGCCCACCCCCACGAATACGACCGCATCGGCGAGATCACCGCACAGGCCTACCTCGGCGACGGCCTGCTCGACTTCGGGGAGAGCGACGAGTACCTCGGCGAACTGCGAGACGTGGCACAACGAGCCACCGCCGCGGAGGTCCTCGTCGCCGTGGATCACGACCACGACCACGACCACATCCTCGGCGCCGTCACCTTCGTACCGCGTGGCGGCCCCATGGCCGACATAGCCCGCCCCGGCGAAGCCGAGATCCGTATGCTCGCCGTCGCACGCGAGTCCCGTGGCCGAGGCGCCGGCGAGACCCTCGTCCGCGCCTGCGTCGACCACGCACGCGCCACCGCGGGCTGCGTACGCGTCGTGCTCTCCACCCAGCGCACCATGCACGCCGCCCACCGCATCTACGAACGCCTGGGCTTCACCCGCACCCCCGACCGCGACTGGAACCCGCTCCCGGAGCTCGACGACATCACTCTCCTCACCTACGAGTTGACACTCTGACACCGGCACGACACAACATCTGGTGGTGTCACCGCAGCCCGACACAAGATGTATGCTCATGCTCGCTGTCGCCGCAGGGGAATCCGGTGCAAATCCGGAACTGTCCCGCAACGGTGTACTTGTACGTGTTCGCACACCCGCGCCCATGTACTCGCGTCAGTCCGAGGACCTGCCGACAGCGCGCCCGGCCATCCGGCCCGGGTGCATGACGTCCGGGCCTCGCGGAATGGGCCGGTGGACGCGACGCCGTGTGCGCTCGTGAGCTGCCCTGCCCTCCGCCAGGCCCCGTGCCGAGCGAGGGAGAGCCCCAAGTGACCATCGCGCCAGCCGACCCGGCTTCAGCTACCGCTTTCGCACAGCAGGAGCGGAAGCAGGTCCCGGTGGAGACGGACGGTCCCGGTACCACGCTGCTGCGTACCCTGACCGACCTCACCGCCGACCTCCCCGGCGCCGACCCCGGCCGGGTCGCCGCCGCCACGCTGCGCGGCCGGTCCGCGCACGCGGACGACACGGAGCTGCGCGAACTGGCCACCGAGGCGGCCGCGGGCCTCATCTCCGAGGACCCCGTCTACTCCCGGCTGGCGGCCAGGCTGCTGACGATCAGCATCGCGGCGGAGGCCGCCTCGCAGGGCGTCACGTCCTTCTGCGAGTCGATCGCCGCGGGTCACCGCGAGGGCCTGATCGCCGACCGGACGGCGGAGTTCGTCCGGCTGCACACGGCCCGGCTGGACGCGCTGATCGACACCGACGGCGACGACCGCTTCGGCTACTTCGGCCTGCGCACCCTGCACAGCCGCTATCTGCTCCGGCACCCGATCACCCGCAAGGTCATCGAGACGCCCCAGCACTTCATGCTGCGCGTGGCGTCGGGCATGGCCGAGGACGACACGAACCGGGCCCTGGACGAGGTCGCGGCGCTCTACGGGCTCATGAGCCGTCTCGACTACCTCCCCTCCTCCCCCACGCTGTTCAACTCCGGTACGCGGCACCCGCAGATGTCGTCCTGCTACCTCCTCGACTCCCCGCTGGACGAGCTGGACTCCCTCTACGACCGCTACCACCAGGTGGCCCGCCTCTCGAAGCACGCGGGCGGCATCGGTCTTTCGTACTCCCGGATCCGTTCGCGCGGTTCGCTGATCCGCGGTACGAACGGGCACTCCAACGGAATCGTCCCGTTCCTGAAGACCCTCGACGCCTCGGTCGCCGCGGTGAACCAGGGCGGCCGACGCAAGGGCGCGGCCGCGGTCTACCTGGAGACCTGGCACTCCGACATCGAGGAGTTCCTGGAGCTGCGCGACAACACCGGTGAGGACGCCCGCCGTACGCACAACCTGAACCTCGCGCACTGGATCCCGGACGAGTTCATGCGCCGGGTCGACACCGACGGGCAGTGGTCTCTCTTCTCGCCCTCCGACGTGCCCGAGCTGGTCGACCTGTGGGGCGACGAGTTCGACGCGGCGTACCGCAGGGCGGAGGCGGCCGGCCTCGCCAAGAAGACCATCCCGGCCCGTGACCTCTACGGCCGCATGATGCGCACGCTCGCGCAGACCGGCAACGGCTGGATGACCTTCAAGGACGCCGCCAACCGCACCGCCAACCAGACGGCGGAGCCGGGCCACACCGTCCACTCCTCGAACCTCTGCACCGAGATCCTGGAGGTCACGGACGACGGGGAGACGGCGGTCTGCAACCTCGGCTCGGTCAACCTCGGCGCCTTCGTGGTCGACGGGGACATCGACTGGGAGCGGCTGGACGAGACGGTCCGTACCGCCGTCACCTTCCTCGACCGTGTCGTCGACATCAACTTCTACCCGACCGAGCAGGCCGGCCGGTCGAACGCGAAGTGGCGGCCCGTCGGCCTCGGCGCGATGGGCCTGCAGGACGTCTTCTTCAAGCTGCGCGTCCCCTTCGACTCCCCGCAGGCCAAGGCCCTCTCCACCCGGATCGCCGAGCGGATCATGCTCGCCGCGTACGAGGCCTCGGCCGACCTCGCGGAGCGCAGCGGCCCGCTCCCGGCCTGGGAGAAGACCCGTACGGCCCGTGGCGTCCTGCACCCCGACCACTACGGCGTGGAGCTGACCTGGCCGGAGCGCTGGGCGGCCCTGCGGGAACGTATCGCCGCGGTCGGCATGCGCAACTCCCTCCTCCTCGCCATCGCGCCCACCGCCACCATCGCGTCCATCGCGGGTGTGTACGAGTGCATCGAGCCTCAGGTGTCCAACCTTTTCAAGCGCGAGACGCTCTCCGGTGAGTTCCTCCAGGTCAACTCCTACCTGGTGGACGAGCTGAAGAAGCTCGGCGTGTGGGACGCGCAGACCCGCGAGGCGCTGCGCGAGTCCAACGGTTCGGTGCAGGGCTTCACTTGGGTCCCGCAGGACGTCCGCGACCTGTACCGCACGGCCTGGGAGATCCCGCAGCGCGGCCTGATCGACATGGCCGCCGCCCGCACCCCGTTCCTGGACCAGGCCCAGTCCCTGAACCTCTTCCTGGAGACGCCGACCATCGGCAAGCTCTCCTCGATGTACGCGTACGCCTGGAAGTCGGGCCTGAAGACGACGTACTACCTGCGCTCCCGCCCCGCGACCCGTATCGCCCGTGCCGCCCAGGCGCAGGCCCAGCCCGAGAAGACCATCCCCGTGCAGGCGATCCCCGACGAGGACGCCGTCGCCTGCTCCCTTGAGAACCCCGAGTCCTGCGAGGCCTGCCAGTAATGAGCTCCACCGAGAAGAACCTGCTCGACCCGGGCTTCGAACTCACCCTCCGCCCCATGCGCTACCCGGACTTCTACGAGCGCTACCGGGACGCCATCAAGAACACCTGGACCGTGGAGGAGGTCGACCTCCACTCGGACGTGGCCGACCTCGCGAAGCTCTCGCAGGGTGAGCAGCACATGATCGGCCGGCTGGTCGCGTTCTTCGCGACGGGCGACTCGATCGTGTCGAACAATCTCGTGCTGACCCTCTACAAGCACATCAACTCCCCCGAGGCGCGCCTGTATCTCTCCAGGCAGCTGTTCGAGGAAGCGGTCCACGTCCAGTTCTATCTGACCCTGCTGGACACCTACCTTCCCGACCCGGAGGACCGCGCCGCCGCCTTCGACGCCGTCGAGAGCATCCCCTCGATCCGTGAGAAGGCCGAGTTCTGCTTCAAGTGGATGGACTCGGTGGAGAAGCTGGACCGTCTGGAGACCAAGGCGGACCGGCGTCGCTTCCTGCTCAACCTCATCTGCTTCGCCGCGTGCATCGAGGGCCTCTTCTTCTACGGCGCCTTCGCGTACGTCTACTGGTTCCGCAGCCGGGGTCTGCTGCACGGTCTCGCCACCGGCACCAACTGGGTGTTCCGCGACGAGACGATGCACATGTCCTTCGCCTTCGAGGTGGTGGACACCGTGCGCAAGGAGGAGCCGGAGCTCTTCGACGACCAGCTCCAGCAGCAGGTCACCGACATGCTGAGGGAGGCCGTCGAGGCCGAGCTGCAGTTCGCGCGCGACCTGTGCGGTGAGGGTCTGCCGGGCATGAACACCGACTCGATGCGCCAGTATCTGGAGTGCGTGGCCGACCAGCGTTTGCAGCGTCTCGGCTTCGCCCCGGTGTACGGCTCCGAGAACCCCTTCTCCTTCATGGAGCTCCAGGGCGTCCAGGAGCTGACCAACTTCTTCGAGCGCCGCCCCTCGGCGTACCAGGTGGCGGTGGAGGGCTCGGTCGGCTTCGACGAGGACTTCTGACGGACGAGGACTTCCGGCGGCACGAAAGTTTCCGGCGGTCCGAGAACTTCCGTCGGTACGAGAACTTCGGTCGGTACGAGAACTTCCGTCGGTCCGAGGACTTCTGACGGTATGACACCGGTGATGCCGGGCCGCATGTGGCGGCCCGGCATCACCGCGTCTCGTCCATGGGCCGTCCATGCACCGTCCATGGACCCCCTATGGGGCGGCAAAGTTCTTCGGGCGTGGCTATCCGGGCGTCATCGGCCCCGGCTAGGTTCTGGCCGTCCTGACATGTCACGTACAGCGGCACGACAGGACGATCTAATTGGCATGCCCATGGCACATCCGCACTTCTCTCACGCTACGCGCGTCACGGGCCTGCCACGCAACGCCGAGAACCCCCACTTCCGGCTGTGGAGCCGTGCGCGGCCCTACCCCGGCCCGCACGGCACCCGCCTCAAACCGATGGAGGCAGCACCCATGCGTGAGACACCCCCCAGCAGGCCCGCCCGGCGACTGCGAAGACTTCTGACCGCCGCCGCGCCCGCCCTCGCCCTCACGGTCGCCGGACTCATGGCGGCCCCGGCCGCGAACGCGCAGCCGGCGCCGACCACCGCCAAGCCCTCCCGGGCCGCCCAGAACGCGAAGGCCCTGACCGCCCCGGCCGCACAGGCCGTGCACGCCACGGGCAAGGCGGGCCAGAAGGTGCCGACCACGCACCTGTGCGGCGCCCCGACAGCCGGTCACGCGGCCTGCTTCGCGCAGCGCCGCACCGACATCAAGCAGAAGCTGGCCGCCGCGATCTCGCCGAACGCCGCCGCCGCGGTGTCCGGTCTGAGCCCGGCCAACCTGCACAGCGCCTACAACCTGCCCTCCACCGGCGGCTCCGGCCTGACCGTCGCCGTGGTCGACGCGTACAACGACCCCAACGCGGAGTCGGACCTCGCGACCTACCGTTCGCAGTTCGGCCTGTCGGCCTGCACCAAGGCCAACGGCTGCTTCAAGCAGGTCAGCCAGACCGGCTCGACCAGCTCCCTGCCGACCAACGACACCGGCTGGGCGGGTGAGGAAGCGCTCGACATCGACATGGTCAGCGCGGTCTGCCCGAACTGCAACATCGTCCTCGTCGAGGCCAACTCGGCCACCGACTCCGACCTCGGCACCGCCGAGAACGAGGCCGTGACGCTGGGCGCGAAGTTCGTCTCCAACAGCTGGGGCGGCTCCGAGTCCTCCTCGCAGACCAGCGAGGACACCTCGTACTTCAAGCACCCGGGCGTGGCCATCACCGTCTCCTCCGGTGACGAGGCCTACGGCGCCGAGTACCCGGCCACCTCCCAGTACGTGACCGCCGTCGGCGGCACCGCCCTGTCCACCAGCTCCAACAGCCGCGGCTGGACCGAGTCCGTGTGGAAGACCAGCAGCACCGAGGGCACCGGCTCCGGCTGCTCCGCCTACGACGCGAAGCCGAGCTGGCAGACCGACACCGGCTGCTCCAAGCGCATGGAGTCCGACGTCTCCGCGGTCGCCGACCCCGCCACCGGCGTGGCCGTCTACGACACCTACGGCGGCTCCGGCTGGGCGGTCTACGGCGGTACGAGTGCCTCCTCGCCGATCATCGCGGGTGTGTACGCCCTCGCGGGCACCCCGGGCTCCAGCGACTACCCGGCGAAGTACCCGTACTCCCACACCTCGAACCTGTACGACGTGACCAGCGGCAACAACGGCTCCTGCTCGCCCTCGTACTTCTGCACCGCCGCCACCGGCTACGACGGCCCGACCGGCTGGGGCACCCCGAACGGCACCACCGCCTTCGCGTCGGGCACCAGCACCGGCAACACGGTGACCGTCACCAACCCGGGCAGCCAGTCCACCACCACCGGCGGTTCGGTCAGCCTGCAGATCTCGGCGAGCGACAGCGCGGGCGCGACCCTCACCTACAGCGCGAGCGGCCTGCCGACCGGTCTTTCGATCAGCAGCTCCACCGGTCTGATCTCCGGCACCGCGAGCACGGCCGGTACGTACAGCGTCACCGTCTCCGCCTCCGACAGCACGGGCGCCTCCGGCTCCGCCTCCTTCACCTGGACCGTCAGCACCTCCGGCGGCGGCACCTGCACCTCGGCCCAGCTGCTCGGCAACCCGGGCTTCGAGTCGGGCAACACCACCTGGAGCGCCAGCAGCGGCGTGATCACCAACTCCAGCAGTGAGGCCGCGCACGCCGGTTCTTACAAGGCGTGGCTGGACGGCTACGGCTCGACGCACACCGACACGCTCTCCCAGTCGGTGACGATCCCGTCCGGCTGCAAGGCCAGCTTCACCTTCTACCTGCACATCGACACCGCGGAGACCACCACGAGCAGCCAGTACGACAAGCTGACGGTCACCGCCGGATCGACCACTCTGGCGACGTACTCGAACCTCAACGCCGCCTCCGGCTACGCCCAGAAGACCTTCGATCTGTCCTCGTTCGCCGGGTCCACCGTCACCCTGAAGTTCAGCGGTGCCGAGGACTCCTCGCTCCAGACCAGCTTCGTCGTCGACGACACCGCCGTCACGACCAGCTGACCGGTGGGGCCCTGGCCGGCGTCGCGGCCAGGGCCCTGTTCCCCTGTGTCCCTGTGTGGATCCTGATGCGGGGGTGGTACGTCCAAGCGACAAGGAGGTGCCACCCCATGCGTCGTACGACCCATCATCGGATCCTCGCCCTCACGGCCCTGACACTGCTCCTCGCGGGCTGCGGCACACAGGGCGGCGGTGACGCGGGCGGCAGCCGCACCGTGTCGCCGTCCCCCACGACGAGCCACCCCAGCTGTGACGCCGCTCCCGCGGAGCTCGGCGCCGCCGACACCGGCCACACGTACTGCCTCACGGCCGGCGGCGTACTCCGCCTCACCCTGGACGGCACCACCAGTCGGCCGTGGACGCCCGTCAAGGTCAGCGGCACCGGGCTAGAGGCCACCAACAGCGGCGTCGTCCTCCAGGCGGGCGACGCGAGCTCCGCCTTCAAGGCGGTCTCGGCGGGAACCGCCCACCTCAGCTCGTCCCGGCCGCTCTGCGCGACCGCCCCGGGCAAGGTGTCGTGCAAGGGCATTCAGGAGTGGACGGTCACGGTGCTGGTCACGAAGTCCTAGCTGACGGTCGATGCGCCGCTCGTGGGCCACGCCGATCAGCGCGGGCAGGGCCAGGACCACGAAGAGCGCGAGGACGGTCAGGATTCCGACGGTGGTGTCCGAGTTTCCGATGAGCATCTTCATGAACACCACTGTCGTACCGCTCACCCTTCGGCGTCAGTGGCAGGACTGCCGTACACCCTCGATTTCCTGCCACGGCCGAGGCACACTGGCGGACATGCTGAAAAACGTGGCCGCGGTCCTGCTCGACGGTGTGCACCCCTTCGAACTCGGGGTCGTCTGCGAGGTGTTCGGCATCGACCGCAGCGACGACGGCCTGCCCGTCTACGACTTCGCGGTCGCCTCCGCCGAGGGTCCGATCCTGAGCACCCACGCGGGGTTCTCGCTGACCACGGAGCACGGCCTGGAGCGACTGGAGAGCGCCGACCTCATCGCTCTGCCCGCCGGTAACTCCTATGTGTCCCGGTCCTATCCGCCCGAACTGCTCGACGCCCTGCACCGCGCCACGGACCGCGGCGCCCGGGTGCTCAGCGTCTGTTCCGGTGTCTTCGTGCTCGGCGCGGCCGGGCTCCTCGACGGGCGGCGCTGCGCCGTGCACTGGCACCACGCCGAGGAGCTCACCCGGCAGTACCCGAAGGCGATCGTCGAACCGGACGTGCTGTACGTGGACGAGGACCCGGTGATCACCTCGGCCGGCACCGCCGCCGGAATCGACGCCTGTCTGCACATCGTCCGCAAGGAACAGGGCCCCGAGGTCGCCAATGCCATCGCCCGCCGGATGGTGGTGCCCCCGCACCGGGACGGCGGGCAGGCCCAGTACATCGAGCGCCCGCTGCCCCGCTCCACCTGCGACACGGTCGGCGAGGTGCTGGTGTGGATGGAGCGCCACCTCGACCGGGAGGTGACCGTCGAGCAGCTCGCGGCCCGCGCCCACATGTCCCCGCGGACCTTCGCGCGCCGCTTCCAGCAGGAGACCGGTACCACCCCGTACCGCTGGATCCTGCGCCAAAGGGTGCTGCTGGCACAGGAGTTGCTGGAGGCCTCGGACGAGACGATGGACGCGATCGCGGGCCGCACCGGGTTCGGCACCGCGGCCGCGCTGCGCCACCAGTTCGTCCGGAGCCTGGGGACGACCCCGCAGGCGTACCGGCGCACGTTCAGGGGCCCGCGGGCTGCCTGAACGCGCACCGGTACGGACACGGGGTCACCGCGGACGACGCCGCGCGGTCAGCGCGGCAGGGCCCTCAGCAGCAGCCGGTACGGACGCAGGGTGATGCCGACGCGGGTCGCGTCATTGGACTCGGAGACCTGCTCGAACCGCCACCGGGACGCCACCGTCGCCGTGATCAGGCTGAGCTGCGCCATCGAGAAGTGGTCGCTCGGGCACTTCCGGTTGCCCACACTGAAGGGGCTCATGGCGTGCTTCGGGACGTCCTTGGCGCGTTCCGGAAGCCAGCGGTCTGGGTCGAAATCCAGATGCCCGTCGTACGAGCGCGGATCACGCTGGATGGCGAACGGACTGTAGACGATGTCGGCACCGGCCGGTATCCGATAGCCGCCGAGTTCGGTTTCGGTCACCGCCCGCCGGGTCAAAATCCATACGGCGGGGCGCAGCCGCATCGACTCGACGACGACATTGTTGGTGTACGACAGCCTCCGGACGTCGTCGAATGCGACGGGCCGGTCTCCGACGACGGATTTGACCTCCTCGGCCACGCGCGCGGCGTGTTCCGGGTGTTCGGTGAGGACTTGCAGCAGCCACATGATCGTGGACGCCACGGTTTCGCTGCCGGGCGTGAGTATCGCTACGACTTGGTCGTGGATCTCCTGTTCGCCGATCGGCTCGCCGTTCTCGTCCTTCGCTTCCAGCAATGCCGTCAGCAAATCGTCCGGCTTTTGACCGGATGCGCGGCGCTCGGCGACGATCTCGTCGACGAGGAGATGCAAATCGGCCAATGCGCGGTCGAATTTGCGGTTGGCCGGAAGCGGCAGCCGATAGAACGGGCCCGCCGGGATCACCATGCGCCGGTACATGCCGCGGAACACGGTGGCGAGCGCGACGCTCAGCCGCTCGGCGCGCTCGTCCATGAACTCGCCGCGCAGCAGACAGCGGGCCGCGATGCGCACGGCGACGCGGAACGACTCGGCGGTGCAGTCGACGGGCTCGCCCGACCCCATGCGCTCGGCGAGCGCCCGCGCCTCCTCCTCCATGATCGGTCCGTACTCGGGGATGATGTCGAGCCGGAACGCGGGCTGGATGGTGCGGCGCTGGCGACGGTGCCTGAGCCCGTTCGCCGTTGCCACGCCCTCCTTGCCGAGCAGGCCTTCCAGGGACTCCCAGAGGGGTCCGTCGATCTTGAAGTCGGTGCTGAGCGCCATCGCTCCGGTGAGGGCCGGCGAGGTGAGCGCGTACACCGTCTTGGGGCCCAGCTTGAGCCGTACGACGTCGCCGTGATCGCGGAGCCGGGCGAGGAAGCCCAGCGGGTCGCGAACCAGTTTCCAGCCGTGGCCCAGGACGGGTACGCCACCCCCGGCCAGGGGTGGGACGGGCAGCTGTGGTGCCGCGGGTTGCGCGGGCTTCACGGACTCGACGGTCATGACTCACCTGCCGCTTCGTTGTTGACGTACGGGGGTGTGGAGCGGTCGTCCCAGCTGTCGACGGTGTACCGGCCGGACTCGTGGTGGAACCAGTACACGGAGCTGAACCAGTTCCGCATACTGCCGAGGCACGCTTTCACCGCGAGGCTCAATTCCTTGCCGTGCACGGTGCCGTCCGCGAGGGTGTCGGAGAAGCGGTTGAGGTCCTTTTCCGCGTCGAGGAATTCGGTGATGCATTCCTCGATCCGCCGCCGGATGTCCTGGACCGCTTCTTCGAGTGTCAGCCCCTCGTGATGAATGAGGCTGATTCCGAGATTGTGGACCTCGTCGCCCGCGATTTCTTTCGGGAGCGAACAGAGATCGTTGTACCAGGCGGCGAATTCCTGGCTCAGCAGCGCCGCCCGCCGATATGCGAAATGGTTCCGCACGGCGGTGGGAAGTTCACAGCCCGCGCTCGGTTCCAGAAGGTCGGTCCAGATCCAGTGCGCGAAGGTGAGCCGCCGCAGTTCCAGATATTCCTCGACCGTGGGCACGGTTCCGTTGACACGGTTGCGGAATTCCCGGTCGTACGCCTCGATCACCGCGTGGAAATGTCGGGCGAAGCGCGCGTTCCACTTCTTGGTCAGGAACGAGTACAGGCGCACCATGCTGTCCGCGAACCCCGCGACCAGGGGATCCCGGTGGTGCAGGTGCTCCCTCGGGGAGTCCAGAGCCGCGTGCAGCTGGAACCTGAGCCTCCGCCAGGCGCCGGGCCTGCCGTGGACGACATCGCGGTCGTGGCGGTCGTCCCAGATGAAGAACCACGCGCTGTAGTCCGCTATCGCCTGCATGACCTCGTCGGGAGCGCCAATGTAGTAGCCCGCCATCAGGTCCGTATAGCAAAGGCCGTCGGCATATTCGTCGACCTTGTCCGCCGACATGAGGCGTTTTTCCCTCAGCCACGAACGTGTGTTCTCCTGGAGCCTCGGCCAATACGGGTGCAGTTGGCGGGGAAACGCGGACTCGATCACCGGGAGAGAGAGCGCCGGTGGAACCGCGACCACGGTCGGTGTCGATGAAGTGCCGTGTGAGAATGCATGCACGAACAAACCCCTCTCAGCCGCCAGTTGACGCTGCGCCCCTCCCGCTGTGCCGGGCGTGCGCCGTTGCGTATCCCCGCACTTCCCATTCAGCACCACAACTGACCGTTCTGGGAACGGATTTGCTCCACTCACTACCCCACAGCGCCGAGAATCCCCCCTTGTGTGACTGAATATGGATCACTAGAGGAGCACAAGGGATCGAACGTGCGACACACACGCGAACGGCGCCTGGTCAGGGAGTTCCCCCCTGACCAGGCGCCGCTCGGGCCGACCCCCCCCGGGGCGCGGGCCCCACCAGTCCAGCCCCGACCCACTCGGTGGCGGCGAGCGGGGAGCGGGGGGCGTTCTCGGCCCTAA
>NZ_JBIWFN010000021.1:0-211197 GCF_044763085.1 Streptomyces sp. NPDC096311
CCGGCTCACCGAGCGGGGCGCCACCCGCGCCGACGACAAGATGTCCGAGGCCGCGATGGAAGACCGCAAGCGCGAGGGGTACTTCTAGACATGACGACCATCGACACACTGCGCTTCGCGACCGCCGGGTCCGTCGACGACGGCAAGTCCACCCTGGTCGGACGACTGCTGCACGACTCCAAGTCGGTCCTGACGGACCAGCTGGAGGCCGTCGAGCGCGCCTCGGCGAGCCGGGGCCAGGACGCCCCCGACCTCGCCCTCCTCACCGACGGCCTGCGCGCCGAGCGCGAACAGGGCATCACCATCGACGTCGCCTACCGCTACTTCGCCACGCCCCGCCGCCGATTCATCCTCGCCGACACCCCCGGGCATGTGCAGTACACCCGGAACATGGTCACCGGCGCCTCCACGGCCGAACTGGCGATCATCCTGGTCGACGCGCGGCACGGGGTGGTCGAGCAGACCCACCGCCACGCGGCCGTCGCCGCACTGCTGCGCGTCCCGCACGTGGTCCTCGCCGTCAACAAGATGGACCTCGTCGGCTACGAGCAGAAGGACTTCGAGCGGATCGTCGAGGACTTCGCGGGCCACGCCGCCGAGCTGGACCTGCCCGGCTTCACTCCGATCCCGGTCTCGGCGCTGTGCGGGGACAACGTGGTGGAGCGTTCGGCGCACATGGACTGGTACGAGGGTCCGGCGCTCCTGGAGTTCCTGGAGACCGTGCCGGTGGGTTCCGAGCCCACGTCCGCTCCGGTGCGCTTCCCGGTCCAGTACGTGATCCGGCACGGCGAGGTCCGCCACTACGCGGGGCAGTTGGTGTCCGGAACGCTGCGGGTCGGGGACCGGGTCACCGTCCACCCCTCCGGAGAGACCTCCGAGATCGCCGGCATCGACGTGCTCGGCAAGGACGCCGGCCTCGCGTACGCGCCGCAGTCACTGACCCTGCGCCTGGCCGACCAACGCGATGTCTCACGCGGCGACATGATCACCGCCGGGCCGGACGCGCCCGCGCTCACACAGGACGTCCGGGCGGCCGTCTGTCATCTGGCCGACCGGGCGCTCAGGGTCGGCGACCGGGTGCTGGTCAAGCACACCACGCGGACCGTGAAGGCGATCGTCAAGGACCTGGGCGGGGCGGGCGAGCTGACCACGAACGACCTCGGGCGCATCACCCTACGCACCGCCGAGCCGCTCGCGCTCGACGACTACGCGGACGTACGCCGCACCGGCGCGTTCCTCCTCGTCGACCCGGCGGACGGCTCGACACTGACGGCGGGCATGGCCGACCTCTCCCGTTAGGGCCGCTCTTTCCCGCGCCCTCAAGTCCCCAGTGAGAGCCGGGGCTTGGGGGCGTCGACGCGTCCGGTCTGCGGGCGGCGACTGCCCGCGCGGTAGGGCTTGGGCCAGGCGACGCCCGGACCCTCGTACCCCTGCTCGGCCGCCGCGTGCAACGTCCAGTGCGGGTCGTAGAGATGCGGCCGGGCGAGTGCGCACAGGTCCGTACGCCCGGCCAGGATCAGGGAGTTGACGTCGTCCCAGGAGGAGATCGCACCGACGGCGATCACGGGGAGGCCGGTCTCGTGGCGGATCCGGTCGGCGAACGGGGTCTGGTACGAGCGGCCGTACTCGGGCTCTTCGTCGGCGACCACCTGCCCTGTCGACACGTCGACCGCGTCGGCGCCGTGCGCCGCGAAGGCCCGGGCGATCGCCACACCCTCGTCCCCGGTGTTGCCGCCCTCGGCCCAGTCGGTGGCGGAGATGCGGACGGTCATCGGCCGCTCCTCCGGCCACACGGCCCGTACGGCGTCGAAGACCTCCAGCGGGAAGCGCAGTCTGCGTTCCAGCGAGCCGCCGTAGGCGTCGGTGCGCCGGTTGGTGAGCGGTGAGAGGAAGCCGGAGAGCAGGTAGCCGTGGGCGCAGTGCAGTTCGAGGAGGTCGAAGCCGCAGCGGGCGGCACGCCAGGCTGCTGACGCGAACTGCTCGCGGATGTCGGTGAGTTGGGCGCGGGTCAGCTGCCGGGGGGTCTGGCTGCGTGGTCCGTACGGGATCGGGGAGGCGGCCACTAGGGGCCAGTTGCCCTCCTCCAGGGGCTCGTCCATGCCCTCCCACATCAGCTTCGTGGAGCCCTTGCGGCCGGAGTGTCCGAGCTGGACGCCGATCGCGGTGCCGGGTGACTGGGCGTGCACGAAGCGGATGATCCGCCCCCAGGAATCGGCCTGCCGGGGTGAGTAGAGGCCCGCGCAGCCGGGGGTGATGCGGCCCTCGGCGCTCACGCACACCATCTCGGTCATCACCAGGCCCGCGCCGCCGAGCGCCCGTGCGCCCAGGTGGACGAGGTGGAAGTCGCCGGGGACGCCGTCCACGGCCGAGTACATGTCCATCGGTGAGACCACGACCCGGTTGCGCAGGGTCAGGCCGCGCAGCCGGAACGGGGTGAACATCGGCGGTGTGCCGGCCGGACAGCCGAACTCGCGCTCGACCGCCGCCGTGAAGTGCGCGTCCCGCAGCCGCAAGTTGTCGTGCGTGACACGGCGGCTGCGCGTGAGGAGGTTGAAGGCGAACTGCCGGGCGGGCTGATGGAGATACAGCCCCAGGTTCTCGAACCACTCCAGGCTGGCCCGCGCCGCCCGCTGGGTGGACGCGACGACAGGGCGCCGCTCCTCCTCGTACGCGGCGAGTGCCTCGTCGAGGGCGGTCCGCTCCTCCAGGCAGGCGGCCAGCGCGAGCGCGTCCTCGACGGCGAGCTTGGTGCCGGAGCCGATGGAGAAGTGCGCGGTGTGCGCGGCGTCCCCGAGGAGGACCAGATTGCCGTGGGACCAGCGGTCGTTGACCACCGTACGGAAGGTGGTCCACGTCGACTTGTTGGACCGCAGTTGCCGCCCGCCGAGCGCGTCCGTGAAGATCTTGCCGCAGAGTTCGACGGACTCCTGTTCGTCGAGGTCCGCGAAACCTGCCGCCCGCCACACTTCTTCGCGCATCTCGACGATGACGGTGGAGGCGCCGAATTGATTCTGTGGCCCGCAGGGCCTCGTTGAGGGGTGGTGGTCGGGCGACGGGCGGGAGTACGGGTAGCCGTGCAACTGCATCACGCCGTGCTCGGTCTCCGCGATCTCGAAGCGGAAGGAGTCGAAAGCGAAGTCGGCGGCGAGCCAGATGTAACGGCACCGATGCTCCTCGACCGACGGTCCGAACACCTCCGCGTACGCCGCCCGGGTCGCACTGTGCACCCCGTCGGCGGCGATGACCAGGTCGTACGCCGTCATCAGCTCGGCGACCGGCGGGGCCTCGGCCCGGAAGCGCAGCTCGACGCCGAGCGAGCGGCAGCGCTCATGCAGGATCTCCAGGAGCCGACGCCGGCCGAGCGCCGCGAAGCCGTGGCCTCCGGAGGTGCTGCGCACACCCCGGTGCACGATGTCGATGTCGTCCCAGCGCACGAACTCGTCCTGGAGCGCCGCGTACACGACCGGGTCGGCGTGCTCGATCCCGCCGAGCGTCTCGTCGGAGAGCACGACACCGAAGCCGAAGGTGTCGTCGGGGGCGTTGCGCTCCCAGACGGTGACCTCGCGGTCCGGGTCGAGGCGCTTGAGCAGCGCGGCGGCGTACAGCCCGCCGGGACCGCCGCCGATGACGGCGACACGCACAGACGCGCACGTCCGCGTCGCCACGGCTATCGCCCCCGCCACTTCGGGGCGCGCTTCTCCGTGAACGCCGCATGGAACTCGGCGTAGTCCTCGCCGGTCATCAAGAGGGCCTGGGTCGAGGCGTCCAGCTCGACGGAGGCGGCGAGGGGCATGTCCAGTTCGGCGGTGAGCAGGGCCTTGGTCTGGGCGTACGCGAGAGCCGGGCCCTCGGCCAGGCGGCGGGCCAGCCGCTGCGCGGCCTCGTCCGCGCCGCCCTCGTCCGCCAGCTCGCTGATCAGGCCGATCCGCTCGGCCTCGGGCGCGCGCACCGGTTCGCCGAGCATCAGCAGCCGGGTCGCGTGACCGAGCCCGACGACCCGGGGCAGCAGATAGGCGGCGCCCATGTCGCCGCCGGACAGTCCGACGCGGGTGAAGAGGAAGGCGAACCGGGCGCTCGGGTCGGCCACCCGGAAGTCGGCGGCCAGGGCGAGGACGGCTCCGGCGCCCGCCGCGACCCCGTGCACCGCCGCGATCACCGGGAACGGGCACTCCCGTACGGCCCGCACGACCTGCCCGGTCATCCGGTTGAAGTCGAGGAGCTGTGCGGTGTCCATGGACAGGGTCGCGCCGATGATCTCGTCGACGTCACCGCCCGAGCAGAAGCCGCGCCCCTCCCCCGCCAGCACCAGCGCCCGTACCGACCGCTCACGGGAGAGCTCGGCGAGCAGATCGCGCAGGTCGGCGTAGGCGCCGAAGGTGAGGGCGTTGAGTTTCTCGGGGCGGGCCAGGGTGACCGTGGCGACCCCGTCGGCGACCTCGCACCTCAGGTGCTGCCAGTCGGAGGTGCGGGTGGCGGAGCCGGTGAAGGGACTCATGACGGGCGGCCTCCTCAGACGGGGGCGGCGGTCCGCGCCACAGGGCGCCGGACAGCGGGCGTCGTTACTCCACGAAGTTATCACCAGTCTGTGACTGTCGTCACGACCACGCAATAACGCGGTCGGGAAGTGACCGTTTCCCGTCACCGCGTCACGGGTTCTCGATAGCCCCGTAACGGCGGGAGCACCGCGCGGGAGAAGGGGCGTTGAGCTGGGTACGGGGCCTCATGCCGAACCGAACGTCCTGGGAGGGCGCCCACCGAATGTCCTGGAAAGCGCCCGCCCGACGCCTCCGTCCGGCCGCGCCGTACCATTCCTCACGTTGAAAGCAGGACAACCTGCTCCATGAACGGACCCACCTTGCACGACACCCCCGCCCCCGCCTCCTGGCGCATCGCGCTGCCGCACACCGCCGCGGCCGTGCCGGTCGCCCGCGCCCTGGTCCGCACCGCGCTGGCCGAGCTGAAGCACGCGGCCGACAGCGACACCGCGGAACTGCTCACCGCGGAGCTGGTCGCCAACGCCGTGGAGCACACCGCGGGAGACGGTCCCATAGAGCTGGTCGTGGAGCTGATGCCGACCGGCTGTCAGGTCGAGGTGCACGACCCGGACCCGGAGCCGCCCGGCAACCTCACGGTCCCGGAGCCGCCCGGTGAGCCCGACCCCTGGCAGGAGCACGGGCGCGGCCTCCTCCTGATCCGCACCCTCAGCTCCTCCTGCGGCCACCGCCCCACCGGCTCCGGCAAGGCGGTCTGGTTCAGACTGCCTGTGGTGCCCGCTCAGCGACGTCCGGCGTGACCTCGGCGCCGGGAGCGGCTCCGGGAAGGGCTCCAGCCGCGGCCAGCCGGGAGTTGCGGCGCCCGTAGAGGACGTACACGAGGAAACCGGCCGCCAGGAAGCACACGAACTGGATCCAGGTCGTCCAGCCCGTCTCGTACATCAGGTACAGACAGAAGCCGATGCCGAGCAGCGGCACCACGGGGTAGAGCGGTACCCGGAACGTCCTGGCGAGACCCGGCTCCCGGCGCCGCAGCGCGATCACCGCGACATTGACGGCGGCCATGGTGGCGAGCGTGCCGATCGTCGTCAGGTTGACGACGGCGTCGAGCGGGGCGAAGGCCGCCGGGACGGCGAAGACGAGGGCGACGATCAGGGTTCCCGCGACCGGTGTCGAGGTCTTCGGCGAGATCTTCTCGAAGACCCGCGGCACGAGCCCGTCGCGGGACATGGACATGAGGATGCGGGTCTGTCCGTACATCACCGCGAGCACGACCGAGGCGATGGCGACGACCGCTCCGAACGCGACGACCCCGGCGCCGACCGTGGAGCCGGTGACCACGTTGACGACGTACGACAGCGCGGCGGGCCGCCCGGCGACCGCGTCGCCGCCGACGGCTCCGATCGCCGCGAGGGCCACCGCGCAGTACAGCAGGGTGACCAGACCGATGCAGACCAGGATGGCGATCGGGATGTTGCGGCGGGGGTCCTTGGCCTCCTCGCCTGCCGTGGTGATCGCGTCGAAGCCGATGTACGAGAAGAAGGCCGCCGTGGTGCCCGCGCCGATGCCGCCCAGCCCGGCCGGGGAGAACGGCGTGAGGTTGCCGTCCTTGAAGGCGCTGAACCCGATCGCGCAGAAGGCGACGAGCACCACGAGCTTCAGCACGGCCATGGCCGCGGTCGCCCGGGCGCTCTCGCGCACCCCGCGGATCAGCAGGACCGAGGCCAGCGCGATCACGATGACCGCGGGAAGGTTGACGATCCCGCCGTCGGACGGGCCGGCCGAGAGCGCGGCGGGCAGCTGCACGCCCAGGATGCTGTGCAGCAGTTCGTTGACGTACTGGCTCCAGCCGACCGCCACGGCCGACACGGAGACGCCGTACTCCAGGAGCAGACACCAGCCGACGAGGAAGGCCGTGCCCTCGCCCAGTCCCGCGTAGGCGAAGGAGTACGAGGATCCGGAGACCGGGATCGCGCCGCCGAGCTCGGCGAAGGAGAACGCGGTGAAGACGCAGGTGATCGCCGCGAGGAGGAACGACACGACCACGGCGGGTCCGGCCTGTGCGACCGAGTCGGAGAGTCCGACGAAGATTCCGGTGCCGACGATCGCGCCGACGCCGAAGCAGATGAGCTGGAAGAGACCCATGGTCCGCTTGAGGCCATGACCTTCGCGGTCGGCGCCTGATGCGGCCATCAGCAGCTGGGGGGACTTGATGCGTGGAGCGGACATACGGGTGGTGCTCATTTCCGGTGGTGCGGGGTGCGACGTGGTCGGTCGCGCGGCGGTCGCGGAAGGGGTGGCTCCGGACCGCCGGTCAGGATAAAGCCTGCGGGGACGCCCGTCAGGCCAGGACCTCGGGGATTCCCGGTCGGCCCAGGGTGGCGACCATGATCGCCTTGATGGTGTGCAGCCGGTTCTCGGCCTCGTCGAAGACGACCGAGTGCGCCGACTCGAACACCTCGTCGGTGACCTCCAGCGAGTCGAGGCCGTGGGTCTCGTGGATCTCGCGGCCGACCTTGGTGCCCAGGTCGTGGAAGGCCGGCAGGCAGTGCAGGAACTTCACGTCCGGGTTGCCGGTGGCGCGCAGCACGTCCATGGTCACGGCGTACGGGGACAGCGCGGCGATGCGCTCGTCCCACACCTCCTTGGGCTCGCCCATCGAGACCCAGACGTCGGTGGCGACGAAGTCGGCGTCGTGGACGCCCTCGCCGAGGCTCTGGGTGAGGGTGACGCGCCCGCCGTTGCTCTCCGCGAGCTTGCGGGCCTCGGCGACGATCTCCGCGGCGGGCCAGTAGGCCTCCGGGGCGACGATCCGGACATCCATGCCGAGGAGCGCGCCGGTGACCAGGTAGGAGTTGCCCATGTTGAAACGGGCGTCACCCAGGTAGGCGAAGGCGATCTCGCCGAGCGGCTTGTCGCAGTGCTCGGTCATGGTGAGCACGTCGGCGAGCATCTGGGTGGGGTGCCAGTCGTCGGTCAGACCGTTGTAGACGGGCACTCCGGCGTACGCGGCCAGCTCCTCGACGGAGGCCTGGCTGTCGCCCCGGTACTCGATCGCGTCGAACATCCGGCCGAGCACACGCGCGGTGTCCTTCACGGACTCCTTGTGGCCTATCTGCGAACCGGACGGGTCCAGATACGTCGTCGACGCGCCCTGGTCCGCGGCGGCGACCTCGAACGCGCAGCGCGTACGGGTCGAGGTCTTCTCGAAGATCAGCGCGATGTTCCTGCCCCGCAGGTACTGCGTCTCGGCCCCGGCCTTCTTGGCCGCCTTGAGCTCGGCGGCCAGCTCGATCAGACCGCGGAACTCCTCCTCGGTGAAGTCCAGCTCCTTGAGGAAGTGGCGTCCGGCGAGGGCGGTCGGGACTGTCGCCATGGGGGCGCTCCAGAGGTACGGGGACGGGGCGAACAAGGGAACGATTGGAAGTCTATACGATCGCCCACATTTCTATACGGTACTTCCCGGGCGACCTCACGACCGGCGCCCCTCCAGGGGCGCGGGACCGTCACCTCGCGCGGCTCCACCGCGCGGGCGCGACCGGCCACGCACCACCCGCACCCCGCGTCAAACCCCCACCCCGTCCCTCTCCACGGGACAGCTCATACACCGAGGCCCGCCCCGCCCCCTCCCCAGCTCACTCCCCGGAATCTCGATCACCTCAATACCCTGCTTCCGCAGATGCGTATTGGTGGTCACGTTCCGCTCATAAGCGACGACGACCCCGGGCTCCACCGCGAGGACATTGCACCCGTCGTCCCACTGCTCCCGCTCCGCCGCGTGCACATCCTGTGTCGCGGTCAGCACCCGGATCTCGCTCAGCCCCAGCGCCGCCGCGATCGCCCGGTGCATGTGCTCCGGCGGATGGTCGGTGACCTTCAGCTCCTTGTCCCCCGAGCCCGGTTCGATGGTGTACGAGCGGAGCATGCCGAGCCCCGCGTACTGGGTGAAGGTGTCGCCGTCGACCATCGTCATCACGGTGTCGAGGTGCATGAGGGCCCGCCGCTTGGGCATGTCGAGCGCCACGATCGTACGGGCCGACCCGGCGGCGAACAGCTTGTGCGCGAGCATCTCGACGGCCTGCGGCGTCGTCCGCTCACTCATGCCGATGAGCACCGCGCCGTTGCCGATGACGAGCACGTCACCGCCCTCGATGGTGGACGGGTAGTCCGCCTGCCCCTCGGACCAGAGGTTGAAGTGCTCGTCACGGAAGAGCGGATGGTGCCGGTAGATCGCCTCGAAGTGCACGGTCTCCCGCTGCCGCGCGGGCCAGCGCATGGCGTTGATGGAGACCCCGTCGTAGATCCAGGCGGAGGTGTCCCGGGTGAAGAGGTGATTGGGGAGCGGGCCGAGGAGGAAGTCGTCGAGGTCCATGGCATGGAAGCGCACGGAGGTCGGCTCCGGGTGCGCGTCCAGGAACTCCCGTTTGGTCATCCCGCCGACCAGCGCGGCCGCCAGTTCCGGGGCGGGCAGGGTCTCGAAGGCCGCCCGGAGGTGGTCGGTGGCGAGCGGCCCGTACTCCTTCTCGTCGAAGACCCGGTCCAGGACGAGCGATCTGGCCACCGGGATCTCCAGGGCCTCGGTGAGCAGGTCGCCGAAGAGATGGACGGTGACCCCGCGGTCGCGCAACACGTCCGCGAACCCGTCGTGTTCCGCCCGAGCGCGGCGCACCCACAGCACGTCGTCGAAGAGCAGGGCGTCCTTGTTGCTGGGGGTGAGCCTCTTGAGCTCGAGGTCGGGTCTGTGCAGGATGACGCGGCGCAGCCGCCCGGCCTCGGAGTCGACGTGGAATCCCATGCCTCCATCCTGACCATCCGGACGCCTGTTCACCCGTGGATCGACGGGAGACGGGCGAGTTGATTTCGTCCCCTTGACGATAAGGGCGCCTCTTCGTTATCGTCACTGCGACGACAAAAGCGCATCACAGTGGGTCGCCGGGATCGCCCGGCGGCGAGGGGGTACCCATGGCCGACATCACCCGGCGTCTCGGCTGGCGCCATCTGCGCGGGGCGCCCACCGCCCATGTCCGGCACCACCGGTCGGGCCGACTGGCGCACGACGGGCCCGGACTCAGCTTCTGGTACCGCTCCCTGACCGCCACGCTCTCCGAAGTCCCGGTCGACGACCGCGAGTTGGCGATGACCTTCCACGCCCGCACGTCCGACTTCCAGGACGTCGCGGTGCAGGCGACCGTCACCTACCGGATCGTCGATCCCGGGGTCGCGGCCGCGCGGCTCGACTTCTCCATCGACCCCGACACCGGGGTCTGGCGCGGCGCGCCCCTCGAACAGCTGGGCTCGCTGCTGACCGAGACAGCCCAGCAGCACGCGCTGGACGTACTGGCCCGTACGACGCTGGCGGCGGCCCTGGTGGACGGCGTCGCGTCGGTGCGTGAGCGGATCGCGGGCGGGCTCGCCGCCGAACCCCGGCTGCCCGCGACGGGGATCGAGGTGGTGGCCGTACGGGTCGTCGCGCTGCGCCCGGAACCCGAGGTGGAGCGGGCGCTGCGCACCCCCGCCCGCGAGCAGATCCAGCAGGAGGCGGACAAGGCGACGTACGAACGCCGGGCCGTCGCCGTCGAGCGGGAGCGGGCGATCGCCGAGAACGAGCTCGCCAGCCAGATCGAACTCGCCCGGCGCGAGGAGCAGTTGGTCGACCAGCGCGGCACCAACGCGCGGCGCGAGGCGGAGGAGCACGCGGCGGCTGACGCGGTGCGGGCCGGGGCGGAGGCGGCGCGGACCGTGCGGCTCGCGGAGGCGGAGGGCAGCCGGGTGGTACAGCTCGCCAAGGCCGAGGCCACGGCCGCGCGGGAGATCGGCGAGGCGCGGGCCGAGGCGCAGGCCGCCTGGCTGCGGGTCCACGGAGACGTGGATGTCGCCACGCTGCACGCCCTGACGGGCACGCGGCTCGCGGAGAACCTGCCGCGCATCGACAGTGTGACGGTGTCGCCGGACGTCCTGACGGGCCTGCTCGCACGGCTGGGCAGCGGGGCCGCCGGGGGGCCGGAGCAGTGAGTCTCGCGCCCCGGGTCGTCCTCGTCCATCGCACCACGGAGTACGAGGAGTTGGTGGCCCGGCACGGGACGCACGGGCAGGCGGCGTTCTTCCTCTCCTCCCGGGGGCGCGACATCGAGGAGGTGGCCGAGCGGCACCGGCGGGCGCGGGAGGCGCTGGCGGAGGTGGTCGCGGCGGTGCCGCTGACCTGGCGTCAAGCGCGCGTCGAGCGGGGCGACCTGGACCGCTTCCTGTTCGCCCCGGAGGACGTGGTGGTCGTGGTCGGGCAGGACGGGCTGGTGGCGAACGTGGCCAAGTACCTGACCGGACAGCCGGTGGTGGGGATCGACACCGACCCCGGACGGAACCCGGGGGTGCTCGTGCGGCACCGGCCGCGCGACGCGGGCGCGCTGCTCGCCGCGGCACGCGGGGGCCGGGCCGACGAGCTGACCATGGTCGAGGCGGTCGCGGACGACACGCAGCGGCTCCTCGCGCTCAACGAGATCTATCTCGGAACCGCGAGCCATCAGACGGCCCGCTATCGGCTGGGGCTCGACGAGTACGGGGGTGCCGTCGAGCCCCAGGCCTCCTCCGGGGTCCTGGTGGGCACCGGGACGGGCGCCAGCGGGTGGCTCCGCTCCGTGTGGCAGGAGCGGGGCGGTGAGCTGCCGCTGCCCGGGCCCGCGGAGGAACGCCTTCTCTGGTTCGTCCGCGAGGCCTGGCCGTCACCGGCCACCGGCACGTCCCTCGTCGCCGGCTCCCTCACCGCCTCCGCCCACCTCTCCCTCACCGTCGAGTCCGACCGCCTCATCGCCTTCGGAGACGGCATGGAGAGCGACGCGGTGGAGCTGGTATGGGGACAGACGGTACGGGTGGGGGTGGCGGGGGTGAGGCTGCGCCTGGTGGGCTGAATCCTTCAGGGGCGCGGGGAACTGCGCGACCAGCCCCCACACACCCGCAGCCGAAGAAAGGCACCCCGCGGATCTGGGGGCGCAGCCCCCAGGTTCGGGATGGGACGGGTAAGGGCGGCGGGGGCGAAGAACGCTACAGACGTGGGTCCACCGGTTCGGACTCCAGCGCCAGCACCCCGAACACCGCCTCATGCACCCGCCACAACGGCTCCCCCTCCGCCAGCCGGTCCAACGCCTCCAACCCGAGCGCGTACTCCCGCAGCGCAAGCGACCGCTTGTGGTTCAGGAAACGCCCCCGCAGCCGGGCGAGGTTCTCAGGACGCGTGTACTCAGGGCCGTAGATGATCCGCAGATACTCACGGCCCCGGCACTTGATGCCGGGCTGGACAAGACGCCCCTGCCCGCTCCGCACCACCGCCCCGACCGGCTTGACGACCATGCCCTCACCCCCACGCCCGGTCATCTCCAGCCACCAGTCCACCCCGCCCCGCACGGACTCCGCGTCCCCGGTGTCCACGAACAACCGCCGAGTCGTCTGCAGCAACCCGCTCCCGTCGTGCTCGACCAGTCGGTCGATGAGCGCGAGCTGTTCGTCGTGCGGCACCGCGGCGAGACTGCGGCCCTGGACCGCGAGGATCTGGAAGGGAGCGAGCCGCACCCCCTCCAGCCCCTGAGTCGGCCAGCAGTACCGCCGGTAGGCCTCGGTGAACGCCGCCGCGTCAGCGGCCCGCTCCCGCTGCTTGCCGAGCAGCTCCCGGACGTCGACCCCACGCTCAGCGGCCCCTTCGAGCGCGGCCAGCACCCCCGGGAACGCCGCCCCGGCCGCGGCACCGACCGCCGCGTACTGGCTGCGCAGCAACCCGGACGCCTTGAGCGACCACGGCATCAGCTCGGCGTCGAGCAGCAGCCAGTCCGTACGCAGTTCCTCCCACAGCCCGGCCGCCGTCACCGCTTCCCGCAGTCGCCCGAGGATCTCCTCGGTGACGGCGGAGTCGTCGAAGAAGGGCCGGCCGGTACGGGTGTACAGCGCCCCCGTGGGCCCCTCCGCGACGCCGAACCGCTCCCGCGCCACCCCCGCGTCCCGGCAGACCAGCGCCACCGCCCGCGACCCCATGTGCTTCTCCTCGCACACGACGCGGGCGACGCCGTCCTCCTTGTACTGGGCGAAGGCCTCGGCGGGGTGTTCGAGGTAGCCCTCCACCTGGGAGGTCGCCGTGGGCGCCATCGTCGGCGGGAGGTAGGGCAGCAGGCGCGGGTCGACCGCGAACCGGCTCATGACCTCGAGGGCCGCCGCCGCGTTCTCCTCCCGTACCGACACCCGCCCGGCGTACCGCGTCTCGACGACCCGCCGCCCGTGCACGTCGGCGAGGTCGAGCGGCCGCCCTTCGTGTCCGCCGGGAGCCTCGGAGGCCAGCGGCTTCGCCGGCTCGTACCAGACCCGCTCGGCCGGTACGGCGACGAGCTCGCGCTCCGGCCAGCGCAGCGCGGTGAGCTTGCCGCCGAACACGGCTCCGGTGTCGAGGCAGATGGTGTTGTTCAGCCAGGTGGCCGTGGGCACCGGGGTGTGACCGTAGACGACGGCCGCCCGGCCCCGGTAGTCCTCCGCCCACGGATAGCGGACCGGCAGGCCGAACTCGTCCGTCTCCCCGGTCGTGTCGCCGTACAGCGCGTGCGAGCGCACCCGGCCCGACGTACGGCCGTGGTACTTCTCGGGCAGTCCGGCGTGGCAGACGACGAGCCGCCCGCCGTCCAGGACGTAGTGACTGACCAGCCCGTCGACGAACTCGCGCACCCGCGCGTGGAATTCCTCGCTCTCGCCGTCCAGCTGCTCGATGGTCTCGGCCAGTCCGTGGGAGTGCTGGACCTTGCGGCCCTTGAGGTAACGGCCGAGCTTGTTCTCGTGGTTGCCCGGCACGCACAGCGCGTCGCCGGCCGCGACCATGGACATCACACGGCGCAGAACCCCGGGCGTGTCCGGGCCGCGGTCGACGAGGTCACCGACGAAGACGGCCGTACGGCCCTCCGGGTGCGCCCCGCCGACGTAACCGAGCTTGCCGAGCAGGGTCTCCAGCTCCGAGGCGCAGCCGTGAATGTCGCCGATGATGTCGAAGGGGCCGGTGAGGTGGGTCAGGTCGTTGAACCGCTTCTCCGTCCGCACCTCGGCGCGATCGATCTCCGCCACGCCCCGCAGGACGTGCACCTTGCGGAAGCCCTCGCGCTCCAAGTGCCGCAGCGAACGGCGCAGTTCACGGGTGTGGCGCTGGATGACGCGGCGCGGCATGTCGGCGCGGTCGGTGCGCGAGGCGTTGCGTTCGGCGCACACCTCCTCCGGCACGTCGAACACGATCGCGATGGGCAGCACGTCGTGCTTCTTGGCGAGTTCGATCAGCTGACGGCGGCTCTCCTGCTGGACGTTCGTGGCGTCCACGACGGTGCGCCGGCCGGCCGCGAGCCGCTTGCCCGCGATGTAGTGGAGGAGGTCGAAGGCGTCGCCGCTGGCGCTCTGGTCGTTCTCGTCGTCGGCGACCAGGCCGCGGCAGAAGTCGCTGGAGATGACCTCGGTCGGCTTGAAGTGCCGGCGGGCGAAGGTGGACTTGCCGGAGCCGGACGCGCCGATCAGGACGACGAGGGAGAGGTCGGTGACGGGCAGGGTGCGCCCCTGGGTGGTGTCGTTGCCGGTCATGCGGCCTTCTCCTCCTTCGTGGTGGTCGGGGTGGTGGCGGTGGCGAGGGTGAAGACGGCCATCTGGGTCGGCGGACCGACCTCCGGGTCGTCGGGGCCGACGGGCGTGAACTCCACCTCGTATCCGTGCCGCCCGGCCACCTGGCGGGCCCAGGTCCGGAACTCCTCCCGGGTCCACTCGAACCGGTGGTCGCCATGGCGGGAGTGGCCGGCCGGGAGGGTCTCCCAGCGGACGTTGTACTCGACGTTCGGCGTCGTCACCAGGACCGTACGGGGGCGGGCCGAGCCGAAGACGGCGTACTCCAGGGCGGGCAGCCGGGGCAGGTCGAGGTGCTCGACGACCTCGCTGAGCACGGCGGCGTCGTACCCCTTGAGGCGGTTGTCGGTGTACGCGAGCGAGCCCTGGAAGAGGCGCACGCGGGCGGCCTGCCGCTCGCCCATCCGGTCCAGCTTGAGCCGCCGCGAGGCGATGGTGAGCGCGCGCATCGACACATCGACACCGACGATCTCGGTGAACCGCACGTCCTTGAGCAGCGCCTGCACCAACTGGCCCTGACCGCAGCCGAGGTCGAGCACGCGGGCCGCGCCCGACGCGTGCAGCGCGGCGAGGATCGCGTCCCGGCGCTGGACAGCGAGCGGGATCGGCTTCTCCTCGGTGTCCGCCTCCGCGTCGACCGCGTTGTCGATCTCCTCGACCTCGGTGTCGTCGGCCTCGGCGAGCCGCACGAGCTCCAGCCGCTCCATCGCCTCCCGCGTCAGCGACCAGCGGCGCGAGAGGTACCGGTCGGCGATCAGCTTCTGCTCGGGGTGGTCCGGCAGCCAGCCCTCGCCCGCCCGCAGCAGCTTGTCGACCTCGTCGGACGACACCCAGTAGTGCTTGGCGTCGTCGAGCACCGGAAGCAGGACGTAGAGGTGACGCAGGGCTTCGGCCACGGTCAGACCCGACGCCTCCAGTTCCAGGCGTACGTAGCGGGAGTCGCCCCATTCGGGGAACTCGACGTCCAGCGCCACGGCCTCGACCGCCACCGTCCACCCGAGCGGTTCGAACAGCTTGCGTACGAGGTCGGCGCCGCCCCTGGCGGGAAGCGCGGGCACCTCGATCCGGAGCGGCAGCGGCCGCGCCGGCAGGTCCGGCTTCGCGGCGCACTGGCCCTTCATCGCGCTGGAGAACACCGCGCTCAGCGCCACGGCGAGCAGGGACGAGGCGGCGTACGGGCGGTCGTTGACGTACTGCGCGAGCGCGGCGTCGGGTGCGCCGCCGCGGCCCTTGCCCTTGCCGCGCCGGACCAGCGCCACCGCGTCGACCTCCAGCAACAGTGCGGCCGTGCACCGCTCGACGGACGCCTCGGGGTAGAGGACGTGCGCCGTGCCGTAGGAGGTCGAGAACACCTGCGCCTTGTCGGGATGCTTGTGCAGCAGGAAGCCGAGGTCGGTGGCGGGGCGCTCTGGGGTACCGGTGGTACTGATCGTCAGGAACACTGGAATCTGCCTCGAAACGTCTTCTGAGCTGTGCATACCTCACCTGCGCCGAGCGCCGGTGAACCACAGCGGGGGGAGAGCGCGCCGGGGGATCACTGCTCCCGGCCTGTCGTCGACGCGCCCGCTCCAACGTATAGCGAACGCTGCTGGCAGACCCTGGAATTTTCCCGCCGAGCTCCATGGCAGCGGTTCCGGCTGGGGCGGCTGATGTGACCGGTGCATGATGGATGCATGGATCTTCGAGTCTTCACAGAACCGCAGCAGGGAGCGACCTACGAGACGCTGCTCCGCGTCGCCAAGGCCGCCGAAGACCTCAACTACGGAGCCTTCTTCCGTTCTGACCACTACCTGCACATGGGATCCGTCGACGGGCTTCCCGGACCCACCGACGCCTGGATCACGCTGGCCGGTCTCGCCCGTGAGACGAGCCGGATCCGCCTCGGCACGCTCATGACGGCCGGTACCTTCCGCCTCCCGGGCGTCCTCGCCATCCAGGTCGCGCAGGTCGACCAGATGTCGGGCGGGCGGGTGGAACTCGGTCTGGGCTCCGGCTGGTACGAGGCCGAGCACGAGGCGTACGGCATTCCGTTCCCCAAGGAGAAGTTCGGACGGCTGGAGGAACAACTCGCCATCGTCACGGGCCTGTGGGAGACGCCCGTCGGTGAACGGTTCACCTACGAGGGGAAGTACTACCAGCTCAAGGACTCCCCCGCGCTTCCCAAGCCCGCGCAGCCGAAGGTGCCGGTCCTGATCGGCGGCCACGGTGCCAAGCGGACGCCCGAGCTGACGGCGCGGTACGCCGACGAGTTCAACATCCCCTTCGCCTCCCTCGCGGACACGGAGCAGCAGTTCCAGCGGGTGCGGGCGGCGGCCGAGCTGGCCGGGCGCAAGGGTGACGACCTCGTGTACTCGAACGCGCTCGTCGCCTGTGTCGGCAGGAACGACAGCGAGGTGAAGCGGCGCGCGGACGCCATCGGGCGGGACGTCGACGAGCTCAAGGCGAACGGGCTCGCGGGCTCTCCGGCGGAGGTCGTCGAGAGGATCGCCCAGTACCAGGCTGTCGGGTCGCAGCGGATGTACATGCAGATGCTGGACCTCGATGACCTGGACCACCTGGAGTTGATCGCCACGGAGGTCATGCCGCAGCTCGGCTGAGATCGCGTTCCTCGGGCCCTCGGCGGGTGACATCCGTCCACTCCTCGTGCGATGCGGGTTGGTGGCGGTGACTCGGGTCGGTGGTGGTCGTCGGGCTCGGGCGGAGCCGGACCGCCCGGCGCCGGCCGAGGGCCGAGGGCCGAGCAGACCGTGCCGGTCTGAAACGATGCGCGCCGCGCCCTGAGGGGCGCGGGGAACTGCGCGACCAGCCCCCACCCACCCGCAGGCGACCAACACTCCCGGGGGTCTGGGGCGGAGCCCCAGCGGGACGGGCAGGGGCGGCGGGGGCGAGAGGAGATCCCCTGTCTACCCCGTCGCCCGCCCCCGCTCCACCACCCCCTGATCCCGCGCCGCCAACCGTCTCAGCATCTCCAGGACCCGGTCCCGGGACTCGTCCGCCGCGTCGATCGCCTCCATGCACTGCCAGTACGTCCCCTGATCGTCCGCCGCGCAGGCGATACCGACGAGGGCGATACCGACCTCGCCGAGGAGACCGCCGAGGCACAGCAGGGACTCTCGCGCATCACCCAACTCGGTGAGCTGAGCGGCGCGCAGGTCGGCCATGTCGGGGGGCGGCGCGTCCAGCACACCGCAGCCCCGGCCCGCCAGCTCCGTCAGTCCAAGCGCCTCGCCCCGCAGTTCCGGCGGCCCCGAGACGGCGAAACGACTCCCTATGGCCTGAGCCAGGGCCTGCGCCTGCCACGCCTCCGCCACCACCTCGATCGTGTCCCCGCTCCCCGCGAGAGCGCGCCTGCTCGCCCCGATGAGCCGCACCGCGTCCATGCGCTGCCCCCGTCTGTCCCGACGCGCTCGTCGCACGTCCGCCCGAACTCCCCTGTCCACTACCCAGAGTGAGAGCCCGCGAGACGAAAAGCCAGAGGAAGACCGAAATCTGTGGACACAGAGTCGAATGTGGACAACTCAACGACTTCGGAGAGTGACAACCGGATCTGCCGCTTCCCCGCCGCCCTCACCACGGCCCTTCCACGACAGCACCGCGCACCCCGCGCTGCCGGGCCCCCTACGCCCCCTCCCCCACCGGAAACCTCCGCTCGTTCCGGTCGATCTTCGCGTCGAGCGCCGCCAGTGCGTCGATGCCGAGCACCTCGCACAGCTGGAGCAGATACGCCAGCACGTCCGCCACCTCGTCCGTGACGCGGTGCGCGGTGTCCGCGTCGTCCATGACCCGCGCCGACTCCTCGGGCGTCAGCCACTGGAAGATCTCGACCAGTTCGGACGCCTCCACGCTGAGCGCGGCGACCAGGTTCTTCGGCGTGTGGTACTGCTGCCAGTTCCGCGCGGCCGCGAACTCGGCCAGCCTGCGCTGCAACTTCGCCACATCCAGTTCACTTTCACTCACGGCGTCAGGTCTACCACCGTGATCCCCGGCACCTCGCACACCCGGACGGCATCGCTCACCGCACCCACCAGCCGGATGTGCCCCCGCTCGCACATCCGCGCCGCCAGCCGCACCAACTCCCCGGTCTGCCGCACGTCCAGCCCCCGGTCGAGGCCGTCGGCCAGCACGGTCAGCGTCTGCAGCGCGGCCGGGACCTCCCCCGCCGGGTCGACCTCCAGCACGCCGGGCCCCGTGAGCAGTACCAGGGCCAGCGCCAGATACCTCAACTCGCCGTCGCCGAGCAGCCCCAGGTGCGTACGGACGCCGTCCCCGCGGTCGAGGAGCGCGCGGACCGTGCCGTCGCCGAGCGGCTCGGCCAGGACATCCGTGACGGGGCCCGCGCAGCCGGCCCGTACCGCCGTGACCAGGTGCGCGTAGCGGTGGCCGCACTCCGATCGGGTACGCCACAGCACCTCGGCGAGGTTGTCGCAGCCCCGGAGCAGCCGCCCCGCGCCGAGCGGGGCGGCGGCGCGCATCCGTCGGGGGCTCGGGTCGCAGGCGTACACGGACCGCAGGGCGACGACCATCTGCTCGGCCGTGGCGAGGACCCGCCGTTCGCCGTCCGTCCGGCCGGCGACGCGCAGGGGCAGCAGCGCGGTGCCGAGGCGGTCGTCGGGGAGCGGGCCCCGGGTGACCGCCGACGTGCCCGCCGTGTGCCAGGCCGCCTGGACGACACGGCGGCCGGGGTCCCGTAGCGCGGTCTCCAGGAGGGTCAGGCCGCCCGCGGTCAACCGCTCGCCGACGATGCGCAGTTCGGGCTCGGCCTGTACGGCGACATCGAGCCGTACGGGCCCTTCGGGGCCGTCGACCGTGCAGCCGATGCGGAAGCCGCGCCGTCGCTGGGCGTCGGGCCTGGCCCGCTCGGGCACACAGGCGACCGGGTCCGGGAACACCTCACCCAGCGCGGCGCCGCCGCCCAGCCGCGCCAGTGCCTCGTACGCCCGCAGGGCACCGGTCTTGCCGCTGCCGCTGGGGCCGGTGAAGAGGGTGAGGGGGCCGAGCGGGAACCGGGCGCGCCGGTGTGCGGCGAAGGAGGCGAGCCTGAGTTCGGTGGCGCCCGGCCGGTCGGGGCGCGCCTCGGCCTGGGCGGGGGCCGCCAGAGATGACACGGTCATATGTGGACGGTAAGGGCCCCGTGCCGGACGAACCGCAGGCGAACCGTTACAGCCTGGTGGCCTTCCCACGATCGAGGGACCGGCGCGCGCCCGCGCACGGTGCCCGGCCCTGGTCGCCCCTGGTCAGATCCCAGGAACCCCCGCCCTCCCTTGATCTTGATCAGATCCCTGGAACCCCCGCCCCTTCCATCAGCCCTCGCACCTCGGTCCCGCGCGGTGTCAGCAGGAACACGTTGCGGTCGACCCGGTGCATGCCGCTCGCCAGACCGAAGACCACCCCCGTGCTGAAGTCCAGCACCCGCTTGGCGACCTCGGTCTCCGCGCTGGTCAGGTCAAGCAGCACCGGGATGCCCGACATCAGCGTCTCGGCGACGTCGCGGGCGTCCGCGAACACATTGACCCGCAGGACCACGAAGCGGCGCCGCGTCTCGGTCACGGCCTCGGGTATCGACCGGTGATGCACCGCGGAGGGCCAGGCGTCCCGGCCCCGGAGCGGAACGACCTGGGCGAGCCCTTCCCACTGCTCGTCGGTGACGTCGTGGCTGTTCACTGGCCCACCCCGTCCTGGCTCGCACTCATTGTCTGCACCGGCCAATTCTTACGCATGGTCACCCGTTCGGCCCAACAGCGACACGGTCCGCGACACCCTCACATCGCCCCCAGGCCGGTTGTGCAGCGGGCGTAACCCTCCAAGATCAGACCATGTGACATCGGCGTAACGGGCAATTCGTACTGTCGTCGGCATGACCACGACCCCCCGCCCGGAGCAGGTCCGGACCGTCTGCTCGTACTGCGGTGTGGGCTGCGGCATGGTCCTCGACATCGGCCGGGGACCGGACGGGCGGCGTACGGTCCTGAAGGCGTCCGGGGACAAGCGGCACCCCGCCAACTCCGGTCGGCTGTGCACCAAGGGCGCGACCACGGCCGACATGCTCGCCGCGCCCGGCCGGCTGACCACCGCGCTCGTGCGCGAGGACCGCGGCGAGGAGCCGCGGCCCGTGCCCGTCGACGCGGCCCTCGCCGAGACCGCCCGGCGCCTGCGCGCGATCATCGACGAGCACGGCCCGGACGCGGTCGCCTTCTATGTCTCCGGGCAGATGACCCTCGAAGCGCAGTACCTCGCCAACAAGCTGGCCAAGGGCTTCGTGGGGACGAACCAGATCGAGTCGAACTCACGGCTGTGCATGGCGAGCGCGGGCACCGGCTACAAGCTGTCGCTCGGCGCCGACGGACCGCCGGGGTCGTACGACGACCTCGACCGCGCGGACGTGTTCCTCGTCATCGGGTCCAATATGGCCGACTGCCATCCGATCCTCTTCCTGCGGCTCATGGAGCGCGTGAAGGCCGGGGCCAAACTGATCGTCGTCGATCCGCGGCGCACCGCGACGGCGGCGAAGGCCGATCTGTTTCTGCAGATCAGGCCCGGGACCGACCTCGCGCTGCTCAACGGACTGCTGCACCTGCTGCACGAAGGCGGATACACGGACCCGGACTTCATCGCCCGGCACACCGAGGGCTGGGAGGCGATGCCCGCGTTCCTCGCCGACTATCCGCCCGCGGCCGTCGCCGACATCACCGGCATCCCGGAGGACGACATCCGGGCGGCGGCGCGGCTGATCGGTGAGGCCGGGGAGTGGACGAGTTGCTGGACCATGGGGCTCAACCAGTCCACGCACGGCACCTGGAACACCAACGCGCTCGTCAATCTCCATCTCGCCACGGGCGCCATCTGCCGGCCCGGCAGCGGACCGTTCTCCCTCACCGGTCAGCCCAACGCCATGGGCGGGCGCGAGATGGGGTACATGGGTCCCGGGCTGCCCGGGCAGCGGTCGGTGCTGGTGGACGAGGAGCGTGCCTTCGTAGAGGAGTTGTGGGGGCTGCCGGTCGGCAGCATCCGCAAGGACGGGGTGGGGCAGGGCACCGTCGAGATGTTCCGGAAGATGGCCGAGGGGGACATCAAGGCCTGCTGGATCATCTGCACCAACCCCGTCGCCTCGGTCGCCAACCGCCGGACCGTCATCGAAGGGCTCGAAGCCGCCGAGTTCGTCGTCACCCAGGACGTCTTCGCCGAGACCGAGACCAACGCGTACGCCGATGTCGTGCTCCCCGGCGCGCTGTGGACGGAGGCCGAGGGCGTCCTGGTCAACAGCGAGCGGACGCTGACCCTGGCACGGTCCGTCGTCGACCCGCCCGGGGAGGCGCGGGCGGACTGGCGGATCATCGCGGCCGTGGCCCGCGCCATGGGGTACGAGAAGGGGTTCTCGTACGACAGTGCCGAGCAGATCTTCGAGGAGATCAAGGAGGCGTGGAACCCGAAGACCGGGTGGGATCTGCGGGGCGCCTCCTACGAGCGGCTGCGGGGCGGACCCGTGCAGTGGCCCGTCGCGCGGGAGGACGGGCCGGCGCGGAATCCGATCCGGTATGTGGAGCCGGCGGGCGACGGTGAGCTGTCGTTTCCCACCGCGAGCGGACGGGCCGTCTTCTATGCGCGGCCCCATCTGCCGCCCGCCGAGATGCCCGACGACGACTTTCCGTTCGTGCTCAACACCGGGCGTCTGCAGCACCAGTGGCACACGCTGACCAAGACGGGGAAGGTGGCCAAGCTCAACAAGCTCAACCCCGGGCCGTTCGTGGAGCTGCATCCGCAGGACGCGGCCGCGCTCGGGATCGGGGAGGGGGACTCGGTGGAGGTCGCCTCCCGGCGGGGGCGGGCCGTGTTGCCGGCGGTGGTGACGGACCGGGTGCGGGTGGGGTGCGTGTTCGCGCCCTTCCACTGGAACGACCTGTTCGGGGAGTACCTGAGCATCAACGCGGTGACCAGTGACGCGGTGGATCCGGTGTCGTTCCAGCCGGAGTTCAAGGTGTGCGCGGTGTCGCTGGCGCGCGTGGCCGCCCGAAGGGCTCTACCGGAGACGCCCGGCGGGCCCAAGACGCCCCAGGGGCCGAAAACACTCGACGGGCCGAAGATGTCCGACGGGCCGGAGATGCCCGAGCGAGTCGCGACGGCGCCCGGAGGCTTCGGTCTGGAGCCCGCTCCCCCGCCCGTGCTCTCCTCCGTCGAGCGGCAGTACCTCAGCGGCTTTCTCGCCGGGCTCCCCTCCGGGCTCCCGGGCGTGCCCGTCCTCCCCCCGGACGCCCCCTTCGACCCCGAGCACGCCCTCTGGGTGAACGGCGTGCTCGCCGGGATGTACTCGCGCTCCGCGCCCCCGGCGGCTCCCGCGCCGGAGTCCGCTGGCCGTGAGGTGGTGGTGCTGTGGGCCTCGCAGACCGGGAACGCGGAGGAGTTCGCGACGGCCACCGCCGATCGGCTCGCCGCCACCGGGCACCGGGCGCGACTGGTCGGCATGGACGAGGCGGACGTCGGCGCGCTCGCCCGCAGCGCCGATCTGCTCTTCATCACCAGCACCTTCGGGGACGGTGACGCGCCCGACAACGGGTCCGGCCTGTGGGACACCCTGTCCGGGCAGGAGGCCCCGCGGCTGGACGGCGTGCGCTATGCCGTGCTGGCCTTCGGCGACTCCTCGTACGACGACTTCTGTGGGCACGGGCGTCGGCTGGACGCGCGCCTGGACGAGTTGGGCGCCGTACGCCTGGCTCCCCGTACGGACTGCGAACCGGACTACGAGCCGAACGCGGGCGCCTGGCTGGAGCTGATCCTCACCGCGCTCGGCGGACGGACCGAGATATCCGGGATACCCGAAACATTCGAGATATCCAAGACATCTGATAGATCCGAGACATCCAGGGCGTCCGAGTCACCCCGGACCGCCAAGCCCGCCAAGCCCGCACCGGCCGCCGCCACCGCCCGTCTCACCGGCAACCGGCTGCTCAGCCTGCCCGGCGCCGGCAAGGAAGTACGCCGGTTCACCTTCGACACCCGGGACAGCGAGAGCCCGCTGCCGTACGAGGCGGGGGACGCGCTCGGCGTACGGCCCGTCAACTCGCCGGGCCTGGTTGCCGAATGGCTGGAGACGATGGGGGTGGACGACTCAACGGCCGTCGATGTGACGGGTGCCGGCGAGGTCGCCTTCGGCGAGGCTCTGCTCCGGCATTTCGACATCACGCGGATCACCCCGGATCTGCTGCGCTTCGTGGGCGAACGGACCCGTGACGGGCGCGAGTTGAGGAAGCTACTGCGTCCGGACAACAAGGGAGAGCTGGCCCGCTGGTCGTGGGGGCGGCAGGCCGTGGACGTCGTGGCCGAGCATCCGGTGCGCGCGTCGGCGGCGGAGTGGGCCGCGGTGTTCAAGCGGTTGCAGCCCCGGCTGTACTCGATCTCGTCGAGTCCGCTCGTCGACCCGTACCTCGTCTCGCTGACCGTCTCCGTGGTGCGGTACGAGAATCCGGTCGGCCGGGCGAGGGGCGGGGTCTGTTCGCCCTTCCTCGCCGATGCCGAGCCGGAGGCGGAGGTCCCGGTCTTCGTGCAGCGGTCGCCGCACTTCAGGCCCCCGGCGGACGTGACGACACCCATGGTGATGGTGGGGCCCGGTACCGGAGTCGCGCCGTTCGTCGGATTCCTCGAGGAGCGCCGGGCACTCGGCCATCGGGCGCCGAACTGGCTGTTCTTCGGCGAGCAGCACCGCGCCACCGACTTCTACTACGAGGACGAGCTGACCGGCCTGCTCGACGACGGCACGCTCACCCGGCTCGACACGGCGTTCTCGCGCGACCAGCGCGCCAAGGTCTACGTCCAGGACCGGATGCGTGAGCACGGGCCCGAGCTGTGGCACTGGCTCCAGGACGGCGCCCGCTTCTATGTGTGCGGAGACGCCTCTCGGATGGCCAAGGACGTCGACCGGGCGCTGCGGGACATCGCCGTCACGCACGGCGGTCTGGGCGAGACGGAGGCCACCGCGTACGTCAAACAGCTGGCGGCGGAGAAGCGGTATGTACGGGACGTGTACTGAGACCTGGGAGACACGGGGTGTGGTGAGCCCACCGAGAGCCGCGAGTTGCACATAATTGGCGAAACTCGACTATTCACAGCGCACCGGCATCCGTCGTTCGCTGTCCCACCGCACCGCACATTGAGGCGTACCCATGAGCCTGAGCATCCGCAACCAGCTCCCCGGAACCGTCACCTCCGTCACCCCGGGCGAGGTGATGGCGACGGTCAAGGTTCGCCTCGACGGCGGTCAGGACCTCACCGCGGCCATCACCGCGGAGGCGGTCGAGGATCTGGGTCTCACCACGGGCTCCACGGTCCGCGCCCTGGTCAAGTCGACGGAGGTGTCCCTGGCCACCGGGCCGGTCGACGGGGTGAGCATCCGCAACCAGTTCCCCGGCACGGTGACGGAGGTCTCCACGGGCGGGGCCATGGCCCGCGTCAGGGTCGAGGTCCCGGGCGGCGAGCTGACCTCCGCGATCACCAAGGACGCGGTGGCGGAGCTCGGCCTGGCGGCCGGATCGACGGTCGTCGCGCTCATCAAATCCACCGAGGTGTCCCTCTCCAACGCCTGAGACACCCCCGTATGTCCCGTCAAAGCATGAGACGCCCTTATATGAGACGCTCCCGCACGACACGCACCCACATCGGCCGTAAACACTCTTCTTACCACCCTCATACCGGACTCTTCACGTCCGGCATCACGGCCTTCATCTGCGGGAATTACCGTCCGATCCCGTGTACTTGGCAGAAATGAGGCCGTCGACCACCGGCCAGAAGGCCCTCACGAAGGCGTCGCCCGACGAGACGCCCGCGCAGTGGCACCGCGTCCTGACCCTGCTCGCCGACATCAGCCTCTTCATCGGTACGCGTCCGATGTGGACGGCGGCCGCGAGCCACCGGCTCGCCGTCGCGGCGGTGATCTCGGTCTGCTACGCCTCGATCCTGGTGACGGGCGTCCTGACGCTGACCGTGCGCCGGGCCCGTTCGCTGGCCCGCCTCGACCTGGTGATCCTGGTGACGGCCGTGACGCTCGCGATGTGCGGGTTCGCCATGTACCACGGCGGCGGTGACGAGTCGGTCCTCACCGCGCAGGCCGCCCGTGAATTCGTCGCCGGGCACCAGGTCTACGACCAGCCGTGGCCCTGGCTCTTCGGGCAGCACGGGGTCGCTCTCACCCCGACGATGACCGGCGGCTACGACTACACGTACGGCTATCCACCGCTTCCCCTGCTGCTCACCGCGCCGCTGTTGTGGGTCGGGCACGGGGCCGCCCCCGCGGTCCTGGCCGCCACCGGCGCCCTGATCGTGGGCACGATCGTGATGTGGCGGATGCTGCCGACGCAGTGGCGGTCCGCGGCCACGCTGGTCTGCCTCGGCCTCGGCCTGCTGACCGCATACGCCCGGCTCGGCTATCCGGCGATCGTCGCCTGCGCCTTCCTCATCCCGGTGGTGGTGGGCTGGCCGCGGATGGGCTACGGCGGATGGAGCGACTGGGCGCGGGCCGCGTGCCTGGGCGCGGCCTGCGCCTCGCAGCAGCTGCCGTGGTTCCTCACGCCGTTCCTGCTGGCCGGGGTCTACGCCCTGCGCCGCGGCGACCTCGGAGCGCGCGCGGCGGCGGCCGCCGTGGGCCGGATCGCGGGGGTGGCCGCCCTGACCTGGCTGCTGATCAACGCGTACTTCATCGTGAGCGAGCCACGCAGCTGGCTCTCCGGGATCGCACTCCCGCTCACCCAGAAGGCGAACCTGCACGGGCAGGGCCTGGTCGGCATCTCGCTGTACTTCACCGACGGCAGCGACCGGCTGTCCTGGTACTCGCACGCGAGCATGCTGCTGGCCGCGGGGCTGCTCGGGCTCTTCGTGCTGTTCATGCGGCGGCTGGGACCGGCCGCGGTGGTCCTGCCGTGGTGCGCGTTCTTCCTGGCGACGCGTTCGCAGGACGGCTACTACTTGATGATGACGCCGCTGTGGCTGGCCGCTGCCGTGACCGCCCCGCCGTCGGCCTTCACCACGGCGTGGCAGCCCCGGCCCGCCTTCCTGCGCGGCCCGCACCGGCAGCGGGCGCGCATCGCCGCAGGCGTACTGCTGATCGTCCCCGCCCTGGTCGCGTCGACCCTGGCGGTGACGGGCTCGCCGCCCCTGAGGATGCGGCTGGTCGGCGAGACCCGGACCACCACCGCCAAGACCGTGACCGCGCTCACCGTCCGCGTCACCAACCTCGGTGACACGGCCCTCACCCCGCACTTCACCCTGACCACGGGCCAGGGCATGGGCCGCTACTGGTCCATCAAGTCCGGGCCCGCCACACTCGGCCGGCACGCCTCGGCCAGCTACGAGCTCCTGCCGCCCTCCGGCAGGTTCACCCTCCCCCGGGCCGGAGTACGCCTCCGGCTGCGGGCCGTCTCGGCCACGCCGATGACACTGTCCAGCACGGATCTGCACCTGAAGGCCCCGGCAAGCACCCGCTAGGCCCCCCTGACGTACGCCGCCGGTCGCGGTTCTCCGCGGCCGGCGGTAGACGTCAGGAGGATGATCCGGAAGCGGCGTACTGCGTTCTCAGTAGTCGGAAATGTCGGCACGTGCACGACGACGGGAGGGGTCTGCCACGGGGAAGCTGATGGGGTTCCCGAGATCGGACGAGTGGAGACCTCAGCCCGTGGCTACTTTCCTTTATCGACTGGGCCGTACGGCCTTCCGGCGGCGCTGGTACGTCGCCCTCATATGGGTGGCCGTCCTGGCCGCGGTCGGTTTCGGCGCCGCCAAGGCCCCCGCCGCTCCTGATCCGAACAACTCCATGCCGGGGATCGAGTCCCAGAAGGCGTTCGACCTCATGGAGCAGCGCTTCCCCGGGACGACCGCGAACGGGGCGAACGCCCGGATCGTGTTCGTGGCCCCCGACGGCCAGAAGATCACCGCCGCCGAGAACAAGAAGACCATCACCAAGCTGGTGGACGAGGCGGCCGACGGCACGCAGGTCGCGAGCGCGGTCAGCCCCTTCCAGGCGAACGCGATCAGCAAGGACGCGACGACGGCGTACGCCACCGTCACCTTCAAAGTGAAGGCCGACGACCTCACCGACGCGGCCAAGAACCACCTGAAGGACGCCATCACGCAGGCCAAGCACGCGGGTCTGACCGTCGAGGTCGGCGGTGACGCGCTGGCGACCCAGCCCGCCGCCGGCGGAGCGACCGAGGGCATCGGCATCGCCATCGCCGCCCTCATCCTGATCATCACCTTCGGCTCACTGACCGCCGCCGGACTCCCGCTGCTCACCGCGATCATCGGTGTGGGCGTCTCGATGGCCGCGATCATGGCCCTGTCCAGCGCATTCGGCCTCTCCTCGACCACCGGCACACTCGCCACCATGCTCGGCCTGGCCTGCGGCATCGACTACGCCGTCTTCATCGTCTCCCGCTACCGCGAAGAACGCGCCCAGGGCCACACCCCCCAGCAAGCCGCGAGCCTCGCCACCGGCACCGCCGGATCCGCCGTCGTCTTCGCCGGCCTCACCGTCGTCATCGCCCTCGCCGGCCTCTCCGTCGTCGGCATCCCCCTGCTCACCAAAATGGGCCTCGCCGCCGCCGGAGCCGTCATCATCGGCGTCCTCATCGCCCTCACCCTGGTCCCCGCCCTCCTCGGCTTCTGGCCCAACGCCGTACTCTCCCGCCGCTCCCGCAAACACGGCCGGACCAAGGAGGCCGGCGCGAACAACGGCGGCAGCCGCTGGGCACGCTTCGTCCTGCGCCGCCCCCTCCCCGTGCTCCTGCTGTCGGTCGTGGGCCTGGGAACACTCGCCCTACCGGTGATGGACCTCCAGCTCGGCATGCCCGGAGACGAGGCCAAACCCACCTCCACCACCGAGCGCCGCGCCTACGACGACCTCGCCCACGGCTTCGGCCCCGGCTTCAACGGCCCCCTGACCATCGTCGTCGACGCCAAAAACGCCACGAACCCCAAAACCGCCGTCACCACCATCGAGAAGAAGATCAAAGCCACGGAGGGAGTCGTGTCCGTCTCCCCCGCCCGCTTCAACCCCGCGGGCGACACCGCGGTCTTCTCCGCCGTCCCCTCCACCGCACCCACCGACACGAAAACCCAGAACCTCGTCAAAACCATCCGCAACGAACGCCCCGACACCGAAGCCTCCACCCGCGCCGAGTTCGAGGTCACCGGCACCACCGCCCTCAACATCGACGTCGCCCAGAAGACCCAGAACGCCCTGATCCCCTACCTGATCGTGGTCGTCGGCCTGGCCATCCTGCTCCTGATGGTCGTCTTCCGCTCCGTCCTGGTCCCCATCAAGGCAGCCATCGGCTTCCTCCTCTCCGTGCTCGCCGCACTCGGCTCCGTCGTCGCCGTCTTCCAGTGGGGCTGGCTCGCCTCACTCCTCGGCGTGGAGACCACCGGCCCGATCATGAGCCTGATGCCGATCTTCCTCGTCGGCATCGTCTTCGGCCTCGCCATGGACTACGAGGTGTTCCTCGTCGCCCGCATGCGGGAGGCCTACGTCCACGGCGACAGCCCGCACCAGGCCATCCAGAGCGGCTTCCGCCACAGCGCCCGCGTCGTGGTCGCCGCCGCACTGATCATGATGGCCGTGTTCTCCGGCTTCATCGGAGCAAGCGAATCCATGATCAAAATGATCGGCTTCGGCCTCGCCATCGCCGTCCTGTTCGACGCCTTCATCGTCCGCATGGCCTTCGTACCAGCCGTCCTGGCCCTGCTCGGCAAAACCGCCTGGTGGATACCCCGCCCACTGGACCGAATCCTCCCCAAGGTCGACGTGGAAGGCGAAGCGCTCACCCACCACACCACCGCCACCCCCGCACACGACGACCCAGCCACACAGGAACCCGCCCACGTCTGACCCTCCCCACCCACCGGACAGCCGCCCACGCCGAACACGGGCGGCCCTCCAGGCCGGCTGTCCTGGCCCGGCGGAGACGGTCGTACACGAGGGGGCCCCTCGCAGGCCGAGAGAAGGCCCCCTCGAAGGCCGCGAGACAGCCCGCACCTACCTGCTCTGGTCGGTGAGCGTCACACCAGACGCCTGATCTCTCCGCGCACCCGGTAGAAGCCACCCGTCGAGGAGTGCAGCGCGTCCACCACATAGCGGGCGCCCGGCTGGCGTATCGCACGCGGGAACTGGACGTTCCAACTCGGCTCATAGCCCTCGGAGACCACGTGCACGCGCACTCGGCCTCCTTCCTGAGTGCACTCCACGACGACCCCGCTCCCCGGCGCGGGGACGGCGCTGACCGTGGCGACGGAGGCGGCGGTGGTGAGCGGTGCGTACGTCGGCAGGGCGGCCGCCAGTTTGATGTCCGCGGCGACCGGGACGGTGCCCGACTGGGCGGCGTTGATCGCGGCCTCGCTCGCGTCGATGCAGGCGAGAGAGCCGTCTGTCGAAACGATGTACAGCCTGTCGTCGTGGTACTGCATGGACAGCGCCGAGCCGCCGCCCGTGCCGAGCTTCCACAGCCGGGAGCCGTCGGCGCTGAAGCAGTAGACCGAGGAAGCGGAGTCGCCCGCGAAGACGTACCGCCCGCCGGGGGACGTGGCACACGAGTACACCGCGGCGTCGCACGAATAGGAGGCCTCGATCCGCCCGTCGGACTTGGCGAGCCGCTGGACGACCCGCCGCCCCGTCCCGGCGTAGACGGCGTTCTCCTCCTGCCATCCGAAGAGCACATTGCCATGGGTCGCGGTGTGCCAGAGCTGGCTGGTGCCGTCCGCCGCGTACGCCGTCACACCGCGGCTGTGCCCGTGGTACACGGCGTGGTCGTCGGCCCGCACCATCCACGCGTTGTCCCCGGACGAGTTGCGCGACCACTGGAGCTCGTCCTCGTGGTCGATGACCGTCAGACCGCCGTTGCGGTCGGAGACGTTCAGCACGCCCGCGTGAATGTCCAGCCAGAAGATGTCCACCTCGGCCGCTATCTCGTAGGCCGCGAACGGCACCTTCGAGGAGAGGTCGTACACCCGGCCGTCGTCACAGCCCGCGTAGATCCAGAAGTCGTCCGCCACCAGGCACTTCACACCGTCCGGCAGGGAGTAGTGAGCCAACACCTCGCCGTCGTGGCTCAAGTTGTAGACGCTGCCGTGCTGGTTGCCCACCCAGCAGCGGTCCTCGTCGACATGGATGCCGAACGCCGAGGCGCCCGTACGGAACCGCCACAGCACCGGCGCCGTCGCCCGCGCCGTGGACGGGGCGGACGTCACCTGCCGACGCGTCACGGCCCGGGCCGCGCGCTGCCCCTGGACGGCGGGCGCGTACCCCTTGCGCACCTTCTCCGCTATCTTCTTCGCCGCCGCCGCGTTCGCCTTCTCGACGGTCGGAAACGCGGAGGTCTGACGCTGCCCGTCCACACCGATCCGTCCGTAGCGCACGGAGACGGTGGTTCCCTCGACGGTCACCTCGTAGAACTTGTGGGCACCGCCGCTCTCCTGGGACAGCTCCAGATACGTCGTGTTCCCCGACTGTCGTGCCTGCGCAGCGGACACAGCACACCCCTCCCCAAAGGCCCGGTCGGCCGCTTCGGCCGTCTTCCAGTGACTCCAAACTAGTGGTCACCACTGACAACGACGCCTCGGGCCAGGACCCTTGCGCAAGGACCTTCGGGCCAGGAGTCCGCCTTCACCGGCTCCAGGATCGCCACGCACTCCACGTGACGCGTCATCGGAAGTCGTGGCCTGGACCGCGACCCCGCCGCCCAGGCTGTCGCTGTCCGCCGGACAGGCCCTAGACGACCAGTTGCACGTCCCGGCACGAGTACCCGAGAGCGTTCGAGTAGACCTCCACCGTCCACAGTCCGGGTTCGGCACGTAGCTCGGCGCGGAAGAGTCCGCCCCCGCACGGCTGCATCACCTCGTCCGCCACAGACCTGCCGTCCTCGCCGATACGGCGGACTCTCAGCCCCATCGCGGCGTCGGCGTTCGTCGCCCACACCTCGAAGAGCTCTCCGGCCTGGGCGAAGTCGCTGTGGCTCCGAAGCCGTACATACGCTGCTGCGCCTGAGCTCCACTTGTCCGAGAGGGAATCCACCCGATGGAACCGATAGCTCTTGTCTGCCTGCCCTTCGCGGGGGCGGGCGCCTCGTTCTTCAGAGCCTGGGAGAAGCACGTACCAGAGACCTTGCGGATAGTGGCGGTGCAGCTCCCGGGGAGGGAGGAGCGCTTCGTCGAGCTGCCCCACACGGACGTGGCCCAGGCCGTGGCGGACGCGTACGACCAGGTCGTGCGGCTCACCGGTGGTGCGGGCCGGGTGGCGGTCTTCGGCCACAGTCTCGGCGCCGTTCTCGCCTACGAACTTGCCCACAGAATGGGCGAGTTGGAAGGAGTCAGTGTCGAGAGGCTGTTCGTCAGCGGCTCGCCGGGGCCCTGGGACGGCAGGGAGACCCGGGCCAGCGACCTGGACGACGAGGCGTTTCTGGCTCAGGTGCGGCGCTTTGCGGGGTATGCGCATCCGGCCCTGGAGAACCCGGACATGCGGGAGTTGCTGCTGCCCGCACTGCGCGCGGACGTCGCGATGCACGAGAACTACCGGCCCTCGACGCACACGTCCCTGCAGGTGCCCGTCACGGCCCTGCGCGGCCGCCACGACGAGTTGGTGAGCGGAGCCGCGGTCGCCCGATGGGCGGACGTCACCGAGAGCGGACTGAGCCTGGTCGAACTGGACGGCGGCCACATGTACTTGGCCGACGACGCGCCGGCTCTCCTCCAGGTGATCGATGCTCAGGTGCAGACACTCCCGGGAGCCAACCGTGCGCCTGTCCGGTAAGACCGCTCTCGTCACGGGCGCCGCCCGGGGGCTGCGGCGTGCCTGTGCCACCGCCTTCGCGAAGGAAGGCGCGGACCTCGCACTGCTCGACATCGCCGGGGATCTCGACCAGGTGCCCTACCCCCTCGGGTCCGCCAGTCAGCTCGCGCACACAGTGGAACTCTGCCGCGACCTCGGCGCCTCCGTACTGGCTCAGGCGGTCGACGTGCGGGACGCGAACGCGGTCGATGCCGCGGTGGACGCGGCCGTCGCACGGTTCGGCGCGATCGACATCCTGGTCAACAGCGCGGGCATCGCGGCTCCTTCCGGCAAGATCGCGCACGACATCGACGAGGGCGAGTGGAACCTCATGCTCGACATCGACCTGTCCGGGGCCTGGCGCCTGATCCGGGCCGTGGGTGGCCGCATGGTCGAGCGCGGTTCGGGCAGCATCATCAACGTCGCCTCCACCGCCGGACTGGTCGGCTACCGCCACTTCGCCGCCTACGTGGCCGCCAAGCACGGCCTCGTAGGCCTGACAAAGGCCGTGGCGCTGGACTACGCGCCGCGCAAGGTGCGCGTGAACGCGCTCTGCCCAGGATCGGTCCGGGACGCGGACCACGTCGAAGGGCGCATGCTGTCCGAGATCGCCCGTGCCCTGGACGTCCCGGTGAACGAACACGAGGACACCTTCGTGCAGTCGCAGCCGATGAACGCGCTCGTCGAACCGGAGGACATCGCGGCGGCGGCCCTGTGGCTGGCCTCGGGCGAATCGCGCCAGGTCACGGGCAGCGTCGTCACCGTCGATGGTGGCTTCACCGCGCGCTGACGCCCCGACACGCTCCTGCCGGGCGCCGCACCCTCCGACCACGACCATGCCACCTGGAGTTCAAGCCGTGCCCCGAATCAAAACGTCCTGGCTCACCCCCGCAGCCGCGTCCGCACGCTGCCACGCCGTCCACGTCCGCCTTCCGCACGGCGCGGACGCGGAGCTGATGGGCCGGACGTTGGACGAGGCGGTCGGGGCCTGGTGGGGTGAGGACACCGGGTGCAAGCTGCCCAGGCTGTGGCACGAGCGGGTCCTTGCCGACCGGGCCGCCGGGGGCGATCGGGTGCGCGCCGAGACGACCCGTGCTCTCCACCCTCGGGACGAGGCCTTCCGCGCCGTCCTGCTCGAGTTCGCCGACGGGCAGGCCGAACTCGTTCTCGTGGCCCATCGCGACCGCCTGGACACGGAGTCCCTGCGCCTCGTCGCCAACGTCCTGACAGGCCGCTCGCGGCACGAGGAGATGCATGCCGTCGAGCCGGACGACCGCGGGGAGGCGCGGGAAGAGACGCTCCAGGAGTGGCGGGCGGCGAAGTGCGCGGCAGGACTGGACTGGGCGGCCGGGGAAGACGGCGCGGGCGAGCGTTCGGGACAGTTCGCTGTAGAACTGCGCGCCGGGGCGGCCGACTTGGGGGCACGGCTCGCGGTGGCGGCCGCGATCGTCCTCGCCCGGTTCGAGGACCAGGACAGGCCGCTGCTCGGCGTGCTGCGGAACCAGCGGGACCGGCCCGCCGGGGCGCTGGGCGCGTTCGACACCGTCACCTTGCTCGCTCCGGACCTCTCCGGCGCCGTCAACACGGTGGGCCTGCTGGCTCGCGCGGGGGAAGCACTCGCGGGACGCGACGGCCGGTGCGGAGCGGGCCAGTACGCGGATCTCGTGCTCGGCGCGGGCGGCGGGGTCGTGGTAGGCATCCTGGAAGGAATCGGCGATGAGCTCTCGTACGCCGACGGCCTCCTCTACACGGCGTGTCAGACCGCTCCCTTTCCGCTCACCATCGTCCCCGGACGCACCGCCGCGGGGGCGCCGCAGCTGATCGTCCACCATCGTCTCCGCGAGGTGGGCGAGGAGTCGGCGAAGCGATTCGCCCGGCATGTCGCCTTCGTCTATGAGCAGTTGAGCAATACGACAGGGCAGCTCACGCCGGGTGACCTCGGGCTGCTCGACGAGGAGGAGGCGCGTCGTACGGCCGAACTCGGCGTTCCCGCGGCGCCGTTGGTCTGGACACCGGAGCGGATCGACGCGGCCTTCGCCGCCAGAGCCGCCGAACGGCCCGATGCCGTGGCGGTCACCTACGAGGGACGGACGCTGACGTACGCCGAACTGGAAGGGCGGGCCGCGCGTTGTGCCGCCGCTCTGCGGGCCGGCGGGATCGGTGCCGGTGAGCGCGTGGGGATCTGCCTGGAGCGGTCACTCGAGCTCGTGGTCGCGATGCTCGCCGTGCTGAAGGCGGACTGCGTCTATGTGCCCATGGACCCGGCCTACCCGACCGACCGGCTCGCGTACACCGCCGAGGACGCGGGGCTGCGGGCCGTCGTGACCACCCTCGGCACCTTCCCCGGGACCGCCGGCATGTGGTGTGTGCGCCCGGAGGAACTGGAAGCGCGGGGGGAGGACCTGGGTACGGCACCGGAAGATGTGAAGCCCACGCGGGCCCCCGAGGAGGCGGCCTACGTCATCTACACCTCGGGCTCCACCGGCCGCCCCAAGGGCGTGGTCGTACCGCACCGCAACGTCGTGGCCCTCCTCGCCGCCACGCGGGACGATTTCGGCCTCGGCCCGGACGACACCTGGACCCTTTTCCACTCCTGTGCCTTCGACTTCTCCGTGTGGGAGGTGTGGGGAGCGCTGCTGACGGGAGCCAGGCTCGTCGTCGTGCCGTTCTGGGTCTCCCGGTCACCCGAGGAATTCCACGCCCTGATGCTGACCGAGCGGGTCACCGTGCTCAACCAGACCCCGTCGGCCTTCGCACAGCTGATGGACGCCGACCGCCGCAGCGGGGAGCAACTGGCCGTCCGGCTGGTCGTGTTCGGCGGTGAGACCCTCGACGCCCGACCGCTGGCGACGTGGTTCGACCGCTACCCGGAGGACCGCTGTCGTGTGGTGAACATGTTCGGCATCACGGAGACCACCGTCCACGTCACGGCCCAGACCGTCACACGCCGGGAGGCGCTGTGCGGATCGCGATCGGTGGGCGCGGCCCTGCCCGGCTGGCATCTGTACGTTCTCGACGAGCGGCGCCGCCCGGTTCCGTGCGGTGCTCCCGGCGAGATATACGTCGGTGGCGAGGGCCTTGCCCTGGAGTACCTGGGACGTTCCGACCTGACCCGGGAACGGTTCGTGCCGGACCCCTTCAGCGGCGGGCGAATGTACCGCAGCGGCGATCGCGGCCGACTCCTCCCGGACGGCAGGCTTGAGCACCTGGGGCGCCTCGACTCGCAGGTGAAGGTGCGGGGCTTCCGGATCGAGCTGGACGAGATCCGCACCGTCCTGCTGGAGGCCCCGGACGTCACGGCGGCAGCGGTGGTCGTCGAGGGAGGCGAGACCGGAGACGCCGCTCAGGCCCGTATCACCGCGTACGTGGTGCTGCTGGGCACCGGCGGCGAAACGGAGCCGGTGCGCCAACGCGCGCAAAGCGTTCTGCCCTCGTACATGGTGCCGACGTCGGTGATCGCCGTCCCGGCCCTGCCCCTGACCGCGAACGGCAAGCTGGACACGCGCAAGCTGGCGGAACACGCCGTGGTCCCCGCGCCGCCCGTGCCCGTGGACACGACCGAATCACCGGACGGTGACCGCACCGACCTCGCGGCGTCCCTCACCTCGGTCTGGGAAACGCTGCTCGGGGTGCCCGTCGGGCCGGACGACAACTTCTTCCTGCTCGGCGGGAATTCGCTGCTCGCGGTGCGGCTGACAGCGGTCATGCGCGAGCAGGGGATGCCACCTCTGCAGCTGCGGGAGCTGTATCTCCATCCGACAGTGACACGGCTGGCGCGGGTGCTCGAGAGCAGTCGGACGTGACGCCGGCGTCGCCGAGCAGCCCCAGGGAGCGGCCCTCAGGGCCGCCGTCCTCCGGATGCAGAAGCGAGGAGGTCGCCAGCAGACAGCCCAGCTGGGCCCGGCTGCCGCTGGCGAGCCGCTGGGACACTTTGCGGACGTGCTCGGCCACACTGCGCCGGCTCATGCCCAGAAAGCGGACGAGTCCCGGATGCGTGACCCGGAGCGCGGCGACGGAACGTTCCTCGGACGCGCGCCGCCCAGGACGCGCTGCGCGAGATGCGCGTCAGGTTCCAGTCCGGAGCCGAGGGTGAGGACACGATCTGGAACCGTGTCGACGGCAGCCCGGTAGACCGGCTCGCCACCTGCTCCATGGTCCTGTTCGGGGGACTCGAGACGACCACCTCCCTGATGGGCACGGCCCTCTGGTACGTCCTGGAGAACCGGCTCGTCGAGCAGGTGACCGGCACCGCGGGCGCCGCGGAGGCGGAGTCGGTGGTGGAGCACGTACTGGAGCTGTACCCGCCCCTTGGCCCTCCTGGACGCCTTTTGCCGACGCCACCCGCAGGCCCGAGTACACGACAGCACGTGGGGCACGAACCGGACCTACCGGGGCTTCGACCGCCTGGGAGTGGACGTGTCACCAAACGCAGGCAAGTAGGCAGTCGGCGTGCGGGGCTTCGGTCAGGACCATACGCCCGACCAACTCCAGTGCTTCCGCCCGCCGAGGGGAACGTCTGCCTCAGCGACCTAAATCCGCAGGTCAGGCGTCCTTCTTCACCGGCTCCAGAATCGCCACGCACTCCACGTGATGCGTCATCGGAAAGAGATCGAACGCCCGCAGCGTCCGCACCTTGTACCCGCCGTCGCGGAAGTACCCGAGGTCGCGGGCGAGCGCCGCCGGGTCGCAGGCGACGTAGGCGATGCGGCGGGCGCCCAGGGAGGAGAGGTGCTCGACCGTCTTCTTACCGGCGCCGGCGCGGGGCGGGTCGAGGACGATGAGGTCGACCTCGGTGATGCCGGTGCGAGGGAGGACCGACTCGACCTTGCCCTGTTCGATGCGGACCCGGTCGAAGGCGGTGAGGTTGTGCCGGGCGTCCTCGACCGCGCGCTTGCCGGACTCGATGCCGAGGACCGCGCCCTTGTCGCCGAGGCGGTCCGCGAGGGCGCCCGCGAAGAGGCCGACGCCGCAGTACAGGTCGAGCGCCATCTCGCCCTTGCGCGGCATCAGGCCCTGCATGACGGCCTTGACCAGGGTGTCGGCCGCCATCGGGTGGACCTGCCAGAAGCCGCCGCTGCCGACACGGTACGTACGGCCGTCGGCCCGCTCGCGCACGAACGCGCGGCCGTGGACGCGGTGGATGCCGCCGTCGTGCTCCTCGACGCGCATCACGGAGACGGGCCTGTCGAGTTCCACGAGGGGCAGGCGGGCGCCGGGGCGGGGCTCCAGGATGACCATGCGGTCCTGGGAGCCGGTCGCGGCGATCGCGTCGACCGAGGCCATGCCGGACCAGTCGCGCTCCTCGATGCCGAGTTCGCTCACGCCCGGCGCCGCGATCATGCAGTGCTCGATCGGCTCGACCTCGTGCGAGCGGTGGCGGCGCAGTCCGGCGTTGCCGTCGGCGTCCACGGCGTACTGGACGCGCGTACGCCAGGCCGGAACCTCGCCGGCGGGCAGCTTGTCGCCCTCCGCGGGCATCACCGTGCCGTCCCAGCCGGCCTCCTCGGGCGTGAGGCCCGCGAGCCGCTGCAGCTGCTCGGCGATGACCTCCCCCTTGAGGCGGCGCTGCGCGCCCGGCTTGGCGTGCTGCCAGTCGCAGCCGCCGCAGCGGCCGGGGCCGGCGTAGGGGCAGGGGGCTTCGACGCGGTCCTTGGACGCCGAGAGGATCGCCACCGCGTCCGCGCGCAGGAAGCGCGCGCCCTCCTCGCCCTCCGTGACACGCGCGACGACGCGCTCGCCGGGCAGGGCGTGCCGGACGAAGAGGACCTGGCCCTCGGCCGTACGGGCGATGCAGTGCCCGCCATGGGCCACGGGGCCGATCTCGACCTCGTACTCCTCCCCCACCAGCGATTTCTTCGGTTCTGCCTGCATGGCGGGGTGACTCCAGATGCGAAAGGGGATGAGGAAGGGGTCGCGGAACCGCGAACGGCCGGACAACAGCCCACCAGTCTACGTGGACCTTGCCCGGCCGCTCACCACAAAGCCGTCAGCCCCTGCGGTCGCAAGGCCGTCAGCCCTTGGTGTTCGAGGACTCCTTCGGGCGCTCCTCCGCCGGACCCCGGCGCACCGCACCCGGCGCGTTCCACTCCTGCCGCTTGCGGGCCCGGTTCCTCGCGACCTCCGAGGACTCCAGCTGGTAGGGCACGGAGGTGACCATCACACCGGGCGTGAACAGCAGCCGGCCCTTGAGCCGCAGCGCGCTCTGGTTGTGCAGCAGATGCTCGTACCAGTGGCCGACCACGTACTCGGGGATGATGACCGAGACCGCGTCGCGCGGGGACTCCCGGCGCAGGCCCTTCACATACTCGATGACGGGCCGGGTGATCTCGCGGTACGGCGAGTCGAGGACCTTCAGCGGTACGTCGATGCCGCGCCGCTCCCACTCCTCGCGCAGGGCCTTGGTCTCGGCCGGGTCGACGTTGACGCTGAGCGCTTCGAGGGTGTCGGAGCGCATCAGCTTGGCGTAGGCGAGGGCACGCAGGGTCGGGCGGTGGATCTTGGAGATCAGGACCACCGAGTGGACGCGGGAGGGGCGGACGCTGTCGTCGGAGGGGCCTTCCGGGGCGGCGATCTCCTCAGCGACGCGGTCGTAGTGCTTACGGATCGCGCTCATGGTCGCGTAGAAGATCACCATGCCGAGCAGGGCGACCCAGGCGCCGTGCGTGAACTTGGTGACGAGGACGACGACCAGCACCAGGCCGGTGAAGAAGGCGCCGAAGGCGTTGATCGCGCGGGAGCGGATCATGTGGCTGCGCTTGGCCGGGTCCTTCTCGGTACGCAGGTGGCGGTTCCAGTGCCGGACCATGCCGGTCTGGCTGAGCGTGAAGGAGACGAAGACGCCGACGATGTAGAGCTGGATCAGCCGGGTCGAGTCGGCGCCGTAGATGACGACCAGGAGTGTGGCGGCGCCGGCGAGCAGGACGATGCCGTTCGAGAAGGCGAGGCGGTCGCCGCGGGTGTGCAGCTGGCGCGGCAGGTAGCGGTCCTGGGCGAGGATCGAGCCGAGCAGCGGGAAGCCGTTGTAGGCGGTGTTGGCCGCGAGGAACAGGACCAGCGCGGTGGCGGCCGCGAGCACGATGAACAGGAAGCTGCCCTTGCCGAAGACCGCCTCGGCGACCTGCGAGATCACCGGGTTCTGCACGTAGCCGGAACCGATCGGGACGCCGTTGTGGATCAGGTCGGTGGCCGGGTTCTCGGCCATCCGGACCTTGGTCGACATGGCCAGGGCGATGATGCCGCAGAACATGGTGACGGCGAGCAGGCCCATCGCCGCGAGAGTGGTCGCGGCGTTCTTCGACTTGGGCTTGCGGAAGGCGGGGACACCGTTGGAGATCGCCTCGACGCCGGTGAGCGCCGCACAGCCGGAGGAGAAGGCGCGCAGCAGCAGGAAGACGAGCGCGAAGCCCGCGAGCCCCTGGTGCTCGGCCTTGATGTGGTAGTCGGCGGTCGGCGCGCGCATGGTGTCGTTCAGCACGAGCCCGCGGAAGGCGCCCCACGCGATCATGATGAAGACGCCCGCGACGAAGACGTACGTCGGAATCGCGAAGAGCTTTCCGGACTCCTTGACTCCGCGCAGGTTCATCAGCGTGAGCAGCACGATGACGACGACGGCGCACAGCACCTTGTGCTCGACCACGAAGGGGATGGCGGAGCCGAGGTTCTCGATGCCGGACGAGATCGACACGGCGACGGTGAGGACGTAGTCGACGAGCAGCGCGCTGGCGACGGTGAGGCCGGCCCTGGGGCCGAGGTTGGTGTTGGCCACCTCGTAGTCGCCGCCACCACTGGGGTAGGCGTGCACGTTCTGCCGGTAGGAAGCGACCACCGTGAACATCAGCACGACGACCGCGAGCGCGATCCAGGGGCTGAAGTGGTAGGCCGACACGCCCGCGATGGAGAGGACCAGAAGCACTTCCCCGGGTGCGTAGGCCACGGAGGAGAGCGGGTCGGATGCGAAGACGGGGAGGGCGATGCGCTTCGGCAGCAGGGTTTCCCCGAGCCGGTCACTGCGCAGTGCGCGCCCGATCAAGATCCGTTTGGGCACGTCGGTCAGTTTGGACACGCAGAGGATCGTAAGCGTTCGAACGGGGGGTCGCCCACCCGCCGCTCGGCATCTGCTCTCCGAGTGAAAACGGGGAGGGGCCCCGTTGCGGATTCAGCGGCCTCGCATATCCGCATGCCTATATGACAAAGCCCCTGTTTATCCCACTATGGAGGTTCCATGCACGTGACCGCTGAGCTCATCGGCGCCACCGCAGGACTCGTCGGCCTCGGAATCCTGACTCTCTTCAGCGTGCGGAGCTTCAATCGCCGCTGATCCCCAAGAACGCACAGGCGAACGTGCACAAGGGTGCCCCTGATCGACCGCGCGTGTGTAGCTTGGGCGGCGGTCTGAGACCCTGTTTAGCCTGAGCCGTAACCATTTACATTCGGAAGGACGGTCGTGCACATCGTCATCATGGGCTGCGGAAGAGTAGGTTCCGCTCTGGCCCAGACCCTGGAGCAACAGGGGCACACGGTCGCTGTGATCGATCAGGACCCCACCGCCTTCCGACGACTGGGCTCCGGCTTCGGCGGCCGTCGTGTCACCGGAGTCGGCTTCGACCAGGACACCCTGCGCGAAGCGGGCATCGAGGAGGCCGGCGCCTTCGCCGCCGTCTCCAGCGGTGACAACTCGAACATCATCGCCGCCCGGGTGGCCCGCGAGATGTTCGGCATCGAGAACGTCGCGGCGCGCATCTACGACCCGCGCCGCGCCGAGGTCTACCAGCGCCTGGGCATCCCGACCGTCGCCACCGTCCGCTGGACGGCCGACCAGATGCTGCGGCGGCTGCTCCCCTCGGGTGCCGAGCCGTTGTGGCGCGACCCGACCGGCGGGGTGCAGCTCGCCGAGGTGCACGCCTCCGCCGCCTGGGTCGGCCACAAGATCAGTCGCCTCCAGGACGAGACCGGGGTGCGTGTGGCCTTCCTCACGCGGCTGGGCGAGGCGATCCTGCCCACCTCTCAGACGGTGCTGCAGGAGGGCGACCTGGTGCACGTGATGATGCGCACGGACGACGTCGAGAAGGTCGAGGCGTCGTTCGCCGAGGGCCCCGAAGAGGAGAGCGGTCACTGATGAGGGTCGCCATTGCCGGTGCCGGTGCCGTCGGTCGCTCCATCGCGGGCGAGCTCCTGGAGAACGGGCACGAGATTCTGCTGATCGACAAGGCGCCGACCGCCATCTCGGTCGAGCGCGTCCCGCAGGCGGAGTGGCTGCTCGCCGACGCCTGCGAGATCACCTCGCTGGACGAGGCGGCGCTGCAGCGCTGCAACGTGGTCATCGCGGCCACCGGTGACGACAAGGTCAACCTGGTCGTCTCCCTGCTCGCGAAGACCGAGTACGGCGTCCCGCGCGTGGTCGCCCGCGTGAACAACCCGAAGAACGAGTGGCTGTTCAACGAGGCCTGGGGCGTGGACGTGGCGGTCTCCACCCCGCGTCTGATGTCGGCCCTGGTCGAGGAGGCCGTGAGCGTCGGCGACCTGGTCCGGCTGCTGCGCTTCAGCCACGGTGACGCGAACCTGGTCGAGCTGACCCTCCCGCCGGAGTCGGCCCTGGCCGGCACGCAGGTCGGCGACGTGGAGTGGCCCGAGGACACCTCCCTGGTCACGATCATCCGCGGCACCCGCGTCCTCACGCCCTCCCAGGAGGACTCCCTGGAGGCGGGTGACGAACTTCTCTTCGTCGCCGCCCAGGCCCGCGAGGAACAGCTCGAGGACCTGCTCTCGGTCCGCCGCGACGACGCGACGAGCTAGTCAGCGCCGACAGCTGCGATACGAGGGCGGGGGCGCCCGGAGATCTCCGGGCGCCCCCGCCCTCGTATCAGCCCGTCCGGTGTTCGCGGACGAGGCCGTTCAGGCCGAAGCGGGGTCCTGGGGCGGCCCTCCGGGCATGACCGTCCTCCAGGGACGGCCGCCCCGGCGCGCCGGGGCTACGCCTATCGACGGTGGCGACCCGCAGTCGTGTCGTGCTCCCCGGCGTCAACCGCCCGGCGCTCCTTCTCGGCCTGCTCCTCCGCCTCCATCTCGGCGAACACGTCGATGGGGGCAGGGGCCTTGGCCAGGAACACCCAGGTCAGCCAGACGGCGAGGAGGAAGGGCGGGATCTTCAGCGCGATCAGGATCCAGCCCAGTTGCGCGGTGTTGGCCCACCAGTAGAGCGGGAAGAGGATCGCGCACTTGGCGAGCAGGATCAGGCCCCAGGCCCAACTGGCCTTCGCGTACGCCTTCTTGCGGCCGGGATTCCGGGTGCGCCAGGAGAGGTTCTCCTTGAAGACCGGGCCGAGGATCAGACCGATCAGAGGCACGCCCGCGAGGGTCGTGACGATGTAGGCGACGGCCAGGCCGAGCGTGTAGAGCATGCCCGGCAGATAGAAGTCCTTGGCGTTGCCCGTCATCATCGCGAAGACCACACCGAAGGCGACGCCGAAGACGCCACTGAAGGCGTGCTTGACGGTGTCCCGCATCGCGAGGCGGACCACGACCAGCAGCAAGGACACCCCGAGAGCGGCGATCGCCGACCAGTGCAGGTTCTTGTTGATCGTGAAGATGGTGACGAAGAGCAGGCCGGGCACCACCGTCTCGACCATGCCCCGCACGCCGCCGAACGCCTCGAAGAGTGCGGCCTCGGTCACCGCCCGCGCATCCTGCTGGGCGTCCTGGGCGTCTTCGGTCGGCTTGTCGAGCGACGTCACCGGCTACTCCCGTCCAAGGGGTCTGAGTTCGTACTTCGGATTGAAAAGCACCCTACGGCCCCGGCTCATCGAGATCCGGCCCGAGGCGATCAACTTGCGTCCCGGCTCTATGCCCACGATGGAGCGTCTGCCTAGCCAGACCACGTCCAGGGCGGCCGAACCGTCGAACAGCTCGGCCTCCAGGGCCGGGACTCCGGCCCGCGGGCGCAGAGTGACCGTGCGCAAGGTACCAGTAACCGTGACGATCTGTCGGTCGTGGCAGTCACCGATCCGCGTACAGCCCGCGGTCTCGGAGTCCTCGCGCAGCTCCTCGGACTCCAGGTCCTCCTGGGACGAGGAAAGCCGGTCGATCATGCGCCGGAACCGGCCCGCCGGCTTTTCGGAACGAGGAACAGCACTCATACCGAAAGCGTACCGGGGAGCACTGACGTCGGATGAACGCGTGCGCCCACCCGTGCTCTTTCGCGCACCTGTGCCCTTCCTGCATCCCTACCCTCTCTGTACCCCTTCCCGCCGGGACTACTTCTCGAACCGGTATCCCATCCCGGGTTCCGTGATGAAGTGCCGAGGATGCGAGGGGTCCACCTCCAGCTTGCGGCGCAGCTGCGCCATGTAGACGCGCAGATAGTTCGTCTCGGTGCCGTACGACGGTCCCCACACCTCCTGGAGCAGCTGCTTCTGGCTGACCAGGCGGCCGGTGTTGCGCACCAGCACCTCCAGCAGATGCCACTCCGTGGGGGTGAGCCGTACGTCCCGGCCCTCCCGGTTGACCTTCTTGGCGGCCAGGTCGACGGTGAAGTCCTCGGTGTCGACGACGACGTCGTCCTCGCCACCCCCGGTCGGCTCCGCGCGGCGCACCGCGGCGCGCAGCCGGGCCAGCAGTTCGTCCATGCCGAAGGGCTTGGTGACGTAGTCGTCGGCGCCCGCGTCGAGCGCCTCGACCTTCTCGTCCGAGGAGTGCCGGGCCGAGAGCACCAGGATCGGCACCCGGGTCCAGCCGCGCAGCCCCTTGATCACCTCTACGCCGTCCATGTCGGGCAGCCCGAGGTCGAGAACGACGACATCGGGATGGCGGGCGGCGGCGAGCTGGAGCGCACCGGCGCCGTCGGCGGCCGCGTCGACCTCGTAGTGCCGTGCCTTCAGGTTGATCACGAGGGCACGTACGATCTGCGGCTCGTCGTCGACCACGAGCACCCTGGTCATGAAGCCTGCCTTTCTGCTGTTGCCGTGGCCAGGTCGGGCAGTCGGTCCACCGCCCGGACCGTGAGCACCATGGTGAGTCCGCCGCCAGGCGTGTCCTCGGCGTTCAGTGTGCCGCCCATCGCCTCGGCGAAGCCGCGGGCGACCGCGAGGCCGAGGCCGACGCCCGCGCCGCGGGGAGCGTCGCCGTAGCGCTGGAAGGGCGCGAAGATGCGGTCCTTGGCCTCGTCGGGGACTCCCGGGCCGCGGTCCACCACCCGTACCTCCACCCGGCTCGCCATGGCGCTCGCGGACACCAGGACCGGTTCGTCGATGGGGCTGTACTTGACGGCGTTCTCGACGAGGTTGGCGACCGAGCGCTCCAGCAGACCAGGGTCGACGGCGACCATGGGCAGCGTCTCGGGGATGTCCAGCTCGGCGCTGCCCTCGGGTACGCCGCCCAGCGCCATCGGGACCACCTCGTCGAGGTCGATCTCGCGGATCAGCGGGGTGACCGTGCCGGTCTGCAGGCGGGACATGTCGAGCAGGTTGCCCACGAGGTGGTCGAGCCGGTCGGCGCCCTCCTCGATCCCCTCCAGGAGCTCCGCCTGGTCCTCCTCCGACCAGGCCACGTCGTCGGACCGCAGCGAGGACACGGCGGCCTTGATCGCGGCCAGCGGGGTCCGCAGGTCGTGGCTCACGGCGGCGAGCAGCGCGGTGCGGATGCGGTTGCCCTCGGCCAGCTCCTTGGCCTGGTCGGCCTCGTACTGGAGGCGCTGGCGGTCCAGGACGACCGCGGCCTGGGCGGCGAAGGCGGCGAGCACCCGGCGGTCGGAGGCGGGCAGGACGCGTCCGGAGAGCGCGAGCGCCATGTGGTCGCCGACCGGCATGTCCACGTCCGCGTCCTCGGGCCGCTTCGGCGACCGGGGGCCCACGCTGCCCGCGCACGTCCACGGGTCGACGTCGCCGGCCCGCTCCAGCAGGGCGACCGACTCCATGCCGAAGGTCTCCCGGACCCGATCCAGCAGGGCCTCCAGGCTGGTCTCGCCGCGCAGCACGCTGCCCGCGAGGAAGGAGAGGATCTCCGACTCGGCGCGCAGCCGGGCCGCCTGGTGCGTACGCCGGGCGGCGAGGTCCACGACGGAGGCCACGGAGACGGCGACCCCGACGAAGATCACGATGGCGATGATGTTCTTGGGGTCGGCGATCGTCAGCCGGTGCAGCGGCGGCGTGTAGAAGTAGTTCAGCAGCAGCGAACCGAAGGCCGCCGAGGCGAGGGCCGGGAAGAGCCCGCCGAGCAGCGCCGCCGCGACCGTCACCGTCAGGAACAGCAGCATGTCGTTGGCGAGGCCGAGATCGATGGCGTTCAGCAGCAGAGCCAGCACCACCGGGCCGCCCACTCCGACCAGCCAGCCCCAGATGATCCGGGAGCGGCCGAGCCGCGCACCCCGGGCGACCGGTAGTCCGCGCCCCTTGGCGACCTCGTCGTGGGTGACGATGTGGACGTCCAGGTCGGGGCCCGACTCCCGGGCGACGGTGGCGCCGACGCCGGGCCCGAAGACGTACTGCCAGGTCTTGCGGCGCGAGGAGCCGAGCACGATCTGGGTGGCGTTCACCCCGCGCGCGAAGTCGAGCAGCGCGACCGGTATGTCGTCCCCGACGACATGGTGGAAGGTGCCGCCCAGGTCCTCCACCAGCGTGCGCTGGACCGCCAGCTCCTTGGGCGAGGCGGAGGTCAGTCCGTCGCTGCGGGCTATGTAGACGGCCATGACCTCGCCGCCCGCACCCTTCTCCGCGAGCCGCGCGGCCCGGCGGATCAGTGTGCGGCCCTCCGGGCCGCCGGTCAGCCCGACCACGATCCGCTCCCGCGAACCCCAGATCTTCGAGACCCGGTGCTCAGTGCGGTACTCGGTCAGGTACTCGTCGACCCGGTCGGCCACCCACAGCAGGGCGAGCTCACGCAGCGCGGTCAGATTGCCGGGCCGGAAGTAGTTGGACAGGGCCGCGTCGACCTTGTCGGACTTGTAGATGTTGCCGTGCGCCATACGCCGGCGCAGCGCCTGCGGCGACATGTCGACCAGCTCGATCTGGTCCGCCCGCCGCACGACCTCGTCCGGGACGGTCTCGCGCTGCCGTACGCCCGTGATGGACTCCACGACGTCGCCCAGTGACTCCAGGTGCTGGATGTTGACGGTGGAGACGACGTCGATACCGGCGGCGAGCAGTTCTTCCACGTCCTGCCAGCGCTTGGCGTTGCGGGAGCCGGGGACATTGGTGTGCGCGAGTTCGTCCACCAGGGCGACGGCCGGGGCGCGGAGCAGTACGGCGTCCACGTCCATCTCGGTGAAGACGGAGCCGCGGTAGTCGAGATGCTTGCGGGGCACCTGCTCCAGGCCGTGCAGCATCACCTCGGTGCGCGGCCGGTGGTGGTGCTCCACGAAGGCGACGACGCAGTCGGTGCCCCGCTCCACACGGCGGTGCGCCTCGGAGAGCATCGCGTACGTCTTGCCGACGCCCGGTGCCGCACCGAGGTAGATCCGAAGCTTGCCGCGTCCCATGGCCCCATTGTCTTCCTGTCACCGCTGTATACGCAGCGTCGACCTTACGGCCAACAATCTCGACAAATGGGGTGGGGAGTCGGCCGACGGCCGTCTTTGACGCAACCCTGATGCGCCGGTCGGCACAACCCTGTTGCGCTGGTCCGGGCCCTGCTCGGCCCTGCTCGGCCCTGCTCGGCCCTGCTCGGCCCTGCGCTCGGCTCAGTGCTCGACGATCCCTCCGTCGCGCAGCTCCAGGATCCGATCGGCCAGGTCGAGCGGGGTCGCCCGGGAGGGGGCGACCAGGACTGTCACCTGTTCGCAGCGGACGAGCGTGTGCAACAGCTCCATCAGGGCACGGCCGGTCCCGGCGTCGAGTCCGGAGGCGAACTCGTCGGCGACGAGGAGCGCGGGGTCGCCCGCGAGAGCGCGCGCGATGGCCACGCGCTGTTGCTGCCCGCCGGTGAGCTCCCCGGGTCGGCGCGCCGCATGGTCGGTGAGCCCGACGAGGGAGAGCAGCCGCGCGATCCGCTCCTCGCGCGCGTGCTCCGCGACCCCGCGCAGCCGCAGCGGCACACCGACGTTCTCGGCGACGGTGAGCAGCGGGATGAGCCCGAGGGGCTGGAAGACGAAGCCGATCCGTTCCCGGCGCAGTTCCAGCAGGCCGTCCTCGCCGAGCCCCTCCAGTGCGAGCCCGTCGACGGTGATCCGCCCCGCGTCCGGTTCGTCGAGCCCGCCGACCAGGTTGAGGAGTGTGGTCCTGCCGGACCCGGGGCGGCCGGTGAGGACGACGAGTTCACCGCGTGGCACGTCGAAGGAGACTCCGCGCAGGGCGGGTACGACGTCGACTCCACCGCCGTACCAGCGATGCACGTTCTCGACGCGCACCATGGTCTTCGTGGCGACCTCGACCTGGCTCATGTCCCTCCCCGGTCAGCCGGGCGATTGCCTCCCCCGCCGTTCGGGCGCCCCGGTGACGACACCGGGGCGCCCGGCCGGAGAGGGCGTCAGTTGGGGTTGTCCCCGTCGGTGAGAGTCTCCCAGGCGACGAAGAGGTTGTTGCTGCCGGACGGCCGGTTCTGCTCGGTCAGCTTCTGGGTGTTGGTCATGGCGATGCCCAGGCGGTTGTGCAGGGCGTTGTACCCGGTCTCGGTCACCGGACCCAGCCCGAGGGTGAGGGAACCACCGCACAGCCAGCTCGGCACCGCCTCCCCCAGCTGGTACTTCGACTGGAATCCGAGCGCCTGCCGCAGCCGCTCGCCGACATCGGTGCCGTACAGGTCCTCGCCCTGGATCCTGCTGGTCTCGGCGATGTGCGAGATGGCCGAGATGCCGTACCCGGTGTGCGTGAAGTCGCGGCAGGTCTCCTGAGTGAGCCCGGTGACGAAGGTGGACTGCCCCTGCCAGTAGTTGACGATCTTCGCGGTGGTGTCGAGGTTCTGGCTCGGCACGGTCTTGGGCAACGCACCGTCGGAGGAGAGGTAGACGTACGCGGCCGCACGGGTCCGGAACTTCGCGATGGCCTTGTCGTACGACGTCCGGTCCTCGAGGAAGACGGAGATGCCGACCGCGGCCTCCATCATCGACAGTTCCCAGTTCCCGTTGGAGTTGGAGCCTTTGATGACCTCGGGGAGGTAGACGGTGCGCAGCATGGTCGCGAAGCGGCCGGAGTTGGTCCAGGTGCCGGTGTAGGTGTATTTGATGAGCTCGGCGGCCTTGGGCCAGGAGGAGCCGGCCCAGCCGGTCTGCAGGGGCGCGTTGCTGTTGGTGTGCTCCTTGATCACGGCCGACCAGGCGTCCATCAGGGCGATCGACTTCTTCGCGTACCGGTCGTCGCGCGTGATGTACCAGGCGAGGGCGTCGGTGTACGCGGCTATCGCGTCCTCGCGCTCGTCCGTGCAGCCGTAGTTGGGGTTGGAGTAGGAGCCGCACTCCACGGTCGCGCGGGGCTTCGGGACGCGGTTCAGGTCGGCGTACTTGCTCGCCATCATCTGGTCGTACGCGGCTTTCCAGGGCTGAGCCCCGGCGTTGACCTTGGTGCGGGCGAAGTCCAGCTGGCTCTTGGAGACCGTGACTCCGGGGTGCGCGAAGGTGACGGGGGCGGCGTCGGCCTGTCGGGCGGCGGGCCAGACGAGGGCGCCCGCGACGAGGGCGGTGACGGTGGCGAGGAGTGCGGTACGGCGCATGGTGGGGGGCCATCCGTTCTCGTATATGAACGATGAACGCCTGCATGAACCTAGGCGCTGGGCCGAGACCATAGGTACAGACCAACTGGGCGTCAAGGGATCTCGCACAAGAACCCGCCGAGGGTCCGCGCACACGAAAAAGCCGCACCCCGTGGAGAGGTGCGGCCCTTTCAAGCCGTGTGGCTGTTCTGCCCGCGGAGCGTCCGGCCGTGTGGCTGTTCCGCCCACGGAGCGTCCGGCGTGCAGTCTCTAGCGGACCTCGGTGATCTCCGGTCCGCGCTGCAGTTGTCCCATGCCTCCGGAGAAGCGGGAACCGCTCTGCTCCTCCTGCTGGACACCCTCGGGCACCATCTGCGCGTCGTTCGGCAGCTTCAGGACGATCGGGTCGCGCGGAGCCATCGGGCCCTCACCGCGTACGACGACCGTGTCCCGGAAGATCTGCTCCAGCAGGCCCGCGGCCTGCGGCTGCACGGCGCCCTGCCCGGAGATCACTCCACGCAGGAACCAGCGGGGCCCGTCCACGCCGACGAACCGCACGACCTGGAAACCACCCGTGCCGTCCGGCAGCTGCACCGGGACCTGCGCCCGCAGCTCCCAGCCCAGCGGGCCCTCGACCTCGTCGATGACACCGCCCTGCTGGGTGATGCCGGTGGCGATCTCCTCGCGCACCTCGCCCCAGATGCCCTCACGCTTGGGGGCGGCGAAGGCCTGCAGCTGGATGGCGCTGTCCTTGAGGACGACGGTGGCCGCGACGATCGCGTCGCCCGCGACCTCGACCCGCAGCTCCATGCCGTCGACTCCGGGCACGAAGAGACCACCCAGGTCCACGCGGCCCTCGGCGGGGTCCCGCACCTCCGAGTCGTCCCAGGGTCCGTCGGGCCGCGGCTCCGGCTCGAGCCTCACGCGCTCCCGCTCCGCCTCGTCCGCCTCAGTGTCGACACTGTCGACGACCTGCTCGGCCTCGCCCGCCGCGTCCTCGGCGGCACTGCCCTTCTTGCGACGTCCGAACACGTCACTGTCCTTCCCGGTCGGATACGACCGAAGCGTATCGATTCCCACCCGTTGTGCCGCCCACGGCGGCATGACCACCAGTGGACCCGAAGCCCCCTGCGGCCCGCGCCGAGTCGGGAAGTTCCGCGACCTCCTGGAAGCGGACCTTCTCGACCTGCTGGACGACCAGTTGAGCAATCCGGTCGAAGCGCTCGAACCGCACCGACTCGCGCGGGTCGAGATTCACCACGATCACCTTGATCTCCCCACGGTACCCGGCATCAACCGTCCCCGGGGCATTCACGAGGGCGACACCGCAGCGGGCGGCAAGCCCGGAACGCGGGTGCACGAAGGCCGCGTACCCCTCGGGCAGCGCGATGGACACACCCGTGGGCAGTACGGCGCGCTCGCCCGGCTTCAGTTCACGACTCTCGGTGGTACGCAGATCTGCTCCCGCGTCACCGGGCTGCGCGTACTCGGGAAGCGGTACGTCCGGGTCGACGCGGCGGATCAGCACGGCGAGTTCTTGACGGGGCTCGCGGGTCACGGGTTCACCTCGAAGGCACGGACACGGCGGATCTGGTCCGGTTCGTTCATGGCGGCCCGGATCTCCTCCGGGCGGCCGTTGTCGATGAAGTGGTCGACCTTGACCTTGATGAAGAGGGCGTCCGCGCGAACGGCGACGGGCCCGTCGGGGCCACCGATCCGCCCGGTGGCGGTCGAGTAGATCTTGCGGCCGACCACCGCCGTGACCTCGGCCTCGAGGGACAGCACCGTGTCCACGGGGACAGGCAGGACGAAGTCGGTCTCCAGGCGGCCGGTGACCGCGACGGTGCGCAGCAGCCAGTTCAGCGAGCCGAGCGTCTCGTCGAGGGCGGTGGCGAGCACTCCGCCGTGCGCGAGCCCCGGGGCGCCCTGGTGGGCGGGCCGTACCGTGAACTCCGCCGTGACGGTGACGCCCTCCCCCGCGCGGGCCTCCAGGTGCAGTCCGTGCGACTGCTCCCCACCACACCCGAAACACTGTTCGTAGTGGGCGCCGAGGAGCTCGCCGGGGGCGGGCGCGTCGGGGTGCCGCACCGGCGCGACGGCGTCGGCGGGAGGCTGCAGAGCTGCGGAAGTACGACTCACAGCCGCAGACCTTACCCGCGCGTCCACCAAGTCTTCGCACCGTGCCAAGCTTGGCTTCATGCAGCTCTCCGCCTCCCCGTACGAAGAACGCCTCACCGCCCCCCGCAGCTGGTGGGCGATCTGCTTCCTGATCGGGATAGCGATGGCCCTGGTCTTCCTCCCCTTCGGCACGCTGCCGCTGCTGGGCGCGCTGGTCGGCGGCACCGCGGTCTCGGCGGTCGTGGCGAGCGCGTACGGGTCGATCCGCATCCGGGTCGTCGGTGACTCCCTGATCGCGGGCGAGGCGAAGATCCCGGTCGCGGCCCTGGGCGACGCGGAGATCATGGACCAGGAGGAGGCGCGCGCCTGGCGCACCTACAAGGCGGACCCGCGCGCCTTCATGCTGCTGCGGGCCTACATCCCCACGGCCCTCCGCGTCCAGGTCACCGACCCGGCCGACCCCACGCCGTACCTGTACCTGTCGACGAGGGAGCCGGAGCGCCTGATCGCGGCACTCGAGGCGGCTCGGGCCACGGCGTAGGACCACCGGAATCAGGGGGGCTTGCGAAGAAGAAGTCGCGCCCCGAACCACCTCGGCGCGCGACAGTACGCCTTCGGGTAGCGGTTACGCACCGGCGCACACCGCTCCACGGACAGTGCGTCTCCGCATGCAGTGCTCCCGGCCCAGCACGAGCCGGTGCCGCCCACGAGCCGGAGATCCTCACGAGCCGGTGCCCCCTGCCCCGTCGCTCGTCTCGACTCGGCGGGCGGGCGGTGCCGGGCGGGGCTCAGTGCCCCAGTTCCTTGGGGATCTCCCCCATCCGCAGGGGATCCGTCGGCTTCTCCAGGGGAGGCAGCTCCGCAAGCGCGTCCCACGGCACCTGGGACTTGCGCAGGTCCTTGCGGATACGCGCCGCCAGGCGTTTGGTGTCCCGGCGGTTCATGACCGCTCCCACCGCCGCGCCCACCATGAACGGCATCAGGTTCGGCAGATCCCGGACCATGCGTTTCATGATCTGCTGGCGCAGCTCGCGCTTCATCTGGCCGCCCAACGCGGCGTTGATCGTCGACGGTTTGGTCACGTCGATCCCGCGCTCGGAGGACCAGGAGTTCACATACCCGGTACTGCGCTGTTTGAGGTTGCCCGGCGGCCGAAGGCCATAGACCTCGTGGAGCTCGGCGATCAGCTTCAGCTCGATCGCGGCGACGCCGGTGATCTCCGCGGCCAGCTCGGTCGGCATCGCGGGCGGCACGGGCAGCATCGCGGCGGCACCGATCCCGGCGCCCACCGTGGACGTCGCGTTGGCCGCACCCGCCACGAGCTTGTCCGCGAGCTGTTCGGGGGTGAGTCCCGGGAACTGCCCGCGGAGGGTCGCCAGGTCCCGTACGGGGACGCGCGGCGCGATGTCGATGATCCGGTCGGCGAGGTGGGACAGGCCCGCCCTGGCCCTGCTGCCGCCCTTCTGGACGCCCTTTCTGACCCCGTCCCGAAGGCCGGCCGCACGGCGGCCGGTGGCGGGAACGGCGACGTCCGCCGGAACCGAACCGTCGGACGGTTCCGGATCGCCGGCCGGCTTCACCATGCCGGCCCGCTCGAAGGCGCCTGTCGGCGCCGTGGCGGGCGCCCGCTCGAGCGAGGCTGATCCTGGTCGGGAAGAGCCCCGCTCGTCGTCACGCACGCCTTCAGGGCCGTCTGAGGGCCCATCGTCCGCTGCCCGTGAAGGGAAGCGGCGCTTCCAAGGTGGGGTCGAGCCAGTCACGGCCGACCCTGCCTCAGTCGCAGTCGCGGCAGATCGGCTGACCGTTCTTCTCGCGGGCCAGCTGGCTGCGGTGGTGCACCAGGAAGCAGCTCATGCAAGTGAACTCGTCCTGCTGCTTGGGCAGCACCCGGACGGCCAGCTCCTCGTTCGAGAGGTCCGCTCCGGGAAGCTCCAGGCCTTCTGCGGCCTCGAACTCGTCTACATCGACAGACGACGTGGACTTGTCGTTCCGGCGAGCCTTCAGTTCTTCAAGGCTGTCCGAGTCGACGTCGTCGTCGGTCTTGCGTGGGGTGTCGTAATCCGTTGCCATGTCGCTCTCCCCCTCTGGGTGTCTGCGGTGTCTCAGCGCACGTAACGCGTGAGAGGCCGGACTTGTGCCCGACCTGAGGCGGAGATTTTGCCTCACATCAAGGTCTGTTACTCAATCGACACCCAACCGGACTCCTCATGAGTGATCGGCTTGGATGGCGATGCGGACCGTACACGGTCCGAAGGGCCCACTTCAAAGGCGTCCCACCGTGTACTTCCCGTGATCTAGACCCCCGAAAACCCGGATTTTCCCGGCTTTACGACAGCCTGCGTGACCACGGAGAGTAGATGGCCAGAAATTCGCCCTTGTGATCGATCACACACGAGTCTCCCGGATGGGCGACCAGAAAATTCCGCGCAAAGCGAACATCGCCGCGTGTCCGCGACATGTTCTCAGATCGGCAGGGTGACGCGCATCACGAGCCCACCCCCCTCGCGCGGCTCTGCCGCGATATGGCCCCCATGTGCGCGGGCCACCGACCGGGCGATGGAAAGGCCGAGGCCCACGCCCTTGTCGCTGCCCGTGCGCTCCGTACGCAGCCGCCGGAAAGGCTCAAAAAGATTGTCGATCTCGTACGCGGGAACCACCGGACCCGTGTTCGTGACCACCAGTACCGCCTGGCCGTGCTGGACCTGCGTCGTGACCTCGACCCAGCCGTCGTCCGGCACGTTGTACCGCACCGCGTTCTGGACGAGGTTCAGGGCGATGCGCTCCAGCAGTACGCCGTTGCCCTGGACGACCGCCGCGGCGCGCTCCCCGCGGATCGCCACACCCTTGGCCGCGGCCTCGGCGTGCACCTGGTCGACGGCCTGTGTGGCGACCTCGGCGAGGTCCACGGGCTTGCGCTCGACGATCTGGTTGTCGCTGCGGGCAAGCAGCAGCAGTCCCTCGACGAGCTGCTCGCTGCGCTCGTTGGTGGCGAGCAGCGTCTTGCCGAGCTGCTGGAGCTCCATCGGGGCTCCGGGGTCGGACAGGTGCACTTCGAGGAGCGTGCGGTTGATCGCGAGCGGGGTGCGCAGTTCGTGCGAGGCGTTGCCGACGAACCGCTGCTGGGCGGTGAAGGCCCGCTGCAGCCGCTCCAGCATGTCGTCGAAGGTGTCCGCCAGCTCCTTCAGCTCGTCGTCGGGGCCGTCCAGCTCGATCCGCCGGGACAGGTCCGAGCCCGCCACCGCGCGCGCGGTGCGGGTGATCCGGCCGAGCGGCGACAGGACGCGGCCCGCCATCGCGTAGCCGAAGGCGAAGGCGATGATCGCGAGGCCGAGCAGGGCGAGCAGGGAGCGGCTGAGCAGGTCGTCCAGGGCCGTCTGACGCTGATGGTCGATGCAGTTGCTGATCGCGACGTTGAACTCGTCGAGTGACAGGTTGCCCGCCTGGACGGCGGGGCAGTTGTCGCTGCTCACCTTGATCGACGTACCACTGACGATCTTGAAGAGCGGCTCGGCGCCCGTGTTCAGGGCCTGCGCCGCGAGCAGATAGATGATCGACAGCAGCATGATGCCGGCGATCAGGAACATGCCGCCGTACAGCAGCGTGAGCCGTATGCGGATGGTCGGACGCAGCCAGGGGAACGGGGGCTCCGCCCTTCTGGGGTCCCAGGTGGGCTTCGGAGGCGCCGTGGGGGGCGCGGGAGTCGTGGCCACCGCGGATCAGATCCGGTACCCGGAGCCGGGCACGGTGACGATGACCGGGGGTTCCCCGAGCTTGCGGCGCAAGGTCATGACGGTGACGCGGACGACGTTGGTGAAGGGGTCCGTGTTCTCGTCCCAGGCCTTCTCCAGGAGCTGCTCGGCGGAGACGACGGCGCCCTCGCTTCGCAGCAGTACCTCCAGGACGGCGAACTCCTTGGGCGCGAGCTGGACCTCCTTGCCGTCGCGGAAGACCTCGCGCCGGTTGGGGTCGAGCTTGATCCCGGCGCGCTCCAGGACGGGTGGCAGCGGCACGCTCGTACGACGCCCGAGAGCACGCACGCGTGCCGTCAGCTCGCTGAACGCGAACGGCTTGGGGAGGTAGTCGTCGGCGCCGATCTCCAAGCCCTCGACACGGTCGCTGACGTCGCCGGAGGCGGTGAGCATCAGCACGCGCGTGGGCATACCGAGCTCGACGATCTTGCGGCAGACGTCGTCGCCGTGCACGAGCGGGAGGTCGCGGTCGAGGACGACCACGTCGTAGTCGTTGACGCCGATGCGCTCCAGGGCGGCCGCACCGTCGTACACGACGTCGACGGCCATGGCCTCCCGGCGCAGTCCGGTGGCCACCGCATCGGCGAGCAGCTGCTCGTCCTCGACGACGAGTACGCGCACGTCGCTTGTCCTTCCTCTGTCCACCCGCGTAGCGCCTCTTCGGCACACGTGGGCAGGGGGGTCTGTCATGGGTGAGGCCTCCATCCTGCCCTTTTCGGCCATAAACCGGCTGTAAGGCGGGTGAGAGGCGACCGGTACGACGGTCTCGGGGCCCGGGAATGCGAGATTTTCTCGTCGGGTTGAGGTTTCCACGGAAGGGAGCGGGGGGTAGGACGGCTTTACACCCCGCGATCACGCTCTGCATGTGGCAAGCCACCTTGTGGTACGTCCAACCGCTTCCGCAGAGCGGGCGTGGGTGTCCGGCACCGTCGCCGCCCAGCCCGGGCAGCGCTGGGCACCCTCTGGAGACGTGATCGCCCCTTCCCAACGGCACACCCCCGTGCCACCGACCCACGACCCAGGACGAGGGGGCGCAGCATGGACGCATTCACCGCAGGACTTCTGCAGCGCATAAGGGCGACCGAGTCCGACCTGACGCGGGCTCGCGAAACAGGCGACGACTTCCTCGCGGAAGTCGAGCAGGCCGAGCTCGAGGACCTGCGCCGCCTTGCCGCCGAGCACGGTGTGGAGGTCGGCGCGTCGCGCGTCTGAGCAGTTCGTACGAGAGCGGGGCCCCGGCATCGATCCAGTGCCGGGGCCCCGCTCCGTTGTTGTGCGTACCGAATTCCGTAGCCGCTGTACGCACCGGGAACAGCGCGTGCCGTACGGACCGGGAACAGCGGGTGTCCTCAGTCGTGCCAGGCGCCGAACTCCTCCAGAAGCCGCTGGAGGGGCTCGAAGACACCAGGGGAGGCCGCGACCGCCAGATCGCCCCCGGGGCGCTCTCCGGGGCGTCCACCGGTCAGGGCGCCCGCCTCACGGGCGATCAGGTCGCCCGCCGCGAGGTCCCAGGGGTGCAGACCGCGCTCGTAGTAGCCGTCGAGGCGGCCCGCGGCGACGTCGCACAGGTCGACGGCCGCCGAACCGCTGCGCCGGATGTCGCGCAGCAGGGGGATCAGCCGGTGGGCGACCTCGGCCTGGTGGACCTTGACCTCGGTCACGTAGTTGAAGCCGGTCGAGACCAGGGCCTGGTCCAGGGGCGGCGATGGGCGGCAGGCCAGCCGGCGCTCGCCGACCCAGGCCCCGCTGGCACGGGCGCCCCTGCCGCGCACGGCGCTGTAGGTCTCGCCGCGCATCGGTGCCGCGACGACTCCGACGACGGTCTCGCCGTTCTGTTCGGCCGCGATGGACACCGCCCAGGTCGGCAGCCCGTAGAGGTAGTTCACCGTGCCGTCGAGCGGGTCGACGACCCAGCGGATGCCGCTGGTGCCCTCGCTGGAGGCGCCCTCCTCGCCGAGGAAGCCGTCGTGGGGGCGGTGCTGGGCGATCAGGTCGGTGATCAGCTTCTCGGCGGCGATGTCCATCTCGGTGACGACGTCGATCGGGCTGGACTTGGTGGCGGCGACCGTGAGGTCCGCCGGGCGGCCGTCCCGCAGCAGCTCGCCGGCGCGGCGGGCGGCGTCGTGGGCGAGCTGGAGCAGTTCGGTGTGCAGGGGCTCGATCAAGGCGCTCCTCAGGCGTACGGACTGTCGGCGCCCGCGGCGGCGGGCTTGGGGGCACGGGCCGGGCAGCAGCCCACAGGGCACAGGCCGTGGCTCGCGCCGAGCGCGCCCAGGGCGCAGGGTGTCACCTGCAGCCCGTTCTCCGTCGCGGCGCGCTCCAGGACGAGGTCGCGGATCGCCGCGGCAAAGCGGGGGTCGGCGCCCACGGTGGCCGAGCGGCGCACGGGCAGCCGCAGCTCCGCCGCCTTGGCCGTCGCCTCCGTGTCGAGGTCGTACAGCACCTCCATGTGGTCCGAGACGAACCCGATGGGGGCCATCACGACGGCCGGGACCCCGGCCCCGTGCAGCTCCTCCAGGTGGTCGCAGATGTCGGGCTCGAGCCATGGGATGTGCGGGGCTCCGGAGCGCGACTGGTACACGAGCTGCCAGGGGTGCTCGATCCCGGTCTCCTCGCGCACGGCGTCGGCGATCAGCTTCGCCACGTCCAGGTGTTGCTCGACGTAGGCGCCGCCGTCGCCGTGGTCCTCGGCCGGGCCGGAGGTGTCGGCGGCCGCAGTGGGGATGGAGTGCGTGGTGAAGGCGAGATGCGCGCCCGCCCGTACCTCCTCGGGGAGCTCGGCGAGGGACTTCAGGACGCCCTCGATCATGGGCTCCACGAAGCCGGGGTGGTTGAAGTAGTGCCGCAGCTTGTCGATCTTCGGCAGCTCCAGGCCCTCGGACTCCAGGGCCGCCAGGGCGCCGGCGAGGTCCTCGCGGTACTGCCGGCAGCCCGAGTACGAGGCGTACGCGCTGGTGGCGAGGACGAGGACGCGGCGGCGGCCGTCGGCGACCATCTGGCGCAGGGTGTCGGTGAGGTACGGCGCCCAGTTGCGGTTGCCCCAGTACACGGGCAGGTCCAGGCCGTGGTCCGCGAAGTCCTTGCGGAGGGCGTCGAGCAGGGCACGGTTCTGGTCGTTGATCGGGCTGACCCCGCCGAACAGGAAGTAGTGCTGCCCCACTTCCTTCAGCCGTTCCTTGGGGATGCCTCTCCCCCGCGTCACGTTCTCCAGGAACGGAACCACGTCGTCCGGGCCCTCGGGGCCGCCGAACGAGAGCAGGAGCAGGGCGTCGTAGGGGGTGGCATCGAGCACGTCTGGCATGGGCCCGATCCTGCCATCCGTCACTGACAGCCGGACAACAGCCACATGACAAGCGGAATCGGGAAGTGCGCGAGGTGGTGCGTTAGGGTCCCCTAACCCGTAAGCTGTATCGGCCACCTACACGCCTTACCGGAGTCCGACCGCACGCAGTGACCGTGCGGCCTGGCCGAGCCCACCGGAGACCCTTCGTGCCCAGCCCGTACCGCGCCCTGTTCGCCGCCCCCGGCTCCAAGGGCTTCTCCGCCGCGGGCTTCCTCGGCCGGATGCCCCTGTCGATGATGGGCATCGGCGTGGTGACGATGATCTCCCAGCTCACCGGGCGGTACGGGCTCGCGGGCGCGCTGTCGGCAACCATGGCGCTCGCGGCCGCGGTGATGGGCCCGCAGGTCTCGCGGATGGTGGACCGGCACGGCCAGCGGCGGGTGCTGCGCCCCGTCACCCTGTTCGCGCTCGTGGCGGCCGCCGGGCTGCTGCTGGCCGCGCGCTTCGAGTGGCCGGACTGGGTGCTGTTCCTCTGTGCGGCCGGGATCGGCTGTGTCCCGAGCATCGGCGCGATGATCCGGGCCCGCTGGGCGGCCCTCTACGGAGGCACCCCGCAGTTGCACACCGCGTACTCGTTCGAGTCCGTGGTGGACGAGATCTGCTTCATCTTCGGGCCGATCTTCTCCATCGGCCTGTCCACGGTGTGGTTCCCGGAGGCCGGGCCGCTGCTCGCCGCCTGCTTCCTGGCGGTGGGCGTCTTCTGGCTGACCTCCCAGCGCGCGACCGAGCCCGTGCCGCACCCGCGTGAGCACCACACCAGCGGTTCGGCGCTGCGCGCGGCCGGACTCCAGGTCCTGGTGGCCACGTTCGTGGCGACCGGAGCGATCTTCGGGGCCGTGGACGTGGTCACCGTGGCCTTCGCGGAGGAGCAGGGCCACAAGGGCGCCGCGAGCGTGGTTCTGGCCCTCTATGCGGCGGGTTCCTGCGCGGCGGGAGCCGTGTTCGGACTGCTGCACTTCAAGGGGGCGCCCGAACGTCGGTGGCTGCTGGGCATATGCGCCATGGCCGTGAGTATGATCCCCCTGCTACTGGTCGGAAACTTGCCGTTTCTGGCCGTGGCGCTGTTCGTTGCGGGCCTGTCCATCGCTCCCACGATGATCACGACGATGTCCCTCATCGAACAGCACGTACCACGCGCGAAACTGACCGAGGGCATGACCTGGGTGAGCACCGGACTCGCGGTCGGGGTCGCGCTCGGCTCCTCCGTGGCCGGCTGGGTGATCGACGCCGCCGGTGCGAAGGCCGGGTACGGGGTTCCGGCGGTGTCCGGAGCCGTCGCGGTCGCGGTCGGATTCCTCGGGTATCGCCGGTTGAACAGGCCGGTTCCGCAGCGGGAGGGGACCCATGAGCACCACAGTGAGCGGGAAGAGCGGCACGTGGCGTAACTGGGCGGGGAACGTCACCGCCCGTCCCGTACGGGAGGTCACCCCCGCTTCGGTCGAGGAGCTCTCCGCGGCTGTACGCAAGGCTGCCGACGAGGGTCTGAGGGTCAAGGCCGTCGGCACCGGGCACTCCTTCACCGCCGCCGCCGCGACCGACGGCGTGTTGATCCGCCCTCAACTGTTGACCGGCATCCGCAACATCGATCGCGCGGCCGGGACCGTCACCGTTGAGGCGGGCACCCCGCTCAAGCGTCTCAATATGGCTCTCGCGCGCGAGGGGCTGTCGCTCACGAACATGGGCGACATCATGGAGCAGACGGTCTCGGGCGCGACCAGTACCGGAACGCACGGTACGGGCCGCGACTCGGCCTCGATCGCCGCGCAGATCAAGGGACTTGAGCTGGTCACCGCGGACGGTTCGCTCCTCACCTGCTCCGAGGCGGAGAACCCTGATGTCTTCGCGGCGGCCCGGGTGGGCATGGGCGCCCTGGGGATCGTCACCGCGATCACCTTCTCCGTAGAGCCCATGTTTCTGCTCACGGCCCGCGAGGAGCCGATGACCTTCGATAAGGTCACCGCCGACTTCGACGAACTCTTCACCGAGAACGAGCACTTCGAGTTCTACTGGTTCCCGCACACCGGCAACTGCAACACCAAGCGCAACAACCGCAGCGCCGGCCCCGAGAAGCCGATCGGGCAGATCAGCGGCTGGATCGAGGACGAGTTCCTCTCCAACGGGGTCTTCCATGTGGCCAATCTGGTCGGCCGCGCCGCGCCCGCCACCATCCCGACGATCGCCAAGATCTCCAGCCGGGCGCTGTCCGCGCGGACCTACACCGACATTCCCTACAAGGTCTTCACTTCTCCGCGCCGGGTGCGCTTCGTGGAGATGGAGTACGCCGTTCCGCGCGAGGCGCTTGTCGAGACGCTGCGCGAGCTGAAGACGATGGTCGACCGCTCGTCCCTGCGGGTCAGCTTCCCCGTCGAGGTGCGCACGGCCCCCGCGGACGACATCGCGCTCTCCACGGCGTCCGGGCGGGAGAGCGCCTACATCGCCGTCCACATGTTCAGGGGTACGCCCTATCAGGCGTACTTCACCGCGGCCGAGCGGATCTTCACGGCGCACGAGGGCCGCCCGCACTGGGGCAAGGTCCACACCCGCGACGCGGAGTACTTCTCGAAGGTGTATCCGCGCTTCGGCGAGTTCACGGCGCTGCGGGACCGTCTTGACCCGGATCGCCGCTTTGGGAACGACTACTTGCGTCGGGTGCTGGGCTCGTAGGCGAACCGTCCGTGGGCGCCGGGGTGTCGCCCGGTGCCTGCGAAGCGGCACCGGAACTCGGCGTCGGTGCAGGGGATGTGGCACGGCCGTCACCCTGAGTGGTGCCGGTCCCGGCGCCGTCTTCGGTGCCGGGAGTGCTGTCGGTGGCCGACGGCTCACTCGACGAGGACCCGCTCGAAGGGCTCGAAGGCGTCGTGCCGGGCCTTGAGTGGGAGCCGGAGCCACTGCCCTTGAGGGCGTCACCGACGGTGGTGCTCGTGCCGTCGCCGCTGAAGCTCCGCCCCGACACCAGCTCGTACGTCGTGATCCCCGCCATCGTGACGCCGAAGACGAGCGCCGCCGCGATCACCGGCCGCTTCCAGCTCTTGACCCGGGCGCGATAGACGGTGCCCTCGGTGAACGCCCCCGGTACCGGAGCCTGCTCGGGCCTCGGCTTCGCCGGGACCGTGACATCGCGGAGCTGTTCGCCGGTGCGCTTGAAGAAGTGCTGGAAGACGGTGCCTCCACAGGTGGCGATCGCGCTGACCACTCCGGCGCCCAGGATCGTCCCGTACACCCCGAAGTAGGAGGCGAGTTTGGCCGCCACCACCGCGGCCACGGCGCTGCCCGCCACTTGCGGAAGGCTCAGGTCCACCCGCTTCCTCCTCGGTGCCCCTTCCTTCGCCCCCGGTTCCTCGCCGGTATCCGACTTCTCGCGCATCCCCGGACCTTGCCTGCCTTTCCCGTACTTCTCGACCGCTTGCACGAGAAAGGGACGGACGGGCGAAACGTTTAGTTCCGTTTCTGGTGATTACGTGAAGTACGACACGTTTCAAGGTCACCAATACGGCACAGCGGACGGCCAACTACCACCCCTCACTAGAAGTTGGGCGGCGTGCCGATCCACGCACATGGCCCGAATGGAGTACTGTTGCGAGCCCTGGGTCCGGACTCCCGCCAGGGTGTCCGGGGCCTGACAGGACCGCCGGGAGGGGGCTCGTTGCACAGGGTGATGGAGTTCGTCACTTAGCGTTGCGAATAGGTAACCGTGCCATAACGGCGACCCCGGGCCCGTGCCCGACACGCCGGGCAACTCGGCAAGGTTGTGGCAGGCTGCACCCGGGCAGGCCACACTCGACTAGCGGAAGCAGCGACGCACGTGACGTCGGCAGGCACCACCCGGGAGGTCCCCATGCCCGAACTGCGTGTCGTGGCCGTCTCTAACGACGGCACACGGCTGGTGCTGAAGGCTGCGGACAGCACGGAGTACACGCTTCCGATTGACGAGCGTCTGCGCGCCGCTGTTCGCGGCGACCGTCCCCGCCTCGGCCAGATCGAGATCGAGGTGGAGAGCCATCTCCGCCCCCGAGACATCCAGGCGCGTATACGTGCCGGCGCCTCCGCGGAGGAAGTCGCCCAGCTCGCGGGAATCCCCGTCGACCGGGTGCGTCGCTTCGAGGGCCCCGTGCTCGCCGAGCGTGCCTTCATGGCCGAGCGGGCCCGGAAGACTCCTGTCCGCCGCCCCGGCGAGAACGCCGGACCCCAGCTCGGTGAGGCCGTCCAGGAGCGACTGCTGATCCGGGGCGCCGAGAAGGACACCGTCCAGTGGGACTCGTGGCGTCGTGACGACGGCACGTGGGAAGTGCTGTTGGTCTACCGGGTCGCGGGCGAGCCGCACTCGGCGAGCTGGACGTACGACCCGCCCCGGCGACTCGTCCAGGCCGTCGACGACGAGGCGCGCTCGCTGATCGGCGAGTCCGACGACCTCGCGGCGCCCGAGCCGAGCTTCCCGTTCGTCCCGCGTATCGCACGGCTGCCGCGCGACCGCCCGCTGGACCGTGCCCTGGACCGGCAGATGGAGCGCCCGAGTCTGCCCGGGCCTTCCCCCGAGCCGATCGAGGAGAGTGTGAGCGACCGCGACTCGCTCACCAGCCTCCTGGAAGCGGTACCCAGCTTCCGGGGCGACATGGTGGTGCCCGAGCGGCCCGCCACCGCGGAACTCCCGGCGACGGAGGAGCCACCCACCGAGCCCGAGGCGGAGGAGCCCCCGGCCCCCGCGGCCTCGGCCGGTGCCGGGTCCGCCTACGCGGACGTGCTCATGCCCCGCTCGGTCGGCAGCCACCGCGACCGGCTCGTCGGCGCGACCGACCGCCAGGCCGAGGCCGACGGCGTCCGCCCGGGCCGCAGAGCGGCGGTCCCGAGCTGGGACGAGATCGTCTTCGGGACGCGACGAAAGAAGCAGGACTAGTCAGTTGTACGACATCGGGGCCCGCGCCACGCTGGAGCGGGCCCCTTTGCCGTTACTCAGGGTCGGGGCCCACCGCGACGTGCCGTTACTGGGGGTCGGGGCCCACCGCGACCGGACGGCCACTGTCCCGCGACCACTCCGACCAGGAACCCACGTACAGCGCGGCCGGGATGCCCGCGACGGCGAGCGCCAGCACCTCGTGGGCGGCGGACACGCCCGAACCGCAGTAGACACCGACCTCCGAAGTGCCGGTCACGCCGAGGGACTTGAAGCGCTCCGCGAGCTCACCCGATGGCCGGAACTCGCCGGTCTCCGTGACGTTCTCCGTGGTCGGCGCCGAGACCGCGCCCGGGATGTGCCCGCCCACGGGGTCGATCGGCTCGACCTCGCCCCGATAGCGTTCCCCGGCCCGGGCGTCGAGCAGCAGCCCCGTTCGGGCGAGCGCGGCGGCCCCGTCCGCGTCCAGCAGCGGCCGGGAGCCCGCGACCGGCTCGAAGGTTCCGGGGGCGGGCTCGGGGACATCCGAGGACACCGGCCCGCTCCAGGCGGCCAGCCCGCCGTCAAGCACGCGCACCGACGGATGCCCCGTCCAGCCCAGCAGCCACCAGGCCCGCGCGGCGGCCCACCCCACGCCACCGTCGTACACGACGACATCCCGGTCCGCGGACACCCCGGCGGCCCGCATCGCCTCGCTGAAGACCTCCAGGTCGGGCAGCGGATGGCGGCCGCCGTCGCCCGGCTCCCCGGCCAGTTCGGCATCCAGGTCGACGAAGACCGCGCCGGGGATGTGGCCTGCCGCGTAGGCGGCCCGGCCGTCGAAGGGGGCGGCCCCGGCGGCTGTCGCCGTGGAGAGCTGCCAGCGGATGTCGAGCACGACCGGCGGGTTCGGTCCCACCAGGTCGCTCGCGAGTTCGGATGCGGAGATGATGGCGTTCATGGCCACCATCCTTGCGCACGGGGTGGCCCCGGCGTCCAGGTCCGGCTACTCTGCTCGGCCGGACAGGTCCGATCACCGGGCGTACGGGATCGGGCACATGCTGTACAGCCGATGGACACTCCCCGGCAATCGCGCGGAAACGGATGGGAAACGGCTCATCGGGCATTCTCCGGCAGTGGACCACTACACGATGACGCCGCCGGGGCGCGCAGGGTGACGGGTGGTGCGAGCATCGGCACGGGGCGTGCACGCGCGCGATTGCGGTACGCGTGTTGGTAGGCGGAAGGTGAACGGCCACCGCGAGGGGCCGAGAAGAGAGTGACGATGACCGAGGCACGGGAGTCGGCCGGCCCGAACGGCACCACGAACGCTCGGCACGCACCCGGCGTGCCCTGCTGGGTGAGCCTGATGGTGCACGGGATGGCCACGACCCAGGAGTTCTACGGAGAGCTGTTCGGCTGGGAGTTCCAGCCTGGCCCGCGGCAGCTCGGCCCGTATGCGCGGGCCCTGCTCGACGGCCACGAGGTGGCGGGAATCGGGCAGATGCCACCCGACCGGCATCTGCCGATCGCCTGGACGCCGTACTTCGCCTCGGAGGACGTGAACCACACCGCCGAGTCGGTACGGCACTGCGGCGGCACCGTGGGCGTGGGCCCCCTGGACGCCGGAGAGGCCGGGCGGCTGCTGATCGCCTCGGACCCCACGGGTGCCGTCTTCGGGGTCTGGCAGGCGGCGGCCCATCTGGGCACGGCACTCCACGGGGTGCACGGCACCCCCGCCTGGATCGAGTTGGTGACCCGCGACACCGAGAGCGTCGTCAAGTTCTACCAGGGGGTCTTCGGACACGAGCCGGAGCCGGTCGTCTCGGCCGACTTCGACTACATGACCCTGCACATCGACGGCCGCCCGGTGGCAGGCATGCACGGCGTCGGCCACGGCCTGCCCCGCGACCGCGGCCCGCACTGGCTGACGTACTTCGAGGTCGCGGACGTGGACGAGGCCGTCACCCAGGCCACCGACCTCGGCGGACACCTCCTCAAGGCGGCCCACGACTCGCCCTACGGACGGGTGGCCACGGTGGCGGACCCGGAGGGCGCGGTGTTCTCGGTCATCCGCACCGAGCGATGACGCACGCCGCGCGCTGAGAGTCAGGCGGAGGCGATCGGCAGTACGTCGGGCGACAGGGCGCTCGCGCGGGCCGTCGCCGCCGTCATCCGGCGCCGGTGGTGTCGACGGCACAGGACCTCGTAGCCGATGTCCTCCGCCTGATTGACGTCGCCGACGACCACCTGGGCGCCCTCGACGACCATTTCGCCGCCTATCGTCCGGGCGTTGTGGGTGGCACGGGCGCCGCACCAGCACAGGGCCTCGACCTGGAGGACCTCGACCCGGTCGGCGAGCTCCACGAGGCGCTGGGAGCCGGGGAAGAGCTTGGAGCGGAAGTCGGTGGTGATGCCGAACGCGAAGACGTCGACGCCCAGGTCGTCGACCACCCGGGCCAGTTGGTCGATCTGGCCGGGGGCCAGGAACTGCGCCTCGTCCGCGATCACGTAATCCGCCCGGCCGCCCTGGGAGAGGTGGTCGACGAGGTACCCGTACAGGTCCTGATCGTCCGCGACCTCCACGGCGTCCGTGACCAGGCCGAGGCGCGAGGAGAGCTTGCCCTCCCCCGCGCGGTCGTCGCGCGTGAAGATCATGCCCTGCAGGCCCCGGGCCGAGCGGTTGTGCTCGATCTGGAGAGCCAGCGTCGACTTCCCGCAGTCCATCGTTCCGGAGAAGAACACCAGCTCGGGCATGGGGAGTTGAGCACCTTTCGGCAAGAAGGGAGGCAGGCGGAGGAGAGACGGGCGGGGAGGCGTCAGGTACGTACTTCCAGGAGCGGAACGTGCTGCTCCACCGGTGCCATCGAACCGTGGTTGCCGACCATCGCCGACTCCTTCGGCTCCCGCTCGGTCGCGACGATCAGGACGTCGTCGCAGGCCGCCGCCACGACGTCGCCGATCCGGGCGTACACCCGTTCGTCGACCTGCGGCCCGAACCAGCCCGCCGCGATCGCCTCGTCGCGTGAAGCCACCCAGAACTGCTCGCCGAGCACCTCGCGCCAGCAGGTCAGGACGTCCGCCTCGGCACCCGGGACGGCGTACACATGCCGGGCCCGGGCCTCGCCGCCCAGCAGGGCGACTCCCGCGCGCAGCTCCCAGTCCTCGTCGAAGTCGATACGGTGCTGCTCGTCGAAGGGGATGTCGATCATGCCGTGGTCGGCGGTGATGTACAGCGCCGCGCGCGGCGGCAGTTGCTCCGCGAGGCGCTGGACCAGGCGGTCGACGTACATCAGCTGACCGCGCCAGGGGTCCGAGTCGACGCCGAACCGGTGGCCCTTGCCGTCCACCTCGGCGTAGTAGGTGTACACCAACGAGCGGTCACCGGCGGCCAGTTGTTCGGCCGCGAGGTCCATGCGCTCCTCGCCGGACAGCCTCCCGTGGAACGTTCCGCCACTCAGGGCGATCTTCGTGAGCGGGGTGTTCTGGAAGGTCGGGGACGTGACCTGGGCCGTGTGCACACCCGCCGCGTCCGCGAGCTGGAAGACGGTGGGGTACGGCTGCCAGGCACGGGGTTCCGTCCAGGGACTCCAGCGCAGCTGGTTCATCAGCTCGCCGGTCCTCGGGTTGCGCACGGTGTAGCCGGGCAGGCCGTGCGCGCCCGGCGGCAGGCCCGTGCCGACGGAGGCCAGGGAACTCGCGGTGGTCGCCGGGTAACCGGCGGTGATCGGGCGGCCGGTACCGCCGCGCGAGCCGGCGAGGAGGGAACTCATGAAGGGAGCCTCGTCCGGGTGCGCCTTCAGTTGCTCCCAGCCGAGACCGTCGATCAGGAAGACGCAGTTCCGGTCGGCCTCGGTCAGTTCCGGTATGGCGGTGGTCATGCCGGGGACGCCCATGCCGGCGGCGAGCGTGGGCAGCAGATCGGCGAGCGAGCCCGCGCCGTATTCGGGGACGGGCGCGGAATCGATGGCCAGCGGTTCCGGGTGGTCCCAGGTGGGCAGCGCCATCAGCGGGTGATGTCCGCGGTCGCCTCGGAGAGGGACTGCGCGAAGGCGAGGGCCTGGCGCACCGTCTCCGGGCCGTCCCCGGCCTCGCTGACGCGCAGGCTCAGGTCGTCCGCCGTCGAATTACCCGTGTAGCCGTGGTCCGCCTCGCAGTTGGGGTCGCCGCAGGCCGCGGGCTCCAGGTCGATGCGGGAGACCGCGCCCCAGCCGATGGTCAGGACGACCTCGCGGGGCAGCGTGCCCGGCGTGTACGACTCGGGGTTGGCGACGACCCGGCTGACGACGACCGACGAGATCCGGCCGAGTTTCACGGACTCGGTCGAGGTCGTGGCGTACGGCGTCGGTGAGGTCGTGTCCGCGTTCTGCTCGTCGGTGTGACTCACGATGAAGCGGTTGCCGGTGAGGACGAGCACGGTCACGTGCCGGCGCACCTCGTTGGCGTCGAACGTCGTCTCCTGGTGGACCAGGTACGACCGGATGGTGTCGCCGCCGATCGCGGCCTCCACCGCCTCGGCCACGAGGGCCGGGTAGTAGCCGCTGCGCTCGATCGCCGCTCGCAGCCCCTGGGTCGTCGTACTGGTCTTGGCCATGACGTCCATCCTACGGTGGCCCGCTGACTGCGAGGCACCGCTCGCGGGTGTCTGTCGTGGACGGATCAGAACGAATCCTCGACGGCGGCGGGCGCCGGTACCGCTCGCACGACGGGCCGGCGCGGCTCGGACGACTGCACCGGTACGGCTCAGACGACGGGAAGCGTCCGGGGGCCGAGGTCGTCGCGGACGGGGGCGCGGGCCAGCCGCACGGTGGCGCCGAGCACGCTCAGGCCGCGCGGGGCGACCACCACCGGCTCCAGGGAGACGGCGACGACCTCCGGGTGGTCGTCGACCAGCCGCGAGACGCGCAGCATCAGCTCTTCGAGGGCCACGGTGTCGACCGGCGCCGAGCCACGCCAGCCGAACAGGAGCGGCGCCGTCCGGATCGACCGGACCAGCGAGCTCGCGTCCCGGTCGGTGACCGGAACCAGCCGGTGTGCCGTGTCCCCGAGCAGCTCCGACGCGGCTCCGGCCAGGCCGAACGAGAGCACCGCTCCGGCCGCCGGGTCGATGACGGCCCGTACGACCGTGTCGACCCCGCGCGGCGCCATGCCCTGCACGACCGGGCGCAGCACCTCCGGCGTTCCGAAGAGGTCGGTCAACTCCGTGTACGCCCTCCTCAGTTGCGCCTCGTCCGTCAGATCCAGGCGTACGCCGCCCAGGTCGGCGCGGTGTCTCAGGTGCGGTGCGGTGGTCTTGAGGGCCACGGGGTAACCGAGGGTGCGCGCGGCCGCCGCGGCCTCGTCGGGTGTCGGGGCGGGCAGTGCCCGGTGTACCTCGATGCCGTACCGCCCGAGCAGCACGCAGGCGTCCTCGGGGGCGAGTGTCAGTCCCGAGCCCCGGGAGAGCAGCTCGTCGATCTGCTCGGCGGCGCCCTTCTCGTCGATGTCGTCGTACTCGGGGACCTTGCCGGGGTCGGCCGCCTCGCGCCGCCACTGGGCGTATTTCACGGCCTCGCCGAGGGCGCGGACGGCGCGCTCGGCGGCCGGGTAGGCGGGGATGAGCCGGGGGCTCGCCTCCGAGGGGCCGCCCACGGCGGTGGCCGGGCGTTCGGCGGGACGGAGTGCCTGGCGCGCGCCGGGTGCCGTGGACGCCGCCTGTGGTGCGGTGCTGGCCGCCGCGGACAGGGCCTCCGCGAGCCCGCCGAGCTCGACGTGCACCACGAGCACCGGCTTCGCCGGGGCCGAGGCCGAGGCCGATCGCAGGGCCTGAGCCAGGGCCGCGTCCTGGGCCGGCGTCTCCCCCACGGCCGGTATGGCGGTCACCACCACGGCGTCGCACCTGTCATCGGCGAGGGCTTTCGTCAGCGCCCGGTGGAAGTCCTCCGCCGAGGCCGCCGTGGTCAGATCCAGCGGAGGAAGCGGTCGCAGTCCTTCGGCCAGGCACGCGTCGAACGTCAGCAGTCCCAGGGACTCCGAGTTGCCGAGGATCGCCACCCGGGGTCCCGCGGGGAGCGGCTGGCGGGCCAGCAGAAGCCCCGCGTCGACCAGCTCGGTGATCGTGTCGACCCGGATCACCCCGGCCTGCCGCAGCAGCGCGGACACGGTGGCGTGCGGCAGCCGGGTGGCCCGTACGGCATGCCCCTGGGGAGCGGCGGCGTGCCGCGCGCCCTGGACCACGACCAGCGGCTTGGCGGCCGCCGTCCGCCGGGCGAGCCGGGTGAACTTGCGCGGGTTGCCGATGGATTCGAGGTACATCAGGGCGACGTCGGTGTCCGGGTCGTCGTACCAGTACTGCAGTACGTCGTTGCCGGACACGTCCGCCCGGTTCCCGGAGGAGACGAAGGTGGACACGCCGGTCACGCCGGTGACGCCGCCGCCGCGCCGGTGCAGCCGGGAGAGCAGTGCGATCCCGATCGCGCCGGACTGCGCGAACAGGCCTATCCGCCCGGGGCGCGGCATCTCCGGCGCGAGCGAGGCGTTGAGGCGCACATCGGGGGAGGTGTTGATGACCCCGAAGGCGTTCGGCCCGATGATGCGCATCCCGTACGTACGCGCCTGGCGGACGAGTGCGCGCTGGCGCTCGCGTCCGGCGGGGCCGCTCTCGGCGTACCCGGCGGAGACGACCACGAGGCCCTGCACCCCGTGCTCGCCGCACTCCGCGACGACTTCGGGGACGTACGGCGCGGGCACGGCGACGACCGCGAGGTCGACGGGCTCGGCGATGTCGCGGACGGAGCGGTGGGCCGGGACGCCGTCGATCTCCTTCGCCTGGAGTGCCTTGTTCACGGCGTACAGCCGCCCGGTGAAACCGGCCGCGCGCAGGTTGTCGAGAACGCTGCGTCCCACCCCGCCGGGGGTGCGGCCCGCTCCGATGACGGCGACCGAGCCGGGCGCGAGCAGTCGCTGCACGGACCGCGCCTCGGCGCGCTGCTCCCGCGCGCGCTGTACGGCGAGCGAGCGGTCGGTGGGTTCGAGGTCGAACTCCAGGCGTACGACGCCGTCCTCGAAGTGCCGCTTCTGCTGGTACCCGGCGTCCGTGAACACCTTGATCATCTTGGTGTTGGCGGGCAGTACCTCGGCGGCGAAACGGCGGATGTCCCGCTCTCTGGCGACGGCCGCGATGTGCTCCAGGAGGGCCGAGGCGACGCCGCGGCCCTGGTGGGCGTCCTGTACGAGGAAGGCGACCTCGGCCTCGTCCGCGGGTACCGAGGCGGACCGACCATCGGCATCAATACGGTCATAGCGTACGGTGGCGATGAACTCGCCGCCGACCGTGGCCGCGAGTCCCACCCTGTCCACAAAGTCGTGGTGCGTGAAGCGGTGGACATCCTTGGCGGACAGGCGCGGGTAGGGCGCGAAGAAGCGGTAGTACTTCGACTCGTCCGAGACCTGCTCGTAGAAGCTCACCAGCCGCTCGGCGTCGTCGACGGTGATGGGTCTGATGCGGGCGGTGCCGCCGTCGCGCAGCACCACGTCGGCCTCCCAGTGGGAGGGGTACTCGTGCCGGTCCGACGAGGTCTGCATGGGCCCCAGAGTACGGCTCGCGTCCGACAACGGCGCGAGGCAGGCTGGGGGCACCGAAGTCGGATCCAGGCCGGGATCCGAGGCGGAGTTCGGGGCGGGAACAACACCCTGCCCGGACTCGCTTCACGTTGTGGAACACTGGTCTAGACAACCCTGAACACCTGAAGGGCAGCATCACATGGCTGAGCGCCGCGTCAACGTCGGCTGGGCCGAGGGCCTCCACGCCCGTCCCGCCTCCATCTTCGTCCGGGCGGCCACGGCCTCCGGTATCCCCGTGACGATCGCCAAGGCGGAGGGCAACCCCGTCAACGCGGCCTCCATGCTGGCGGTCCTCGGCCTGGGCGCCCAGGGCGGCGAGGAGATCGTCCTCGCCTCGGCCGCCGAGGGCGCGGACGCCGCGCTCGACCGGCTGGCGAAGCTGGTGGCGGAGGGTCTCGAGGAGCTCCCCGAGACCGTCTGAGAAAGAGCCCCTAAACGGGGTTCCTCAATTGATGGCGGGAGTGGCCTTCGCACCAAAAGACCCCACCCCGCACGCATTCGAAGGGCTCGCCTGAAAACATCGGGCGGGCCCTTCGCTTTTCTCATTGCGGGCAGCAGAAATAATCCCCCGCGAATTACCCCTCTTTGTATACGGCGCCGGTGTTAATGACGCACGCCCGTCATGTTTACGGGATGTTGCGAAGTCCTCACACGCTCCGGACGATCTCCCCCGCCGGGAAAACGCAGCCGATGCGCGACCGTCGCGCGCTCGGTGTGCAGCGCCGTGACGGCCCGCGCCCGCTCGCTGTCGCCGCGCGCCACCGCGTCCACGATCCCGCCGTGCTCCGCCCAGGACTCCGCCGGATTGGCCGGCGCCTCGACCGCGTACATCCAGGCGATCTTGTGCCGCAGCTGGGCCAGCGTGGAGGTCAGCGCCGGGCTCCCGGAGGCCTGCGCGAGGGTCTCGTGGAACCAGCCGCCGAGCGACCGCAGATCCTCGCTGTTCCCCCTCCTGGCTCGCTCCTGCCCCAGTCTGACCAGGCCTCGAAGCACCTTGAGGTGGGCCTCGGTGCGCCGCTGCGCGGCCCTCGCGGCGCCCAGCGGTTCCAGGAGCATGCGCATCTCGAGCAGGTCCGCGCCCTCCTGCTCGGTGGGCTCCGCGACGCACGCGCCCGCGTGCCGACGAGTGACGACGAAGCCCTCGGCCTCCAGCGTGCGCAGCGCCTCGCGCACGGGGACCCGCGAGACGCCGTAGCGGCGCGCGAGCAGTTCCTCGGTGAGCCGGCCGCCGCGCTCGTAGACACCCGCGACGATGTCGTCACGGATCGCCGTGCATACCGAGTGCGCGGGAATGCGCATGACCGGACCTCCGCCTTAATCCCCGCGAAACGCGGTCGATTGACGCTTGTTCAGCGACTCTATTGCAGAGAACCGGAATTTCCGATGGCAGGCCGGAATCCATGGATATTTTTTGGACAGACAGACGTTCGAAACGACGAAGCCCCGGCTGGGGGGAGCCGGGGCTTCGGAAGTGCTGACGCCGGTCGTCGGACGTTCGGGGTGTGCGAGCGTCAGACGTTCACGCCGTGCGAGCGGAGATAGGCGACCGGGTCCATGTCGGAGCCGTACTCCGCCGTCGTGCGCGCCTCGAAGTGGAGGTGCGGCCCGGTGGTGTTCCCGGTGGAGCCGGAGAGGCCGATCTGCTGGCCCGGGGTGACCGTCTGCCCCACGGAGACACCGATGGACGACAGGTGGCCGTACATCGTGTAGGTGCCGTCGTGCATCTTCAGGACGATCTGGTTGCCGTACGCGCCACCCCAGCCCGCCGTGACGACCGTGCCGGAGCCGACCGCGTGGACGGAGGTCCCGGAGGCGGCGTGGAAGTCGACGCCCGTGTGGCTGCCGGAGGACCAGAGGCTGCCGCCGGTCTTGTAGCCGGTGGAGATGTACGAGCCGGTGATCGGCAGGACGAAGGTGTTGAGGCGCTTGCGCTCGGCGGCGCGGGCGGCGCGCTCCTTGGCCTCGCGCTCCTTCTTCGCCTCCTGGGCGGCCTTCTTGCGCGCGGCTTCTTCGGCCTTCTTGCGCGCGGCGGCCTCGTCGGCGGCGCGCTGTTGGGCGGCGGCCTGCGCGTCGATCTGGGCGGCGACGTTGTCGCCGAGGGTGACGGCCTGGGTCAGCCCGGTCTGCTCGACGGAGGCGTCCGCGGCGAGTGCCGGGGCGGCCAGGGTTCCGATGACACCGGTGGTGGTGAGCGCGGCGACGCCGACGGCGTTCGTGGTGGAGCGCTTCACGCGGCTCGGACGGCGGTGTTTCCCGGGGCCACAGGTGAACGCCATGTAGGAGCTGATCCTTTCCTTCCCTCTCGCCTACCGGGTTAGCTGACGGGTTCGGAGCAGGAAGGTCTCCTACGGACCCCCTCCAGGGAGGGCGTCCGATTCACCCCAGGGACTACGTGTGGGTCCCCGGCTCCCCTGGCTCGCGCCGTACGGGGACTCGGCGATGACTGTCCGGTGCCGCGGGCGCGGCGCACTGCCTGACGAACAGCCGCACCGACGCTAGACGGGGCGTCTTTCAATCAACAAACGGATCACGGCTTTTGTAGTGCATGCCACAGGGCAGACGGGCAACCTCCCTACCAATACGGACATCTTGGGGACGAAGCCCGAGCGAGAACCCGAGCGGAAATCCGATCAAAAAGGGGCCCGGGCGACTCTTCAGTCACCCGGGCCCCACGGAGTCACGCTCTTGCGCTCCGCGTGCGGTTCGGCTTACCGCCCGTCCCCACTGAGCGGCAGCTCCGCTGAACCTCTACTCCGCCGAAACGACGGTCACTTCACCGATTCCGAGGGCCTTGACGGGCTCCTGGATCTGCGCGGCGTCGCCGACGAGGACGGTCACCAGACGGTCCACCGGGAAGGCGCTCACGGCGGCCGCGGTGGCCTCCACGGTGCCGGTCGCGGCGAGCTGCTGGTACAGCGTCGCCTGGTAGTCGTCCGGCAGGTACTGCTCGACCTGGTCCGCGAGCGTGCCCGCGACGGCCGCCGCGGTCTCGAACTTGAGGGGCGCCACCCCCACCAGGTTCTGTACGGCGACGTCGCGCTCGGCGTCCGTCAGGCCCTCTGCGGCGAGGGTGCGCAGCACCTTCCAGAGGTCGTCGAGCGCCGGGCCGGTGTTCGGGGTGTCCACGGAGCCGCTGATGGCGAGCATCGCGATACCGGTTCCGTCCGGCGCGGCGCGCAGGACCTGGCCGAACGCCCGCACACCGTAGGTGTAGCCCTTTTCCTCGCGCAGGACGCGGTCCAGGCGCGAGGTGAGGGTGCCGCCGAGGCAGTACGTGCCGAGCACCTGGGCGGGCCACACACGGTCGTGCCGGTCGGCGCCGACACGGCCGATGAGCAGCTGCGTCTGGACCGCGCCGGGGCGGTCCACGATGATCACACGGCCGGTGTCGTCGGCGGCCACCGACGGCACGGGGCGCGGCTCGGCGGACGAACCAGTCCAGTCGCCGAGCGTCTCGGCGAGCAGCGCGTCGAGGTCGACGCCGGTCAGGTCGCCGACGATCACGGCGGCCGACGTGGCGGGACGTACGTGCTTGTCGAAGAAGGCGCGTACGGCCGCCGAGTCGATCTTCTGGACGGTCTCCTCTGTGCCCTGGCGCGGGCGCGACATGCGCGAGGTCGCCGGGAACAGCTCCTTGGAGAGCTCCTTGGCGGCACGCCGGGCCGGGTTGGCCGTCTCGTGCGGGATCTCGTCGAGCCGGTTGCGCACCAGCCGCTCGACCTCACTGTCCGCGAACGCCGGTGCCCTCAGGGCGTCGGCGAGCAGCCCGAGCGCCTTGGGCAGGCGCGAGACGGGCACTTCGAGCGACAGCCGTACGCCGGGGTGGTCGGCGTGCGCGTCGAGGGTGGCGCCGCAGCGCTCCAGCTCGGCGGCGAACTCCTCGGCGGAGAGCTTGTCGGTGCCCTCGGAGAAGGCGCGCGCCATGATCGTGGCGACGCCGTCGAGGCCCGCGGGCTCGGCCTCCAGCGGCGCGGCGAGCAGCACCTCGACGGCGACGACCTGCTGGCCGGGGCGGTGGCAGCGCAGCACGGTCAGGCCGTTGTCCAGCGTGCCGCGCTCGGGCGCCGGGAAGGCCCAGGGCTTGGGCTGGCCCGCCTGGGGCTGCGGGTGGAAGTCCATGGTGGCGAGCTCGCTCACTTCGCCGCCTCCTCGTCCTCTTCGGTGGTGTCGGCAGCGACCGGCTCGTACACGAGCACCGCGCGGTTGTCGGGTCGCAGGCGGGCCTTTGCGACCTCCTTGACCTCCTCGGCCGTGATGTCCAGGACGCGCTGTACGGCCGTCAGGGCGAGCTGCGGGTCGCCGAACAGGACGGCGTACCGGCACAGTTCGTCGGCGCGGCCGGCGACCGTGCCGAGCCGGTCCAGCCACTCGCGCTCCAACTGGGCCTGGGCGCGCTCCATCTCCTCGTCCGTGGGGCCCTCCTCGGCGAACCGGGCGAGCTCCGCGTCGACGGCGGACTCGATCACCGGGACCTCGACGTCACCGGACGTCTTCACGTCCAGCCAGCCCAGGGAGGGCGCTCCGGCGAGCCGCAGCAGGCCGAACCCGGCCGCGACGGCGGTGCGGTCGCGGCGTACGAGCCGGTTGTAGAGCCGGGACGACTCGCCGCCGCCGAGGATGGTGAGCGCCACGTCGGCCGCGTCGGCCGCGCGCGTGCCGTCCTCCGGGAGCCGGTAGGCAGCCATCAGGGCGCGCGCCGGGACCTCCTCCTCGACGACCTCGCGCAGCTGCTCGCCGATGACCTCGGGCAGCGAACCGTCGCGCGGGGCGGGCTTGCCGTCGTGCCCGGGGATGGAGCCGAAGTACTTCTCGATCCAGGCGAGCGTCTGCCGCGGGTCGATGTCCCCGACCACGGAGAGCACCGCGTTGTTCGGCGCGTAGTAGGTGCGGAAGAAGGCGCGGGCGTCCTCCAGGGTCGCCGCGTCCAGGTCCGCCATCGACCCGATCGGGGTGTGGTGGTACGGGTGGCCCTCGGGGTAGGCGAGCGCGGTCAGCTTCTCGAAGGCGGTGCCGTAGGGCACGTTGTCGTAACGCTGGCGGCGCTCGTTCTTGACGACGTCCCGCTGGTTCTCCATGGACTCGTCGTCGAGCGCGGCCAGCAGGGAGCCCATGCGGTCGGCCTCCAGCCAGAGGGCGAGCTCCAGCTGGTGGGCGGGCATCGTCTCGAAGTAGTTGGTGCGCTCGAAGCTGGTCGTTCCGTTCAGGGAGCCGCCCGCGCCCTGCACCAGTTCGAAGTGGCCGTTGCCCTTCACCTGGCCGGAGCCCTGGAACATCAGGTGCTCGAAAAGGTGAGCAAGGCCGGTACGGCCCTTGACCTCGTGCCGTGAGCCGACGTCGTACCAGAGGCACACCGCCGCGACCGGGGTCAGATGGTCCTCGGAGAGCACCACGCGCAGGCCGTTGGCCAGGCGGTGCTCGGTCGCTGTCAGGCCGCCGGAGCCTGCTTCAGCTGTGGCCGTGTGACCCATGGGCATGTACGTCCCTTCGATCGCGGAAACTGCAGAATTCCTGCCGGTCCTGCCACTGTATGCAAGCGCGCCGACAGGTGGCGAAGTTCCCGCACCTCGTACGCCGAGAGCGAGAATTCCTGAGGTGGGAGGCCGGACTTCCGTTCACCGTGAGCGAGCGGAACGGGGCTCCGTGGAGCCTCTATGGACGGGTCGCGGTCGGCGTTGTCAGTGCGGCGGTCCACAATGGTGCGCGTCAGAACCCGTTCATGCCCCGGCAGAGACTGTGAAGGAGCCGCAGCAGCGATGGCCCGCCGCAGCACGAAGACCCCGCCGCCCGACGACTCGTACGAGGAGAAGATCCTCGACATCGACGTCGTGGACGAGATGCAGGGCTCCTTCCTCGAATACGCGTACTCGGTCATCTACTCGCGAGCCCTGCCGGATGCCCGTGACGGCCTCAAGCCCGTGCACCGCCGCATCGTGTACCAGATGAACGAGATGGGGCTGCGCCCCGACCGCGGCTATGTGAAGTGCGCCCGCGTCGTCGGCGAGGTCATGGGTAAGCTCCACCCGCACGGCGACGCGTCGATCTACGACGCACTCGTGCGCCTGGCCCAGCCGTTCTCCATGCGCCTGCCGCTGGTCGACGGCCACGGCAACTTCGGTTCGCTCGGTAATGACGACCCGCCGGCCGCCATGCGTTACACCGAGTGCCGGATGGCCGACGCCACGTCACTGATGACCGAGTCCATCGACGAGGACACGGTCGATTTCACGCCGAACTACGACGGCCAGGAGCAGGAGCCCGACGTCCTCCCGGCGGCGTACCCGAACCTGCTGGTCAACGGCTCGTCCGGGATCGCCGTCGGTATGGCGACGAACATGCCGCCGCACAACCTCGGCGAGGTCATCGCGGCCGCCCGCCACCTGATCCGCTATCCGGGCGCCGACCTGGACACGCTGATGAAGTACGTGCCGGGCCCCGACCTGCCGACGGGCGGCCGTATCGTCGGCCTGACCGGGATCAGGGACGCCTACGAGTCGGGCCGCGGCACCTTCAAGATCCGCGCCACGGTGTCGGTGGAGGACGTCACGGCGCGCCGCAAGGGCCTCGTCGTCACCGAACTGCCCTTCACCGTCGGCCCGGAGAAGGTGATCAGCAAGATCAAGGACCTGGTCAACGCCAAGAAGCTCCAGGGCATCGCCGACGTCAAAGACCTCACCGACCGCTCGCACGGACTGCGCCTGGTCATCGAGATCAAGAACGGCTTCGTACCGGAAGCGGTCCTGGAGCAGCTCTACAAGCTGACGCCGATGGAGGAGTCCTTCGGCATCAACAACGTGGCGTTGGTGGACGGTCAGCCGCTCACCCTGGGCCTCAAGGAGCTCCTCGAGGTCTATCTCGACCACCGCTTCAACGTCGTGCGCCGCCGCAGTGAGTTCCGCCGCGGCAAGAAGCGCGACCGGCTCCACCTGGTCGAGGGCCTTCTCGTCGCCCTCCTGGACATCGACGAGGTCATCCGCCTCATCCGCTCCAGCGACAACTCGGCGCAGGCGAAGGAGCGCCTGATCGAGCACTTCTCCCTCTCCGAGATCCAGACGCAGTACATCCTGGACACGCCGCTGCGCCGCCTGACCAGGTTCGACCGCATCGAGCTGGAGTCGGAGCGCGACCGGCTCAACGGCGAGATCGACGAGCTGACCGGCATCCTCGACTCGGACGCCGAGCTGCGCAAGCTGGTCTCCGGAGAACTGGCCGCGGTCGCCAAGAAGTTCGGCACCGACCGGCGCACGGTGCTTCTGGAGTCCGCGGGCACCCCCGCCGCGACGGTCTCGCTCCAGGTGGCCGACGACCCGTGCCGGGTGCTGCTGTCCTCGACGGGTCTGCTGGCCCGTACGGCCAACGGCGGCCCCTTCGGGGAGGCCGAGGACGCCAAGCGCACCAAACACGACCTGATCGTCTCGGCGGTGCCGGCGACGGCCCGCGGCGAGATCGGGGCGGTCACGTCCTCGGGCCGCCTGCTCCGGCTGAACGTGATCGACCTGCCGCAGCTGCCGGAGACGGCGTCGGCGCCCAACCTCTCCGGAGGCGCGCCGATCGCGGAGTTCCTGTCCTCCCTGGAGCCGGACGAGACAGTGGTCTGTCTGACGACGCTCGACGAGTCCTCGCCCGGCCTGGCGATCGGCACCGAACAGGGCGTCGTGAAGCGTGTGGTCCCCGACTACCCCTCGAACAAGGAGGAGTTGGAGGTCATCACCCTCAAGGACGGCGACCGGATTGTCGGCGCGGTCGAACTGCGCACCGGCGAGGAGGACCTGGTCTTCATCACCGACGACGCCCAGCTGCTGCGCTACCAGGCTTCGCAGGTCCGCCCGCAGGGCCGGGCGGCGGGCGGCATGACGGGCATCAAGCTCACCGAGAGCGCGAAGGTGATCTCCTTCACCGCGGTCGACCCGGCGGTGGACGCGGTGGTCTTCACGGTGGCGGGCTCGCGCGGCACGCTGGACGACTCCGTCCAGACCACGGCCAAGCTGACGCCCTTCGACCAGTACCCGCGCAAGGGCCGCGCCACCGGTGGCGTGCGCTGCCAGCGGTTCCTGAAGGGCGAGGACTGCCTCTCACTGGCCTGGGCGGGCGCGCTCCCGGCCCGGGCCGCGCAGAAGAACGGCACACCGGCCGAACTGCCGGAGATCGACCCGCGCCGTGACGGCTCGGGAGTGTCGCTGGCGAAGACGGTGTCGGTGGTGGCGGGCCCGGTGTAGATCAACCGGCTTCTTCGAGACCGCCGGGCTCCTCGTCCTGTACGTAGCGGTCCTGTACGTAGCGGAGGACGCCCCACATGCTGTGTTCGTCGGCGTGGGGGGCGTCCTTTTCGCACGCCTCCAACTCCTTGGTGAGAGCCGAGGTGTCGATGCCGGAGCCGATCAGCACGAGCTGGGTGAGGCGCGGCTCGGCAGAAGCCCAGGGCTCCGGGTAGAAGCGCAGAAACCGTCCGACGGCATGCACGGCGTACCGGTTGTCCCGGTCCTGGGCGCCGAAATCGACGTAGCCCTTGATGCGGTAGAGCCCCTCGGGCCTGCTGTCGAGGAAGTCCATCAACTCCCGTGGACCGAGCGGCACTTCGGAGCTGAAGGAGAGGGATTCGTAGGCGGAGTGCAGGTGGTCGTGGTGCCCCTGGGAACCACTCTCGTCGTGCCGGTGGAGGTCGTCGAAGGACAGCTGCCCGATGCGCTCCTCGCTCGGCCTGCAGTCGAAGAGGAACTCGGGATCGACGCGGCCGTAGACGGCGGGCACGACGGCGGCCCGGTCGACAAGCCCGCGTACGGTGCGCAGCACGCGCTCGCCGTCCTCGGCTCGGTCGATCTTGTTGACGACGACGAGGTCGGCGAGGGCGAGATGCCGGTCGATCTCGGGATGCTTCTCGCGCGTACCGTCGAACTCGGCCGCGTCGACCACCTCGACGAGCCCGCCGTAGACGATCCGCGGATGCTCACTGGCCAGCACCATCCGCACGAGCTCCTGGGGCTCGGCGAGGCCGCTCGCCTCGATGACGATGACGTCGATACCGGCCGAGGGCCGGGTCAGCCGCTCGAGATACTCGTCGAGCTCACTGGCGTCGACAGCGCAGCACAGGCATCCGTTCCCCAGCGAGACGGTGGAGTCCCCCAGCGCCCCGGCCACGGCCATCGCATCGATCTCGATCGCCCCGAAGTCGTTGACGACGGCGCCGATGCGGCTGCCTCCGCTGCGGTGCAGGAGGTGGTTGAGCAGGGTGGTCTTGCCTGAGCCGAGGAAGCCGGCGAGGACGAGGACCGGGATCTGCCGGGCGGAAGTTCCGTCGACGTGGACCTGGTCACCGGCGGTCTGGTCGATGGGGACCTGGCCTGAGGTCTGGTCGGTCAGGGCCTGACCTGAGGCCTGATCGATCGGGACCTGCTGCGTGCTGGGCTGGCTCAACGGGCGACCTCTTTCACACCGACGCGTGCTCCGGCTCATGAACCGGCTCTTGGACGAGGACGGCTCGTAGACCGGCGCTCGTACGGGGAATGGCTGCCGACCAAGGATACGAGCGGGAGGAATCCCCGCGAAGTGAACGATTGTTAGCGGCGCTCGCGGGGCACACGTTGGACATGGCGCCGGGAAACGCGACCCGCACTTCCCTCCGTGCGCCTCCTCTCCGCCTCCCCGCCGATCAGAGCCGCTCGGCAAAACTGGGAGACGGCAAGCGCGCCGCCCACCGCTCGCCGGTCCGCTCCCTGTCGCCCCACAACCGACGACCGGCGGAACGGTCGCCTGATTCGGGGGTTGACATGGCCACACAGAATTCCGCGATACGGAGGCTTGGCTCAGGTGCCTGGGCCAAGCTCGCCCTCGCAGCCAACGCCGTCGCGGAACGCAGCTCACGGCAGCGCAGGCGCGCCGTGCTCACCGAGCAGCACCGGCTCCATTTCGATCTGTTGTGCAAGGCCATGGACGATCCCGCCCTCGCCGCGGTCCTGAACACGTACGAGACGGAGATCAGCTCCGAGGAGCAGCGGCAGTACCTCTTCGCCAACGCGCTCTACATCAACGCCCTGTATTTCCACCGGATCGGGGCTCTGACGCGTGCGGAGCTGCATGGCCACTTCCGCATCATGTGCCAGAACCAGATCTTCCGGGCGTACTGGGTGGCGACGGAGCACCACCGCAAGAGCCTGCCCGACTCCTCCAAAGAGGCCGAACTGGGCCGGATGATGGAGAGCCTGATCCAGGATCAGACTGATTCCGACACCGACGAATGGTGGGTTGTGGGAGAGCCGGACGAAGAAGCGCAGTGACTTCTCGCGGCTTCCCTGCGGACTCCTCACGCCGCACGGTACCCGCGTTCGCGGGGTACATCCCTCGCACGCGGGGCGCGCGCCGTCGGCCACCCCGATGCGCACGTATCACCCTAATGCCACTTTTCGTCAAGGGGGGATGCCGAATTTCACTCGACTGCTTGTTGTTGCTTCGCGCACCATGGGCAACAGAAGCCGCTAAATTGTCGCCTGGCCAGATTTCCGGCCACTCCGACGAACACCCCTGCGCTCGGAGACACCTTTGCCTCCGACGACCATCTCCGCTCGGAGCCAGCCACGCTCCGAGGACCCCACAGCTCGGAGACACCCATCAGTCCGAGCCATAAGGTTGGTACCACTCCGTGAAAATCGTGCGACGTGTCGGGGCTACACCACGCGAGCGCGGCAGCGCCACTGGCCAGTCGTGCCCCGACATCTTCGAGCTCAGTGACGGCAGCTTCGCTGTCATCGGGCGCGAGGCCACCAAGGAACTCGACCCCGAGCTTCCGCCCGACGCCGCACGAGCCGACTATGAGCGGATCGTCATCATCACGCGCGAGACCCTGCTCCGCGCGAAGAAGGACATCCCTGATGCTTGACGTCACCGCCGCCGGGAACTGTTCCAGGAATTGATCCAGGCACGGCTCCAGGAACCGGCCACGGGCAACTGAAGGTCGCAGTTCCGCCCGGTACCCCTTGGGCCACGACGTCCAGGCCCGGCATCGACGTGATGCCGGGCCCTTCATGTGTCACGGCACTGGATCGTCAGCCGGCCACCGGTTCAGCCACCGGCACCGCCACCGGCGGAACCGGCCCCACATACCGTGCCGCCGGACGGATGATCTTCGGGTCCTCCGCCTGTTCCAGGATGTTGGCGCTCCAGCCGACGACACGGGCCGCGGCGAAGGTGGGGGTGAACATCTCCCGTGGGAGACCGCACAGTTCCATGACCACGCCCGCGTAGAACTCCACGTTGGTGTGGAGTTCGCGGCCGGGCTTCAGCTCGGCCAGGATCGCCTCCACCCGGTGTTCGACCTCGACGGCGAAATCGACCAGAGAACCGCCGAACTGCTGGGCGATACCGCGGAGCATGCGGGAGCGGGGGTCCTCGGTGCGGTACACCGCGTGTCCGAAGCCCATGATGCGATCGCCCGCGAGGACTCGTTCACGGATCCAGGAGTCGATGCGGTCGGAGGTACCGATCGCATCGAGGGTGTCCAGGGCCCGGCTCGGCGCACCGCCGTGCAGCGGGCCCGAAAGCGCCCCGACCGCGCCGACCAGGCACGCGGCCACATCCGCCCCCGTCGACGCGATCACCCGCGCGGTGAAGGTTGACGCATTGAATCCGTGATCAATGGTTGATATCAAGTACTGCTCGACCGCCCGGGCCCGCGCCGGGTCCGGCACCGAGCCCGTCAGCATGTAGAGGTAGTTCGCTGCATACGGCAAGTCGTCACGCGGTTCCACCGGCTCCAGTCCCCGCCCGAGCCGATACAGCGCGGTGAGCAGCGTCGGCACCGCCGCGCACGCCGCGAGCGTGTCCGCGCGACGCCCGTCGACGTCGATGTCGTACACAGGCCGGAACCCCAACGACGCGCCGAGCAGCGACAACGCGGTCCGCAGTCCCGCGAGCGGTCCGGATGCTCCGGTCGCCGCGGCGATCGCCGGCAGCGCCGCGCGCACCTCGGCCGGCAGCCCACGCAGTGCCGCGGTCCGCGCGGCGAAGGCGGAACCGCGCGCCGCGTCCGGCAGTTCACCGTGGACCAGTAGATGCCAGACGTCCTCGAACCCACGGGTCTGCGCGAGTTCGACGGCCGAGTACTGGCGGTAGTGGTAAAAGCCCTCCCGCCCCCTGACGTCACCCAGTGCGGTGTCGGTGACGACGACGCCCGAGAGTCCTCTCGGTACATCGACAGGGGTGAGGGACGGTGCGGTCGCGGCCCGGTTGATCTGCATACTTTCCTCCCTGAACTTGATTCGACTGTCCACGCTTGACTGCATCCGTGTCAATATTGATTGAATCAATATCGCGATACACGGATACGGTGGCGTCCATGAGGGATCAAGAACCGGCAGGGTCGACGCATGAAGGACACGAAGGACCTGGAGGCCGCGGAGGCCACGAAGGCCGGCGGCTCAGCACCAGGGAGACCGCCGAGCTGCTCGGCGTGAAGCCCGAGACCGTGTACGCGTATGTGAGCCGCGGTCAGCTCAGCAGCCGACGCGACCCCGGAGGTCGCGGCAGCACCTTCGACGCCAGGGAGGTGGAAACGCTCGCCCGGCGCAACAGGCGGGATTCCAGTGGGAGTTCGAGCACCGGCGGCGAGCTGTCCGTCCGCACCCGCATCACTCTCATCGACAAGGACCGGTACTACTACCGAGGCGTCGACGCGACCGAACTGGCCGCGCGTCACTCCTACGAAGAGATCGCCGAATGGCTGTGGACCGGAGAGCTGCGCCCCGGTGTCACGTTCACCGCCCCCGAGGCGTCCGTCACCGCCGCCCGCCGCGCCGTGGACGCGCTGCCCGAGCACAGCGGGCCCACGGACCGGCTCCGGGTCGCCGCGATCGCCGCCTCGGCCGCCGATCCGCTGCGCTTCGACCTCTCGCAGAGCGCCGTCCTCGGCACCGCGCGCACCCTCATCCCCACCCTCGTCGCCGCCCTCCCGCCTCTGCGTCACGACCACCGCGACGAAGGCCCGCTGGCCCACCGGCTGTGGGGACGCCTCACCGGCCGGACTCCCGACGAGGCGTCACTGCGTGTGCTGGACACGGCACTCGGCCTGCTCGTCGACCACGACCTGGCCGCCTCGACGCTCGCGGTGCGGGTCGCCGCCTCGGCACGGGCTCACCCGTACGCCGCCGTCTCGGCGGGCCTCGGCGTGCTCGAAGGCCCCCTGCACGGCGCGGCCAGCGGCCTCGCCCACCGGCTGCTCCTCGACGTTCTCGACCAGGGCACCGCGGCCCCCGTGGTCGCCGACGAGCTGCGCGCCGGGCGCCGTGTCCCCGGGCTCGGCCACCGGCTCTACTCCGGCGAGGACCCACGCGCACGTGCCCTGTTCGCCCTCCTGGGGGAGGTCCCGGGCGCGGCGCCCGCCCTGGCGGCGGCCCGGGACATCGTGACCACCACCGCCCGGCACACTCCCCTGCACGCCAATGTCGACCTGGCGCTGGCCGTCCTCACGGTCTCCTCCGGCATGTCCGCCTCCGCCGGGGAGACGGTTTTCGCCGTCGCCCGAACAGCGGGATGGATCGCCCACACCCTGGAGGAGTACGAGGAACGCCCGCTGCGCATGCGCCCGAGCGGCCACTACGTAGGAGCGCGACCGCCGCAACCGCTCCCCAAGTGAGCCCCGGTGCACCCCACAGCACTCCGAATGCGCCCAAAGTGCGCCCCCATACACACGGTCGGAAGTCACCCTGGGCGAAGTCAGGTTAGGCTCACCTCTGTGAGTACGTGCACGACCGCGTCCCGGGACCTCGACGAGCCCCTCGCGGGGACCGCGGCGACCGCGAGGACATGGCTGCTCCTCGAACAGCCGGGCCCCTGGGGTGCCAAGGCGCTCACGTCGAGCCACCTGGACCCGGCGCTCGGCCGAGCGCTCGAAACCGCGGCCCAGGACACCGGGGTGCGGATCGCGCTCATCCGCCGCCCCGGGCGGCACGCCGACTGCGGTACGCCCGCCGAGCGCCAGGTGTACGCGGCTCACACCACCCCGGGCAACGTGTGGCTGCACAGCGCCACGACGTGCGCTCCCGAGCGGTTGCTCGACCTGGACTTCACCGCGCTCGGCAAGGGAGACCCGCGCACCTTCGACGCGGCTCTCCAGGGTCGGCGCCACACGGGCGACCCGCTCGCGCTCGTGTGCACCAACGGCAAGCGCGACCGCTGCTGCGCGCTCCTGGGCCGCCCCCTCGCGGCGGAACTCGCCGCCTCGGGCGTGGCGGGCGCGTGGGAGGTCACCCACCTCGGCGGTCACCGCTTCTCTCCCACCCTGCTCGTCCTGCCGTACGGATACGCCTACGGGCGGGCCGAGGCCCACGCGGTCAAGGAGATCCTCCAGGGCGTGCGGGAGGGCCGCGTCGTCACGGAGGGCTGCCGGGGCAACTCGGCGTGGGAGCGACCCGGGCAGGCGGCGGAGCTGGCCGTACGCAGGGCCTGCGGAGAGCACGCCACGGAAGCCCTCGGCGTCGTCCGCACAGACGGCGCGGCGCCGCGCTGGGAGGTGACCGTCGCCCACACCGACGGGCGCCTGTGGCGCGTCATCGTCGCGCAGGGCGCCTCACTGCCGCCCCGCCCGGAGAGCTGCGGCTCGGTGCTGGGATCCCCGGCCCGGATGGACGTGGTGGCCGTACGGGAGATGCCCCGGGCCACGATCCCCGTAGCCTGCTGACCAGGACTCCTGAGCAAGCCGGCCCGTACCCGCCGACCACGGCCTCCCCACACGCCGCTCGAGAGATCCACGCCACACTCCCTTCGGCCCGGCGCGCGCTCCCCCGTACCGTCATGGGTATGAGCCCCACTCCCCCCGCACGACGACTGCGCCTCGGTCTGCCGCGGCGGGCGTTCTCTCAGGTGCTGCTGATGCAGGTGGCGATAGCCGCCGGTGTCGCCGTGCTCGTGACGGGACTGTTCCTCGCCCCGCTCAGCGCCCAGCTCGACAACGAGGCCATGCGCCGGGCGCTCGCGATCGCACAGACCACGGCGGCCCAGCCCCAGATCGCCAGGGACCTGCAGACGACCCTGCCGTCCGTGAAGGGTCCCGTGCAGGTCGCTGCGGAACGGATCCGCAAGGCCAGCGGGGCCGAGTACGTCGTGGTGATGAACACGCACTGGGTGCGCTGGTCGCACAAGGACACCTCGCAGATCGGCGGGGTCGTCTCGACCGACCCCCGCCGGGCCCTGGCCGGCAAGGACGTCATGGAGATCGACAGCGGCACGCTGGGGCGCTCGGCCCGCGGCAAGGTACCGCTGCGCGACGCTGACGGGCACATCATCGGCGCGGTCTCGGTGGGCATCGAGTACGACAGTGTGCGCGCCCGGCTGATCCACGCGATCCCGGGACTCCTCGCGTATGCGGGCGGGGCTCTGGCCGTCGGCGCGTTCGCCGCGTATCTGCTCTCCCGACGGGTCCAGCGGCAGACCCGTGACCTGGCCTTCTCCGACATCTCGGCGTTGCTCGCGGAGCGCGAGGCGATGCTGCACGGCATTCGGGAGGGCGTCATCGCTCTGGACCGTGTCGGCCGCGTACGGCTCCTCAACGACGAGGCGCAGCGCCTGCTCGGGCTCGACGCGGAGGCCATCGGGCAGCCGCTCGACGACGTGCTCGGGCCGGGCCGCACGACCGATGTGCTGGCCGGACGGGTCACCGGCACGGATCTGCTGACAGTGCGCGGTCAGCGCGTCCTGGTCGCCAACCGCATGCCGACCGACGACGGCGGCGCCGTGGCCACCCTGCGCGACCGCACGGAACTGGAGCAGCTGGGACGTGAACTCGACTCGACCCACGGGCTGATCGACGCCCTGCGCGCGCAGGACCACGAGCACGCCAACAGGATGCACACGGTCCTGGGGCTGCTGGAGCTGGAGATGTACGACGACGCCGTGGAGTTCGTCGGCGAGGTGGTCGGCGACCACAGGGTCACGGCGGAACAGGTCACCGAGAAGATCCACGACCCGTTGCTGGCCGCCCTGCTGGTCGGCAAGGCCACGGTGGCGGCCGAACGCGGGGTGGCTCTCTGGGTCGCGGACGGGACCCAGCTGCCCGACCGGCTGGTCGACTCGCGGGGGCTGGTCACCGTCGTGGGCAATCTGGTCGACAACGCGCTCGACGCCGTCGCGGGCACCCCGCACGCGCGTGTGGAGGTCGAATTGCGCGCCGAGGGACGCACGGCCGTGCTGCGCGTACGGGACACCGGGCCCGGAATTCCGGCGGAGCGGCGGGAACTGATCTTCACGGAAGGGTGGTCCACGAAGAAGCCACCCGCGCACGGCAAACGCGGACTCGGGCTCTCCCTGGTGCGCCGGCTCGCCGAGCGGCAAGGAGGCAGCGCGGAGGCGGCGGAGGCCGACGGAGGGGGCGCGGAGTTCACGGTCGTACTGCCGGAAGCGCTCGCGGAGGCCGGTCTCGGACCGGCGGAAGGCCTGGTGCCGACTGAAACCCTGGTGCCGACTGCAGGCCTCATGGCGGGCCCGGAGGGCGAACCCGGCCGCGGGCCCGCACCGGAACTCGTACGACAGCCGGACACGTTCTCCCAGGACACCACCGGCGCCACCGCCGCCAACACGACCGCCGAGGAGGAGTCGCGATGATCGAGGTCCTGGTCGTGGACGACGACACACGGGTCGCGCGGGTCAACGCCGCGTACGTCGACAAGGTGCCCGGCTTCCGTGTCGCCGGCGAGGCACACAGCGCCGCCGAGGCGCTGCACGGGATAGAGACGCTGCCCCACCTGGACCTGATCCTGATGGACCACTACCTGCCCGACGAGACGGGCCTCGCGGTCGTCCAGGAGATGCGGCGGCGAGGCCACCAGACCGACGTCATCATGGTGACCGCGGCCCGCGACATCTCGACCGTCCAGGCGGCCATGCGGCAGGGCGCCCTGCAATACCTGGTCAAACCGTTCGCGTTCGCGGGCCTGCGCGCCAAGCTGGAGGCGTACGCGGGTCTGCGCCGCACGCTCGACGGCGGCGGCGAGGCCGAACAGGCCCAGGTGGACCGGATTTTCGGCGCCCTGTCGGCGAGTGCGGAGCCGGACCTGCCCAAAGGGCACTCCCCCACGACCGCGGAGCTCGTCCGGCGGGCCCTGGTGACCGCCGAGGGGCCGCTGTCGGCCCAGGAGATCGCCGAGGAGACCGGACTGAGCCGACAGACCGCCCAGCGCTATCTGAAGCTCCTGGAGCGCACGGGACGGGCCAGGCTGACCCTCAAATACGGCGACGCGGGCCGCCCGGAGCACCGCTACGTCTGGGCGACCCGCGCCTGAGGGCACGGCCGAAGAGAAGGAGATCCCGAAGGCGGGGCCACGGGGCGGGGGGGAAGAGGCCCTGGCCCCGCACCGGGCCCGTGGCGGCCTTCGTTTCTCCGCCTGCGGTGGCCCTCAGTGGCCTTCTTCCTCAGCCGGTGACGGCCTTCTTCACGAACTCCGTGGTGTACGTCTTACTCAGGTCCACCTTGGCGTTCTTGATGTTGGGGTTGAACGCCTTGAGCACCTTCTCGACGGTCTCGGGGCCGTCCACGGGCATCACGCCGTCCTTGGTGAACATCGGCAGCGTGCTCTGGATGGCGGTCGCGTAGAGCGTCTTGTTTCCCTGGGAATAGTCGGCGGGCATCTTGGCGGCGATCTCGGAGGCGCTGTGGGTGGACATCCACTTGAGGGTCTTCACGAAGGCGTTGGCCAGCTTCTGGACCGTCTCCTTGTGGCCGTTCACCCAGTCCGTCTGCATGTAGAGGCTGGACGAGGGATACGGTCCGCCGAGCGCCTCCTGCGAACCACTCGGCGTGCGCATGTCGATGAGCACCTTGCCGAGGCCCTTCTGCAGGACCGTGGCGACAGTCGGGTCCGTCGTCATGCCGCCGTCGATGGCCCCCTTCTGGAGCGCCGAGACGAAGGTCGGACCCGCGCCGACGGCGACCGGCGCGAACTCGCTGACCTTCACACCGTTCTTGACCGCGAGGTACTTGGTGAGGAAGTCGGTGGAGGAACCGAGCCCGGTGACGCCGAGCTTCTTGCCCTTGAAGTCCTTGGGCGAGGTGATGTCGTCCGCTCGCTTGCTGGAGACGATCTCCACCTCACCGGGCGCGTGCGAGAACTGCACGACGGACTCCACGGCCTTGCCCTTGGTCTGCAGGTCGAGCGTGTGGTCGTAGAAGCCGACGGCTCCCTGAACCTGTCCGGACACGAGTGCGGTCTCCGCCTGCACACCAGCCGGCTCACTGAGGAGTTCGACATTCAAACCCTCGTCGTTGAAGTAGCCGAGCCGCTGCGTGAGCATCGCCGGCATGTAGATGACCTTGTCCAGGCCACCGACCATGATCTTGACGTGCTCCCCCTTGCCGCCGCCCCCGTTGCTGCCGGAGTCGGCGGTGGTGGAGGCCGCGTCGTCGGCGCAGGCGGTGAGCGAGGAGAGGGCGAGCAGACCGGCGGCTGCCAGCGCGGAGTATCTGGCGGTCTTGCGCATGATGGGTCACGTCCTTGTGAGAGGGCAGTGCGGGAAAAGGGGTGCCCTGGGGAGCGTTGAGCGGAAAGGAAGCACCCTGGAAAGCGTTGAGAGGAAGTCGGGCGCCTTGGAGCGCCCTGAGCAGAAAACGGGCACCCTGGGCGGGTGATGTCTGCCGATCAGCTCTCGGAGTCCGACGGCTTCCAGCGGAAGATGCGGCGCTCGGCGAAGGTGAGCAGTCCTTCGGCCAGCAGGGCGACGACGGCAAGGATGACCATCGCGGCGTACACACCGGCCGCGTTGAAGGTGCCCTGGGACTGGGCGACGAGCAGGCCGATGCCCTTGGTGGCGCCGATGTACTCGCCGACGATCGCGCCGATGAGGGCGAAGCCGAAACTGACGTGGAGGCTGGTGAAGATCCACGAGGTGGCGGAGGGGATGACGACCTGAAGCGTCACCCGGCGGTCGCTCGCCCCCAGGATCCGGGCGTTGGCGACGAGGTTGCGGTCGACCTCGCGGGCACCCTGGAACGCGTTGAAGAAGACCGGGAAGAAGACCAGGACCACGGCCGAGGCGACCTTGGAGGCCGGCCCGAGCCCGAACCAGATCACGAAGATCGGCGCGAGGACGATCCTGGGTATGGAGTTGAGCACCTTGATGTACGGACCAAGGACATCGGCGAGGAAGGCGATGCGTCCCAGCGCGATACCGAAGACGACACCGGCCACGACTCCGATGACCCAGCCGAGCAGTGCCTCTTGGAGCGTGTACCAGACCTGCTCGCCGAGTGAGCCGAGCGCGGTCCCATGGGTCACCCAGGTGTAGATCTGGTCCCAGATCTTCGACGGCATGGAGAAGTTGAACGGGTCGATGATCTTGGCACGCGCGAACACCTCCCACAGGCCGAGCACGGCGACCAGGAGCACCGCACGGGAGGCGGCGACGATCATCCTGCGTCTGCGGGCGGCACGAGCACGGGAGTGGGCGCGTCCCGACTTGGCGGGCTCGGTGGCCGTCGCCGCGACGACGGTCTCGGGCATGACGTCAGGCGACATTCGCGGCGCCCCTCTCTCGAGTGATGCGGACCTCTTCACCGAGGGACTCCCAGATCTCACGGTAGATCTCGATGAACCGCGGCTCCAGGCGCACCGATTCGACCTTGCGCGGCCTCGGCAGATCGATGTCGAAGACCTGCTTCACGGTGGCGGGGCCCGCGGTCATCACGACGACCTTGTCGGCGAGCGCGATGGACTCCTCCAGGTCGTGGGTGACGAAGACGACCGAGGCGCCCGTGCCCTCCCACAGCTCCAGCAGCTCGTCCGACATCAGGGCCCTGGTCTGCACGTCGAGCGCCGAGAACGGCTCGTCCATCAGCAGGATCTCAGGGTCGTTGACGAAGGTCGCGGCGAGGGCGACGCGCTTGCGCTGACCGCCGGAGAGCTGGTGGGGATAACGGTCCTCGAAGGCCGACAGTCCGACCCTGGCCAGCCATTCACGGGCCCGCTGCTTGGCCTCCGCCTTCGGAACACCGCGAAAACGCGGACCCGCCATGACATTGGACAGGACCGTCCGCCAGGGGAAGGTGGCGTCCTGCTGGAAGACGAAGCCGACCTTGTCGCCGACGCCCGCGACCGGCTCACCGGCCACCAGGACCTCGCCCTCAGTGGGCTCCTCCAGACCGCTCACCAGGGTCAAGGTCGTGGACTTCCCGCAGCCGGTGGGGCCGACGACAGCCACGAACTCGCCACGGCCGATGGTCAGATCGAGCTCCCTGACCGCCGTGTGCAGACCCCCTGACGGGGTCTTGAAGATCTTGCTCGCGCCCCGCAGCTCAATGGCGGGGCTGGTGTCTGCGCTCATGGCCCGGGACCGTAGATGTGGCGCGGGCCACAGCATCAGTCTTCTGGGCGCAAGGCCTTCTTATGCTTGCAAGAGTCTGTTGTGCTCGTTTTGCTCGCGCTACAACAGCGGAGCCGAAACACGGGCTTAACGCTCGCCAGGCCTTGAGAGAAAGAGGCCCGATGATTGACGTCCTGGTCGTGGACGACGACTTCCGCGTCGCTGAGATCAACGCGAAGTACGTGGGGAAGGTTCCCGGATTCCGGGTGGCCGCCCGCGCGCACAGCGCTGCCCAGGCCCTGGCCGCCGTGGAGCGCGCGCCCGTCGACCTGGTCCTGCTCGACCACTATCTGCCCGACCAGACGGGCCTCGAACTGGTGCACCGCATGCGCGAACGCGGCCACGGCACCGACGTCATCATGATCACCGCAGCCAGCGATGTGACGACCGTGCAGGCCGCGATGCGTCTGGGCGCCTTGCACTATCTGGTCAAGCCGTTCACCTTCGCCGCACTGCGCACCCGCCTCGACTCGTACGCGGCCCTGCGGCGCACCGTCGACCGGGTCGGCGGGCGCGGCGTGGCGGGTCAGGAGCAGGTCGACAGGATCTTCAGCGCCCTGCGCACCACGTCCGTCCCGTCGTCGCCGGGGCTGCCCAGCGGCCATTCGGAACCCACCACGGACCTGATCTGCGGTGTCCTCCACCGCGCGAACCAGCCGCTGTCGGCCCACGAGGTCGCGGCCGAGACCGGGCTCAGCCGCTCCACCGCCCAGCGCTATCTGCGCCACCTCGAACAGGCGGGACGGCTGCGCCTCTCGCTGAGGTACGGCGACACGGGCCGCCCCGAGCACCGGTACGCCTGGGTAGTGCCGTAACCCCACGCCCTACGCCGAGCCGATGGCACCCGTCCGACGCACGACGTACGTCGTCGAGCCGTACGTCGCTGAGGGGGCGCCCCACTGCTGGAGGCGCCCCCGGACACTCGCCTAAGGCCGCCTCAGACCGCGCCGGCACCCGTCAGCGACCGCACCTCGGTCTCGGCGTGCTTGGCCTCGTCCGGCGGCTCCGCGGATGTGACCGTGCCCAGCCAGCCCGCCAGGAAGCCGAGCGGAATCGACACCAGGCCGGGGTTCTGCAACGGGAAGTACTGGAAGTCCACGCTCGGGAACAGCGAATCGGGACTCCCTGACACCACCGGCGACAGCAGGACGAGCAGCAGCGCGGGCACCAGGCCGCCGTATACGGCCCACACGGCGCCTCGGGTCGTGAAACTCCGCCAGAACAGCGAGTACAACAGCACCGGCAGGTTCGCGGACGCGGCGACCGCGAAGGCGAGGCCCACCAGGAAGGCCACGTTCAGATCGCGGGCCAGCAGCCCTAGCGCGATCGCGACCACCCCGATACCCACCGCCGCCGTACGCGCCACGGCAACCTCGCTGCGTGGCTTCGCGTGCCGGCGGCGCATCGAGGCGTAGAGGTCGTGGGCCACGGACGCCGAGGACGCCAGGGTGATCCCGGCGACGACCGCGAGGATCGTTGCGAAGGCAATGGCCGCGACGACTGCAAAGAGAACCGTTCCTCCCGCGGAGTTCGCGCCGCCGCCCAGATCAAGCGCGAGCAGCGGAACCGCCGTGTTGCCCGCCGCGTTCGCTCCCCGCACCACGTCCGGGCCGACGATCGCCGCCGCACCGAAGCCCAGCACGATCGTCATCAGGTAGAAACCCCCTATGAGCCCGATCGACCAGACCACCGAGCGCCGCGCGGCCCGTGCCGTGGGCACGGTGTAGAAACGCGACAGGATGTGCGGCAGCCCGGCCGTTCCGAGCACCAGCGCGAGACCGAGGCTGATGAAGTCGAAGCGCGCCGTCCAGTCCCCGCCGTACTTCAACCCGGGTGCGAGAAACGCGTCACCATGGCCACTGCGCTCCGCCGCCGAGCGCAGCAACTCGTTCACGTCCCCGTGGAACCGCACCAGGACGAGCACGGTCAAGGCGATGGAACCGCTGAGCAACAGGACCGCCTTGACGATCTGAATCCACGTGGTGGCCCGCATCCCGCCCAGCGACACGTAGATCACCATGAGCGCGCCGACGCCGATCACCGTCCAGTTCCGCGCCGCCTCACTCGAGCCTCCCAGCAGCAGCGCGACCAGGCTGCCCGCCCCCACCATCTGCGCCACCAGATACAGAACGGACACGGTCACCGAAGAGGTTCCCACCGCGATCCGCACCGGCCGTTCGTTCATCCGGGCCGCGACGACGTCGGCGAGCGTGAACCGCCCGCAGTTGCGCACCAGTTCGGCGACCAGGAACAAGACAACCAGCCAAGCGACGAGAAACCCGACGACATACAGCAGCCCGTCGTAGCCGTAGAGCGAGATGAGCCCCGTGACCCCCAGGAACGACGCCGCCGACATGTAGTCGCCCGAAATGGCAAAACCATTCTCCATCGGCGAGAACAACCGCCCGCCGGCATAGAACTCCTCCGCCGACCCGTGCCGGTTTCGACTCACCCACGTCGTGATCCCCAGCGTCACCGCCACGAACGCGCTGAACAGCAGCAACGCCAGTGTCTGATGGTTGCCGGTCACCGCTCACCACCTCTGACGCCCCGGGTCAGCTCCTGGGTGTCCCAGCGCAGGTCGAGCGCGGCCCGGTCCCTGCGCAGCCGCGCATGTCGCGCGTACGCCCACGTGAACAGAAACGTGCTGAGGAACTGCCCGAGCCCCGCCACCATCGCCACGTTCACCGCGCCGGCGACGGGCCGGGCCATGAACCCGGGCGCCGTCGTCGCGGTCACCACATAGCCCAGGTACCAGGTGAAGAACACGGCGACGCCCGGCACCACGAACCTCCGATACCGGCTGCGCACCTCCTGGAAGGCCGCGCTGCGCTGCACCTCCAGATAGACGTCGGCCGTCCCACCCGTGCGACCTTCGTGCTCCGGGCGCGCGGACGGCACGGCGGGAGCGGGCGCGCCCGTGCCGTCCAACTCACCCCAGCCGGAGGCGAGCGCGTCGTACCAGGGGTCATCGAACCGGACCTCCCCGGTATCGCGACCGTCGTGCTTCTCCACCGAACTCTCCTTGTCCGCGACCCTTTTTCTGCCGCGTGCCCAAGGATGGACAGATCGGGAAGATCCCGGACTCTTCTCTCCGCGCTCTTCACCCCATCAGGTGACTCATCCCGTCGGTGGCCGTACGAGACCTTTCCCAAAGGCATAACGCACCGCCTGAGCACGATCCTTGAGGCCTGTCTTGGCGAAGAGGTTGTTGATGTGGGTCTTCACGGTGGCGGGTGAGACATGCAGCCTGCGGGCGATCTCCTGATTGGTGAGGCCCTCGGCGATCAGCAGCAGCACCTCGGTCTCCCGAGTGGTGAGTCCATCGGGCGGCTCCACGGGGGCAACCGCCGCGGGCGCCGGTTCCGACAGCCGCTCCAGCAGTCGCCGTTGGATGCTCGGCGAGAGTCCCGCGTCCCCGGACAGCACGCTTTCCACCGCGCGCACGATCTCGTCGCCGCCCGCGTCCTTCGTGAGATAGCCACGGGCTCCCGCTCTGAGCGCGGGGAACAGCGACTCGTCGTCCGCGTACGTGGTGAGCACGACGACCTGTGTCCCCGGATGCTCAGCGCGAATACGCCGGGTCGCCTCGACGCCGTCGCAGCGGGGCATGCGCAGGTCCATCAGCACGACGTCCGGGGCGAGCTCGGCCACCAGCGCCACGGCCTCGTGACCGTCCCCGGCCGCACCCACGACCTCGATCCCCGGCAGCAGGCCCAGCAGCATCACAATGCCTTCGCGCACCACGGTCTGGTCGTCCGCCACCACGACCCGAGCCGGCTTCCTGGTCTCCTCCTCCGTCATACGGGCACCCTCAGCGTCACCACGAACCCCTCCTCGTCCGGCCCGGCCTCCAACGAGCCGCCCAGCAGCTCAGCACGCTCCCGCATGCCCAGCAGACCGTACCCGGCCCCCTCACCGCTGAGTTCGCCCGGCGGCCCTCCCGAGTCCCGTACTCCGAGCGTCACTTCGTGCTCGCCGTACTCGAGCCGCATGTGGACCTTGGCGCCCGGCGCATGCTTGCGGACGTTCGTCAGGGCTTCCTGCGCCACCCTGCGCACCGCCTGGGAGGCCTCGGCGGGCAGCAGCTGCCGTTCACCCGCGACGGTGATGTCGGCGCCGTCCGCCGTGGCGACCAGCTCGGTCAGGAAGTCCTCCACCGGGGACATCTCCCCCCGAAGGGCGGAGAGGGCCTGCCGGGTCTCGGCCAGCCCCTCACGGGCCATCCCACGTGCCGCCACGACCCGCTCGAGGATCTGCTCCCGGTCGCCGCCCCGCTCGATCAGCAGCCGGGCCGCCTCCAGATGCACCATCTGCGCCGAGAGACTGTGCGCCAGGACGTCATGGATCTCCCGCGCGATCCTGGCCCGCTCCGCGAGTGCCGCGGACTCCGCCTCGGCCACACGAGCCGCCCGCTCCTGAGCGAGCAACCGCTGGGCACTGGCGCGGGCCTCCGCGTCGAGGCGCAACACGTATCCGGCCAGGGCGAGCCCCCCGGCGGTGGCCGCCGTGGTCAGCCAGACGTCGTTGTTGACCGCCGCGAACGCGCTCAGTGCCACGGAGGTGGCAGGCAACGCCGCCACTAGAGGCAGCCTTTCTATGGCGCTGATGGCGCACCCGCACCACAGGACGATGGCCGGCACCCGGAAGCCCGCACTCACCCCCACCGTCGCGAGTGCGAGTAGCAGCGCGAGCAGTGCCAGAGACGGCAGCAGACGGTGTTCGAGCGTGGTTCGCCAGAAGGCCCACGCCGCCAGCCCGCAGACGAGGACCCCCATAGCCCCCGCCGCGATCTTCCAGGCGCCCAGATGGCCACTCGTGAAGGTCGTCCACAGGAGCAGGCCGAGGGCGAAGAGGCGCGCGGCCCAGGCGAGCGCGCGCCTGGACCTGACCACTCCCGCTCGGGACAGCGCCTCGCGGGAGGGCCAGCGCTTCAAGGCGTTCTCCGTCATACGCGCTCCTTCCACGAGCCCTTGGGCACGTCGTCACCGTACGCCGTCGCCTGCGCGACAGCCGGGTGCAGAGACTGAGAGCGCCAGGCCAGGATCCCGGACCGGACCAGCAGAGTGGCCGCGAGGGCGAGCAGCAGGGCGGAGCTGGCCTGATGGACGCCCAACAGGGTGCCGATGCCGAACAGTCCCAGCCGCAGGGCTATGCCCACGCCCCAGACGGCCGCGCTGGCCTTGGTGCTCTTGCTCCACACCGAGCCGTCCGGCTCCGCCCATATCCGTGTCGTCCACCCCCACGCGGCTCCGGTGGCCAGTCCGATGAACAGCTCTGCCCCCAGCAGCAGGATCGCCTCGGTCCGATGGTGGATGTCGATCAGGCCCGGCTCCCGCAGAGCGATCACGGCCAGGACGACCGGCACGATCCACCAGCGCCTGTCCGTGCTGATCCTGCGCGTACGGAATTGGCGCGCGATGACCAGCACAACAACAGCGAGGATCACCAAGGCATTGACGAGCCCGGACATCACGGCCTCCGTGGGCGAGGAAGAGCGGGTTCCGACAGCGAGCGCTGTCGACGTCTTCGACGCTACGGAAATCGGCAGCTCAGCAGATCGGAGCCGGGGTGGATCGCGGGTGGATCCGCACCCACCCCATCCCTCCACCCACGGGTGGAGTGCCCACGGGTGGAGCCTCCACGGCACGCACCCACCAACCGCGCTTCTCGCCCCCGCCGCCCCCGCCCGGCCCATCCCAGGGGGGCCACCCCCAGCCCCCCTGCCGGCCTGAACGTCCTCGTCCTCAAACGCCGGACGGGCTTGCACACGCGGACCGGCGTCCCCGTCCGCGCGAGGAACAGCACGAACGGCACCCACCACCCACCTGCAGCCGGACCTCCCACGGAAGGAGCCGTGGCGGTGCCGTCGCAAGCCCGTCGCTTACGCCCGGACCGAGCACCGCATCGAGCACCGGCTCCCGTGCCCGGCCCACGTCTGATCCGGCGGCGACGGACTCGACGTACCGCCACGGCCCCGACCCACCACAGCCACCCGGCGCCGCCGGCGCAACGCCTATGCGTCGATACGCGACCGATCCAGCGTTGCCGCAGAGCTGGAGATGAACTCCTTACGGGGAGCGACATCGTTCCCCATCAGGAGGTCAAACACCTGCTCGGACGCCTCCAGGTCGGAGATGTTGATCCGCCGCAGCGTCCGGTGACGCGGGTCCATCGTCGTCTCCGCCAGTTGATCGGCGTCCATCTCGCCAAGACCCTTGTAACGCTGGATCGAGTCCTTGTAGCGCACGTTCTTGCGCTGCAGCTCCAGCAGCGTCTCGCGCAGCTCACGGTCCGAGTACGTGTAGACGTACTTGTCCTGGCCCTTCTTGGGCTGGCTCAGCTCGATGCGGTGCAGCGGCGGCACCGCCGCGAACACCCGCCCCGCCTCGACCATCGGCCGCATGTACCGCTGGAACAGCGTCAGTAGCAGAATCCGGATGTGCGCACCGTCGACGTCGGCGTCGACGAGCAGGATGATCTTCCCGTACCGCGCCGCGTCGATGTCGAACGTCCGCCCGGACCCGGCCCCTATGACCTGGATGATCGCGCCACACTCGGCGTTCTTGAGCATGTCCGTGACGGACGCCTTCTGGACGTTGAGGATCTTGCCGCGAATCGGCAGCAGCGCCTGGAACTCGGAGTTCCGGGCCAGCTTGGCGGTGCCGAGCGCGGAATCTCCCTCGACGATGAACAGCTCGCTGCGCTCGACGTCGTCGCTGCGGCAGTCCGCGAGCTTGGCGGGCAGCGAGGAGGACTCGAGGGCCGTCTTCCGACGCTGCGCGTCCTTGTGCTGGCGGGCCGCGATCCGCGTACGCGCGGCAGCCACGGCCTTCTCCATCACGACCCGGGCCTGCGCGGCCGCGTCCCGCTTCGTGGTGGTCAGGAAGGCCTTGAGTTCGTTGGAGACCACGTTCGTCACGATCCGGCGGGCCGCCGAGGTGCCGAGGACCTCCTTGGTCTGCCCCTCGAACTGCGGCTCCGCGAGACGCACCGTGACGACGGCGGTCAGGCCCTCCAGTGCGTCGTCCTTGACGATGTCGTCCTCTGCGACACGCAGCAGCTTCTTGGCCCGCAGTACCTCGTTCATCGTCTTGGCGACGGCCTGCTCGAAGCCGGCGACGTGGGTGCCGCCCTTGGGCGTGGCGATGATGTTCACGAACGACTTGAGGTTCGTGTCGTAGCCGGTGCCCCAGCGCAGCGCCACATCGACGCCGAGCTCACGGGTGACCTCGGTGGGCGTCATCTGCCCGTGGTCGTCAAGGACCGGGACGGTCTCTTTGAAGGTGCCCTGCCCGGAGAAGCGGAGGACGTCACAGACGGGCTTGTCGGTGGCCAGGTACTCGCAGAACTCGCTGATGCCGCCGTCGAAGCGGAAGGACTCCTCGCCCTTGCTGCCGCCCTCGCCGAGCCCGTATTCGTCACGGACGACGATGGTCAGGCCGGGCACCAGGAACGCGGTCTGGCGGGCGCGCTGGTGCAGGTTCTCCAGGGAGAGCTTGGCGTCCTTGAGGAAGATCTGGCGGTCGGCCCAGTAGCGCACGCGCGTGCCGGTGCGGGTCTTGGGGATCCGCTTCAGCTTGCGCAGCCCACTGGTCGCGTCGAAGGCGGCCTCGGGACCGTCCGCCTTGAACGCTCCCGGGGTGCCGCGCCGGAAGCTCACCGCATGGGTGTGGCCACCACGGTCCACCTCGACGTCCAGACGGGCGGAGAGCGCGTTCACCACGGAGGCTCCCACGCCGTGCAGACCGCCGGAGGCCGCGTACGAGCCGCCTCCGAACTTGCCGCCCGCGTGCAGCTTGGTCATCACGACCTCGACGCCCGACATGCCGGTCTTGGGCTCCACGTCGACCGGGATGCCGCGGCCGTTGTCCCGCACCTCCACCGAGGCGTCGTCGTGCAGGATCACGTCGATGTGGTCACAGTAGCCCCCAAGGGCCTCGTCCACGGAGTTGTCGATGATCTCCCACAGGCAGTGCATCAGACCACGGCTGTCGGTCGAGCCGATGTACATGCCGGGGCGCTTGCGTACGGCCTCGAGCCCCTCGAGGACGAGCAGGTGCCGCGCGGTGTAGTTGGAACCGTCCCGGTCTGCTCCGGTCAGCAACGCTGTGGACGGCACGGACGTGTCGGCGGTCACGCGGTTCGCTCCTCGCTGAATTTCAGATGGGACCCTTTTGGGTAAGGGGTCGGCTTCGGTCTCCGCTCAGAGGGTACCGAGGCCTGGTAGAGCCGTTGTAACGCCACCCTCGCATGAACTCAGACTAGTCCAGGCTCGCATGAGTGTTCGATCCCTCGATGGAGTGAAGTACATATCACGTTCCCTTCCAGGCATGAACCATTTAGGCTCCGGGCACGTCCTCATGAACAACCGGCAAGCCAGCCGGGGAGGACTGACCCTGACAGACAGCGCGAACCCGTAAGACACAAAGACACGTAATACGGCTCATTCGCCGCCACCCGGCAGCAGACAGCCGCCCCGGAAGAATTTTTCGAGGAAAAGCCACGAGCGGGAACGTTTTCGGCCTGGTTGGATGTTGACCCTGGTACGACAGCTCGTCGAGCTAGAGAAGAGGCGACGTGACTACTGTTCTGACCCCCGCGAGCCCGCTGACGGCCGCTGACCGCTGCGACCGTTGCGGCGCCCAGGCATATCTGCGCGTCGTCCTCCTCAGCGGCGGTGAACTGCTCTTCTGTGCCCACCACGGGCGCAAGTTTGAGCCGGAACTCAAGAAGATCGCCGCTGAGATACAGGACGAGACGGAGCGACTGACGTCGGTCCCGGCAACGTCCAACGACGAAGAGCGCTGACACTTCGCGTCAACGACGACGAGCCAGCTCTGGCAATAGGCCGGTGTACGGGCGGTTACCCCTGCTACTCGGGGGTGGCCGCCCGTATGCGTACCGCTTCCCGGCGGTGCGGTGCGCCACCGCCCGGTACGCGTCACGGCCCCGTGCGGACGTGACGCTTACCGGGCTCACGGCTCACGCACTGCAACACGTGACCGGTTCACGCCCTTGCCGCGCACCTTCACGCGCCACCGGCCCGTTCCGGTGGCCTTGACGCGCCACCGGCCCACTCCAGCGCGCCTCAGCGCGCCACCGACCCGCTCAGGCGCAGCTTGACGCGCCACCGGCCCATACCGCTCCAGTGCACCTCCACGCGTCACCGGCCCGGGCCCCCACGCGCCACCTGGTTCCGTTCCCCTGGCGCCCGTGACCCGCGACCCGCTGCGTTCCGTACCGCTTCCGCCCCCCTATGCCCTCAGCGGCTCGTGCCGAGCGCCTTGACGACGTCCGAGACCCGCGTGTAGACCCCGGGGCTTCCCGCCTGCCCACAGCCGCTGCCCCACGACACAAGGCCGATCAGCCGCCCCTTGGCTACCAGCGGGCCACCACTGTCCCCCTGGCAGGCATCCCGCCCACCCGCGACCTCCCCGGCGCACACCATGGAAGTGGCTTGATAGGTTCCGTCTTCACTCCCCGGGTACGCCCGCTCGCAGACGGAGTCGGAAAGTACCTTCACGCTCGCGGACCGTAGACCGAGCGCGTAATTGCCGGTGCCTGTCGTATCGCCCCAGCCGTAGACCACGGCGGCCGTGCCGGGTGCGTACGCGGGATCCCCTGCGGGGGCCATACGGATGACCGAGCTCTGAGGCAGCGGGGAGGCCAGGGTGATCACGGCGAAGTCCCCGGCGTTCGTGACGGCGTCGTACTGCGGATTGACCCAGGTGTCGCGCACCGAGATCTCCTTGCCCTTGCTGGACAGCAGGTCGGTACGGTCCGCGATGATCTTCAAGTCGTGCATCTGCTGCGATGGCGCCCCCAGCACGAGCGGGCTCAGGCAGTGGGCCGCGGTCAGCACGAGCGTCGGGCCGATCACCACGCCGCCGCAGAACTGCCCGGCCCGCGTTCCTCCGAACCGGTCACGACTGGACAGTGCCACCGTCCACGGACTCTGAGCGATGTCGACCGGATGGCCCCCGATGATGACGTCGTCGGTCGCGGCCGGGGCGGGGGACGCCAGCGGTATGAGGGCCGCGGCGGCCGCAAGGGCCAGTACTGGGGCGAAAGGACGGCGCATGCGCGTTCCTCACTCTGGGATGGTCATGGAAAACCCAGAGTGATCCAGCGGACGGCGGCGCGCACTCCATGCATGCGCCGAGGGCCCGGCTCCCCATCGGGAGTCGGGCCCTCGGCGACAGTACGGTCGAGACCTAGTCGAGGTAGTCGCGCAGCACCTGCGAACGCGACGGGTGGCGCAGCTTCGACATCGTCTTGGACTCGATCTGACGGATCCGCTCACGCGTGACGCCGTACACCTTGCCGATCTCGTCGAGGGTCTTCGGCTGACCGTCGGTGAGACCGAACCGCATGGAGACGACGCCCGCCTCGCGCTCGGACAGGGTGTCGAGGACGGAGTGCAGCTGCTCCTGGAGGAGCGTGAAGCTGACCGCGTCGGCCGGGACGACGGCCTCGGAGTCCTCGATGAGGTCACCGAACTCGCTGTCGCCGTCCTCGCCCAGCGGGGTGTGCAGCGAGATGGGCTCGCGGCCGTACTTCTGGACCTCGATGACCTTCTCAGGGGTCATGTCGAGTTCCTTCGCCAGCTCCTCCGGGGTGGGCTCGCGGCCCAGGTCCTGGAGCATCTGACGCTGCACGCGCGCGAGCTTGTTGATGACCTCGACCATGTGCACCGGGATACGGATGGTGCGGGCCTGGTCGGCCATGGCGCGGGTGATCGCCTGACGGATCCACCAGGTGGCGTACGTGGAGAACTTGTAGCCCTTGGTGTAGTCGAACTTCTCCACCGCGCGGATCAGACCGAGGTTGCCCTCCTGGATGAGGTCCAGGAAGAGCATGCCGCGGCCGGTGTAGCGCTTGGCCAGGGAGACCACCAGACGGAGGTTGGCCTCCAGGAGGTGGTTCTTGGCCCGACGGCCGTCCTCGGCGATGATCTCCAGCTCGCGCTTGAGCTTGGGGGCGAGCTTGTCGGCATTGGCCAGCTTGTCCTCGGCGAAGAGGCCCGCCTCGATGCGCTTGGCGAGCTCGACCTCCTGCTCTGCGTTGAGCAGGGGGACCTTGCCGATCTGCTTGAGGTAGTCCTTGACCGGGTCGGCGGTGGCGCCGGCTGCGGCGACCTGCTGCGCGGGCGCGTCGTCCTCGTCCTCGTCGGACAGGACGAAGCCCTGGGCGCCGTCCTCGGCGGGCTCCTCGGCACCGGGCTTGCCCGGGGTCTCCTCGACCGCCTCGTCGTCGATCATCTCGACGTCGTCCTTCTTGGCGGTGGTCTTCTTTGCGACGGCCTTCTTGGCGACCGTCTTCTTCGCGACGGCCTTCTTGGCGACCGTCTTCTTGGCGGCGACATTCTTGGCGGACGCGTCCTCAGCCGGGTCGTCGGCCATGGGCATCGCCGGGGCGGTGGCGGCGGTGGCCTTCTTCGTGGTCACCGTCTTCGCCGCGACCGTCTTGGTGGCGGTGCGCTTGGCCGGACTCTTCGCTGCGACGCTCTTTCGGGTGCGCTTGGGCTCCGCGGCACTGACCATCAGCGTCACACCCTCTTCCTCGAGGATCTGGTTGAGGCTGCGCAGTACGTTCTTCCACTGAGTGGCCGGAATCTGGTCAGCTTCGAAGGCCCGACGCACGTCATCGCCGGCGATCTGCCCCTCAGCCTTTCCCCGCTCAATGAGCGCCATGACAGAGACGGACTCGGCGATCTCCGGCGGGAGCGTACGGGATGTGCTGGCCGACACGAACAACCTCTCGGAACGTTGGAAAACGGCTTCCGGCTCCGTCCACTGCGGACAGGAGCCGACGACCGCCGACTTGGGGATGGGTCGACGGCGCGGGCGGGAGCCGGGAAGATGCACAGCGCCGTAAACGGCGTCCGTATTCCCTCCTCGGCTGTCACCTCTTAGGTCATCGCGCAGTTCCGAAGAGCGTTACGCCCAATCTGCGTGGCCCGAGTCACACCCCGTAAGTGCCCAAAAGCGGCCAGACACGGTCAGAGGAGGTCAGTCGATGGACTCATCACCTCAAACCGATGGGTTCATCACCTCAACCGATGGCTTGATCACCTTCATCACATCGCCGGATCCCGCCGGATCCCGGAAGGATCCGACGGGGTCCGGCGGGGGATGCTCCGCCGACCAAGCGATGCCACGAGAGGGCACACGCCCCCCGACCGCGCCGCCCTCGGGGCGCGATCAGTGCTCGCGCGGCGCGGGCACCACGCGCTCCACCTCGGGGTGAACGGCGAGCAACTGCCGCATGGCCGCCTCGGCCGCCGCGCCGTCGGCCTCGGCCAAGGCGTCGACGATCCGGCCGTGGTGCGTCAAGGAGGTCTCGTTCGGTCGGTCGCAGCCGGTGACGGGGCCGCCGGAGACCTGGAGCGCTGCCGAGACGATCCCGGAAAGGTGTTCCAGCATGCGATTGCCCGATACCTGGATGAGCAGCGAATGGAACTCCGCGTCGGCCCGCGAGAAGGTGAGCGAGTCACCCTGCGCCATGGCGTGGCCCATGATCTCGACCATGTCTCCGAGACGCTGCTGGACCTCCTCGCGCCCGTGCCCGGCGGCCAGACGCGCGGCGAGCGGCTCGATCGTCCAGCGCAGCTCGCTCAGCTCGCGCCGCTGGTCGTCGCGCTGCGGCCCGAAGGCCCGCCATTCGATGATGTCCGGGTCGAGAAGATTCCAGTCACTGACGGGGCGCACGCGCGTGCCGACGTTGGGGCGGGCGCTGACCAGCCCCTTCGCCTCCAGGACACGGAGCGACTCACGGACGACGGTACGGGAGACCTCGAACCGCTGTCCGATCTCCTCGGGGACGAGCGGCCGGTCCGCGCCCAGGTCGCCGGAGACGATCATCTGACCCAGCTGCTGAACGAGTTGGCCGTGCAGTCCGCGTCCGCGGCTGCCCGCGGCGCGCCGGCCGACGCGGCCCAGTTCCGGGTCCGCGCCCTCCCACGCGGAGGCGCCGACGCGTTCGGCACCAGGGCCCTCGGCGTAGGGGTAGCGGTCGAGTCCGCCCGGGCCGGCCAGGCCGGAGTCTGAGGAGCGGGCGGCGGTCATCATGGTGTGCGCAAGGGTACTCACGGATCATTTGTCGGCGCTGTCTCCAACTCCCTTGAGGTCTTTGGTGAAAAGCACACGAAAGGGTGATCGCTCACCGCGTCGCAATTGACGCCTTATCGGAAAGAAATGGGCGTTCTCCGGGGAGTTGTGCGCACGGCGGGAACGGAAGGGTAAGGACGGTCGTCATCGCACCCTGCTTCGCAGGGTCGTGAGCAGATACGCGCAGAGCAGAGCGGTCAGCGACAACATCAGGGCACCGCCCACGGGTTGGGCGACAAGGCGCGCCCCGGCCGCGATATAGCGCGCTCCTCCGAACGGCCATTGCATCAGCAGGAGCTCACGCAATCGCTCGGAAAACCCGGCCGCCTTCCGCACGGACGGTCCCGCCAAGGTCTTTTGTACGAGTGGTACGACCACGACCGGGACGGCGAGCACCGCCGCGAGCCCGGCGGTGGTGGACCGGAAGATGCCGGCCGCCAGCACTCCCGCCCAGGCGCAGCCCACCGTGAGGCCGATCCAACTCGCGCTCAGCGACAGCCAGTCCGCGGGAACTCCGACGAGCTCTCGTCCGTAGACGAGATAGAGCATTTCGAGGTCGCAGCCCACCGTGAGGACGGCCAGCGCCAGCGCGGTGGCCGAGGCGACGAGGAGTTTGGCGGCGAGCAGTCCCAGCCGGCGGGGGACGGTGCCGCGGTCCGCGGCCAGGGCGGGGTGGCGGAACTCCTCGCCGAAGGCGAGCGCCCCAAGCAGTCCCGCACCGAGCGCCGCGGGCGGCAGGGGGCATTCCCGCGGCCAGGCGGCCAGGAGCCGCGGCTGGGGTGTGTGACCGATTCTGGCCAGGAGTACGGACAGCAGGGCGGAGGTGACCAGCACGGTGATCGCGGTGAGGTAGCCGGTGCCCACTCCGGTGGCGCGTCGCAGTTCGTAGCGCAGCGGACGCAGTGGGCTCGGTGCCTGGCGTACGGCGATGGGGGGCGGGAGCTGAGGCAGGTCCCGCGCGCGCGGCGAACCGGCCGGACGGGTCCCCGACTCGGCCGTCGGCCCCGGATCGTCGGGCGTGTGCGCCCCGGTCGCAGCCACGGCAGTGGCGGGTTCGTCGGTCGCGGAAGCATCGACCGTGAGGGCATCGTCCGTGGGGATGGAGGTCGCGGAGGCAGAGGTCAGGAGGGCGGAGGTGACTACGGTCGCGGAGGCGAGGCCCTCGGCATGGAGCGTGGCATGTGGCCCCATATCGCCGGTCTCGTCGGCGAGTTGGTGTACGAGAATGCTGTGCCGGAAGGCGGTCTCGCCGATGTCGGCGCAGGTGCTTCCGTACACCGAGAGCCGGTTGCCGTCCTCGCGCACGACCTCGACGGAACGCTGCGCGGCGCGGGCCTCCTTGGCGAGCAGGGCTCCGAGGCGGGCGGCGTGCGGGCTGCGGACGGCGACCCGGGGGCGGAGCCGGGTGCGGGCGAAGTCCGCGGCCTCCTGGTCGGCGACGAGGCGGCCTCCCTCCAGTGTGATGACCCGGTCGGCCGTCCGAGCGGCCTCCTTGGGGTCGTCCGTGCTGAACAGAACCGTGCCTCCGTGGGCCGCGTGCGCCCGCAGAATCCCGTGCAGCCAACGACCTTCGGTGACGGAGAGACCGCCGGCGGGATCGTCGAGGACGAGGGTGTGCGGATCGGACAGCAGCGCACAGGCCAGGCCCAGACGGCGGTCCATACCGCGCGACAGGGTGCCCAGGCGTTCGTCGCGCAGGCTCACGAGCCCGACGACCTCGATCACTTCGTCGACGCGCCGAATCGGGACACCGACGGCCGCGCACACCATGCCGAGCTGTCCGCGGATCGTACGCGCGGGATGGCCCGGCACCTCGCTCAGAAGCACACCGACTTCGCGCGAGGGATGGGCGATCCGGTGCAGGGGACGGCCTCTGAAGTAGGTGATTCCACGGCCCCGCTGGAGTTCGAGCATGAGCCTCAGCGTCGTCGTCTTGCCCGCGCCCGGGGCCCCGAGGAGCGCTGTGACACGACCCGGGCGCGCCTCGAGGGACACATCGTCGACGGCGGGGGGAAGCTCCTTGCGGGGGTTGCTGGTCAATCCGATGGCCTGGATCACTCACAGCAAGATAGCGTGACATTTACGGTTTTTCGGGCACCTTGCGGCTCATCCGAGACAGCTCTCTCCACTTCTTTCGGCGCGACGCGCCCCGTGAGCCGATCCGCCCGCGTCAGACCTCGGGGCGCAGCATCGGTGGATTGAGCAACGTGGCGCCGCCGGCGCGGAACAGCTGCGCGGGTCGGCCGCCCTGGCGCGTGGTCGTGCCGCCCGTGGGCACGAGGAACCCCGGAGTGCCCGTCACCTTGCGGTGGAAGTTGCGCGGGTCGAGTGCCACCCCCCACACAGCCTCGTACACGCGGCGCAGCTCTCCGACGGTGAACTCGGACGGGCAGAAGGCGGTGGCCAGCGACGAGTACTCGATCTTGGACCGGGCGCGTTCCACCCCGTCCGAGAGGATCTGGGCGTGGTCGAAGGCGAGAGGTGCCGCCTGCTCTCCGTCGCGGCCGTAACCGCCCTGTTGCAGCAACTCCTCCACGGGCGCCCAGCGCGCGCTGTTGGCGTCCCCTCCGGCCCTGGGCGCGGGCAGATCGGGGGCCAGCGCGAGATGGGCGACGCTGACCACCCTCATCCGCGGGTCGCGCTTGGGGTCGCCGTAGGTCGCCAGCTGTTCCAGGTGCGCGCCGTTGTCCTGTGCCGGGGCCGACGGATCGTGGGCGCGCAGCCCGGTCTCCTCGACCAGTTCGCGCGCGGCCGCCTGTGCCAGGTCCTCGTCGGGCCGTACGAAGCCGCCCGGGAGCGCCCATCGTCCCTGGAAAGGCTGTTCCCCCCTCCGTACCGCCAGCGCACACAGGGCATGGCGACGCACGGTCAGCACGACCAGGTCCACGGTCACGGCAAAGGGCGGAAAGGCCGACGGGTCGTAGGGCATGCCGCGATCATAGTCGTCTGCCTGACGATAAACACGCCCTTCGTCAGTCGCTTCCACTGATGATCCACTTCTGTCCTGTACGGGTCCCACCGGCCGCTGCCGGTCGCCGTCCGAGGACGCTTCGCGCGAGGTCACACTCCCAACTGCAGTCCGCCGGCCGCCTCCTCCACCATCGCGAGACCGAGTCTGCTGACGCGCACGGAGAACGCGGCGCCCGCGATCCGCAGTCTCGTCAGTCCGATCTCGCCCAGCGGCGCGCTACTGACCGGGCGCAGCGTCACGGTCCGGGCCGGGGCGTCGGGGCGGATGCCCGCGAGGGAGGTGAGGAGCAGTACCCCGGCGGCCGCCGCCGTGGCCGCGGGCCGACAGGCAGCGGGGTGCGGGAGCGGGGCGCCGCCTTCCGTGCGCTGCTCTCCCGCGTACATCTCGGGCAGCCTGTTTCCGAAGGTCTCGGCGGCCGCCAGCAGCCCCCGGAGCAGGGCGCTCGCCTCCTTCTCGTAGCCCGCGGTGAACAGACCGGTGACGGCGGTCGCGGTCTCCTGGACGCGCACGGCGCCGCCGCGATGCCCGAAGGGGTTGTACGCCGCCTCCTTGGCACCCAGGCTGCGCAGACCCCAGCCGGAGTCCATGGCCGGGCCGCCCAGCAGCCGTGCGAGCTGCTCGGTCTGCACCTTGTCGAGGAGGCCGGAGGCGAACACGCCGGAGCCGAGCAGCCCCGTGTCGAGGAGGTGGGCGGTGCTCGCGCCGAGGTGGGCTACGAGGCGTCCGTCCGGGGCCCGGGCGGCCGCCGGTCTACCGCCTCCCCGGTCCTCGGCCCAGAAGTCCCCGCGGAACGCGGTCCGCAGTTCCTGGGCCCACTGCACCAGTCCCTCGCCACCCGGCCGGCCGTACGTGTCGAGCAGATCGGCGCCCAGCAGCGCCGCACGGTGGGCGTGCGCCTGCGTCTCGCAGCGGAACGGACCGCCGGGGTGTGGGTCGGGCAGATACGTGCCGTCGCCGACGGTGGTCCGCAGCCATGCGAGGCACCGCTCGGCCGCGGGCAGCAGTTCCTCGGTCTCCTGTTCCGGAAGTCCCCAGCGCCTGGCCTCCGCGAGCAGTACGGGGAACAGCAGGGTCGCCTCGGTGGCCGTGCAGCCCGGAGGCAGGTGCGGGCCGGCGTCCCGGCGCGGGCCGGGGATCAGGCCGGACTGCGCTCCGGGACCCGCGATTTGGGTGCGGGCGAGGGTCCGCAGCGTGCCCGCGGCGAGCCGGGTGCCGAGCGGCAGTGTCATCCGGGCCGCGACCAGTGCCTCGGCCGGCGCCAGGCCACATCGCCACGGCGCCCCCGCCGCGAGGTGCGTGTCCGACGGGTGGGCGGCATCGCGCAGCAGTAACGCCTGGAGGTCCTCGACGCAGGTGTCCATGAGCGCCTGCACCCTGGGGTCGTCGCCCGTGGCACGGGCGACGGAGAGCGGGCTCGTGACGCCGCGGCCGACGGCTCTGGCCGGCCCCGCACCGCCCGGTCGCACCCTCAACTCCAGGCTCCGGGTGCCGCCGGGTGGCAGTTCGAGCTCCCAGCGCAGCAGTCCGGCGGAGGCCAGGGCGTCGGCGGGCGGTGGGTCGGCGGTGACGATCGAGCTGCCGGTGGCGCAGGACCATCGCAGGCCCGAGTCGTGGACGCTGGCGGGCAGTTCGGGCCCGGCTCGGCCCGAGGCGACGGAGCCGAGCTCCGCGAGATCCGTGGCGAGGGCGACCTCGACGGGCACGCGCAGGGCGCGGGGGGAGGCGCTGCGCAGCATAATCCGTTCCGTGCCGTCCGCGTCGCGCGTCCGCTCCACGACCACGTCGGGATCCGGGCCGCCGTCGGCGGAGGCGCGCACCGTCCCGACGAAGCGGGCTCGGTCGGCGGAGAGCATCCGGGCCTGTACGGCGAGTGGTTCGCGCCCCGCCACTCGCACCTGGCAGCGGGACAGTGTCCGGCGGCCCGCGCGGTAGAACCCCTCCAGTCCGCGGCCGGTCAGCTGCCCCTGGTCCGTGGAGATCGCCAGTCCCGGCAGGGCGACGCAGATCAGGGCGTTGTGCACGGGTGGCAGGTCCGTGGTCCGGCGCGGCCCGGGAAGCGGGGTGTGACGAGTTGCCGGACCGCCCGCGCCCGCGAAGGGGCTCAAAGCGCTCTCGACTCCTGCGAACGGGGACTGCGAACCGGCGCGACGCGGGAAGGGCTGAGCGGACCCGCGCACCGGCGGGAGGACACCGTCGGGATCGGAGGGTGGAATGGGCAGGGGCATGTGGCTTCCTCGGTCAGTGCGCCTGGGGCGCGCTCGGCGCCGGGTTGGGGGCTCCGGAGGGGCGAGGGCGTTCGGCGGCGCGGCCCGGCCACAAATACCGCCACACAGGTGAACGGAACGGCCCCGTCCGGGGTCACGCCCTGGACCGGGCAAGCAGACCGGATGGCGGTGGGATGGTCGGTGTGGCATACCGCGGAGGGCTGGTACGGGTGCGGTGGGGGCCAAGCGTTCGGGCTTGGGGATCGAGGGCGCGCGCCGTACGCCCGTGCCCCGCGGGCTGGGGCGTGCCGCCGCGTCGAGTGGAGTGAGACCCGGTGCCCGGGACACCTCAGGTGTCACCCGACCCGCTCATCGTCGATCCGCCCCGCTCTCCACGCTCACGTCTCCTCCCCCACAACCCGCCGACCGCCCTTGCGGCGGGCACGTGCCCTTGCACTCGCCGCCTCAGGCGCGCGCCCGGGTCCCTCCCCGCCGGGCGCGGCCTCATCGGTCGGCCGCCGCCGGCGGAGGCCACCCACCCCGGGGTGACGCCCGCTTCCGCGCGGTGCCTCGATCCCCGCCGGACGTGCCCTGCGCCGGCGTCGGTTCGAGGTGCCCGGCCGCTCGGCGACATCGCGCGGCGTCGAGCGATCGGGACCCGATGGCTGTTCCGCTTCCGTGCCTGTCCGGCCGGTGCGCTCCGCGCGCAGGCAGCGGCGGATCGACTCCGGGTCGAGGCCCTCGTTGCACGCCTGGTGCAGGAGACGGGCGAAGAGGTAGTCGGGATCGGCGCCGAGTGCCATGGCCAGGGCCTCGCGAGCCTCCAGTTCGTCACCGGTCGACCATGCGACCCACCCCGCGAGGGTGAGGGGTGCCGCCGCGTGCTCGCCGTAGGGGCCGACGCAGCGGCGGGCCAGCGCCCTCCAGAGACGCAGGGCCGGGCCTGCCTCGTCGCCCTCCATCCACTCGGCGGCGCGGTCGCGGGTCGCGCGGTCCTGAAGTCCGAGGATCAAGGTGGCGGCCTCGTCGTGCTCCAGGAGGCCGTCGTCGCGGAGGTCCGCCGGGCGTGTGCCGGACACGGGCGGCGCGTCGGCAAATCGCTTCACGATCTGCCGGGCCAGTCCGAGGGTCTCCTCGGCCACCTCCGCACGGCCCTCGCCGTCGAGGATCCTTGGAACCAGGGCCATGCTCGCCGTGTCGAGCGCGGTCTGCTGCTCCTGTGCGGCCGCGCCTTCCCACGGAATGAACCGAGCGGTGAATTCCCTCAGCGATCCGCGCACTTGGAGGCCGGCGTAGGTCGCGGCGGCGGCAAGGACGGAGGTGCCGGGCAGTCCCATCGGATGCCCCTCGGACGAACAGCACCCCTGGCCGGGGCAGCAGTACGACCAGAAGCGGCCGTCGGAGATGCACAGGGCCTCGATGACGGGGACGTCGAGGCGACCGCAGGCAGTGCGCAGAAACTGCGCGAGCGGCCGCAGACGTTCCATGACGTCCCGTCCCGATTCTCCGGTCCCCGGCTCCTGGCAGAGGTAGGCGACCATGTTCTCGGGCCGTGCCCCTCTGCGCTCGCTTCCCTTCACCAGTCCTTGCGCCAGCTGATCGGCGACGGACGGCCAGTCGTCCGCGTGGGCGGGGATGCCGAGCCGTGCCCGCCCGCCGAAGCGGCCGCGCCTCTCCCCGTCGTGCAGGGCCACCAGCACGATGCTGTCCTCGGGCCGGTATCCGAGCAGGTAGGGCAGGGCATCGGCCAGTTCGGCCGGTGTGCGCAGGGTCACCTGGTGCTGCCCGGGCAGGTCGTGCCCATCGTGCGCGCCCCGTCCGCTGTGCCCGCTCGACGCGTGGCTTGCGCTGCCTCCCGCGTGCCGACCGCGCCCGCTGATGTCACTGTCACCGGACGTGCCGGCTGCTTCGTTGTGATTCGTCATGCCGTGACCATCCCGCGGATCTCGAAATTCCGCTTTGCCCTGTGGATAACCTTGGCCATGACCACGACATGACTTGTCCACAACCCGGCGGCCTCATTCGCGTGATGTCCGACCCATCGGGTTGCATGGGGCCATGAGCAACGACGACCCACGCCCCGCGACCCACACGGACCTGCCCAACGCCGACCTGCGCGCCGCGGCCGATGCCGTACTCGCCCGCCTTGTCGGCGCCTCGGCGGGCGAGGCCCGGCTGCGCGAGGACCAGTGGCGCGCCATCGAGGCCCTGGTGGCCGACAAGCGCAGAGCCCTCGTCGTGCAGCGCACGGGCTGGGGCAAGTCCGCCGTGTACTTCGTCGCCACCGCGCTGCTGCGCGAGCGGGGCGCCGGGCCCACGGTCATCGTCTCGCCGCTCCTCGCCCTCATGCGTAACCAGGTGGAGGCCGCCGCCCGCGCCGGTATCCACGCGCGGAGCATCAACTCGTCGAACACGGAGGAGTGGGAGACGATCCAGGCCGAGGTGGCCGCGAGCGAGGTCGACGTGCTCCTGGTGAGCCCTGAGCGGCTCAACAATCCCGACTTCCGCGATCAGGTGCTGCCCAAGCTGGCCGCGGCGACCGGCCTGCTCGTGGTCGACGAGGCACACTGCATCTCCGACTGGGGACACGATTTCCGGCCGGACTACCGCAGGCTGCGCACGATGCTCGCCGATCTCCCGCCGGGCGTCCCCGTCCTGGCCACCACCGCGACCGCCAACGCGCGCGTGACGGCCGATGTGGCCGAGCAGCTGGGCACCGGCGCCAGCACCGACGCACTCGTCCTGCGCGGGCCGCTGGACCGGGAGAGCCTGAGCCTCGGTGTGCTGCGGCTGCCGGACGCCGCCCACCGGATGGCCTGGCTCGCCGAACACCTGAGCGACCTGCCGGGCTCGGGCATCATCTACACACTGACCGTGGCCGCCGCCGAGGAGGTCACCGCGTTCCTGCGCCAGAGCGGGCACACCGTCACCTCGTACACCGGAAAGACGGAGAACGCGGACCGCCAGCAGGCGGAGGAGGACCTCCTCGCCAACCGCGTCAAGGCCCTGGTCGCCACCTCCGCGCTGGGCATGGGCTTCGACAAGCCCGACCTCGGATTCGTGGTGCACCTGGGCTCCCCCTCCTCCCCCATCGCGTACTACCAGCAGGTGGGTCGCGCGGGCCGCGGGGTGAAGCATGCCGAGGTGCTTCTCCTGCCGGGCAAGGAGGACCAGGCGATCTGGGAGTACTTCGCGTCGATCGCCTTCCCTCCGGAGGAGCAGGTCCGCCGGACCCTGGACGTCCTGGCCCGCGCCGAGAGGCCGCTCTCGCTGCCCGCCCTCGAACCCCTGGTGGAGCTGCGCAGGTCCCGTCTGGAGACGATGCTCAAAGTGCTCGACGTGGACGGCGCGGTGCGGCGCGTCCAGGGCGGCTGGATCTCCACGGGCATGCCCTGGACGTACGACACCGAGCGCTACGCCTGGGTCGCCAAGCAGCGGGCCGCCGAACAGCAGGCGATGCGCGACTACGTGTCGACCACCGGCTGCCGGATGGAGTTTCTGCGGCGCCAGCTCGACGACGAGCTGGCGAAGCCGTGCGGGCGCTGCGACACCTGTGCGGGAGCGCGGTACGAGGCGTCCGTGTCCCCCACCGCGCTCGACGCGGCCAATGGCGAGCTGGGCCGCGCCGGTGTCGACGTCGACCCCCGCAAGATGTGGCCTACGGGCCTGCCGGCCGTCGGCGTCGACCTGAAGGGGCGAATCCCGGCGGGCGAACAGGCCTCACCGGGGCGCGCCTTGGGGCGGCTCTCGGACATCGGCTGGGGCAACCGGCTGCGGCCGATGCTCACACCCCAGGCACCGGACGGACCCGTGCCGGACGATGTGGCGAAGGCCGTGGTCGGCGTCCTGACCGACTGGGCGAAGGGGCCCGGCGGCTGGGCCTCCGGGCAGCCCGACGCGCAGCCGCGCCCGGTCGGCGTCGTCACCATGGCCTCGCGCAGGCGTCCACAGTTGATCCAGTCGCTGGGCGCGCGGATCGCGGAGGTCGGCCGACTGCCGCTGCTGGGGTCCGTGGAGTACGTCGGCGAGGCCGTCTCACAAGTCTCCCGGAGCAACAGCGCCCAGCGACTCAAGGCACTCGACGGGGCGCTGGCCGTGCCGCCCGCGCTGGCAGCAGCCCTCAAGGAAGCAGGCGGTCCCGTGCTGCTCGTGGACGACGCCACCGAGACGGGCTGGACACTCGCCGTCGCCGCGCGCATGCTGCGACGATCCGGGGCGCAGGGGGTGTTGCCGCTGGTCCTGGCCGTACAGGCGTGACCCATGTGTCGCAAACAAGAACAGTGGGCAGGGATATACGCGACGTATAGCCGGAAAACGGTCGGTGGCCCCAATTGCTCGTTGCCGCAACCAAGTTCGACAGGAAGAATTGAGGTCCGCTCCCCGCACGGCTCGCCCGTGATCCGGTAGGGCTCTGCTGCGGCGTGCGCTCCCCCAAGTCCGACCCCGCCCGCTGTGTGGGCGCGTAGCCGAAGGGAGGACCGTGACCTTCGGATTCGCTCCGTCCTCGGCGGCATCCATGTCGACGTCTGCCGATCTGTCCGCCGCTTCCGCCAACCCACTGACCCGTATGCTCGAACCCGCCGAATGGGCCGCTGCGGGGATTCCGCTGCTGCGCAATCCCCGGGAGGTCGTCAGCGGATTGCACGCACGGCACCGGCCGAGACCCACGACCGCCATCGTGGCCGTCCTCGACGCGGACGAACGGCTACGGGCGAGCGCCTCGTTCACCCGGCGGTCGGCGCCGGCCGACGGCTGGATGTTCCGCAACTCCCTGCTGGCGCAGCTGCGCCGGGTGATCCCGCACGACCTGCGGCGCCGCACCCCGGTACGCACGGCCGTGCTGCTCTACTGCCGCGAGGGCGACGCACGGTGGACCGAGGAGGACGGGGCGTGGATGTGGGGGCTGCGGGACGCCTGCACCCTCCACGGGCTGCGCTGCGGGGCCTACATCACGCTGACGCACGACGGCTGGCAGGTACTCGGCGAGGGCCGTGGCGGACGCCGTCCGAGCGCGGACTCCCCACCGGAGGCCTTCGCCCTGACAGAGGCACCGCCGCCGCTCCCGCGCACCGGGGGCGCCGCGTCGGAGGTGCTGCGCCGGGCGGCCGCCCGCTGAGTAGCCCACAGCCGTGAGGCGTCGGCGCCCGCCCAGGTGCCGAGCGCCTTGGGGCCCCTGAGGGGCACTCGCCCCCGTGGCCCGGGCGCGTCCGCCCGCACCGTGGTGGCCCCACGGCGCGCGGACCGGGCAAGGGCAGCGCCGTAGCGCTTGCGCCCGCTCCAGAGGCGTACGCGCCTCCGGAACATGCGGACGGCCACCCGGCCGTCCGGCGTGCGCCGCGGAGACACCCCGTCGTCAGAGACGCGCACCGCCGCCACCATGCCCTCGGCCAGCAAGCACTCCCTACGGGCCACGAACCACAGGCACAAAGCCACAGACACATAAACCACAGGCACATAAACCACAGGCGCGCTTACTGCAGGCACACCAAAACGACCGCCGTACAGGTGGTGCCGTAGGGGCACCACCATCACGCCCGAGACATCGCCCAGAGCATCGCCCGAGCGAATCCCGGACAGTGTCCGGGATTCGTTCAGACCCCGGCGCCCAGCACCGAGTTGATCTGCTGCGGGTCGCCACAGACGATCAACAGGGCGCCGGCCCGGCCGAGGGCCAGGGGCAGGGCGGTGGCGGCGGCAGCGTCGGGACCGCCGTTGACGGCGACCACGACCACGGGACGGGACCCGGCCCGGCCCGCGACGGAGGCGTCGGCGTAGAAGACGTCGTCGCCCGCGTCGTGCTGCGCCCAGTAGGCGGCTTCACCGAAGGAGAGTTCGTGCGCGGCCCACGGATGCGATTCGCCGGTGGTGATCACCAGCACCTCACCGGGGGCTCGGCCCGACTCCAACAGCAGGTCGACCGCTTCTTCGGCGGCGTCCAGCGCACCCTCGACCGAGGCCGGGATCAGCTGGATCTGTGGGGTGGCGGCAGCGGGCGCGGCCGCCGGGGCGGTTGACCCCGGCGTGGCCACGACCGGCTCACGCGGGGTGCGTTGGGCCGGCATCGGCCGGACAGGTCCCGGACGTCCGGGACGCGACGGAGCCGCGGGACGGGGACCGGGTACGGGACGGGGGGTCGGCGCGGTGCGGCCACTGGCCGGAGTCGCGCGGGGACCCTGGGCACTCTCGTGAATCTGAGGCTCCTCGGGAATGAGAGGCATGAGCTGATATTTATCAAACGCCGGTGCGACTCGCGTCGGCGGGTGGCACATGAGTGCGAGCGGAACCGTCAGAAATCGAAGCCGAGCTGACCTTCGATCTCCGGAGCGCTTCCGTCCGCCCAGCTGCGGACCTTCTTGAGGTGCCGCCACTGGGGCAGCGCATCAAGATACGCCCATGACAGCCGGTGGTACGGAGTGGGGCCCCGTTCCTCCAGTGCGGCCTTGTGCACCGGAGACGGATACCCGGCGTTGGCCGCAAAACCGAAGTCTGCATGGTCGACACCCAGTTCGGCCATCATTTTGTCGCGCTGAACCTTGGCGATCACCGAGGCCGCCGCAACGGCCACACAGGACTGGTCACCCTTGATCACCGTGCGAACCCGCCACGGCGACCCGAGGTAGTCGTGCTTCCCATCGAGGATGACCGCGTCGGGGCGGACGGGCAAGGCCTCCAGGGCCCGCACCGCGGCCAGGCGCAGCGCGGCCGTCATCCCCAGGTCGTCGATCTCCTCAGGAGAGGCATGCCCCAGGGCGTACGACGTCACCCATTTCTCCAACTCCGCGGCCATCACGGTACGGCGCTTGACGGTGAGGAGTTTGGAGTCGGTGAGGCCCTCGGGCGGACGGCGTAGTCCCGTGACGGCGGCGCAGACGGTGACCGGGCCGGCCCACGCACCTCGGCCCACCTCGTCGACACCGGCAATGATCTTCGCTCCGGTCGTGGCGCGGAGGGAGCGCTCGACGGTGTGAGTCGGTGGTTCGTACGGCATGTCGCCCTCAGCCTACGCCGCCCCGAGCCCCTCGCGACACCCAGGTTTCCCTGAGCGACCACGGCCCCGCCACCAGCACGAACCAGTCACCCGACGATCCACACATCAGACCCCCGGCCACCCCCGATCCAGCCGCCCCAGCATCGGCCCCACCATCCGCCCGGCCATCCACCCGGCCATCCGCGGACCAACGACCCGACGGTCCACGAACCAGCGACCCGACGGTCCACGGATTCAGGCCCCGGCGTGCCGCGGATCAGCCCCCGCCCGTCGCAGCAGCGGGACCATCAGCTGGTCGATCATCTCCTCCAGATCCCGTTCACTCCATTCGCTCGCGCACACCTTCGAGCGATACATCATCATCGCTGGAATGGCGTCGAAGACGTAGGAGTTCGCAGCGTCCGGTCGCACCTCTTCCCGCTCGATTCCGCGGTGAACGATCTCTCGCAGCAGATGCTTGGTCGGCTCGATGACCCCTCCGGCGATCAGACTCTGAAACCGTTCCGCCTGCGCCACATCACATTCGTGAAGCACTGAGCGCAGCGCGAATCCGGGCTGCGAGTACATCGCCTCGCGCACCTGCCGGCACAGTTCCAGCAGGTCGTCCCGGACGCTTCCGAGGTCGGGGGCCTCCGTCAGACTCGGCAGCCCGGCCTTCAGCGCGTCCGCGACGAGGTCCTCCTTGGACGGCCAGCGACGGTAGACCGCGGCCTTGCCGGTCTGGGCCCGGGCGGCGACACCCTCCATCGTGAGGCCGTTCCAGCCGACCGTACTGAGCTGCTCGAGCGCGGCGTCGAGGATCGCACGTTCGAGCACGGCACCGCGTCGGCGCAGGGAGGCCGCCTGAGCGGGAGCGGCCGTCCAACGCGAAGTAACCATCTGAGTGTCTCCGTTGTGCATGGGGGAGCGGGGAGTTCGGGGAGAGCGAGCGGTCAAGTGACGACACGCGGCAGCGACTTCAGTGAACGCTTGCGTTCACTGTCGGGGACTCACTACCGTTGCCGCAACAGTGAACGCGAGCGTTCACTAACGCACTTGTGGGGGAACCATAGTGACAACCTCTCAAACCTCTCAGTTGATCCAGGACCCAAAGCCAGGAGCGGCCCGCCGGGAGGGGCACCCCGGCATCGCACTCGCCGTCATCGCGGCCTGCCAACTCATGGTGGTACTCGACTCGACGATTGTGAACATCGCCCTCCCGCACATTCAAGACGCGCTCAATTTCAGCACGACCGACCTGACCTGGGTGATCAGCGCGTACACCCTCACCTTCGGTGGCCTGCTCCTTCTCGGCGGCCGCGCGGGTGACATCCTCGGTCGGCGCCGGGTCTTCATGACCGGCATCATGCTGTTCACGCTCGCCTCGCTGCTCGGTGGACTCGCCCAGGAGCCCTGGCAGTTGCTGGCCGCGCGGGCCCTCCAGGGCGTGGGTGGCGCGATAGCGTCGCCCACCGCGCTGGCACTCATCACCACCACCTTCCCCGAGGGCCCGGAACGCAACCGGGCCTTCGCCGTCTTCGCCGCCGTCTCCGCGGGCGGCGGCGCCATCGGGCTCCTGGCGGGCGGCATGCTCACCGAGTGGCTCGACTGGCGCTGGGTGCTCTTCGTCAACGTGCCCATCGGTGTGCTGATCACCGTGCTCGCCCCGATGTACATCAACGAGTCCGAGCGCCACCCGGGGCGCTTCGACGTCGCAGGCGCGCTCACCTCGACGGCCGGTATGGCCTCTCTGGTATACGGATTCATCCGCGCCGCGGAGGACGGCTGGCGCGACAGCCTCACGATCGGGTCGTTCGCCACGGCGCTGGTCCTGTTGCTGGGCTTCGCGTTCATCGAGACCCGGGCGAAGGAACCGATCACTCCGCTGAAGATGTTCGGCGACCGTAACCGCTCCGGCACGTACGTGATCATGCTCAGTCTGGCCGCGGCGATGTTCGGGATGTTCTTCTTCATCGTCCTGTTCGTGCAGAACGTGCTGGGTTACAGCCCGATCCAGGCCGGTCTGGCGTTCCTGCCCGTGACGGCGGCGATCGGCATCGGAGCGGGGCTGTCGCAGCGGTTCCTGCCGGTCCTCGGACCCAAGCCGTTCATGGTCGTCGGCTCCGCCCTCGTCGCGCTCGGGCTCGGCTGGCTGACCTTCATGAGCCCCGACAGCACGTACGTCGGCGGGGTGCTCGGCCCGATGCTGCTCTTCGCCTTCGGCATGGGCCTGAACTTCGTGACACTGACCCTGACAGCGGTCTCCGGCGTCGCCCAGCACGAGGCGGGCGCCGCGTCCGGACTCCTCAACGTCACCCAGCAGGTGGGCGGTTCGCTCGGTCTTTCCATCCTGACCACGGTCTTCGGCTCGGCCAGCCGGGACGAGGCGGAGAAGCAGTTGCCGAAGTTCCTGGCGAACGGCTCGCCCGAGCAGAAGGCGGAGTTCGCCAAGACCCACCAGCTGCCCGCTCCGTGGGGCCACGACGTGCTCGCCCACGGCATCTCGACCGCCTTCGTCCCGGCCGTCGCGATGGCGGTACTGGCCCTGGCCACCGCAGCGCTGGTGATCCGGGTCCGCAAGAGCGACCTGGAGGCCCTCTCGGGCACGGCGGGGCCCGCCGCGGGCTGAGGGGGACCCGCCGAAGCCTGGCGGGGGCTGCGGAGGCCGGTCCCCGGTCCGGGATACGGACGACGAGGACCACGGTCCGGCCATCCGCAGCGAAACGGCACCCCCGGGCCTGGCCTTGCAAGCAGCTGTACGACACCGGGGGCGGCCTTCGAGGACTTACGGCACCGAGGGCAGCCCCTGCCGGAGGTACGGCAGGGGGTCCGGGCCTCGCAGTCAGCGGCACGGCAGCTTGTACGGCCCCGCGAGCGGCACCACAGCGCCAGGGTGAGCGGACTCCCCGGCGTCACCGAACCGTCCCCGCGGCCTACGCCCCCGCCCGCACCCAACCCGGCAGGCTCTCCGTCCGCTCCACCCACTCCCCCGGCGGCGCCCCCGCCTTGCCCGCGGCGATCACACCGCCGACGATGGCGCAGGTCGTGTCCATGTCGCCGCCCACCTGGGCGGTCGACCAGAAGCCCTCTTCGTAGTCGCCCAGGGCACGGGCCGCGGACCAGAGCGCGAACGGCACCGTGTCGTGCGCCGTCGTACGCCGCCCGCAGCCCAGTACGGCGGCGACCGTCGCGGTGTCCCCGTAGTCGAGCATGTCGCGAGCGCGCCGCAGACCGGCTCCCACGGCGCTGCGCGGGACGAGCGCGACGACGCCGTCGAGCAGTGCCTCGGCACTCGGCGGGCTCGCCGGGTCGGCGGCCAGGGCGGCGGCCGCGGCGACGGCCATGGCGCCCACGACGGCCTCGCGGTGCTGGTGGGTGGTGTACGCCGAGATCTCCGCCTGGTGGACAGCCTGCTCCGGGTCGTCCGCGTACCAGGCCCCCAGAGGGGCGATCCGCATCGCGGCGCCGTTGCCCCACGAGCCCTGTCCCTTGAAGAGGGCGGACGCCAGCGCCCGCCAGTCACCCCCCTCCCGGATCTGCCCGAGCAGCCGGTTGACCGCGGGGCCGTAGCCCCGGTCGACATCGTGGTGCTCGGCGAAGGAGCCGGCCAGCGCGTCCTGGTCGATGCGGCGGTGCTGGGCCAAAACGGCCACTACGGAGGAGGCCATTTCAGTGTCGTCCGTCCACCGCCAGGGACCGGACGGCAGCTCGCGTCGCTTGAGCAGCGGGTAGTTCACGGGCACGAAGAACCGCGAGCCCAGCGCGTCCCCCACCGCGAGTCCGCGCAGGCTGGCCAGGGCGCGGTCCAGGCGTCCGCCAGGAGAGGAATCAGAGGTCATCGCCCTGCCACTCTATCCCGGGGTCCCCGTACGACTCAGGTACACACCAGCGCTCGAACGGGCGGTCAAGCGTGTACCTACCGTCGTCACCGAGGACGAGCATCCGCATCTCGGCGTTCCCCGGATTCGACAGCGATTCGAACTCCGCGACCGTCCAGTGGAACCAGCGCATGCAGAACAGCCGCATGGCAAGACCATGGGTCACCAGGAGCACGTTCGACGGGTGGTCGGGGGCCTCGAAGCTCCGGTAGAGGCTCTCCAGGAAGCCGCCGACCCGGTCGTAGACGTCGGCGCCGGACTCGCCCTGCGCGAAGCGGTAGAAGAAATGCCCGTACGCGTCCCGATAGGCCTTCTGGAGGCGTACGTCGTCGCGGTCCTGCCAGTTGCCCCAGTCCTGCTCGCGCAGCCGCGGCTCCTCGCGCACCCGTATGAGCTCGGGGTCGAGGTGGAAGGCGCGGAGCGTCTCGTGCGTACGACGGTACGGCGACACGTAAACGCTTACGCGCTCTCGCCCGAAGACCTCCCGCAACCGTTTCCCCGTCTCCTCCGCCTGCTGCCACCCCTTCTCGGTGAGCGCCAGAGCGTGGTCTGGCTCGCGTTCATAAACGGTGTCATCGGCGTTGCCCGCTGACTCACCGTGCCGGACAAGGACGATACGCCGTGGTCGAACCATGCCAAGACCCTAAAACGGCTGACGGCCGATCGAGCACTCGTACGGGCTCCATACGGCATAGGTCACACGTTCTCCGCGCAGATCACACTCGCGGACGGCACTCCGGTCAGACCGTCCAGGAGGGCTCCAGCGCCACTATGTCGCCGGTCAGGGCCGCGACATCGGCCTCCGTCTGGGCGCGCAGCGCGAGCCGTTCCACCCGCTCGGCCCGGTATTTACCATGTTCGGCGGCCGACTGCCACATGGACAGGATCAGGAACTCATGGCCCGGCGCCTCACCGAACAGGCCCCGCACCATGCCGGGCGAGCCCGCCATCGCGGGGTTCCAGACCTTCTCCTGCATCAGCGCGAAGTGTTCGGCCCGTTCCTCGTGGATGCGGCAGTGGGCCACCCGCAGCAGGTCGGCGTCCGTGAAGCGCGGCTCGAAGCCGGTCTTCACATCGAACCGGTGATCGAAGAGTTTGGCCTGCGAGTCCTTGAAGGTCCCCGACTGGGCAGCCGCGAGCCGGTCGTGCGAACGGGCCATGAAGGAGTCGTAGAAGGCACGGCTCTCCCAGAAGGCGAAGATGTGCGCCACCCCGGGCCGCCCTCGGCTCCAGCCCCCGCCCTGCCCTCGGAATCCCGGCTCACCCAGCAGCCCCGCCCACTTTCGCTGCCCCCGCTCGAAACCGCGGCGGTCCACCACGGTGCAGCGAATCCACTTGACCAGCACCGCGCCATCGTAAGGCCACGGAGCGTGGCGTCGGTCACGCTCCGGCGGAGTGCACCCGCGCGAGCGCCCCCGCGCGCGTGGCACGATGGACAACCGGCCTTGACAACAGAGCAGTTGAGGGCCGAAGAAGATGGGGAACGGGGAGGGGGAGATCCAATGACCGGTCTCAACAAGGGCATCCGCAAGGTCGAGCTCGCGGTGAAGTGGGACCCGAGTCCCGTCGGCGAGCCCGCGACCGACCTCGACATCATCGCGGCGACGTACGTGGCCGCCGATCCATACGGAATTCCCGCCTATGTGGTGCACTTCGACAGCCGCTCCCCGGACGGCACCATCTACCTCAACCGGGACAGCAAGGACGGCAAGGGCTTCGGCTGGGACGAGGTCATGACGCTGGAACTCGACCGCCTCAACAGCGGCTACACGCGTGTGGTGGTGGGCGTACTCATCCAGCAGCGTTCCGGCCACAAGTCGTTCGTGGGCGTCCTCAATCCGGGCCTGCGTATGCGGGAGGGCTACACCGTGCTGGCGGAGGACAACTTCGGCGGCGTCCTGGGGGCCACGGCCGCGACCGTCGGCGAGTTCGTACGCGACGCCTCGGGAGAGTGGACCTTCCATCCGGGGATCCACGGCTACGACACCGACCCGGCCGAGTTCCCGCGCATCATGGGCACGCGCCACGACGCCTGAATCAGCCCTCTCCGTAGGAGACACCTGAAACAGCCTTCTCCGTAGCAGCGAGAAAACGCCGAAGGGCGGCACGACCGGTGGTCGTGCCGCCCTTCAGGGCTTCGGGTCAGCTGCAACCGCTGGTCGAGCCGCAGCCCTCGCAGATGTAGCAGGAACCGGCCCGCTGCATCTTCGTACCGCAGGAGAAGCACAGGGGGGCGTCCGCCTGGATGCCCAGCTGCATCTCCACCAGTTCGGCACTGGTGTGGGCCTGCTTCGGGGCGGGCTTCGCCGCCTCGACCTCGGCCTTCGGGGTGGCCACGGCCTTCAGCTCCTGCGCGCGGGGCGCGGACTGGGCCAGGCCCTCGACGTCCATGTCGACATCGTCGGACGGCTCGTAGGAGCCCGTCTCCAGGTGACGCTGACGCTCGTCGGCGGAGTGGATGCCGAGCGCGGAGCGCGTCTCGAAGGGCAGGAAGTCCAGCGCCAGGCGACGGAAGATGTAGTCGACGATCGACTGCGCCATCCGCACGTCCGGGTCGTCCGTCATGCCGGCCGGCTCGAAGCGCATGTTCGTGAACTTCGAGACGTACGTCTCGAGGGGCACGCCGTACTGCAGACCCACGGAGACCGCGATCGAGAAGGCGTCCATCATGCCCGCGAGGGTGGAGCCCTGCTTCGACATCTTCAGGAAGACCTCGCCGAGACCGTCGTCCGGGTAGGAGTTGGCGGTCATGTAGCCCTCGGCGCCACCCACCGTGAAGGAGGTGGTGATGCCGGGACGCCCCTTGGGGAGGCGCTTGCGGACCGGGCGGTACTCGACGACCTTCTCGACCGCGGTGCGGATGGTGTCCTCGGCCTGCGCCGTGACCTCGGCCTTCTCCTTCTCCTTGGTCTTGGCGGAGAGGGGCTGGCCGACCTTGCAGTTGTCGCGGTAGATCGCGAGCGCCTTGACGCCCATCTTCCACGCCTCGAAGTAGACCTCTTCGACGTCCTCGACGGTCGCCGTCTCCGGCAGGTTGACCGTCTTGGAGAGCGCGCCGGAGATCCAGGGCTGGATCGCGGCCATCATGCGGACGTGGCCCATCGCGGAGATGGAGCGCTCGCCCATGGCGCAGTCGAAGACCTCGTAGTGCTCGTGCTTGAGGCTCGGGGCGTCGACGACATTGCCGTTCTCGGCGATGTGGGCGACGATCGCCTCGATCTGCTCCTCCTGGTAGCCCAGGCGGCGCAGGGCCTGCGGGACGGTGCCGTTGACGATCTGCATCGAGCCGCCGCCGACCAGCTTCTTGAACTTGACCAGCGCGAGGTCGGGCTCGAGGCCGGTGGTGTCGCAGGACATCGCGAGACCGATGGTGCCGGTCGGGGCGATGACCGAGGCCTGCGCGTTGCGGAATCCGTTCTTCTCACCGAGGTGCAGCACGTCCTGCCAGGCCTCCGTGGCGGCGGCCCAGATCGGCGTGTCCAGGTCGTCCATACGAACGGCCACGGCGTTGGCGTCGGAATGCTGCTTCATGACGCGCTGGTGCGGCTGCGCGTTGCGGGCGTAGCCGTCGTACGGGCCGACGACCGCGGCGAGCTCGGCGGAACGCCGGTAGGAGGTGCCGGTCATCAGCGAGGTGATGGCACCGGCGAGGGCGCGACCGCCGTCGGAGTCGTACGCGTGACCGGTCGCCATCAGGAGGGCGCCCAGGTTGGCGTAGCCGATGCCCAGCTGACGGAAGGCGCGGGTGTTCTCGCCGATCTTCTGAGTCGGGAAGTCCGCGAAGCAGATCGAGATGTCCATCGCGGTGATGACCAGCTCGACGACCTTGGCGAAGCGCTCGACCTCGAAGGACTGATGGCCCTTGCCGTCGTCCTTGAGGAACTTCATCAGGTTCAGCGAGGCGAGGTTGCAGGACGTGTTGTCCAGGTGCATGTACTCGCTGCACGGGTTCGAGCCGTTGATACGACCGGACTCCGGGCACGTGTGCCAGTGGTTGATCGTGTCGTCGTACTGGATGCCCGGGTCGGCGCAGGCCCAGGCGGCCTCGGCCATCTTGCGGAAGAGCGTCTTGGCGTCGACCTCCTCGATGACCTCGCCGGTCATACGGGAGGTGAGACCGAACTTGCCGCCCTCCTCGACCGCCTTCATGAACGTGTCGTTCACACGGACCGAGTTGTTGGCGTTCTGGTACTGGACGGACGTGATGTCGTCGCCGCCCAGGTCCATGTCGAAGCCCGCGTCACGCAGGGCGCGGATCTTCTCCTCCTCCTTGACCTTGGTCTCGATGAAGTCCTCGATGTCGGGGTGGTCGACGTCGAGGATGACCATCTTGGCCGCGCGGCGCGTGGCGCCACCCGACTTGATCGTTCCTGCGGAGGCGTCGGCACCGCGCATGAAGGAGACGGGACCCGAGGCGTTGCCGCCCGAGGAGAGGAGCTCCTTGGAGGAGCGGATACGGGAGAGGTTCAGGCCGGCGCCGGAGCCGCCCTTGAAGATCATGCCCTCTTCCTTGTACCAGTCGAGGATCGACTCCATGGAGTCGTCGACGGACAGGATGAAGCAGGCCGAGACCTGCTGGGGCTGAGGCGTTCCGACGTTGAACCAGACCGGGCTGTTGAAGCTGAAGATCTGGTGCAGGAGGGCGTACGCCAGCTCGTGCTCGAAGATCTCGGCGTCGGCGGGCGAGGCGAAGTACTTGTAGTCCTCGCCGGCCTTCCGGTACGTCTTCACGATGCGGTCGATGAGCTGCCTGAGGCTCACCTCGCGCTGCGGGGTGCCCACGGCACCACGGAAGTACTTGCTGGTGACGATGTTGACCGCGTTCACCGACCAGAAGCCGGGGAACTCGACGCCACGCTGCTCGAAATTGATCGAGCCGTCGCGCCAGTTGGTCATGACGACGTCACGGCGCTCCCATTCCACCTCGTCGTACGGGTGCACGCCGGGGGTGGTGTGGATGCGCTCGATGCGCAGTCCCTTGCTGGCCTTGGTGCCCTTGGCGCGGGAACCTCGTGCCGGACCGCTCGCCGTCTCTGTCATGCCGCCTCCCTGTATCGGGCTAAAACGCCCTGAAGTGCCACGTTCTTCCCATGGCATGGTGTGTGTCTGGTGCTGCGGGCGCCGCTACGCGGCCGCCCGCAACAGGTCTTTGGTCGCCACCGCTGGGGGCCGATCCGAGTCGGCCCTTCCGTCAGTCGGCGGCGTTGGCGGGTACGGGGACCTGGACGGCCCCTCCGGACCCGCGGTCGCTTTCCGGGCGCTCCGCGTCCGCGGCTGCCACGCCCGCATCCGCCTCGCCCGCGTCTTCCTCGTCCGCGGCGGGGCGCTGCTTCGTCTCTTCCCTGAGTTCCACGATGGCGGCCTCGAAGTCCTCGAGCGAGTCGAACGCCCGGTACACGGACGCGAAGCGCAGATAGGCGACGAGGTCGAGTTCCTGCAACGGGCCGAGTATGGCCAGACCCACGTCGTGGGTGGTCAGCTCGGCGCTCCCGGTGGCCCGCACCGCCTCCTCGACCCGCTGGCCGAGCTGGGCGAGCGCGTCCTCGGTGACCGGCCGCCCCTGGCACGCCTTGCGCACGCCATTGATGACCTTGGTACGACTGAAGGGTTCGGTGACGCCGGACCGCTTGACCACCATCAGCGAGCACGTCTCCACCGTCGTGAAACGACGGGAGCAGTCGGGGCACTGGCGGCGCCTGCGGATCGACGTGCCGTCATCGGTCGTACGGCTGTCGACGACACGACTGTCGGGGTGCCTGCAGAAGGGGCAGTGCATGGCTCCAACCCTCCTTCACAGCACGACTCATAGACCTCGCGGGACCTCTCGGGCCCCTCGAAGCAGCCCCAAGCATAGGCGATGACGGGAGGCTCGAAGACCCGGGGGACCACAACTTCTGGGCTGCTACAGCAATCCAACCACTAGATGTGGGGATCGAACCGTAAATTCACCCAGGACACGCGTGTCGCGCACGTAATGGCATGTGCCGCGCGGCCATACCGATCCCGGACACACGGAGATACCGTGGTCAGCGCGCGGAAGGGGGCCGGTACCCGACTTACGGGGTGCCGGATGGCAGACTGGGCCGCGGCCCACATCTGTCGGCACGGTCATCGCCCCGGCGGTGAAGAGTACAGCAATGAGCCCTTTTGTCCGCCGGATACATCGTTGGCTATACACCCAGACACATGACCACGACAGGCAATACGCGATTTTTCACTCGAACGTGTGTTTGGCGCAACCTTTCGAAAGCAACTACCGTTGTCCAGCAGGGAGACCATCGAGAGGGGCCGACGTGACCACCACCGCAGACAGTGCCACCATCACTGCCCAGGACCGCTCCCAGGGCCGACTCGAGCCGGTGCATGCGATGAACGAAGCCACGAATCATGAGGGGCCCAAGCGCTCCCTGCCAGGGCGACCTCCAGGCATCCGCGCCGACAGCTCGGGACTCACAGACAGGCAGCGCCGGGTGATCGAGGTCATCCGGGACTCCGTGCAGCGGCGCGGCTACCCGCCGTCGATGCGGGAGATCGGACAGGCGGTCGGCCTTTCCAGCACCTCGTCGGTCGCCCACCAGCTGATGGCACTGGAGCGCAAGGGCTTCCTGCGCCGCGATCCGCACCGGCCGCGAGCGTACGAGGTCCGGGGCTCCGACCAGTCCTCGGCTCAGCCCACGGACACGGCGGGCAAGCCGGCCGCGTCGTATGTGCCGCTCGTCGGCCGTATCGCCGCCGGTGGCCCGATCCTGGCCGAGGAGTCGGTGGAGGACGTCTTCCCCCTCCCCCGGCAGCTGGTCGGTGACGGCGAGCTGTTCGTCCTGAAGGTCGTCGGTGACTCGATGATCGAGGCCGCCATCTGCGACGGGGACTGGGTGACGGTCCGGCGCCAGCCTGTCGCGGAGAACGGTGACATCGTGGCCGCGATGCTGGACGGCGAGGCCACGGTGAAGCGGTTCAAGCGTGAGGACGGCCATGTGTGGCTCCTCCCGCACAACGCCGCGTACCAGCCGATTCCCGGCGACGAGGCGACCATCCTGGGCAAGGTGGTGGCGGTGCTGCGGCGCGTGTGACGGCACCTGCCGGGCGGGACACCCCGCCCCGCCCTTGACCGGGCCCCGGGACCACCTGCGCCGGTTCCGGGGCCCTGTGCGTTGCCCTCCGGGGGTCAGGCGGGGAAGTTGGGGGTGTGTGCGACGTCCAGAGGTGGCCCGCCCCGACAAGCCCCCCAGGGGCCTTTGCTCGCGGGGCGGGAGGATCATCCGCAGGCTCCGAGGGAAATGCGTAGGCGCGGAGCGATATGTGCGGGCCCCGGGCGACACGTGCGGACGTCGGACATCGGGCGACACGCCGAGCGCCGGACGGCGTGCGCGTTGCCGGGCGATATGCGCAGGCCCCGGGCGACACGTGCGGACGTCGGGCATCGGGCGACATGCCGAGCGCCGGACGGCGTGCGCGTTGCCGGGCGATATGCGCAGGCGCCCAGCGACAGGCGCTGGCGCCGGACGACGTGCACGGGCGCCCAACGACATGCAGAGGCGCCGGACGACATGCTCGGGCGCCTAGCGATATGCGGGGCCCAGCGGCATGTGCGGGGATCGCACGCCATGCGCGGGAGTCGCACGGCATGCTCGATGGTCGCACGGCATGCGCGATGCCGTCGCACACGGGCATGCTCGATGCGTCGCGCGGCATGCGCGGGAATCGTTCCGCGTGCGCGGGTGTCGGGAGGGTCAGGGGTGGGCCCGGGATGACGATCCCGAGACTGAGGGCACGAGCTGGACCTGGGGGTGCCCACAGGGCCGGTGGTTCGCGGGGTGCGGGTGTGGCCGTGTGGGTGGTGTTGTCTGGCCGGCGGGGCATCCGAGGCGGAGCAACTCCGCCCGAAGGGGCACCCGGGCAGGCCCGCCTCGGACCAAGTGCGCGGGGTTCGTCGGCCTGCGGCCGGGAAGGCCTATGCCTCCTCCGTCTCCCCCGCCCCCACCGTATCCTCCGCCTTCCGGGCCGCCGCGTCGATCGCGGTGAGCGACCTGCGTACCTGGTTACCGTCCGTGGTGTACCAGAAGTCAGGGAGGGACGCCTTGAGGTAACTGCCGTAGCGCGCCGTCGCGAGGCGCTGGTCCAGTACGGCCACCACACCCCGGTCACCCGTGGCCCGTACGAGGCGGCCGGCGCCCTGGGCCATCAGCAGCGCCGCGTGAGTCGCGGCGACGGCCATGAAGCCGTTGCCGCCGTTCTCCTCGACGGCCTTCTGGCGGGCGCTCATCAGCGGGTCGTCGGGGCGCGGAAAGGGGATCTTGTCCATGACGACGAGCTGGCAGCTGGCCCCGGGGACGTCGACGCCCTGCCAGAGCGAGAGCGTGCCGAAGAGGCAGGTCTTGGGGTCGGCCGCGAAGTTCTTGATCAGCTCGCCGAGCGTCTCCTCTCCCTGCAGCAGGATGGGGTACTCGGGGATGCGCGAGCGCAGCTCCTCCGCCGCGAGCTGGGCGGCCCGCATCGAGGAGAACAACCCCAGCGTGCGACCCCCCGCGGCCTGGATCAGCTCGGTGAGCTCGTCCAGCATGTCCCCACGGTCGCCGTCACGCGCGGGGCGGGACAGGTGCTTGGCCACGTACAGAATGCCCTGCTTGGGGTAGTCGAAGGGCGAGCCGACGTCGACGCCCTTCCACTGCGGGAGGTCATCGCCCTCGGTGCCCTCCGGGGCGAGTCCCAGCGACGCCCCCACTCCGTTGAAGTCGCCGCCGAGCTTCAGGGTGGCGGACGTCAGGACGACGGAACGGTCCGCGAAGAGCTTCTCCCTGAGGAGGCCGGAGACGGACATGGGAGCGACGCGGAGCGAGGCTCCGAAACGGTCATGACGCTCGTACCAGACGACGTCCCATTCGGAGCCGTTGCTGATCCGCTCCGCCACGTCGTGCACCGACTCCACCGAGGCGAGAGCCTGCTTGCGGACGGAGTCCTCGTCCTGGACGGACTTGTCGCGGGTGGAGCCGATCGCCGAGATCACCGTACGAGCGGCGTCGCGCAGTGCCATCAGCGCGTATCCGAGATCCTCCGGGATCTCCTCCAGGCGGCCCGGAAGCGCGAGCTCCATCAGCCGCTCGAAGCCCTCGGCGGCAGTCTGGAGCTGATCGGCCGCCTTCTCGTTGACGAGCTTCGCGGCGCGACGCACCGCGCGGTTGACCTGGCCGGGCGTGAGCTCACCGGTCGCGACACCGGTGACCCGGGAGACCAGCTCATGGGCCTCGTCGACGATCAGCACCTCGTGCTGCGGGAGGACCGGCGCGCCCTCGATGGCGTCGATCGCGAGCAGCGCGTGATTGGTGACGACGACCTCGGCGAGCTTGGCTCGCTCGCGGGCCATCTCGGCGAAGCACTCCGCTCCGTAGGCGCATTTGGTGGCGCCCAGGCACTCACGGGATGAAACGGACACCTGAGCCCACGCGCGGTCGGAGACGCCGGGCGTGAGGTCGTCGCGGTCGCCGGTCTCGGTCTCGTCCGACCAGTCCCGCAGCCGCAGCAGGTCCTGGCCCAGCTTGCTGGTGGGCGCGGCCGCCTCGAACTGGTCGAAGAGGCCGTCCTCCTCGTCCTGCGGCACGCCCTCGTGCAGCCGGTGCAGACACAGGTAGTTCGACCGGCCCTTGAGCATCGCGAAGTCCGGGCGGCGGCGCAGCAGCGGGTGCAGCGCGTCGACGGTCCGCGGAAGATCGCGCTCCACGAGCTGCCGCTGGAGCGCCAGGGTGGCGGTCGCCACGACCACCCGCTCCCCGTGGGCGAGCGCGGGCACGAGGTAGCCGAGCGACTTTCCGGTGCCGGTGCCCGCCTGGATCAGCAGGTGGGAGCTGTCGTCGATGGCACCCGCGACGGCTTCGGCCATGGTCACCTGGCCAGGGCGCTCCGTGCCGCCGACAGCAGTGACGGCAGCATGCAGGAGTTCGGGGAGTGAGGGCTCTGTCATAGCGTTGCCAGCCTACGGGGCGCCACTGACAATCGGGCGATCAAGGCCGGTGGAGGGGGTTCGGGACCGTGCCGTGCACCGCGGCGTGCGGGCGTTCGGGACGGTCGCGGTAGCCGTCCAGGTGCAGTCGGTTGCGGTTGAGGCACAGGCGCTCGATACGCGGAGTGAGCAGATCGAACATCTCGTAGCGCTCCTTGAGCTCGGGAAAGCGCGTCTGGTGGCGGACGATCTCCGCCCGGACGAGCGCCCAGAACTCGGCCTCCGGAACGCCGAGTTGTTCCTCGCAGAGCGGTGCGAGATAGCGGAAGACCCCCACGAAGAGCCCGGAGTGGATGAACTGGGTCAGGAATGCCGGCGGCTCGGTCAGCAGCACGTTCCGTACGTCGTCCGGCATGGTCGCGTGCTCGGGCAGGGGGTCCGCGCTCACGTTGACGTCGTCCACGAAGTCCTTCACCGCGAGGCGGACGGGGACGTCGTGGTCGTCGAAGACGACGATCGCGTTCTCTCCGTGGGGGCTGAACACCGTGCCGTACCGATAGAGGAAGTGCAGCAGCGGCGGCAGGAGCGCGGCGAAGAGGCGGCGCAGCCAGACGTTGGGGGCGAGGCCCGAGCGTGCGACGAGCTCCGCGGTGAAGGCGCGGCCGTCCGGGTCGGTGTGCAGGAGCGCGGCCAGGGTGCGCGCGCGTTCACCGGGCGCCAGATGGCGGGAGACCGGCTCGCGCCAGATGGCGCCGAGCAACTCCTTGTACTGATAGGGAACTTCGGGGAGGGCGTCGTACACGGGGTGGTTCACCGTCACCGAGGCGACCTCGCCGAGCAGGATCACCCCGCAGGTGTCCCGCAAAAAGGGGTCGGCGTCTCTCAGGGCATGCATCCAGGCGGTGACGGCGGGCGCCGCGAGCGTGCGTTCCGTCGGCAGGCCGCGCCAGACCAGGGTGTTGAGCACGGACAGCGGCAGTTTCACCGTGTGCCGGTCCGGGCGCGAGACATTGAGGAACGTACGGATCGACTGCTGCGGGAGCCGCAGGTCGCCGTCGGAGGGCAGTGGCACGATCGTTCCCGCGGCTACGGAGGGCGCGAACAGTGGCAGCACGACGTCGTCCCACTGCCAGGGGTGCACGGGCAGATAGAGGTACGACTCCGGAGTGAGCCCGCGCGCGCGTAGTACCCCCTCGAAGGACTCCCGCGTGGCGGGGGCGAGTTCGCGCGCGTAGAGCTGTTCGGCGGAGTGAAGGCTCGTGACGCCTCGGTAGGTGGCGAGCGTCGTGTGCACCGCGATCCAGGGGATCGGCGTCGCTCTGCGGGCCTCCGGCGCCCAGTCGGCGGCGTCCGTCGCGGAGAAGCCGAGGCGGCCCTTGTTCAGCACGATCCAGGGGTGGCCGGTCTGGTGGCCCTCCAGTTCGGCGTAGCCGAGGTCGGCCAGTTCGGACGCCGTACGGGCGTCGCGGTGGAGGCGGGCGTCCGCGGCGAGCGTCGTGCTCAGTTCACGGACCACGTGGCCGAGCGTCGCGCCGTCGATCTCCAGCGTGCCGCGAGCCCGGGTGAGGAAGCCGAGCGGGTCGGCGAAGGGGCACGGCTCCGCCCCCTCCTCGGTGAGGGTGAGCGAGGCGGGGTCGACGCGCCAGCTGTCGTACGAGGCCCGGCGGGCACGGAACGAGAGGCTGCCGCCGGCGTCGAGGCGCAGCGCATAGGGGCGGAGCGTGTCGGTGTGCCCGGTGTTCTCGTGCCCGCTGTTCTCGTGCGGGGTGTCGTGGTGGGTGGAGGCGGGGCGTGGTGAGGGTCGCGAGGAGGCCGCTCCGGCGGAGGAATCGAGGCCGGTCGCCGGATGGTGTTCACCACGGAGGGGGGCCACTTTCCCCTCCGCGCCCCGCCGAGCCTCCGGCCCCGGCTCCGTACCCGAACCCGGCTCCGACCTCGAACCTGGCTTCGACCCCGGATCCAGATCGGACTCCGGTTCCGGTCTGACGATCTCCTCGTGGGCGAACTCACCGATCATTTTCGCGAGCAGTCGGCGGCCGACCTGGTCCCATCGGTCTTTGCGCAGCTCGGGCGGGTCGTACAAGGCGGGCAGCTCTCCGGATGCCGGGGTGGCGGATGGATGCGGCACGGGGACTCCTTGACAGGGAACCGGATCGGAACGAGCGGTGCGGTGGGGGCAGGGCGCTACAACAGATCGCGCAGGCTCCGGTCCCGGACCATGAGGGCTGCCCGTTTGCCGGGCAGGTCGACCTCGGCGGAGAACCGGAAGCCCGCGCTCAGGAAGGCGGAGACGGAGGGGGTGTTACGGAGGTCGGGTTCCGCGACGACGCGGGCGCAGGCCGGGCGCTTGTCCAGTACGAGGTCGGCGACGGCGCGGAGCAGGGCGGAGCCGAGGCCTCGTCCGCGGTTGGCGACACCGCCGATGAGGAGGTGCAGGCCGGTGTCGTGCGGGCGGGCGGGATAGTGGCGGGCCAGGAGGTCGAGGTCCGCGCGGTAGATCTCCCAGTAGCTCATCGGGGTGCCGTCCAGCACGCCGAGGCAGGGCACACTGCGGCCGTCGCCGTCGAGCTGGCGGCACAGATGTTCTTCTGCGACCGACTCTGGTCCTGCCAGCTCCCAGAACTCCGCGACGGCGGGGTCGTTCATCCAGCGGGAGACGAGCGGGAGATCACGCTCCACACGGACGGGGACCAGGTGGAAGGCGCCCACGGGAGTGGCGATCGGGCCCCAGCCACCGATGCGGTCGAGCAGGTCGTCTCCCCCGGCCGACTCGACCTCGGAGCCGAGGAGCGCGAGAAGCTCGTCGGGCAGGCGCAGGTCGAGGGTGTCCTCGTTGTCCGTGCCCGGTCCGGGGCCCGGGTCGGCGCCGAGGTCGGTGACGGGCGCGGTACCGGCGTCGGTGCTCGCATCGGTGGGAGGCACGGCGACGCTCCTCTCAGGAGACGGGGTGGGACATGTTCCTCAGGATTGGCAGGGAGTTGGCGAGGATGACTTCGTCAGGACTGGCAGGGGGTCGGCGAGGGCGGCTTCGTCAGGGCTGACAGCGGGCCGGCGAGGGCGGCTTCGTCAGGAATGGAGCGGGTTGGCGAGGGTGACGTAGACGGACTGGGTGTCGACCGGGCCGACGAGTTCGTCGAGGCCGTGCAGCCGGGTCAGCAGGTTGGCCTTGCAGCGCAGGACGGGCGAGTCGAGGAGGTGGGCGGGCAGGGGTGTACGCAGTCGGGCCGGGCCGCAGGCCACGTCGGTGAGGAAGCGGCGGAAGGCGGCGAGCAGCAGTTGTTCGTCGGCGAGGTGCTGGGAGCCGAACGCGCCGATGAGGCCGAGCACGTTGTTGATCGCCAGGTAGTAGGCGAAGCGTTCGTCGGTGACCTCGTCGGAGACGAAGGTGTCGCTGTGTTCGCCGATGCCGGGCAGCCGGGCGTCCAGCTCGGCGCGCCGGGACGCGCGGAAGTAGTAGCCCTGGTTGTCGCGGTAGCGGCCGCCCGTGGGCCAGCCGTCGGGGTCCAGCAGGAGCAGGGTGTTCTGCTGGTGTGCTTCCAGCGCGATCCCCGCCTCGCTGTCGAGCCAGAGCACGGGGCGTACGACGTGCTCCAGGTAGCGCAGGAACCACTCGGCGGCGACGGCGCCACGGGGCCTGCTGGTGCGTCCGGCGAGGCGGGTGACGATCTCGGCGAGCCGGGATCGCATCACGGGCCGGTCCTCGGATCCGCTGCGTGCGCCGGGTCGCGCGTGGGGCCGGGGAGAGACGAGCCCCGCGACACAGCCGGCGTCGTCGGTCGGCCCGAACGGGTTGTGGCGGATCATCACGTCGAGCCCGGCCAGCGGGGTGCCGTCCGGGGCGTTGACGGCGAGCCAGGCCGGGTCGCGGACGATGTCGAAGCCGGGGTGGGCGGACTGCCACTGCTTGGACAGGCCGCCGCGCAGCAGACGGTGGACCTCCACGCCGCGGTGGAGCTCCTTGCGGAGGTTCTCACGGCGGGAGTTGGTGATGCGCAGGCCCAGCGACAGCTTGAGCATCGCGGGGGCGCCGCAGCGGTAGAGGGTGCGGACGGAGGAGGTCGGGTGCCAGGCGGAGCCGTGCGGGCCGAGGTCCCGGAGCAGTCCGGCGTCAAGCAGGGCCGCGGTCTCGGGCCGGTGCCGGACGTCGGCCAGCTGCCAGGGGTGCAGCGGCAGGGCGGCGTACCCGTCGGGCAGGGACAGCCCGGCTCCGGCCAGCCGCGCGGTGAGCTGCTGCGCGGGGACGGGCCGGCCGCGCTCCGTCCACGCCGAGTCGGCCGCCAGGACCGCGGGGGCGACCGCCATCCAGTGCAGCGGGAAGGAGCCGCGCAACTCGGGTGAGTACAGCCGCGCTTCGGCCTCGGAGAGCCCTTCCCGGCTCTTCGGGGTGGGGTGCCACGGGTGCCCCAGCACCAGTGCTTGTTCGGCGGCGAGGAAGAAGTCGGGGGTGTCGGCGGGCCGTTCCCTGCGGTCGTTGATGAACACGACGGTCCGCCGCACCGAGTCGGCGACCCGGCCGACCAGGTCGGCACCGTCCCCGGCGAGACCGGGTTCGGATACGGGCTTCGACGTCACCTCGGCCGCGCTCGTCGTCGCGTCGCCCGTCGCCGCCTGGCGCGCGAGCAGGGCCGCCACGGTGACGGCGTCGGCGGGCGGTGCTCCCTCGGGAGCGTCGGCGAGGTGCGGGAGGCCGAAGCGGTGCCAGCCGGTCGGGGACCAGTGGTGGACCGGCGTCAGGAGAGAGGTGCCGCTGGCCGGGAGGGGGATGCGGAGGGTGCCGTCGGTGGGGGCGGGCAGGTTGTTCTCCCGCACCCAGCAGCGCAACAGGTTCTCGACCGCCGCCGCCTGGGCCGCGGTGTGGGCGGCGGGGTGCTCCAGCAGGTCGGCGGTGGCGCCGCGCAGCCGCTCGGTCTCCCGGGCCCCTCCCGTCTGCCGGGGGACCGCGTCGGCTCCCAGGGCCGGCGGGGTCTGCGTGCCACAGGCCGCTCGCTCGGGGGTGTCGGGACGGCCGTCGGGTGCGGGGGTGGCGTTCAAGAGAGTTCCTCGGGGTCGTTCAGGCTCGTGCGGCGACGAACCGGGGCGGTACTGGCGTGCTCGGGGCGTGGAGCGTGGGGCGTTCCTGGTCGGTCCGGGTGGGCGGACGGGGGTCCGGGGCGAAAGGGGTTCGAGTGAGGGATCCGAGTGGGGTGGTCCGAGTGGGGTGGTCCGAGTGAGGTGGTCCGAGTGAGGTGGTCCGAGTGAGGTCTGCGTCCCGACCCGGCGTGGGGGCCCGTCGAGGGGACCGCCGTACGGGCCGCCCGCGGCGGTTGCAGGTCCTATCCGGCGTGCTCACCTGATGCGGAACCCCGACCGTGTCCGGCCGACCCGCCCAGTCCCGCGCGCGCCGCCGTCGCCACCGCGTCCGCCAGTCGGTCGAGCACCGCGGTCGCCTGTTCGTCGCTGATCGTCAAGGGCGGGAGGAGTCGCACCACACTGGCGCGGCGCCCGCCCAGTTCCACGATCAGACCGCGGCGCAGGCACTCGCGCTGCACGGCGGCGGCAAGTTCGGGGGCGGCGGGCCGGGGGCCGTCGGTGGTGGTGTCCGGGGCTGTCTCGGGATCCACCAGCTCGACGCCGATCATCAGCCCGCGGCCCCGTACGTCACCGATGCAGGGGAACTCGTGGGCGAGTCCACGGAGTTGAGTGAGCATGCGGGAGCCCAGGGTCGCCGCGCGCTCGGCCAGTCCGTTCTCGCGGACGTACGCGAGGGTCGCCGTGCCCGCGGCCATGGCCAGCTGGTTGCCGCGGAACGTGCCCGCGTGGGCGCCCGGTTGCCAGACGTCGAGGTCGTCGCGGTAGACGACGACGGCCAGCGGCAGACTCCCTCCGATGGCCTTGGACAGGACCATCACGTCCGGGGTGATCCCGCTGTGTTCCACGGCCCAGAAGGCTCCGGTGCGCCCGACGCCGGTCTGGACCTCGTCCGCGATCAGGGGAATGGAGCGCGCCGCGGTGATCTCGCGCATCCGGCGCATCCAGTCGTCGGGCGCGGGAATCACCCCGCCCTCGCCCTGGACGGGTTCGAGGATCATCCCGGCGGGACGTGGCACGCCGGACTTGGTGTCGTCGAGCAGGGACTCGGTCCAGCGCGCGGCGAGTTCGGCACCCCGCTCACCGCCGATGCCGAACGGGCAGCGGTAGTCCTGGGGGTAGGGCAGGCGCGCGACCCGGACCTCGGTCGCGCCCCCGGATGCTTCGAGCGCCCCCGCGGTCATCCCGTGATAGGCACCGGTGAACGCGAGCATTCCGGTGCGTCCGGTCGCCGCGCGCACCAGTTTGAACGCGGCCTCGACGGCGTCCGTCCCGGCGGGTCCGCAGAACTGCACCCGCGCGCGGGCGGCGAACTCCGGGGGCAGCGTGCGGAACAGCTCGGTGGTGAAGGCGTCCTTGACGGGTGTGGCCAGGTCGAGGACGTGCAGTGGCGCCCCGGAGTCGAGGACTTTTCTGATCGCTTCCAGGACCACCGGGTGGTTGTGTCCCAGGGCCAGGGTGCCGGCGCCGGAGAGACAGTCGAGGTAACGGCGCCCGTCCGCGCCCTCGATGGTCAGCCCCCGCGCCCGCACGGGGACGATCGGCAGGGCGCGCGCGTAGGTGCGGGCCGCCGACTCGCGCGCCGACTGACGCCGCAGAATCCCCTCATGCGCCGCGCGCGCCCCCTCGGACACTCCGGGCACCCTCTCCCGCGACTCCTCGGGCTCGCGCCCCACCGGTACCACCGCAGACTCGGTCACGGCCACGACTTCAGGTCCTCCCGCTGTCCAGAGGCGAGTTGGCAGGGGGCTCTGAGCGCAGGCGGCAGGTCCCCCGTACATACCAACGACGCGACCGGCTCGGGGAAGCGGGTGAGTCGAAGATCCTTGCCGTGACGGAACCGTTGCCGTTCCGTGGGATGTCCCCCACAGCGAGCGCATAGTGTGTGGTGCCGTTCAGCGACACCGAACGATGCACCTGTGTCCCGTACCGAGGGACTCCGGATCGGCGGATCCTGACAGGTTCTCTTACGTCCAGGGGGAGTTACACCATGCGATCCATACGCCCGCCCTTCGCCGCTCGTCGAGGGAGGAGCGCGCGCCGCGGAACCTCCCCCGTACTGGCCGCCGTCGGCCTGACGGCGGTACTGGCGCTGACCGCCACCGGCTGCGACTCGGGCGACAGCAACGCGAGCGGCCAGGCCGGCGCGTCGGCGTCCCAGAGCGGCGACGACAAGATCAAGATCCCGGACGACATCAAGAACAAGCTCAAAGAGCACGGCATCGACATCGACAAGTGGAAGAACGGCGCCTGGAAGAACTGGAACAAGGACGACTGGCTGCGCGAGGCCAACGACTTCGTCAACCCCATCATCAAGGGGCTGTGGGACCCGGACCGGATGCGCGGCGCCGACGACCCGGACAAGAACAAGGGCGTCGACGAGAACGACCTCTCCGGTGACCAGGGCGTCACCGACGCCACTCCGGCGCCCGTGGCGGCGAAGGCCGTGAGCGCCGCCTACCACGACAGCGTGCCCGAGGCGGGCAAGGTGTTCTTCGACTCTCCCGAGGGCACGATGGTCTGCTCGGCGACCGTGGTCGAGGACCCCGCGCACCCGGGCAAGTCGAACCTCGTGTGGACCGCGGGCCACTGTGTGCACGCCGGCAAGAAGGGCGGCTGGTACCGCAACATCGCCTTCGTGCCCTCGTACAACAACGCCGGCAGGACGTCCGCCCAGCTGCAGAACGCCGCGCGGACGGAGGTCGCTCCGTACGGTGTCTGGTGGAGCGACTGGGCGCAGACCTCGGACCAGTGGATCGCCCAGGGCGGCTCCACCGGCGGCCAGGGCGCGTCGTACGACTACGCGGTCCTGCATGTGACGCCGGAGAAGGGCAGCAACGGCAAGTCCCTCGAGGAGACAGTAGGTTCGGCGCTCCCGGTGAACTTCAACGCTCCGGCCGTTCCCAAGGTCGCGAGCATCACGGCGACCGGTTACCCGGCGGCGGCGCCGTTCGACGGGCAGAAGCTGTACCAGTGCACCGACAGGCCCGGCCGTCTGTCGATCGCCAAGGCGGACCCGACGATGTACCGCATCGGATGCACCATGACCGGTGGTTCGTCCGGCGGCGGCTGGGTGGCGACCGGGTCGGACGGCAAGCCCGCCCTGGTGTCCAACACCTCGATCGGCCCGGTCAGCGCGGGCTGGCTGGCGGGTCCCCACCTGGGTGCGGTCGCCAAGGGTGTGTACGACTCGGTGAGCAAGAAGTTCGCGAGCCAGTGAGACAAAGGGCCAGTGAGACAGAGGGCCGGTGAGACAAGGCGCCAGTGGGACAACGGGCCCGTGAGACGACGATGCGCGGGCCAGTGACCCGACAGGCCCGACAGGCCCGACAGGAATCGCACACGGACCGCACGGGCGGCGGTGGGGTGGCGCACAGAAACCTTCACCACTCCACCGCCGTTCGCCCCCAATTGCCCGGGCATAGTGAGGTGTCAGCACTTCAACGGGGGTTGCACCAGCATGCGTTCCGTACGTGGGCGCGGCCGGCGCCGCGTTCTCATCGCCACCGGCCTCGCCGCCGCCCTGGCGCTCACCGCCACCGCCTGCAACTCGGGCGACGACAAGGCGAGCGGGTCCAGCGCCTCCTCGTCGCACAACGGCGACGACAAGATCAGGATCCCGGACGACATCAAGAGCAAGCTCAAAGAGCACGGCATCGACGTCGACCAGTGGAAGAACGGCGGCTGGAAGAACTGGGACAAGGACAAGTGGCTCAGTGAGGCCAAGGACTTCGTCAACCCGGTGATCGCGGGGCTCTGGAAGCCCGAGCGCATGAAGTCCGCCAAGGACCCGGACAAGACGATCTCGGCGAAGGACGCGGCGGCCGACCAGGGCGTCAGCGACCCGGATCCGGCGCCGGTCGAGGCCACGGCGGAGAAGACCCCGTACCACGACCACGCCGCCCCGGTCGGGAAGGTCTTCTTCGACTCCCCCAAGGGCTCGATGGTCTGCTCCGGGACCGTCGTCAAGGACGTCAACCACCCGGGCAAGTCCAACCTGGTGTGGACGGCGGGCCACTGCGTGCACGCCGGGGGCAAGGGCGGCTGGTACCGCAACATCGCCTTCGTGCCCGCGTACAACGACCAGGGCAGGTCGGAGTCCGAGCTGAGGAACGCCTCCGCCGCGCAGATCGCCCCGTACGGCGAGTGGTGGGCCGACTGGGCCTCCACCTCGAACGAGTGGATCGCGGGCGGCGACGAGACGGGCGGCACGGGCGCCCCGTACGACTACGCGCTCCTGCACGTGAAGCCGGCGCAGGGCTCGAAGTCCCTGGAGGAGACGGTCGGCAACGCGCTGGACGTGGACTTCTCGGCGCCCTCCGCCCGGGACGTCAGCACCATGGGCGCGTGGGGTTACCCGGCCGCGCCGCCGTACAGCGGTCTGAAGATGTTCAAGTGCGTGGACCGGCCGGGGCGGCTGTCGCTGAGCCCGAGCCTGCCGACGATGTATCGCATCGGCTGCACGATGACCGGCGGTTCCTCCGGCGGCGGCTGGTTCCGGGTCGTCGGCGGCAGGACCGAGCTGGTCTCGAACACCTCGATCGGCCCGGCCGACAACACCTGGCTCGCGGGGCCGCAGCTCGGCAAGGGCGCGCAGGCGCTCTACGAGAACATGAGCAAGCGGTACGGCGGACAGTAGGCGCCGCGCCCACCCGGCCACGGCGAAGGCCCGCACCCTGCGAGAGGGTGCGGGCCTTCGTACGTCGTCCCTGCGGAAGCGGGCGTCTAGAGCGCGACGGGCGCCGGAACGTACGGCGCGAGGTCGGCCGCCAGTTCCTCGTGCACCCGCACCTTGAGCAGGGTGCCCTCCGGGGTGTGCTCCTCGGAGATCACCTCGCCCTCGGAGTGGGCGCGCGCGACCAGCCTGCCGTGCGTGTACGGCACGAGCGCCTCGATCTCGACCGAGGGGCGGGGCAGCTCGTTGTCGATGAGCGCGAGCAGCTGGTCGATGTTCATCCCGGTGCGGGCCGAGACCGCGATGGAACGCTTCTCGATCCGCATCAGCCGCTGAAGGACCAGCGGGTCGGCCGCGTCCGCCTTGTTGATCACCACGATCTCGGGCACGTCGGTCGCGCCCACGTCGCGGATGACCTCGCGCACGGCGGCCAGCTGCTCCTCCGGCGCCGGGTGCGAGCCGTCCACCACGTGCAGGATCAGGTCACAGGCGCCGACCTCCTCCATCGTGGAGCGGAACGCCTCGACGAGGTGGTGCGGCAGGTGGCGTACGAACCCGACCGTGTCGGCCAGGGTGTACAGCCGCCCGCTCGGGGTCTCGGCCCGGCGCACGGTCGGGTCGAGGGTCGCGAACAGCGCGTTCTCGACGAGCACGCCCGCGCCCGTGAGGCGGTTGAGCAGGGAGGACTTGCCCGCGTTGGTGTAGCCGGCGATGGCGACCGAGGGCACCTTGTTCCTGCGGCGCTCCTGGCGCTTGATCTCGCGGCCGGTCTTCATGTCCGCGATCTCCCGGCGCATCTTCGCCATCTTCTCGCGGATACGACGCCGGTCCGTCTCGATCTTGGTCTCACCGGGACCACGGGTGGCGAGGCCGCCGCCCTTGCCGCCGCCCATCTGACGGGACAGCGACTGACCCCAGCCGCGCAGCCTCGGCAGCATGTACTGCATCTGCGCGAGCGCGACCTGCGCCTTGCCCTCTCGGGACTTGGCGTGCTGGGCGAAGATGTCGAGGATCAGGGCCGTACGGTCGATGACCTTGACCTTGACGACGTCCTCGAGGTGGATCAGCTGGCCGGGGCTCAGCTCACCGTCGCAGATCACGGTGTCGGCGCCGGTCTCCAGGACGATGTCCCGCAGCTCGTTGGCCTTGCCGGATCCGATGTACGTGGCCGCGTCGGGCTTGTCACGCCGCTGGACGACGCCGTCGAGCACGAGCGCGCCCGCGGTCTCCGCGAGGGCTGCCAGCTCGGCGAGCGAGTTGTCCGCGTCCTGAATGGTTCCCGTGGTCCACACACCGACGAGGACGACGCGCTCCAGACGGAGCTGTCGGTACTCGACCTCGGTGACGTCCTCGAGCTCGGTGGACAGGCCCGCCACACGGCGCAGCGCCGCGCGCTCGGAGCGATCGAACTGTTCGCCGTCCCGCTCTCCGTCGATCTCGTGGCTCCAGGCGACGTCCTCTTCCATCAGGGCATCGGCCCGAAGACCTTCGGGGTAGTTCTGCGCGAGGCTCTGCGCGTCCTGGGAAGGGGAAGAAGAGGAGGTCATTGGATCCTTACGTCGATGGGGACACCGATACGTCACTGGTGGTATCGATGGCGTCACTGGTGAAGCCTGTTCGGCGACGGACACCGCCCGTCACAAGGAAGAACGTCCGGGACCACCGGGAGATTCCCGGATTCCGTCGGGCCAACCCTTCCCGGGGCCGCGCCGCCGACCCGACGATGGTCGCACGGCACGTCCCGTCTCGTCATCCGAGTTCTCAGGCGCCCTTGCGTGCCTTCGGGGCGTCACTCTTCCAGTCCGGGTGCCCAGGCATCGGCGGCGTCTTCGTGCCGTAGAGCCAGGCCCGGAAGAACCCGCTCAGGTCGCGGTTCGCGAGGTCGGAAGCGAGCCGCTCGAAGTCGGCGGTCGTGGCCGTGCCGTCCCGGTGAAGGGCGACCCAGGTGCGCTCCAGGCGCTCGAAGGTGGAGTGTCCGATCTCCTGGCGCAGCGCGTACAGGGCGAGCGCGGCCCCGTCGTAGACGATCGGCCGGAAGATGCTGATCTTCTGTCCCGGGGCGGGCTCCTTGGGCGCCGCGGGCGGCCCCCCGGCGGCCCGCCAGGAGTCGGAGGCGCGGTAGGCCGCCTTCATGCGGGTCTCCATGGGCTTGTCCGCCTTCTCCTCGGCGTACAGGGCCTCGTACCAGGTCGCGTGGCCCTCGTTGAGCCACAGGTCGGACCAGACGCGGGGGCTGACGCTGTCGCCGAACCACTGGTGCGACAGCTCGTGCACCATGATCGACTCGACGTACCACTTGGGCAGCGCGGGCTCCGCGAAGAGCTCTTTCTCGAAGAGAGAGAGTGTCTGCGTCTCCAGTTCGAAGCCGGTCTGCGCCTGGGCCATCAGCAGCCCGTAGGTCTCGAAGGGGTACGGGCCGACCTTGCTCTCCATCCAGGCGATCTGGTCGGGCGTCTTCTTGAGCCACGGTTCGAGCAGCTCGCGGTCCTTGGTGGGCACGACATCACGGACCGGCAGGCCGTGCGGGCCCTCCCGGTGCAGCACGCTGGAGCGGCCGATGGACACCTGAGTGAGTTCCGTGGCCATGGGGTGCGCGGTGCGGTACGTCCACGTGGTGGACTTGCCGGCCCGGTCGACCCCGGTGGGCAGGCCGTTGGCCACGGCGGTGTACCCGTCGGGCGCGGTGACGTGGATGGTGAACATCGCCTTGTCCGAGGGGTGGTCGTTGCACGGGAAGACCATGTGCCCGGCGTCGGCCTGGTTGGCCATGGCGAGGCCGTCCTTCGTCCGCACCCACCCGCCGTCCCCGTTCCCGGTGGTGACCGGATCGCTCGAGTGCCGCACGGTGATCCGCATCCAGCCGCCCGCGGGCACCGGCTGCTCGGGCGTCACCACCAGGTCCTCCCCGGCGCTCGTGAACGTCGCCGGCGCGCCGTTGACCTCGACCGATTCCACCGTGCCATGCGTGTAGTCCAGATTGACGCGCTCGAGCCGCTCGGACGTCACGGCGTCGATCGTGGTGACGGCCGCCAGCGGTTTGTCGTTGACGCCGGGGTAGGTGAAGGAGAGGTCGTACGACTTGACGTCGTACCCGGGATTGCCCAGGTTCGGGAAGAGGTGGTCACCGATGCCGAGGGGCGTGGCCGGGGACGGGGCGCTCGCGGCGACGAGACAGACCGAGACGGCGGAGGCGAGGAGCGCCCCCTGGATACGACGGTTCCTGGTGCGGGGGGTGAGCAGCATGGACCACGGCTACCAGCGCGCACCGGCCCCGCGGCGACGACTCGCGCCGGGCCCACTCGATCGGGTGCTACTGCGTGGCAGCCGCCGCGTGCTGCGCCCGGCTCACGTCGTACACGCCCGGCACGTTGCGCATCGCGCGCATCAACCCGGGAAGGTGGGCCGCGTCCGGGAGTTGCAGTGTGTATGTGTGGCGTACGCGCTGCTGGCTGGGAGGTTCGACGGTCGCCGAGACGATCGCGACGCCCTCCAGGGCGATGGCTTCGGTGAGGTCGGCGAGCAGATGCGGGCGTCCGAAGGACTCGGCGACCAGGGTGACCCGGCACTCGGTGGTGTCGCCCCAGCGCACTGCCACCTCCGCGCGCCCCGAGCTCTTCATGCGCGCCACTCCGGCGCACTCCACGCGGTGGACCGTCACCACTCCCCCGCGTACGGCGAAGCCGGTCACCTCGTCGGGCGGTACGGGCGTACAGCAGCCCGCGAGGCGTACGGAGGCGCCGGGCAGGTCGACGACGGCGTTCGCGGCGGCGGGACGGGGGGCGTCGGTGCGGGCGGCGGACCCGTCCGTGGGGCGGGCCGTGGGTGTCTCGACGGACGGTCTGCCGGCCGCGGCCGGGGTCTCGGTGGTTTCCGGGGCTTCCCGGGTCGCCGGGTCCTCCGTGGTGACGGGTGAGGGGTGTGCGGCCAGCCAGCGCTGGATGGCGATCCGCGCGGCGGGCGTGTGCGCGTGCTCCAGCCACTCTCTGGAGGGCTCCGAGGCGGGGTCCTGGCCCATGAGGAGCTGCACGGTGTCGCCGTCCTTCAGGACCGTACTGAGCGTCGCCAGGCGGCCGTTGACGCGGGCGCCGATGCAGGCGTGCGCGTCCTCGCCGTACTGCGCGTAGGCGGCGTCCACACAACTGGCGCCCTCCGGAAGGCCCAACGAGCCGCCGTCGGCGCGGAAGACGGTGATCTCGCGGTCCTGGGCGAGGTCTTCGCGCAGCGTGGACCAGAATGTGTCCGGGTCCGGGGCGCCCTCCTGCCAGTCGAGGAGCCGGGAGAGCCAGCCAGGGCGGGTGGGGTCCACCCGCTCGCCGTCCACAGGGCGTCCGCCGACGCCCGGCCGGCCCTCGGACTGCTCGTCCGACTGCTCCTCCGAAGGAGGAGCGTAGGGATTGCCGAGCGCGATGACCCCGGCCTCGGCGACCTTGTGCATCTGGTGGGTGCGGATGAGGACTTCGGCGATCTCACCGTCGCCGCTCGCGACGGCCGTGTGCAGCGACTGGTACAGGTTGAACTTGGGGACCGCGATGAAGTCCTTGAACTCCGAGACGACCGGGGTGAGACAGGTGTGCAGTTCACCGAGGACCCCGTAGCAGTCCGCGTCCTCGTTCACGAGCACCAGGAGACGTCCGAAGTCGGCGCCGCGCATGGGCCCGCGTTTGCGTGACACGCGATGCACGGAGACGAAGTGCCGTGGCCTGATGAGGACTTCGGCCGGGATACCGGCCTCGCGCAGGACCGTGCGCACCTCCTCGGCGATCTCGGCGAGCGGGTCGCTCGCACGCGAGGCGTTGTCGACGATCAGTTCCCTGGTGTGCTCGTACTCCTCGGGATGCAGGATCGCGAAGACGAGGTCCTCCAGCTCGGTCTTGAGCGCCTGGACGCCGAGCCGTTCGGCGAGCGGGATCAGCACGTCCCTGGTGACCTTGGCGATGCGCGCCTGTTTCTCGGGGCGCATGACGCCGAGCGTGCGCATGTTGTGCAGCCGGTCGGCGAGTTTGATCGACATCACGCGGACGTCGTTGCCGGTGGCGACGAGCATCTTGCGGAACGTCTCGGGCTCGGCGGCCGCCCCGTAGTCCACCTTTTCCAGCTTGGTGACGCCGTCGACGAGATAGCAGACCTCGTCGCCGAACTCCTCGCGCACCTGATCCAGCGTCACTTCCGTGTCCTCGACGGTGTCGTGGAGCAGGGAGGCGGTCAACGTCGTGGTCTCCGCGCCGAGTTCGGCGAGGATCAGGGTGACCGCGAGCGGGTGGGTGATGTACGGCTCACCGCTCTTGCGCATCTGGCCGCGGTGCGAGGACTCCGCCAGTACGTAGGCCCGGCGCAGCGGTTCCATGTTCGCGTCGGGGTGGTGCGCGCGATGCGCCTCGGCCACGTGACCGATCGCGTCGGGCAGCCGGTCGCGGGACGTCGTGCCGAGCAGCGCGGCGCGGCCGAGGCGGCGCAGATCGATCCGAGGACGGCTCTTCCTGCGGTGCGATGGGGGTACCCCCTGCTCATGGGGGTCCCCCCGCTCGAGCGAAGTCGAGAGTGGGGGTGAGGCCGAGAGCCCGGGGGAGGGCGTTGCAGGGGCTGGCGTCGCGGGGTTCGTCGCCTCCGCACTCATGGGCACCTCCGGCTGCGTAGACCGGCGGACGGGGTGCCCCATGGCGTACACGGCTCAGGGGTTGGTCCCGATTCCCCCGTCCGGGCCGGTGCTTGATGCTACCGAGCCCACCACGCCCGGCTGACCGCCTCTCGCCGAGCGTGAAACGGATCACCCATTCGAGCGAAGGTTCAGGGGGTTTACGGACGCGAGGTTTTGGAAGGAACGAGGGTTACGCCATCGCCCGGGACGTCCGTTCAGAAGACGTCCGTTCAGAACTGCACGGTGTCCAGCCACTCCGCGTCGAACTCGCCTTCGGCGACGATCACCGCGGGGCCGGTCATCTCGATCTCGCCGTCCGGGCGCTCGGTGATCACCAGGCGGCCACCGGGCACGTCGACGGTGTACGTCGACGGAGTCCCCGTCACGGCCGGGTCGGCTCCGTCACGGCGGGCCGCCGCGACGGCCACGGCGCACGCGCCCGTACCGCACGACCGGGTCTCCCCTGAGCCGCGCTCGTGGACGCGCAGGGCGACGTGCCGCGGCCCCCGGTCGACCACGAATTCGACGTTCACCCCGTCCGGGTAGGCCGCGGCCGGAGCGAACGGCGGCGGCGTGAACAGGTTGCCGGCGTGCGCGAGGTCGTCCACGAAGGCGACGGCGTGCGGGTTGCCCATATTGACGTTGCGCGCGGGCCAGCTGCGCTCGCCGACACTCACGGTGACGTCCCCTTCGGGCAGGGCCGCCTTGCCCATGCCGACGGTGACGGCGCCGTCCTTGGCGAGGTGCACGCGCTTCACGCCCCCGCGCGTGGCAACCGCGATGTCTCCCTCGGCCACGTGTCCGGCACGCTGGAGGTAGCGCGCGAACACCCGCACTCCGTTGCCGCACATCTCCGCGACCGAGCCGTCGCCGTTGCGGTAGTCCATGAACCACTCCGCCTCGGCCGCCATCTCCTTGGCCTCGGGGTGCGCGGCGGACCGAACGACATGCAGCAGACCGTCGCCGCCGATGCCCGCGCGGCGGTCGCACAGGGCGGCCACGGCGGTCGGGGGCAGGTCGATGGCGTTCTCCGGGTCCGGGACGATCACGAAGTCGTTCTCGGTCCCGTGCCCCTTGAGGAAGGCGATCCGCGTGCTCATTCCTCGATCCTACGGGGTCGGTCCGACACCACGGTCCCGGCAGGAGACCCAGGTGAAGGCGGACCTCAGCGGAGGCGGGCGACGCGCCAGACGGCGAGTACCGCCACCGCCACGACCACCACGACGTACGCGAGCACGACACGCCAGTCCAGCCGGCGGCCGGTGCCCCGCGGCGGCAGGCCCGGCCAGACGTAGCCGACCCGGCGGGCGGCCATCATGCCCCAGCCCGCGGCGCACGAGCAGATCAGCAGGCCGAGCATGGCGACCACCGCACCGCCGTCACCGAACTCGAAGGCGAGCGGGAAGGCGAACATCAAGGAGCCCGTCGCGGCCAGCATCACGATCGGGGCGAGCTGCCAGATCCGCAGTCGCCGCTGCGGGCGCAGCTCGACCTCGACCTCGGCCGGCACCATCTCGTCCGGTGCCGGCCCGTCGGCGCTCACACCGCCGGAAGGCTCGTCGGGTCCGTCGGAGCTCAGCGGAGCACCGCCGCCACCGAGCCGCTCACCGGCGCCGCCCAGCAGGTCCCCGTCCGGGCCCGGTCGGTCTCCGGCGAAATCCTGACGTTCCAGCGGCTCCAGCCGTTCCTGCGGTTTCTGCTGCTCCTGCGCGGTGTCGTGCTCCGCGTCCTGTGCGGTGTCGCGAGGGCCGGCCTCCATCGCCACGCGCCCTCCCAACTCGGACTCCACTTGGTCGATCGAAGCTCGATGATGGCACGGCGCCGAAGGCCCGGACGGCGGCCGGAGCGTCCCGATGCCATGACGTGATCAGGCTGTGACCGGTCGTTCGACCAACGCCAGGGCGAGCTCCGGGAGTTCTGTGAGATCCGCCGCAGCGCCGCTCAGCCAGTGCACCCGGGGATCGCGCCGGAACCAGGAGTCCTGACGCCGCGCGAAGCGTTTGGTGGCGCGTACGGTCTCGGCGCGCGCCTCGGCGTCGGTGCACTCCCCGGCGAGCGCCGCGAGCACCTGCTGGTACCCGAGCGCACGCGAGGCCGTACGCCCCTCACGCAGTCCGTGCGCCTCCAGCGCACGCACCTCGTCGACGAGCCCCGCCTCCCACATGCGATCGACACGGCGCGCGATGCGGTCGTCGAGCTCGGGGCGCGTGACGTCGACGCCGATCTGCAGGGTGTCGTACACGGAGTCGTGCCCGGGGAGGTTGGCAGTGAAGGGCTTTCCGGTGATCTCGATGACCTCGAGGGCGCGGACGATACGGCGGCCGTTGCTGGGCAGGATCGCGCGCGCGGCCTCCGGATCGGCGGTGGCCAGACGCGCGTGCAGCGCTCCGGAGCCACGCAGCGTGAGCTCCTCCTCCAGCCGGGCCCGCACCTCGGGGTCGGTGCCGGGGAACTCCAGATGGTCGACGGCCCCACGGACGTACAGCCCGGAGCCGCCCACCAGGATCGGCCAGCGGCCATCGGCGAGCAGCGCGTCGATGCGGGCGCGGGCGAGCCGCTGGTACTCGGCGACGCTGGCCGTGACGGTCACGTCCCAGATGTCCAGAAGGTGGTGCGGGATCCCGCCGCGCTCCTGCGGCGTCAGTTTGGCGGTACCGATGTCCATCCCTCGGTACAACTGCATGGAGTCGGAGTTGACGACCTCGCCGCCGAGCCGTTGGGCGAGGTACACGCCCAGATCGGACTTTCCTGCGGCGGTCGGTCCTACGACGGCGATGACACGGGGGGCGGGGGGTGCGCTACTCACCGCCCCAGTCTCGCAAACCTCGGGGCCTCTTCTCGAACGAGCTACGTGACGCCACGGGCCCGGGGTCGTTGCCTGTTGCGAGGTTCCAGCCGCCGGTTTTCGAGAGCCGGTGACCCGTGCGACGCAATGGGACGCACCGGGTGACGCGGAATTTCGCCCTCACGAGTAACGTATGGAGTGGATATGGGCGTTTTTGCACGACTTCTTGGAAGGTCGAAGGCTACGGAGGAGGCGTCAACCGCCGCGGTGCAGGCCGACACACAAACGGCCGATCCCGAGGCGGAGGTGACGGAGGAGGCGAAGGGTTCATCCGAGAAGTCCGAAGGCTCCGAGAGCCCGGGAGGCTCCGGGAACGAAGGCGGGGTCGCGGCGACCGAGCCCGCGGAGACCACCGCCAAGGATGACGTCGAGATCCCCCAGCAGCAGACCGCCGAAAAGGCCGCGGACAACGAGGCCGGCGAAAGCGCCCGCACGTAACTGTCCCGCGAGGGAAGGTGGACCATGAGTCTCCTGGACAATTTGAAAGCCAAACTGGCACCCGCCAAGGACAAGGTCTCGGACCTCGCGCAACAGCACGGGGACAAGGTCACGCACGGTCTCGACAAGGCCGCGAAGGTGGTCGACGAAAAGACCAAGGGCAAGTACAGCGACAAGATCCAGACGGGCACCGGCAAGGCCAAGGGCGCCATGGACCGACTCGCGCACAAGGAAACCGACGGCGTCACGCCGCCGCCGGACGTGCCCCCACCGCCTCCGACGCCCTGACGGGCATATATCGGTACATATCGGCACACATCGGCGGACGGCCGCGGAGCGCACCGGGCTCCCGGCCGTCCGCCGTGTCCGGGCCACGGTGTCCGCGCCGCCGTGTCCGGGCCACCGTGTCCGCGCCGCCATGTCCAGCCAGCCGTAGCGAGGCTCGGCTCTGTCGGCCGACGGCCTTCTCGGACGGAGCCCCAGGACCGCTACGCCCCAGAGGACCCCTAGGAACTCGACGCTCCCTAGGACCAGGCCGCCACCATGTACCCCACCCCGTAAGGCGCGTCCTCGTACAGCAGGGCGCCGCCCAGGTCCGCACCCTCGGCCGCGCCCGCGAGGACCTGCCAGGGGGCCCGCCCGGAGACCTTCAGTTCGTACGCCAGCTCGGCGTCCAGCGCCTTCAGGGCCGCCACGTCTGCCGTACCCAGCGCCCGCGCGACCTCCGCGTCGAAGCCCGCCGCGCGTTCGTCGAGATAGCCGGGTGCCTTGAGCGTCCGGCACGCGCTGGCGTCACCCATCACCAGCAGGGCCACCCGGTCGGCGCGCGCGACGATCCCCGCCCCCGTCTGGACGCAGCGCTCGGCCTCGAGAGGTTCTCCCACCCCAAGGCCTTCGACGGGGGCGTCGGACCAGCCTGTGCGCTCCAGCAGCCAGGCGGCGACGGCGAGCGAGGGCGGAAGCGGACGCTCCGGCGCCCCGACACGCGACGCCCAACCTCCGAGACGTACGTCGAGGTCCACACCGAACCCGCGGAACGAGCCCGGCGCCCCCTGCGGGTACGGCCCGCGCCCGCTCTGCCCGGCGGGCCCGACGACCACCAGCAGGTCGGGGCGCGAGGCGGCCAGTACCCCCAGAGCGTCCGTGCAGGCCGCGCGCGCGGCGGCCAGTTCCGGTGCCGCACCGGCGGCGACCTCGGGGACGAGCAGCGGCGGACAGGGGCAGACTGCGGCGGCTACGAGCATGATCGGCAGCGTAACCCCGCGCGGCCGGTCCGGGAGCCCCCCGCCCCGGGGTCAGTCACAGCCGTCCCGGGGTCAGTCGCAGCCGCACCCGCTGCCGGTGGCGACCGGCAGCGGCTCCGGGGCACCGATCTTCGGCAGCCCCAGCATCACACCGGCGGGCTTCGGCGCCTCGGCCGCGTTGCGCTTCTCCCAGGCGTCCCCCGCGCGCGTGCGGCGCACGTCCAGGACGGCGCCCTCGGCGAGCAGGTGGTGCGGGGCGGCGTAGGTGACCTCGACGGTGACCACGTCACCGGGGCGTACTTCCTGGTCGGGCTTGGTGAAGTGGACCAGGCGGTTGTCGGGGGCACGGCCGGAGAGGCGGTGGGTGGCGCCGTCCTTGCGGCCCTCGCCCTCGGCGACCATCAGCTCCAGGGTGCGGCCGACCTGCTTCTTGTTCTCGTCCCAGGAAATCTGCTCCTGGAGGGCGACGAGACGCTCGTAGCGCGCCTGGACGACCTCCTTGGGGATCTGGTTCTCCATGGTGGCGGCCGGGGTACCGGGGCGCTTGGAGTACTGGAACGTGAACGCCGCCGAGAAGCGGGCCTCCCGCGCCACATGCATGGTCTGCTCGAAGTCCTCCTCGGTCTCGCCGGGGAAGCCCACGATGATGTCGGTGGTGATGGCGGCGTGCGGAATGGCGGCGCGCACCTTCTCGATGATCCCGAGGTAGCGGTCCTGCCGGTAGGACCGGCGCATCGCCTTCAGGACCGGGTCCGAACCGGACTGCAGCGGCATGTGCAGCTGCGGCATCACGTTCGGAGTCTCGGCCATGGCGGCGATGACGTCGTCGGTGAAGTCACGGGGGTGCGGGGAGGTGAACCGGACCCGCTCCAGGCCCTCGATCTGCCCGCAGGCCCGCAGCAGCTTGCTGAACGCCTCGCGGTCGCCGATGTCGCTGCCGTACGCGTTGACGTTCTGCCCGAGCAGCGTGATCTCGGAGACGCCCTCGCCGACCAGTGCCTCGATCTCGGCGAGGATGTCGCCGGTCCTGCGGTCCTTCTCCTTGCCGCGCAGCGCCGGGACGATGCAGAAGGTGCAGGTGTTGTTGCAGCCCACGGAGATGGAGACCCAGGCCGCGTACGCGCTCTCGCGGCGGGTCGGCAGCGTGGACGGAAACGCCTCCAGCGACTCGGCGATCTCGACCTGTGCCTCTTCCTGCACGCGGGCGCGCTCCAGGAGGACCGGCAGCTTGCCGATGTTGTGCGTACCGAAGACGACGTCCACCCAGGGCGCCTTCGTCACGATGGTGTCGCGGTCCTTCTGGGCCAGGCAGCCGCCGACGGCGATCTGCATCCCGGGGCGCTTCGTCTTCATCGGCGCGAGGCGGCCGAGGTTGCCGTACAGCCTGTTGTCGGCGTTCTCCCGGACGGCGCAGGTGTTGAAGACGACGACGTCCGCGTCACCGTCGGACCCTTCGGGCGCGCGCACGTAACCGGCGCCTTCGAGGAGCCCGGAGAGCCGTTCGGAGTCGTGGACGTTCATCTGGCACCCGTAGGTGCGCACCTCATAGGTCTTGGGTTCCTGAACGTCCACTGCCTGACTCCGGTCGCTGCTGCTGGTCATGCCTCCAAGGGTAGGGGGTTTCGGGAGAGCCCCCGTCCGAGGGTTTCGAGGAGCGGGCCGGGCCCGGCCACGAGGTCGGCGGCCGTCCCCACGGGGCCGAGGGGGCCCGTGATGCAATGGGGCACCACAGAACGGGATCTCGGGGTGGAGTGGGGCGTGTTGAGCGACGGTGGGGCCGATGTGGAGAGTTTCCAGCCTCTGGAGGACGGCGATCCTCGGGTTGTCGGCGGCTACCGGCTGGTGGCCCGGCTCGGGTCCGGGGGCATGGGACGGGTCTATCTCTCGCACACGCCGGGCGGGCGGGCCGTCGCGGTCAAGGTGATCCGGCCGGAGCTGGCCGAGAACGCCGAGTTCCGGAAGCGGTTCCAGGCCGAGGTCGCCGCCGCGAGCCGGGTGCACGGGCTCTACACGGCTCCGGTCGTCGACAGCGACACCGGGGGTGCGATGCCGTGGTGCGCGACCGCCTATGTGCCGGGGCCTTCCCTCGCCGACGCGGTACGCGATCACGGGCCGCTGCCCCTCGACACCGTGCTGCGGCTGATCGCCGGTGTCGCGGAGGCCCTGCAGGCGGTGCACCGCGAGGGCATCGTGCACCGGGACCTCAAGCCGTCGAACGTGCTGCTCGCCGCCGACGGCCCGCGGGTCATCGACTTCGGTGTCGCGCGGGCCGCGGACGCCACGTCGGTGACGATGAGCGGCACGGCCCTGGGAACCGTCGCCTACATGGCGCCTGAGCAGGTGCTCGGCGGGGATGCCATGCCGTCGGCCGACGTGTTCGCGCTGGGGCAGACCGCGGTGTTCGCGGCGACGGGCCGCGCCGCCTTCGGGGACGGGGATCCGCATGCGGTGCTCTACCGGGTGGTGCACGAGGAGCCGGATCTCAGCCGCGTGCCGGTGGAGATACGGGAGCTGGTGGCACGGTGTCTGCGCAAGCCCGCCGCCGAGCGGCCTTCCGTCGAGGAGGCCATACGCTCCGTCCAGACGATCCAGGCGGATCTCGGTGCCGAAGCGCGCTCCGCGTCCGGGGCGTGGCTGTCGGGTGAGCTGGCGGCGGGTATCGCGGCTCGGGCCGAAGGCGCCGATCGGGCCCGGGCGGAGGCGGTTGCGGACGCCCACGTTTCGGGGGCTTCGGGGACCTCCGGGGCTTCGGGGGCTTCGGGGGCTTTCGGACCCGCTGGATCCGGCGCCTTCGGTCCCGCCGGTCCTGGCGGTCCTGGCGCTTTCGGGCCTCCGATGGCCTACTCCCCCACCGCGCCGTCCCATGCCGCGCTGCCCGGACCCTTCGTGATGGGGCCAGGGGCCACGCCGGGTCCGTACGCTCCGCATCCCTGGCAGCAGCCGCAGGAGCCGGACGCCGCACAGACCTCCTCGGTCGGCACGGGCGGCAAGGGCCGCAAGGCCCGGGGCTGGGTGTTGGCGGCAGCCGCGGTCGTACTCGTCGCCGGTGGGGCGGCCGCCGCGCTGCTGCTCGTCCCGGGGGACGGCGACAAGAACGACAACCGGGCACAGGACGTGGCCGCGTCGCAGTCGGCCACGCCCGCCGAGGCTTCGCCGTCGGCGTCCGGCTCCCCGTCACCCCGGGCCTCGAAGAAGCCCAAGACGGCCAAGTCCGCTCTGCCGCCCAGCCCTTCGGGGCCCCCGACGCCCACGCGGACCGCTACCTCGGCTCCCCCGACCGTCGCGTCCAGCAAGCCCGCGGCCCCGACGGTCCCCGTTCCGGTGGCGTACTCCGGGATCCGGATGACCGCGAGCCACGACCTGTATCTCGCGGACACCCCGGTGCGGTCCAAGGCGGACACCGGGACCTCCGACGAGGATCTGACGTACGCCGTCTACTCCTCGGGGGCGGTCCTCGCCCCCGGCACCGACTCCGGCAGCTCCCTCGCCCTGCTGCCCGTGGGGCGGCAGGGAAGCCTGGACGCGTGCAAGGCGGCGACCGGCTACAAGAGCTACCTCTGGGTCAAGGACCTCACCGCCGGCCAGCAGATGTGCGTGGTCAGCGGGACGGGGCACGTGGGGCTCGTGACGTATCGGGGTTCGTCCGGGACGACGTACGCCACCTTGGACGTGAAGGTCTGGCGCAACGCGGCCTAGGAACAGACCCCTTCATCCCTCATGGGCCTCTCCGCTCATGGGCCTCTCCCCTCATGGGCCTCTCCCCTCACGGGGCGGGGATGCCCGCGCCCGGTCGTCGCACCATGAAGACGTCGATCGGGTCCTGAACCTCCACGGTGAACCCGTGGCGCTCGTACAGTCGCCGGGCGGCGCTGCCCTGCAGGACATTCAGACGGACGGGCAGGCCGTCGGCGTCGGTGCGGTCCAGCAGGGTGCGCAGGACCGCCGAACCGAGCCCCCGGCTCTGCAAGTCCGGGACGAGATAGAAGTGCTCCAGCCACAGCCCGTCCTCGGCCGGCCTCAGCGTGACGCAGCCCGCGAAGTCGCCGTCGGCGATGACGACCGACGTGTGTTCCGGGGAGAAGGACTCCCGCAGCCGCCGACGGACCCGACTCTCGTCGAACCGGCCCAACCGCTCCAGGTCGGGGCGCATCACCGTCGCCCGCAGCTCGGCGATCACCTCGACATCCGCGTGCTCCGCAGAGCGCAGCGCCCATTCCATGGAACGGCCCGGCCTTGTCCGGTCCGCCCCCGCACTCGTCTCCATGGTGGGAGTCTCTCAGTGGCCTGCCGAGACGTTGAAACGTCATCCCGAAGGGGCCGAAGTGACCGAAATGCCCGAAGTGCGCGAGGTTCCCGAAGAGACCGGCAACGGTGACGCGTCCCGGTGGTCGCGTGCCGAAGCCTTCCTGCGTGCGCGGGGCACCGCCGAGATGCCGCATCCGGGCGGCACGCTGCTGGAGCATCTCGGCCGGGTCCGGCGGATCCTGGCCGACTGGGGCGGTGACCCCGTGGTCCAGGCGGCGGGGCTGTGCCATGCCGCGTACGGGACCGACGGTTTCGATCCGTACCTGCTACCGGTCGCCGAGCGGGCGACCCTGGCGGAGCTGATCGGCGACCGGGCCGAGGCGCTGGTGTACCTCTACGCGAGTTGCGACCGCGGCGCCGTCCTTCCCCGGATCGGGGGCGATCGGCCCGTGGTCTTCCGTGATCGCTTCACCGGCCGCGAGCACGTCCCCGCGGACGACGACCTGCGAGCGTTCTTGGAGATCACCGCCGCCAACGAGCTCGACGTACTGGCCCACAACGCGGAACTGGCCGAGCGGTACGGCCCGTCCCTGTACCGGCTGTTCACCGGGGCGGGCGACCTGCTGTCCGCCCCGGCGCGGGACGCCTGCACCCGGCAGCTCGGCCCGCACGCCGCACGCCGCGATCACTGATCACTGATCACTGATCACTCTGCACCCATCACCCATCACCGATCACCGAGTTCGACGGACTCGTACCGCCCTCGGCCGCGGGCGGAGCCCGAACACTTCAGGTCAGCGAACACTTTTACCCGTCACTGATGGCATGCCCCGGTCAAATCTGCCAGGCTTCCCGCAGCCGTCGCCCTGACCACGGGGAGACGCAACGGAAATCTCACCCCAGCGATCGCGCAAGCGATGCGCGCAGCCCCCGGCTGCCCCCGGCGCACCCAGGCCGTCAGGGCGGCCACCGAGCAGGCCGGAATCCCGGCCGCCTCAAAGGAGTTTCGTGTGAGACCGACCCCCCACAAGGCCCTCGCCGTGAGCGCACTGGGCATCGCCGCGTTGGCCGCCGCCCTGCTCCCTGTCACCCCGGCGGCAGCCGCGCCGCCCACGGCACCACTGGCCGCCGACTGCACTCCGGCCCAGGTGGTCACCAACGGTGGTTTCGAGAGCGGGACTTCGCCCTGGACCCAGTCGTCGTCGACCGTGATCACCAGCCGTTCCGGTCAGAGCGCCCATGGCGGCACCAGCTTCGCCTGGCTGAACGGTGTGGGCAGTACCCACACCGACACCCTCTCGCAGAGCGTCACGATCCCGTCCGGGTGCAGCAGCGCCACGCTCACCTTCTGGCTGCACATCGACACCGCCGAGACGACCTCGTCGACCGCGTACGACAAGCTGACGGCGAAGATCGGCAGTACGACACTGGCGACGTACTCGAACCTCAACAAGGCCACCGGCTACGTACAGAAGTCGTTCGACGTGTCGGCGTTCGCGGGCCAGACCGTGAGCCTCGCCTTCACCGGGACCGAGGACTCCAGCCTCCAGACCAGTTTCGTCCTCGACGACATCGCCCTCGACACCTCCGGCGGCACGACCCCGCCGGCGGACTCCACGCGCACGCCGGCCGCCCCCTCGTACACCGTCAGCCTGAGCAGCAACACGAGCGGCACGGTCTGGACGGGCCACGAGAGCGCGACGTTCACCAACGCCTCCTCCACCGCGCTCAGCGAGGTGTACCTGAGGCTGTGGGACAACTACCACGGCACCTGCTCCGCGATGCCGATCGCGGTCAGCAACGTCACCGGGGGCACCGCGGGTGCGCTGTCGGTCGGTTGCACGGCCCTCCAGATCGCCCTCCCGACCCCGTTGGCGCAGGGCCAGTCGACCACGATCGGCTTCGACCTGGGGATCACCGTCCCCAGCGGTGCCGACCGCTTCGGCCACGACGGCGCGTTCAGCATGATCGGCAACGCGCTGCCGGTTCTCGCCATCAAGGACGGCTCGGGCTGGCACCTGGACCCGTACACCAACAACGGCGAGTCGTTCTACTCCCTGGCCGCCGACTTCAAGGTGACCCTCGACCACCCGACCACCCTGCTGGTCCCGGCCACGGGCACCTCGGTGGACACCCCCGGATCCAGCGGACGCACGGTCACCACGGCCACCGCCTCCAAGGTCCGTGACTTCGCCTGGGCGGCGGGCCCGTTCACCAAGATCTCGGGGACGTCGACGGCGGGCACCCCGATCAACATCTACTCGGTCTCGGGGATCAGTTCGTCCAGCGCACAGTCCATGCTCACCACCGCGAAGACCGCGGTGGACGCCCACGCGGGACGCTTCGGCGCCTACCCGTACGGCGAGTTGGACGCCGTCATCGACAACAACTTCTGGTTCGGCGGCATGGAGTACCCGGGGTTCGTCCTCGACCTGGTCTCCACCACGGCGCTCACCCATGAGATCGGGCACCAGTGGTTCTACGGGATCGTCGGCGACGACGAGTACAACAGCCCGTGGCTGGACGAGGCGTTCACCGACTACGCCACCGACCTGGCGCTGGGCAGTACCGGCACGAACTGCTGGAACAGCGTCTCCTGGGCCTCGACGGCGGAGAAGATCACCAACTCGATGGCCTACTGGGACGCACACTCCTCCCGGTACTCCACCGTCGTCTACGGCTACGGCAAGTGCGCCCTGCACGATCTGCGGCGCGTCCTCGGCGACACCACCATGGCGAAGGTGCTGAAGGACTACGCCACTTCGCACTGGTACGGCGTCTCGACCACGGCCGAGTTCAAGGCGGCCGCCCAGGCCGCCACGACCACGGACCTGACCTCGTTCTGGACCCAGCACCGCATCGACGGCTGATTCGGCGTCGGTTCGCCGCGGTCGACCCCTTGGGATGTCATCCGCGGCGAACCGACGACCGGGCGCGCGTGATCAGGGTCGTGACATCGGCCCCCGGATCGGCGTCGCGAAATCGACCCCCGGATCAAAGGCGTGACCTCGACCCACGCCTACCAGCCGAAGCCCTCGCCGTACACGACCGACCACGGGCGGGTCGGTCCGTCCACCGGGCGGGCCCCGTCCGCACTCCCCGGTGCCGCGAGGCGCGCCCGGTCGTCTCGGCCCGGGGTCACGGGGCGCGCCCGGTCGTCTCGGCCCAGGGTCGCGGTGCGGTCGCGGGTCAGTACGTCGGCCGCGAGTTCCGCGAAGGAGCGCGCAGCAGGGTGGACGGCGCGGCCGGCGGGCCACGCGCCGCTCAGCCGCTGGGTGAGGGGACGGCCCGCCAGGGGGCGCCAGGCGACACGGGGCTCCTTGCGGGCCACCGGCCCCTGGTCGAAGGCGATTCCGTGCCCCGCCGTCACCAGGGCCAGCAGGAACTCGGAGTTCGACGCGTGCCGCAACCGACCGGGCACGAAGCCCGCGCCGCGGCAGACGTCGAGAATCCGGTCGTACCAACCAGGGGCGTGGGCCCGCGGAAAGAGCACGAGATCGTGGCCGGCCAGCTCGCCGAGCGCCACCTCGGGCAGCCCGGCCAGCGGTGAGGTGCGGGGCAGGACGACTCCGAGATCCACCGGGACCTCGGGACCGAGTCGCAGTTCGGTGGCGTCCACGGGCTGATGGACGAGCCCGACGTCGAGTCCGCCGGAGGCCAGCAGCCGCACCTGCTCCTCCGTGGTGACCTCCTGCAGGTCGACGGACAGCCCCGGAGAGCGCTCCGCACAGGCAGCGAGCAGCGCGGACAGCACGGCGGCCGTGGTGTCGGGCGGCACGCCCGCGCGCAGGGTCCCCAGGGCGCCGTCCCCGGCACGCCGGGCCAGCACCCGCAACCGCTCCTCACGGGCGAGGAGTTCACGGGCCTCGTCCAGGAGCACCGCCCCGGCGGCAGTCAGCCGGATCCGGCGGTGCGCCCGGTCGAACAGCTCGGCACCGAGCTCCTTCTCCAGCCTCCGTACGGCCTGGCTGAGCGGCGGCTGGGCCATGCCCAGCCGGTCGGCGGCCCGGCTGAAGTGCAGCTCCTCGGCTACGGTGACGAAAAGACGCAGGTGGCGCAAGAGATCCACGGTGAGGGACCTTACGCGAGGGGGCGGGCGAACGAGTGGTCGAGGAGCGGATCCGCGAGGTTTTCGCGAGAGCGGGCGCCGAGGGTCTCCTGCACGCGGTCCCCGTCGGCACCTGGCCACCGGGGGAGGCGCGGGAGGTGGCCGTCGGCGCGGACGAGCCCGTCGTGATCGCGTCGATCTTCAAGGTGCTGCTGGTCCTGGAGTTCGCCCGGCAGGTGGCGGCCGGGCAGCTCGACCCGCGGGAACGGGTACGGGTGACGGCGGCCGACCGGCTCGGTGGCTGGGGCACGGCGGGCTGCGCGGACGACGTCGAGCTGTCGCTGCGCGATCTGGCCTTCTTCGCGATGTCGGTCAGTGACAACGCGGCGGCGGATCTGCTGCTGGACCGGGTCGGGCTGGACACCGTACGGCTGCTCGCCAAGGAGCTCGGGCTCGACCGGACCAGGATCGTGGGCGGTCCGCGTGACGTGCTCGATTCGATGCTCTCGGAGGTCGGGGCGGGCGACGAGCGGGAGTTCGCCGTCCGGTACCCCGCCCTGCCGGACGACCGCAAGAGACGGCTGGCCGTACTGGATCCCCTGCGCACCAACGCGAGCACGCCCCGCGAGACCAGCGAACTGCTGCGTCTGATCTGGCGCGACGAAGCGGGTGCTCCCGAAGCCTGCTCCCACATACGGGACTTGATGAGTCGTCAGGTCTTTCGGCACCGGCTGGTGTCGGGGTTCCCGGACGATGTGACGATCGCGGCCAAGACCGGGACCCTGCCGGGGCTGCACATGGAGACGGGAGTCGTCCGGTATCCCGACGGCGGGTGCTACGCGGTGTCGGTCTTCGCCCGTACCCGTGAGCTGACCGCCTCCCGGCCGAGGGTGGACGCCGCGATCGGCGCCGCGGCCGGAATCGCCGTCGACTTCCTGCGGAGCGAGGGCGTCTGACCAGGTCTCATATGCGCTCGCGTATCGCGAGGACACCGTTTCGATCTTGGACGCGGGAGGTCGATCCCTGATCTGCTGACGCCATGAGCGACACCGCAGACACGCAGAGAGACTCGATGCTCGGCCGGCGCAGCCTGCTGCGAGGTGCCGCGCTCGGCGCCGCTGTCCCACTCCTTCCCGCCGGCACCGCCACAGCCCCTGCCACCGCGTCGACGTCGATATCGTCGGCGTCACCGTCCGCGGCAGCGGCGTCCGCGGCGGCGTCCTTACGCTGGCTGGGCACCTCCGGCTGGCGCATCGACGTCGACGGCCGGACCGTGCTCTTCGACCCGTACCTCACCCGGTTCAAGACCGGCCTGTTCGACGGCGCCTTCCGCGCGGACACGGAGCTGAGCACCGACCCCGAGGTGGTTCGGGAACACATCGGAGCCCCCGAACTCGTCCTGGTCAGCCACTCCCACTGGGACCACCTCGCCGACGTGCCGTACATCGCCAAGTCCACCGGCGCCCGCGTCGTCGGTACGGAGACCACCTACCACCTGCTGGTCGCGTTCGGTGTCGACCCGGGCCAGATCTCCGTGGTGAAGGGAGGCGAGGTGCTGGACTTCGACGGCATCACCGTCGAGGTCGCCGCCGGCCTCCACAGCCGCAACAAGAAGTACACCTACTTCGCCCCCGGCACGCTCGACACCCCGCCCGCGGCGCCTGCGAGGACCATCGCGGAGCTGCCGGAGGGCGACACGCTCGCCTTCCAGGTGACGGCCGGCAGCGGTGGGCCCTCGGCGTTCCTCATGGGGGCCAGCGACTTCTCCGAGCGCGCGGTCCAGGGACTCCGCCCCGATCTCGCCATGGTCGCCGTCCCCTCCAGCACCGCCACCCACCACTACGTACCCCGACTGCTGCGCGCCCTGGGCAGCCCCGGTGTCGTCGTCCCCGTCCACTGGGACAACTTCGAGGAGCCACTGAGCGAGCCACCGCGCCGCGACCCGTCGATGGACCTGGACGGCTTCCTCGCCCAGGTGCACCGGGAGTCCCCGGCGAGCCGGATCGTCGTCCCGGACTACCGCACGGTGTACGGCGCGGATATGCGCCCTCGCTCCTGACCACCGCGGACTCATCGGCCGGCCATGGACACTGGGTAATATGTTGGCAACCCTCCGCAAACGCCACCGACCAGGCGTTTTTGTCCGATAGTGAGGGTTTTTTGATGCTTTTCGCACAGGGTTCGAACCCTCGTCCGGTCGCAGGCTCGGCCCTGACGTGGATAACCTCAAAAGCGAACATTTCGCCCATATGGGCGTGATCCGTTTGTGGGGGGATCCGTCACGTCAGGAGTCACACGTGAATTCCACACTCCGCAACCGCTGTGCCAAGGCGATCGGCGCCGGCGCGCTCTCCGTCACTCTACTGTCGGCCGGGACGGCGGGAGCCTTCGCCGCGTCCCCGGGCGCGGCCTCACCGCGACCGAAGCCGATCATGACCAGCAGCGCCATGCCGACCATGACCGGAACCGCCAAGCCCACCAGGACCAGCACCGCGAAGCCGACCAGGACCGGCATGCCGATGGCCAACGGCTCGATCACTGCCAGGGCGAGCAAGGACCAGGTGAAGGTCGGCCAGGCGGTGACGTTCACCGGACGCGCCAAGGGAGTGAAGGTCGGTACCAAGGTGGTGCTGATGCGCATGCACAACGGTAAGTGGACCGCGGTGAAGTCCAGCACCGCGCTCAAGAACGGCAGCAGCTACTCCCTGGTCACCAAGTTCAACAACAAGGGCAAGGAGCAGCTTCGGGTCATGGCGGGCAAGGTCGTCTCGCCTACCGTCTTCGTGACGGTGAAGTGATCCGGCGGCACCGCCAAGAGAGGGCCGACCCGTGCACGGGTCGGCCCTCTCGCTTTCCGGCCCAGGTCGGCCCTCTCCCTGTCCGGCCCAGGTCACGGCTCGATGAGCCCGGCCCGGATCGCGTACCGGGTGAGTTCGAGGCGGTCGCGCAGGCCTAGCTTCTGCAGCAGGTTCGCCCGGTGGCTCTCCACGGTCTTGGCACTGATGTAGAGCAGCTCGGCGATCTCCTTCGTCGTATGGCCCTCGGCGACCAGCTTGAGCACCTCCTCCTCGCGGTCGGTGACGGTCCGCACAGGCAGTGCCTCGCCGCGCCGCATCCGCTCCAGATAGGTGCGTACGAGCGCGGTCTCGGCGCCGGGATAGATGAACGGCTCGTCGCGCATCGCCGCCCGACAAGCCTCGACCAGATCGCGGTCGGCGACCGACTTCAGTACGTAACCGCAGGCCCCCGCCTTGAGCGCCTCGAAGAAGTACTGCTCGTTGTCGTACATCGTCAGGATGAGGATGCGCAGGTCGGGAAGGCGGCGGGAGAGTTCGCGGGCCGCCTGGAGGCCGGTCATCCGGGGCATCGCGATGTCGAGGACGGCGAGGTCCACGTCCGTGTCGCGGGCCCGCGCGACCGCTTCGGCACCGTCCCCGGCCTCGGCCACGACGCTCAGGTCCGGTTCGCCGTCCAGGATGAGCCGTACGCCACGGCGTACGAGCGTGTGGTCGTCGGCGAGCAGAACCCGGGTGGGCCGGTCCCCGCCGGGCTGCCGGTCGGGCACGGACGACCTGGACGGCATGGACGGCACGGACGACCTGGGCGGCACGGACGTCATCGGTCTCCCTCGAAAGCGGTCGCGGCGCGGAGCTGCGGCGGTACGCCGGTCTTCGATGCGCCTGTCTTCGATGCGCCTGTCGTCGATGCGTCGGTCTGCGGGCCTGTCTTCGCCCCTGTCTTCGTCGGGATGCGCAGCCGTACGTCGGTGCCCGCCCCCGGCCCGACCCCGACCGAGAGCGTGGCGCCGATCAGCAGGGCGCGCTCCCGCATACCGCTGATCCCCGCCCCCTCCCGCAGCCGGCCGGGGCCCTTGCCGTTGTCCCGCACGAGGAGCTCGACGCCGTAGCCGCGGTCACCACCGCCGTCACCACCGTCCTCGCCGACGACCCGCCGCAACCGCAGTTCGGCGTGATCGGCGCCCGCGTGCCGGGCTGTGTTGGTGAGCCCTTCCTGAGCCACCCGGTAGACCACGAGTTCCGTCTCCTCGGTCAGCGGCGGCAGATCTCCGTCGAGGTCGTGACGTACGGACAGGCCGTGCGTGGTGAACTCGCCCGCCAGCGACCGCAGCGCGCTGTGCAGACCGAGTTCCTCCAGGACCCCGGGGCGCAGCCGGCGGGCGATGCGCCGGATCTCGTCCAGGCTGCCGCGGGTCGCCTCCTGCGCCTGCCGCACCTCCTCCCGCAGCTCCCCGGGCACCTGGTCGGCGACCCGCTTGAGCTGCAGCAGCACGGCGGTCAGGGTCTGGCCCACCTCGTCGTGGAGCTCCTGGGAGATACGCCGGCGCTCGCCCTCCTGCGCAAAGAGCGCGCGGGCCGAGCTGGTGGCGCGCTCGGTCTCCAGCCGGTCGAGCATGGTGTTGTACGTGGTGATCAGCCCGGCGACCTCCGGGGGGCCGGTGACGGGTGCCCGGGCCCCGGGATGCAGCAGGTCGGCGGTGGCCATGGCCCGGCCGAGCCGTTGCAGCGGGGCCAGTCCTATCCGCAGCACGAACGCGTTGACGACGAGCAGCACCGCGAGTCCCGCGACGACGACCAGCACCTCGCCCGGCAGTATCGGCGTCGACACGGTGACCGGACCCAGCAGCAGCGCGGTGGCCACGGTCAGGCCTGCGGCATTGAGCAGGAAGATCCGCCGGAACAGCGACACGTCCTTCTGTCCGTCCCTTCCTGTCCCTCCGGCCCTTCCGAGCTTCGGCGACGCCGCTGTCCCGGTCAGCTTCGCGTCTGTCGAGCGGTCGTGTCCATCCGTGCCAACACCCATGTCGCCACCGTACGGGGGATGGCAGCATGACCGTTTTGCACGGGAACGCAGGACCGCGACCCGACGAGCGACACGACGCGATGAGCAACCGACTCGATGAACAAGGGGAGATCATGTCCACGCCACGCCTTCGGGCGACGCCACTTCCGGGCATCGGGGTCCAGTACGACCTCATGACGCGCGAACAGCGCCACCTGTCGGTGGTGGCGCACCGCGACGGCGCCCGCACCGTGAGCGTGTACCGCGCCGACGACCCCGACTCCTGCGCCCAGTCGCTGCGGCTGACGAGCGGCGAGGCTGCCTCGCTGATCGACGCGCTGAAGCCCTCCCACCACAGCCCGAGCCTGCTCTACACCACCGACCTCGGGCTGATCGCCGAGCGCATCGAGATCGCCGCGACCTCCCACTGGAACGGCCGGGTGCTGGGCGAGACCCGGATGCGGACCGAGACCGGCGCGTCGGTGGTGGCGGTGCTGCGCCGCGCCGAGGCCATCCCCTCGCCGACCCCGGACTTCCGGCTGGCGGGCGGCGACACTCTGATCGTCGTCGGCACCCGCGAAGGCGTCGACGGCGCCGCGGCGATACTCGGACGGGAGTGAGCGCGTGCACTCTGCTGTTCTGCTGATCGAGTTCGGCGCCATCATCCTGTGTCTCGGGCTGCTGGGGCGGGCCGCCGCCCGGCTGCGGTTCTCCCCCATCCCGCTGTATCTGCTGGCCGGTCTCGCCTTCGGCGAGGGAGGCCTGCTCCCGCTCGGCGCGAGCGAGGAGTTCGTCGCCACCGGCGCCGAGATCGGCGTCATCCTGCTCCTGCTGATGCTCGGCCTGGAGTACACGGCCAGCGATCTGGTCTCCAACCTCAAGGCCCACTACCCCTCGGGCCTGGTCGACTGCGCCCTCAACGCCCTGCCCGGCGCGGCCGCCGCGCTGCTGCTCGGCTGGGGTCCGGTGGCCGCCGTGGTCCTGGCGGGCGTCACCTGGATCTCCTCGTCCGGCGTCATCGCCAAGGTGCTGGGCGACCTGGGGCGGGTGGGCAACCGGGAGACACCGGTGATCCTCAGCATCCTCGTCCTGGAGGACCTGGCGATGGCGGTCTACCTGCCCATCGTCACCGCGCTGGTGGCCGGGGTCGGGCTGGCCGCGGGCAGTGTGACGCTCGCGATCGCCCTGGGAGCCGCCGGACTCGTCCTGTTCGTGGCCGTCCGCTACGGCCGTGTCATCTCCCGCTTCGTCTCCAGCGACGACCCCGAGAAGCTGCTGCTCGTCGTGCTGGGCCTGACGATCCTCGTCGCGGGCATCGCACAGCAGCTCCAGGTCTCCGCGGCCGTCGGGGCGTTCCTGGTCGGCATCGCCCTGTCCGGGGAGGTCGCGGAGGGCGCGCACACGCTGCTCAGCCCGTTGCGGGACCTCTTCGCGGCGATCTTCTTCGTCTTCTTCGGGCTGCACACCGACCCGGCGAGCATCCCGCCGGTGCTGCTGCCCGCGCTCGCGCTGGCCGTCGTCACGGCTCTGACGAAGATCGCCACCGGGTACTGGGCGGCGCGCCGGGCCGGTATCTCCGTGGGTGGCCGGTGGCGAGCGGGCGGCGCGCTGGTCGCGCGCGGCGAGTTCTCCATCGTCATCGCCGGGCTCGCGGTCACGGCCGGCATCGAACCCTCGCTCGGCCCGCTGGCCACGGCGTACGTGCTGATCCTGGTCGTACTCGGCCCGCTCACCGCCCGCTACACCCAGCCGCTGGCCGCACGGCTCACGGCCCGGTTCGGTCTCCCCGAGCGCCGGGGCCCCGCGGCACAGCCCGAGGGGGCGGAAACGGAACAGCCCGAGGCGGAGGGTGAGGCACGCCAGCAGACCGCCGTCGGGGACTGAGCCAGGCCGATCGAGCAGAGGGGCCTACGCGTCCGCGCCTGTCCACCCCTGCCCCCGCAGCACCTGCGACACGTCCGGCGCCCGGTAGTGCTCCCCCTTGAGGACCTTGCCGTCGGCCCGGCGGGCGACGCGGCCGTCGGGGCCCAGCTTCGTCATGTTGGAGCGGTGGACCTCGGCGATCACCGCGTCGAGGTCGATGCCGTGGACGAGCGCGGTGCCGTACGCCACGTACACGACGTCGGCCAGCTCGTGCGCCAGCCGGTCCAGCGGGCCCGAGACCGAGACCTCGGCGACTTCGGCGGCCTCCTCGGCGAGCAGTTCACCACGGTGGGCGGCGAGCGCCGGGGAGACCTCCGTCGGCGTGCTGCGCGCGTCGAGCCCGAAGGCGAGGTGGAACTCACGGACCAGGGAAGCGGGGGAAGGAGATGCGGGGGAAGGAGCTGCGGGGGAAGGAGTTGCGGGGGAGAGATCGGGAGACCCGGGAGAAGTGACCGGGGAGTCGGGCGAGGTCTGCATCCGCCGACCATACCGAGCCCGATTCCCCGCCCCCGCCGACCCTTCCGAGCCCGGTTTCCCGCCGCCGCCGACTCTTCCGAGCCCGGTTTCCCGCCCCCCTCCGACCATGCCGAGCTCAGTTCCCCGCCCCCGCCGACCCGTTGTCGCACCTCCCCCGCCCCCCTCACGGCCTCTCTCGCCCTCTCTCCGCCCCGCCCTGGTCAGGACGGCCCCCCGACTGGCAGGATCGCGCGCATGTTCCTGCCACTCCCCCGTATCGACCGGCGCCGCGCGCTGTTCGGCTCTGCCGCCGCGCTCGTGGTGTTCGGGCTGCTGTTGTGGTGGCTGCTGCCGCTGGGCGAGGAGTCGCCGGGCGGCCGGATCACGTTCAGCACGGGCACCCCGACCGGGGTGTACCAGAAGTACGGCACACTCCTGCAGACCGCGATCGCCAAGGACATGCCGCGCCTGGACGTCCGGCTGAAGAACAGCGACGGCTCGCAGGAGAACGTCCGCCGGGTGGCCACGGGCCAGGCCGACTTCACCATCGCGGCGGCCGACGCGGTGGAGACGTACATCCTGGAGAACAAGCCGGGGTCGGGCCAACTGCGCGGCTGCGCCCGGCTGTACGACGACTATGTGCACCTGGTCGTCCCGCGCTCCTCGTCCGTGCAGTCGGTGGCGGACCTGCGGGGCAAGAGGGTCGCCGTGGGACCGGACGGTTCCGGGGTACGGCTGATAGCGGAGCATGTTCTCCAGGCGGCCGGGCTCGACTCCGCGAAGGACATCAAGCCGTTTCCGGACGGCATCGGCACCATGCCGGACCTGCTCGAACAGCACAGGATCGACGCCTTCTTCTGGTCGGGCGGCCTGCCGACGAGCGCGGTGCAGCAGCTCTCGAAGCACTTCGCGGTCAGGCTGGTGCCGATCACCGGCGACCTCGTCGCGAAGCTGCACGAGCAGGGCGGCGCGGCCCGCTACTACCGGTCCGCGGTGATGCCCGCCGACGCCTACCCCGAGGCCCAGCAGGGCTCGTCCGTGCAGACGCTGGCGGTGGCGAACTTCCTGATCACCCGGGAGGACTCGGACGCCCGGCTCACCGAGGAACTCACTCGTACGGTGATCAACAGTCGCGACGGCATCGGCCGTCAGGTGCACGCGGCCCAGTTGGTGGACCTGCGCACGGCCATCTACACCGACCCGCTGCCCCTGCACGAGGGCGCCCGGCGCTACTACCGCTCGGTCAAGCCGTAGCGCCGACCACCACGTCCGCCCTGGGGGCCCTGGCCGCCCCGCTCACGACTCGGGCCGCGACCTCGGCACCGTCACCGTCACCTTGAGGCCGTGCGGCTCGTGACGGGCGTACGCGATGGAGCCGCCGCCCGCCGAGAGCAGCACCCGCGAGATGGACAGGCCGAGGCCCGAGCCCTTGATGTTCTGGTGCCCCGCGCTGCGCCAGAAACGGTCGCCGATGCGGGCCAGTTCCTCGTCGCTGAGGCCCGGACCGCGGTCGGTGACGACCACGGTCGAGACCTCGCCGTTCGACGCGACCGCCACCTCGACGTCCTCGCCCTCGGGCGTGAACTTCAGCGCGTTGTCGATCACCGCGTCCAGAGCGCTGGACAGGGTGACCGGATCGGCCCAGGCGGTGGTGGCCGGGCACGTGCCGGTCAGGCGTACTCCCCTGCTGTCGGCCAGTGGTGACCAGGACGCGACGCGCTCGGCCGCCAGCTCACCGATGTCGGTCAGCCGCAGGTCCGCCTCGGCGTGCTCGGCGAGCGCCAGGTCGAGCAGGTCGTCCAGGACCTCGGCGAGGCGCTTGCCCTCGGTGCGGACCGACGCGATCTCCTCGTTGTCCTCCGGCAGTTCGAGCGCGAGCAGTTCGATGCGCAGCAGCAGCGCCGAGAGCGGGTTGCGCAACTGGTGCGAGGCGTCGGCGACGAAGGCGCGCTGCTGTTCCAGGACGTCTTCGACGTTGTCCGCCATCTCGTTGAACGACCGGGCCAGGCGCCTGAGTTCCGGCGGACCACCCGCGACCGCGACCCGCGACTTCAGCCGCCCGGTCGCGATGTCGTGGGTGGTGGCGTCGAGGACGCGTACGGGCCTGAGCACCCAGCCGGTCAGCCGCAGCGCCGCGCCGAGGGCGAGGAGCATCGCGGCGACCTCGCCCGCACCGATGATCACCCAGCCGTGCAGGATCTTCGAACGCATCTGTCCGGTGGGCGAGTCGGTGACCACGACCGCGATGACGTCACCGTCCCGGATGACCGGGGACGCGACGACGAGCCGGTCGCGCTGCCACGGCCAGACCTGCTTCGGGTCGTGGCTGCGGCGGCCCAGGAGCGCCTCGTTGAAGGCCTCGCGCCCCTCGCCCTTCGCGGCCAGGTACCAGTTCTCGGGCGCGTTGGCCATGGGCGCGAGGTCGCGGTAGAAGACGCCGACACGGATGCCGTACACCTCGTAGTACGCGACGAGTTCCTTGCGCAGGGTCTCCCCGCGCTCGTCCGTCGTGCCCACCCGGGAGCCGCCGGCCGGCTCGTCGGTGACGAACTGCGCGAGGGCGGCGAAGCGTGCCGTGTCGTCGATGCGGTCGACGACCACACGCTGTTGCTCGGCGGCCGCGACACTCACGGCGAGCGGGATGCCGAGCGCGAGCAGCACGGCTGCCATCAGGACGATGAGCAGCGGAAGGAGGCGGGTGCGCACCGGTGCACGCTACGCCGTGGGAGCGACGAGCCGGTACCCCACGCCGCGCACGGTCTCGATCAGCGCCGGCATGCGCAGCTTGGAACGCAGGGACGCGACATGCACCTCCAGGGTGCGCCCGGTCCCCTCCCAACTGGTGCGCCACACCTCGCTGATGATCTGTTCCCGGCGGAAGACCACCCCGGGCCGCTGGGCGAGCAGCGCGAGCAGGTCGAACTCCTTGCGGGTCAGTTGGACCACCGAACCGTCGACGCTGACCTGGCGGGTGGGCAGTTCGATACGGACCGGCCCGAGCCGCAGCGCGGTGTCCCCGGAGCCGGCGGCGTCGTCGGGGACGCTGCGCCTGCTGACGGCGTGGATACGGGCGAGCAGTTCCCCGGTGTCGTAGGGCTTCACCACGTAGTCGTCGGCGCCGAGGTTGAGGCCGTGGATCCGGGACCGTACGTCGGAGCGGGCGGTGACCATGATCACCGGAGTGCTGGTGCGTTTGCGGATCTTGCCGCAGACCTCGTAGCCGTCCTGGTCGGGCAGGCCCAGGTCGAGCAGGACCACACCGAAGCCGTCGCTCTCCGGAACCAGTGCCTGCAGGGCCTCCTCGCCGCTGCGGGCGTGCGTGACGTCGAAGCCGTGTCGCGCCAGCACCGCGGACAGGGCCGCCGCGACGTGGTTGTCGTCCTCGACGAGCAGCAGTCTCATTCCGGCCCCCTCCGGTTCATCGGTCGTACGGTCCGATCCTGTTGGATCACGGCGCACACGCGTGTGCACCAAGGAAGTCACGCCGATGGATCACGACCGCGTCAAGAGGGTTCGGGTCGCGGAGGGCTTCCGTTACCCAGCCGGTACGCGGCCGACGCGCGGCCGCGCAACAGCTGCTACGACACGTGTCCGATTGCTACCGGATCGTGATGCTCAAGTTCCCCTCAGATGTAATGACGCTGGTCGCACGGGGTCACTACTGTCCACCGAAACCGAGGAGGACGGAGCCCCAGAGCGATGACCGAAGTATCGGTGGCCAAGGATGCCGTGGCCGCGACCGAGGACCTGGTCGTCCTGAAGAGCGTCAACAAGCACTTCGGCGCGTTGCACGTGCTCCAGGACATCGACCTGACGATCGCGCGCGGCGAGGTCGTCGTGGTCATCGGGCCCTCCGGGTCCGGGAAGTCCACCCTGTGCCGCACCATCAACCGCCTGGAGACGATCGATTCGGGCGACATCACCATCGACGGCAAGCCGCTGCCCGACGAGGGCAAGGCACTGGCCCGGCTGCGGGCCGACGTGGGCATGGTCTTCCAGTCCTTCAACCTCTTCGCGCACAAGACGGTGCTCGAAAACGTGATGCTGGGTCAGATCAAGGTCCGCAAGGCCGACAAGAAGGCGGCCGAGGAGAAGGCCCGCGGACTGCTGGACCGGGTGGGTGTGGGCACCCAGGCGGACAAGTACCCCGCGCAGTTGTCGGGCGGTCAGCAGCAGCGGGTCGCGATCGCGCGGGCGCTGGCGATGGACCCCAAGGTCATGCTCTTCGACGAGCCGACCTCGGCACTCGACCCCGAGATGATCAACGAGGTCCTGGAGGTCATGCAGCAGCTCGCGAGCGACGGCATGACGATGATCGTCGTCACCCATGAGATGGGCTTCGCCCGTTCGGCCGCCAACCGGGTGGTCTTCATGGCCGACGGTCGCATCGTCGAAGAGGCCGTGCCGGACCAGTTCTTCAGCAATCCCCGCAGCGACCGCGCCAAGGACTTCCTGTCGAAGATCCTTCACCACTGACAGCCTGCGCTTCTTCATCACTGAGGTTCGTCCCTGAACCGACGTTCATCGCTGACGTTCATCGCTTGCGTTCATTGCTTGCGTTCATCGCTTGCGTTCATCGCTGAAGCCCATGCCTGAAGACCTGCATCTCCTCACCACCCAAAGGATGTTCACCATGAAGCTCCGCAAGGTCACCGCCGCCTCGGCCGTCGTGCTCGCGCTCGCCGTGACCGCCACGGCGTGCGGTTCGGACGACAAGAAGGACAGCGACTCCTCCGGCGGCAACAAGAAGATCACCGTCGGCATCAAGTTCGACCAGCCGGGCATCGGCCAGAAGACCCCGCAGGGCTACGCGGGCTTCGACGTCGACGTCGCCACGTACGTCGCCGGAAAGCTCGGCTACAAGCCCGACCAGATCCAGTGGAAGGAGACGAAGAGCGCCGACCGCGAGAACGCGCTCTCGCGCGGTGACGTCGACTTCATCGCCGCCTCCTACTCGATCACCCCCGAGCGCCAGACGAAGGTCGACTTCGCCGGCCCCTACCTGCTCGCCCACCAGGACGTGCTGATCCGCAGCGACGACACCGCCATCAAGTCGCCGTCGGACCTCAACAGCAAGAAGCTGTGTTCCGTGACCGGTTCGACCTCGGCGCAGAACGTGCACGACAAGCTGGCGCCCAAGGCCCAGCTCCAGCAGTACCCGACGTACTCGGCCTGCCTGACGGGTCTGCAGAACAAGGCGATCGACGCCCTGACGACGGACGACTCGATCCTCGCCGGCTACGCCTCGCAGGCCGCCTTCAAGGGCAAGTTCAAGCTCGGCGGCTTCAAGATGACCAACGAGAACTACGGCATCGGCGTCAAGAAGGGCAGCGACCTCAAGGCCAAGATCAACACGGCTCTCGAGGCGATGGTCTCCGACGGTTCCTGGAAGAAGGCCGTGGACAAGAACTTCGGTCCGGCGAACTACAAGAACGAGCCCGCTCCGAAGATCGGCAACATCGTCAGCTGATGTAGGGCCCGCCGGTGCGCCGCCCTCGGGGGGGCGCACCCGGGCATCACCACACGCGGAAGCGCGGGAAATCGTGTTCGACTTTCTTCAAGGTTACGACCTGCTGGGAGCGTTCTGGGTGACGGTGAAGCTCACCGTCCTCTCAGCCGTCGGCTCCCTGATATGGGGAACCCTGCTGGCCGGCATGCGGGTCGGTCCAGTGCCTCTCATGCGCGGTTTCGGCACCGCCTACGTGAACATCGTGCGGAACATCCCGCTCACCGTGATCATCCTGTTCACCTCGCTGGGCCTGAACCAGACCCTGGGGGTGAGTCTCGGCGCGGACAAGTTCGAGACGATCAACTTCCGGCTGGCCGTGCTCGGTCTGATCGCCTACACCTCGGCCTTCGTCTGCGAGGCGCTGCGCTCCGGCATCAACACCGTGCCCGTCGGGCAGGCGGAGGCGGCCCGCGCCATCGGTCTGAACTTCACCCAGGTCCTCACCCTGATCGTGCTTCCCCAGGCGTTCCGTTCGGTCGTCGGTCCGCTGACGAACGTGCTGATCGCCCTGACGAAGAACACCACGGTGGCGGCCGCGATCGGTGTCGCCGAAGCGGCCACCCTGATGAAGTCCATGATCGAGAACGAGGCCCAACTCATCGCGATCTCCGCCGTCTTCGCCTTCGGGTTCATGTGTCTGACGCTGCCGACCGGCCTCCTCCTCGGCTGGGTGGGCAAGAAGGTGGCGGTGAAGCGATGACGTCCGTCCTGTACGACGCCCAGGGCCCCCGCGCCAAGCGGCGCAACATCCTCTACTCGGCGCTGTTCCTGGTCGCCTTCGCGGCCCTGTTGTGGTGGGTGATCACCAGCCTCAACGACAAGGAACAGCTCGCCTGGGAGAAGTGGAAGCCCTTCGTCCATGGGGAGGCCTGGAGCACGTACCTCTGGCCTGGACTGCTGAACACCCTGAAGGCCGCGGCCCTCGCCATGGTCATCTCCCTGCCGCTCGGCGCCGTCTTCGGCATCGCCCGGCTCTCCGACCACGCCTGGATACGGATACCCGCGGCCGCGGTCGTGGAGTTCTTCCGCGCCATCCCGGTGCTGGTCCTGATGATCTTCGCCGTCGCCGCGTACTCCGAGTACACGAACATCAGCTCGGACGACCGTCCGTTCTACGCGGTTTTCACGGGACTGGTGCTCTACAACTCCTCGGTCCTCGCGGAGATCGTCCGCGCGGGCATCCTGTCGCTGCCCAAGGGGCAGTCCGAGGCGGCCATGGCCGTCGGTCTGCGCAAGAACCAGGTCATGCGGTTCATCCTGCTGCCGCAGGCGGTCACCGCGATGCTCCCGGCGATCGTCAGCCAGCTCGTCGTGATCGTGAAGGACACCGCGATCGGCGGCGCGATCCTCACCTTCCCCGAGCTACTCGCCTCCGTCGGCCCGATGAGCGCGTACTACGGCGCGAACACCATCGCCAGCTTCACCGTCGTGGCCCTGATCTACATCGCGCTCAACTTCAGCCTCACGAGCATCGCGAGCTGGCTCGAGGGACGACTGCGGCGCGGCAAGAAGTCGACGGGCGTGGTGCTTGCGCCGGCCGCGGTCGGGGGCACGGAGTCGACCGGCGCGGGCGGCGCGGGCGGCAGCATCTGACGGATCCTCACCCTTCATCGGTGTCAACGGGGGCAGTGGCATGATCGCCACTGCCCCCGTCACTTGACGCAAGCACCGGCAATGGGTTGCATACGTTCTGTGATCGTGCACCCCGTTCCAACTGCCTGTTCCCGACCGTTCCTCAGGACACCGCTCCGGGCAGGGGGCCGCGCGCCGTGGACCCGGTGATCATCGTCGGCGCGGGGCCCGTGGGCCTCACGCTGGCCCTTGCGCTGGCCCGCCAGGAGGTCCCCTGCGTGGTCCTCGACGAGGGGCCGGACAAGGACGAACAACGGCTCGCGCGGACGGTGGTGCTGCGCGAGGACACGGCCGCGCTCGTCGAGCGCCTGACGGGCCTGCCCCTCACCGATGCCGGCTTCCGTTGGGCCGGATGGCGGTCGATGCGGCGCAAGCAGGTGATGCGCGAGATCGACTTCGCTGCCCGGGCGTCCGACACGGACTCGCCGGACTTCGAAGCCGATGCGCACGGCCCCGGGGGCGAGGCGCACGGCGCGGTAAGCGGCACGCAGGCCTTTGGGGGCGGCGCGCACGGCTCGAGGAGTGGCGCTCAGCGCTCCGGGGGGAGCGCACGGGACCCGAAGGGGAGCGCGCAGAGCCTGAAAAGCGCTGGGCTCGGCCCGACCGCGGACGCGCAGGACTCCGAGGGCGCCGACGTGCCCGCCCCGCTGCACCTCGCCCAGCACGCGCTGACCGGCGCCCTGCGCGAGGCCATCATCCACGAGCGGCTGATCAAGGTCGCCGTGGGCAGCCGCCTCGACTCGATCGAGCAGGAGTCCTCGGGCGTCACGGCGCACACCCGCGGTCCCAACGGCACATGGTGGCGCGGCAGTTACCTGGTCGGCTGCGACGGACCGCGCTCGACCGTGCGCAAGCTCCAGGACATCCGCTTCCCCGGACGTACAGCCGTCGAACGATACGCCGTCGCGGCGCTGCGTACGGAACTTCCCTGGCCCGGCCAGGCGTTGTTGCACCGGATGCCTCCGTGGCGGACGTCGGGCCCCGCGAGCGGGGAGGTGACCGCGCGCCCCCTCGCCGACGACGTGTGGCGGCTGGACTGGCTGTTGCCGCCCGGCAAGGACCTGGTCACGCCCGACCTGCTGGTGGCGCGCATCCGCGAGACCCTCGCGGGCTGGAACGCGGGCTCCACACCCCCGTACGAGCTGCTCGACACCGGAGTCCACACCATCCACCACCGCCTCGCCCGCCGCTGGCGGGCCGGCCGGGTCTTCCTCGCCGGGGACGCCGCGCACCTGCTCGGCGCGCTCGGCACCCAGGGCCTGGACGAGGGCCTGCGGGACGCCGACAACCTCGCCTGGAAGCTGGCGCTCGCCTGGCACCACGGCCCGCACGAGGCACTGCTCGACAGCTACCAGGCGGAGCGGCGGGCCGTCGTCGCCGCCCGGCTGCGCGCCGCCGACCAGGCGCTGCCACTGCTGCGCGGCGGCGGAGGCCTGCGCTCGTACGTCCCCGGGTCGGCCCGTGGCCACGACGCGCTGCTCACGGACGGCCACCTGGGACGCGGCCCGCTGGGTGCGCCGGGGGCGTACGTCGACTCGCCGCTCGCGCCCGCGCACACCGAGTCGGAGACCCCGGTGGACACGGCTCCCGGTGCGCCGGTCGTCGACGTACGCGTGACCGCGGAGGACGGCTCGTTCGTACAACTGCGGGAGCGGCTCGGTCGCGGGGTGCTGCTCGTCGTACTGATTGCTCCGGGTACGGGCGTGTGGGCGCGCAAGCACTGGGTGACGGCCGGGATCATGCCCCGGCTCGCGGCCGCGGTGACCGCGCTGCCGCATCGCGCCGAGCTGCTGGTCGCCGAGAGCTATCCCGGTGCGGCGGCACACACCGTGCTCCTGGTGCGTCCCGACGGCCACCTGGTCACCGCGCTGAGCGGGGTGCGCCCGGCCGACCTGTACACGGCGGCCGAGACGGCACTGGGCGGCCCCGCCACGGCGGAGGCGGAAACGGAAGCTGAGGCGGAGACCGCGGCGAGTACGAGCTGATGCTCCTGGTGGTCCGGGCCGCCCCGGACCACCGGGGCCGGACCACCGGGGCCGGACCACCGGGGCCGGACCACCGGGGCCGGACCACCGGGGTCAGGTCGCCGAACTCGTCCGGGGTGGGCGGAGCCACGGCCGTCGCGGCACCCTCGGTCACCGTATGGTCCACATAGTGACAGTGAGTTGACCGGCCCGGACCGCCATGGTGTACTCCGGATCGTGACCGACACCTGTGTGCGCCTGTGGCGGAGGGTCCATATGGACCTCGTCCGCTATGCGGGCTGCGTGTGTCGCCCGTCCTGCTGAATTCGCAGCTCTTCTCTCCCCGCGCGCCGCCTCTGTCTGTTGGCTGCCGCGCGCCCACGCGAACGCCCAGGACGGTACCCGTGTCTGTGTCCACGCCTTCCCCCTCCGCACCGGTCCAGGCTCCGACCCAGGCCGACCTGTTCGACTTCGTGCGCCGCACCGCCGCCGACGCCGAACTGATCGACTCCCTCCCGCTCGACCCCGAGGGCCGCACCTGGGTGCGTCTGGTGGGCCCCGGCGGCAGCGAGGCCTGGCTCATCGGCTGGCCCCCCGGCACCGGGACCGGCTGGCACGACCACGCCGACTCGGTCGGCGCCTTCGTCGCCGCGGCGGGCGAACTCAAGGAGTACTCGCTCGCCGCCCGCCTGCCCACCGACGGCTGGAAGACCCTCGAACTCTCCGAGGACGTCGACCGCGAACGTCGACTGCCGGCCGGCGAGGGCCGCTCCTTCGGCCGCCACCACGTGCACGAGGTGCTCAACGAGTCCACCGAGCAGCACGCGATCTCCGTCCACGCGTACTACCCGCCCCTGCCCCGGATCCGCCGCTACAGCCGCACGGGGCAGGTACTGCGCCTGGAGCACGTCGAGCGTCCGGAGGACTGGCAGTGAGCGCACCCCGCCCGGTGGGTATCGACGCGTTGCTGGAACGGGTCCGCGAAGGACTCGACCGGGTGGAGGCCGAGGAGGCGTACTCCGCCACGCAGGCCGGCGAAGCCCTCCTTGTCGACATCCGGTACGCCGCCCTGCGCGAGCGCGACGGACTGATCCCCGGCGCCCTCGTCGTCGAGCGCGAACTGGAGTGGCGGCTCGACCGTTCCTAAAGACTGAGCGGGAATGAGTCCTGTTGCCAGGACTCGTGCTCAGCCGTGTGCCCCGGACGGTGTTGGGCACACTGGTCCCCCGCGTTCGCTCCGCGTCCGGGCGGCACGGATCGTGTCCGTGGTCCGGGAATGCGGGGGCGGGTTCCCTCACGCCAGGGGATGTCCGGTCGGGCCTGGGCGGTCCGATGCCCCGCACGATCGCTCTGGTCGTGCGGGGGCGGTGCCGTCCGTCGCCGGATCGGGTGTCCCTGGGCGCGCCTTCCGATCGCCACCGCTGCCGCGTCATGGCGAGTCGTCCTACGGTTGCTGCTGGTGAGAGGCCTCTGCCAGTGCTGGCCGCCCCACCGGGAGGTGTAAGCGGGGTCCACGGCGATGATCGCGATGCCCGTCTGGTCGGCCATGGAGGTCAGCCGGGCGCGGAGCCTGCCGGTGGGCATGCCGGAGATGACCTGCCGGAACCGCTTCCTGCGGCCGTGCTTCTCGCGGGTCTTGTCCGCGGCGAAGTCCAGGTCCTCGATGGCGATCGCCTTCACCCCACAGGCCAGGGCCCAGTGCAACAGCCGTGTGAGGGCGTGGCGGACCTGGGCGTCGCGGTGCTCCCGTGTGCCGGACAGGTCGTAGAGGAAGCGGCGGGGGGTGCCGGTCGGGTTGCCGTGGGTGTCCAGGCGCCAGGCGGCGAGGTGGTCGGCGTTCATGTCCACCCCGATCACGCCGTCGGCGAGCGCGGCGCGCAGGGGGATGGCGGGGGTGGGCGGGATCTGCCAGGAGGCGGTCAGATACCAGCGGTTTCGGCCCACGTCCAGATGAACGCGGTAGGCGACGGCCCGGTTGGCCTCAATCCGGTCGGCCCACTCGGTGCCCCGGTGCGCGAACGTGGCGCGGCAGGCGAGGACGTACCGGCCGTGCCCGGCGTTCGCCAGATGCCCGAGCGGCGCGGGGAGCTTGATGCTCACCTCGCCCTCGGGGCTGACGCGGATCGTCTCGTTGCCGTAGCGCTTGCCGGACTCGCCATCCGCCTGGCAGAACCAGCGCTCGGCCTCCCAGAGTTCACGCCACTGGGCCTCGGTGAGGCGGGCGGCGTCGAGGTGGTGGCGGGTGCGGGCCAGGTGCTTGCCGCCGCGTACGACGTGCACGAGTCCGGCTTCGCGGTCGGCCCGCTCGGCGGCCAGCCGGTCTTCCAGCACGTGCAGGCGACGCGCCTTGGCATGCCACTCCCGCTTCGACCGGTAACCGCCCGGCGCCTTCCTGGAACCCTTCTGCCCGAGGGGCAGGGACAGCCGGTGTGTGAGGGTCCTGATGCCCGCTTCCAAGTTCTGGACGTGCGCCAACTGACAGCGGCGGGCCAGCACCCACTGGTCGTGCGACGCCTTGGTGATGCTGCCCGCCCAGCGCGACGACGAGAGAGGCGTCAGCTCGCGCTTGCGGGCCGCCCAGATGTCGGCGGAATGCTCCAGCCCGTCCCGGCACCGCGCCGCAAGATCCTTCGCAGCGAGCGACCCCAGATACGCACCTACCAGCCGCAGCACCTCCTCGTCCCCAGGGGGCAGGCGCTTGAGCCGGGTCCTGACCGCCACGCCGGTCGGACCGGACGCGACGAAGGACTCCGCCACCTTCCTCAGTTCGCCCATCCTTCACCCCCGCTCGTCCCACCCGAAGATCCCGACACCGCATCCAACGAGCACCGCCTGAAAAGGTCACCCATTCGACGCACGAACACCAGTTCCCTCCAGGCGCGTGGCACGACGCCTCACACCGGCACTCGCTCCTGCTCACCAGAACGTGCTCGAGTCTCCATCGGCAGCAGCTCCCAACCCCTCCGTGTCCTCGCCCTCTTCCTCCAGCGCCTGGCGAACCACGCGCAGCGCCATCCCCTCGCCGTAGCCCTTGCGGGCGAGCATGCCCGCGAGGCGTCGCAACCGTTTGTCGCGGTCGAGGCCGCGCGTGGAACGGAGCTTGCGCGCGACGAGCTCGCGCGCCGTCGCCTCTTCCTGCTCGGAGTCGAGCTGCCCGACGGCCTCGTCGATCAGCGTCGAGTCCACGCCCTTGGTCCGCAGCTCCCGCGCGAGCGCCCGCCGGGCCAGACCCCGGCCGTGGTGCCGGGACTCCACCCAGGCGTCCGCGAAGGCACCGTCGTTGATCAGCCCGACCTCCTCGAACCGTGACAGCACCTCGTCCGCCACATCGTCGGGGATCTCACGCTTGCGCAACGCGTCCGCGAGCTGTTTCCGCGTGCGCGGGGTCCCGGTGAGCAGGCGCAGACAAATCGCCCGCGCCCGCTCAGCCGGGTCCGCTGGAGGCTCCCCCTTCTCGGCCCTCGACGAGGAAGGAATGCCTCCGTCCTGTGGGTCGTCGGACGGCTCACCGAAACCGCCACGCCTCCGACGCCCTCGTCCACCTCGCGGCCCCCCATCGCCGCGCCCCCCGTCACCACGCCGCCCACCGCCACGGCGCGATCCACCGCCCGGAGAATCGTGACCGTCCGTCAGACCGTCGCCTTCGCCGTAGCCCGTCGGACCGTCACCGCCGTACGGATCCCCGCCATGGAACCCCTCGGGGCCATACGTGTCACCGGAGTACGCGGAGGAGTCGCCATACGTCTCGTCCCCGTACGGCCCGTCCCCGCCGTGCGCTCTTTCACCGTCTCCGGCCGAGTCGCCGTTCCCCCCGTGCCCCTGCCCCCGCGGGGGGACGGGGTAGGCGTACTCGGCCCAGTCGGTTCGTCGCGTCATGGACTAGCTCTTGGCCGCCGCGGCCTTGGACTTGGTGGCCTTGGCCGCCGGAGCGGGCACCGTCTTCGCGGCCTCGTCCGAGGCGGTCGAGACCGCCGCGTCCGCGCCCGGCTCGGCGGTGGGCTCCGCCGGCCTCACACCGACGCCCAGCTTCTCCAGGATCTTCTTCTCGATCTCGTTGGCGAGGTCAGGGTTGTCCTTCAGGAAGTTGCGCGCGTTCTCCTTGCCCTGGCCGAGCTGGTCGCCCTCGTACGTGTACCAGGCGCCGGCCTTGCGGACGAAGCCGTGCTCCACGCCCATGTCGATCAGGCCGCCCTCGCGGCTGATGCCGTGCCCGTAGAGGATGTCGAACTCGGCCTGCTTGAAGGGCGGCGCGACCTTGTTCTTGACGACCTTGACGCGGGTGCGGTTGCCGACCGCGTCGGTGCCGTCCTTCAGCGTCTCGATGCGGCGGATGTCGAGTCGCACCGAGGCGTAGAACTTCAGCGCCCGGCCACCCGTCGTGGTCTCCGGGGAGCCGAACATCACGCCGATCTTCTCGCGCAGCTGGTTGATGAAGATCGCGGTGGTCTTCGACTGGTTGAGCGCGCTGGTGATCTTCCGCAGGGCCTGGCTCATCAGGCGGGCCTGCAGACCCACGTGCGAGTCGCCCATCTCGCCCTCGATCTCCGCGCGCGGCACCAGGGCGGCGACGGAGTCGATGACGATCAGGTCGAGCGCACCGGAGCGGACGAGCATGTCCACGATTTCCAGCGCCTGCTCGCCGTTGTCCGGCTGGGACAGGATCAGGTTGTCGATGTCGACACCGAGCTTCTTCGCGTACTCGGGGTCGAGGGCGTGCTCGGCGTCCACGAAGGCCACCTGGCCGCCGGCCTTCTGCGCGTTCGCCACCGCGTGCAGCGTCAGCGTCGTCTTACCGGAGGACTCCGGGCCGTACACCTCCACCACTCGGCCGCGCGGCAGGCCACCGACACCGAGGGCCACGTCGAGCGCGGTCGACCCGGTGGGGATGACCTCGATGGGCTCGTTCGGCCGCTCGCCCAGGCGCATCACCGCGCCCTTGCCGAATTGCCGTTCAATCTGTGCGAGCGCGGCGTCGAGCGCCTTCTCGCGGTCCGTACCTGCCATGGGTTCCACCCGGTTTGCTTGAGTCGATCGCTTCACGTCAAAGACGCTAACGCCTGCCACTGACAATGCGCCCCGACGCCCGTCCAGCCTGTGGATAACTCGGGTACATCTCTGCGAAAACCCTGCCGAAATCCCCGCCGAGAGCCCAGCCGGAGATTCCATAAGAATGGATGTTCGATTTTGGTGTCAAGCGCACCACGCGGCACCTCCGAGCCTACGTTCGCGGACCGACAACGGCCTGGATCCCCGCCTACTCCACGGGGCGTACCACCGGAGTCTTCGGCCGTACGACGACCTCACGGCCCTGGCCGCCGAAGCTTGGACCTCATGGAGAGCCGCAGCGGAACCCCCGCTCCCGCCGTGACCACCGCCGTCGCCCCAACCGCACAACCGTCTCCGGCACGACCGTCTCCGGTGGGCCCCGGGTGGCGTGGGGCGTGGCACGGAGTGCGTCCCGCCGAGCGGCTCTGCCACGCGACCGGCGCCGTGCTGGTGCTCTCCGGGTTGGCGCATCTGGTCGTCTTCGCCGTGGACGGCGGCCCCTGGGACGGGCCCGTCTCCTGGCGCAAGCCCGTCACGTTCGGGCTCTCTTTCGGGCTGACGCTGATCGCGATCACGTGGGTCACGTCGTATCTGCGGGTCGGAACGCGTCTGCGCTCGGCGCTGCTCGTCGTGTTCGCCGCCGACTGTGTCGTGGAGGTGGGCGGGATCACCCTTCAGGCGTGGCGCCGGGTGCCCTCGCACCTCAACATGGAGACCGGCTTCGACACGGCGGTGTCGATGACGCTCGCGGTGGGCGGCGGGGTTCTCGTGGTGCTGCTCACCGTGTTCGCGGTGGCCTCCTTCAGGAACCGGCCCACGGGCCCACTGGGGATGCCGCTCGCGCTGCGCTCCGGATTCGCGATCCTGCTCGTCGCGTTGGCGTCGGGCGCCGCGATGATCGCGCGCGGGGTCGTCCTCACCCGCACCGGTCACCAGGAGGCGGCGTACCACTCGACGGCCCCGCTCAAGCCGCTGCACGGAGTGAGCCTGCACGCCGTGCTGGTCCTGCCCGCGCTGGCCTGGCTGCTGTCGCACACGCCGTGGAGCGAGCGGACACGGCAGCGTGTCGTCCACGCGGCGGTCGGCTGCTACGCGGCGGCGGTCCTGGGCGCCGGAGTGTGGGCGGCCCTCACCTGGTGAACCCTGGTGAACCTCATCGGCCTCATCGGCCGAGCAGCCCCCGCAGACGGGCGCGGAAGGAGGGCGACCTCCTGGTCCGGTGACCGTGCACCCGGGGGTCGTCCGTGACGTCGTACCGCTTCACATAGGCCCCCAGGAAGGCCTGGAGGGTGGCGATCGCGGGGATGGCGATCAGGGCGCCCACGGCCCCGAGGAGGGCGGTGCCCGCGATGACCGAGCCGAAGGCGACCGCGGGGTGGATGTCCACGGTCTTGGCGGTCAGCTTGGGCTGCAGTACGTAGTTCTCGAACTGCTGGTAGACCACGACGAAGATCAGCACCCACAGCGCGTACCAGGGGTCGATGGTGAAGGCGATCAGCATCGGCAGGGCGCCGGCGAGATAGGTACCGATGGTGGGGATGAACTGCGAGACCAGACCCACCCAGACGGCGAGCACGGGCGCGTAGGGCACGCCCAGGGACTGCAGCAGGATGTAGTGCGCGATGCCGGAGATCAGCGCCATCAGACCGCGCGAGTACAGATAGCCGCCGGTCTTGTCGACGGCTATCTCCCACGCGCGCAGCACCTCGGCCTGTCGCGCGGGCGGCAGCACGGAGCACAACGCGCGCCGCAGCCGGGGCCCGTCGGCCGCGAAGTAGAACGAGAACAGCGTGATCGTCAGCAGCTTGAAGAGACCGCCGAGCACCTGTGCGGACACGTCCAGGACGCCGGTCGCGCTGTTCTGCACGTACTTCCGCAGCCAGTCGGAGTGCACCAGGCTGTCCTGGACGTCCACCCGTCTCACATGGGTGTGGAAGCTCGAGTTGATCCAGTTGATCACCGAGTCCAGGTACTCGGGGAAGCCCTCGATCATCTTGATGATCTGCCCCGCGAGCATCGAGCCGAGCAGCGTGATGAATCCGGCCGTCACGATCAGCAGACCGAAGAAGACGAGGAAGGCGGCCAGCCCCCGGCGCATACCGTACGAGGCCATCCAGCTCACCGCGGGCTCGATGGCGAGCGCCAGGAAGAACGCGATCAGAATGTTGATCAACAGCCCGATGAGCTGGTGGAACGCCCAACTGCCCAGTTGGAACAGGGCGACGAGGGTGAGCGCGAGCACCATCGCGCGCGGCAGCCAGCGCGGCATGTGCGCGCCCTGCCCTGGGGCGTCCCCGCCCGGGGGCGGAGTGGGCGGCGTCGTGCCGAAGGGGGATGTCTGCTGGTCGACCTGCGCGGTCTCGTCTGTCGGGGCCACGGGGCAAGTCTCGCCCACGCCACCGACAATCGGTGACCGGCCCCGGATCTTCGGGGTCCGTCAGCGGTTTTCGTACGGAACGTTCATGGTCGCGCACACCACGCGCCACACGTCCTTGGCCTCCCAGCCGGCGTTCAGCGCCTCGTGCACGGTCCGTCCGCCGAGGTCCGTCATCACATGATCGCGCGCGAAGGTGTCGGCGTACGCCTCACCGAAGTGATCCGCCATCCGCTGCCAGAAGACCGTCAACCGCATGACTCCAGTATCCCGCCCCTGAGAGTGGGCCCGGGCCGGGACCCCTTGCCGAGACCGCTTTCCGTCCTACGGTCTGAGACATGGCCGAATCAGGAGCATCCCCACTCCCCCCGACGCCCCCGGCGCACACCCCGCTCTCGCGCGCCGAGCACTTCATCTGGCTCACCGCACGCGTGCTGGAGCAGCGCCGTTTCGCGTACCACTTCCTGGACAGCGACGTCGGCGCCGCCGACGCGGTGGAGACCGCGCTGGCCGCCTACCGCAACGACGACGAGGGATACGGTCACGCGCTCGAACCCGATCTCCGCGGTCCGGTCAGCCAGCCGCTGCACACCGGGCACGCGCTGCGCGTCCTCGACTCGATCGGGCGGTGCGGCGGACAGCGCGTGGAGCGCGTGTGCCGCTACTTGACCTCGGTGTCGACGGCGGACGGCGCGCTGCCGGCGGTCCATCCCAGTCAGCGTGGCTATCCGCACGCTCCTTTCGTGCCGATCGTCGACGACCCGCCGAGTGAACTCCTCGCCACCGGGCCCGTGGTGGGCCTGTTGCACCGCAACGAGGTGTGGCACGCCTGGCTGTTCCGGGCCACCGACTTCTGCTGGCGGGCGGTCGAGTCCCTGGACAAGTCCCACCCGTACGAGATCGAGGCGGCCGTGACCTTCCTGGACTCCGCCCCCGACCGACCCCGCGCGGAGGCCGCCGCCGACCGGCTGGGCCGCCTGGTGCGCGAGCACCGGCTCGCGGCACTGGATCCGGCGCGCCTGGAGGCGTTTGCGGTGGCGCCCGGATACGCGCCGGACGAGCATCACTTCCCGCACGACTACGCGAAGACCCCGGGGTCACTCGCACGCGCATGGTTCACCGACGAGGAGATGGCGCGCTCGCTCGACTTCCTGGCGGGCGAGCAGCGTGAGGACGGCGGCTGGCCGATCCGCTGGCGCCAGTGGGCACCGGGTACCGCCCTGGAGTGCCGCCCCATGGTGACGATCGAGGCCCTGCGCACCCTACGGGCGTACGGACGGCCCATCGGCTGAGCCACGCGGGCGGTTCCCGGCCCGCACACGCGTGTGCGGGCCGTCCGCGTCCCGGGCGTCAGCCTGTCAGCGCCCGCATTCCGGCCGTCACGACCACGGCCGCGCCGACCACGAGCAGGAAGGGGGCGCGCAGGAGCAGGGCGACGGCGGCCGCGGCGAGTCCTGCGACCTTCGCGTCCACGACCAGGACACGCCCGTCGGCGAAGGTCTGCTGAGCCGTGAGCGCGGCCAGGAGGGCGACGGGCAGCAGGGCGGCGAGGCGCTTGACAAGCGGCCGCTCCAGGACGCCGACGGGGACCAGCAGGCCGATGAGTTTGACGGCGTAGCAGCCGACGGCGGTCGCCCCGATCGCGATCCAGATGTTCAACGGTCTTCCCTTGGTGCGTCGTTGTCGGCCTGGATACGGCCGGCGGGCTTCGGAGCGCGTCGCCCCTCTATGTAGAGGGCGGCGGGAGCGGCCAGCGCCGCCACCAGGACGGGGACTCCGGCGGGCAGCACGGGCAGCAGACCCAGCCCCAGAAGAACCGCGGCACCGGCGACCGCGCGCTCCGTGGTGGTCTTCAGCATCGGTGCGAGCAGGGCGAGGAAGACGGCGGGCCCGGCGGCGTCCAGCCCCCACGCGTCGGTGTCCCCGATAGCCTCGGCCCCGACGGCGCCCAGCAGCGTGGTGAGGTTCCACAGCACGTACAGGGTGAGCCCGGTGACGGTGAAGCCGATCCGGACGCTGCGACGGGTGGGCTGGGCGAGCGCGACGGCCGTGGTCTCGTCGATGACCCACTGTGCGGCGAACGGACGTACCGCGCGCGGGAGGGCCAGCAGTTGTGACAGCCGCAGTCCGTAGAACGCGTTGCGCACCCCGAGGAAGAACGCTCCCGCGGCCGCCGTGAGCGGGTTGCCGCCGCCCGCGAGCGCGCCCACGAGCGCGAACTGCGAGGCGCCGGTGAACACCAGGAGGCTGAGCGCGCAGGTCTGCAGCACGGTGAGCCCGCTGCCTGCCGAGGTCACTCCGAAGGCGAAACCGGACAGTCCGACGGCGACCCCGACTCCCAGGGCGTCCCGGACGACGGCCGCGTCGGGTTTTCCGCCGCCTTCTTCACTGCGTATGTCTGCGAGAGCTGTCTGTTCTGCCACACCCCGGACGCTAGGTACGGCCCTCCGTCGGCGTCTTGTACGTTCTTGCGCTCGCGCTGGTAGGCGCCCGGAGGCACGCCCACGATGCGGGTGAAGTGACGGTTGAGATGGGGCTGGTCGGTGAAGCCGACGGCGACGGCCGCCTCGGCGGGCGCGGAACCGGCGTCCAGGAGGTGGCGTGCCCGGCGTACCCGGGCGTCGGTCAGCCAGGTGTGGGGCGGCATGCCGTAGGTCTCGCGGAACGCGCGCAGCAGGGCGAACGGGCTGGTGCCGAGGTCGGCGGCGAGCCGTTCCAGAGTCGGAGGCTCGACCATCCGCTCCTCCAGCACGGCACGCGCGCGTGCGGCGACACGGGCGCCCGCGGTGTGCACGCCCCGCTGCGGCAGCGGACCGCCGTTCAGGCGCAGCAACCGGGTCACCGCGACCCGTAGCAGGGTGTCGGCCGCGAGCGCGTTGCCCTCCTCCGCGGCCCGGAGCACTTCGTGCACCAGACCCGCCGCGTACGGATCGTCGAGCACCGGGCTGACGAATCCGGGGGTTCCACGCATCGTGGTGGTCTCCGCGGCGATCTCCGCCACCAGCTCGGGCGAGGGGTACACGGCCCCGTACCGCCAGCCCTCGGGAACACCCGCCCGGCCCGTGTGCGGGGTGTCGGGGTTGACCAGCGCGAGCGCGCCCGGACCCGCGTACTGGTCGGCGCCACCGTGGTGGAAGACCTCGACACCGTCGGAGATGGCGGCGATCACGAAGTTCTCGTGAGTGTGCCGCACAAAGATCTTCTCGACGAATCGCGCCCGCAACAGATCGACACCCGGCAGCTCCGCGTACCGCCAGTGCCGAGCTCGCTCCTGCCCTGAACCTGCCACGCCCCCATTCTCCGTCACTCCCTCGCTGAGGGGCCGCGGGAGACACCCTCACCAGCCCGCAGCCGCGCACGCGCGGAAGGGGACGGGTCGGGGTGTCCGCCCGCAGCGGCTGGCGCGTCAACGCCGCCAAGTCGGTGATCGACCGATTCCGCGCCTGACCGAGGACGGATACCCCCGGCCCGGCCCCGACCCACCACCAGCCGAAGGCGCATCGGCCCCCATCGGGCGCGTTTCCGCAGGTCAGAGGAATTGTCAGTGGCCGGGTGCAGGATGGACGCATGGTCAGCTCCGCACACCGAGCCCTGGACGGCTTCTCCCCCGCGACCCGCGGCTGGTTCACGGGGGCCTTCTCCGCGCCCACCGCGGCCCAGGCCGGCGCGTGGAAGGCCATCGGCGAAGGCTCGGACGTGCTGGTGGTCGCCCCGACCGGCTCCGGCAAGACCCTGGCAGCGTTCCTCGCCGCGCTCGACCAGCTGGCCTCGACCCCGCCCCCGGCCGACCCCAGGAAGCGCTGCCGGGTGCTGTACGTATCGCCGCTCAAGGCCCTCGCGGTGGACGTGGAGCGGAATCTGCGCAGCCCGCTGACCGGCATCCGGCAGGAGTCGGTGCGCCTCGGGCTGCCCGAGCCCGAGGTGAAGGTCGGCATCCGCTCCGGCGACACTCCGGCCGCCGAGCGCCGCGCGCTGGCCACCCGCCCGCCGGACATCCTGATCACAACCCCCGAGTCACTGTTCCTGATGCTGACGTCGGCGACGCGCGACGCGCTGACCGGTATCGAGACGGTGATCCTGGACGAGGTGCACGCGGTCGCGGGCACCAAGCGCGGCGCCCATCTCGCGCTCACCCTGGAGCGCCTCGACGAGGTGCTGCCCAGGCCGGCGCGCCGCATCGGCCTCTCCGCGACGGTGCGTCCGGTGGACGAGGTGGCGCGCTATCTCTCGCCCCGCCGCAAGGTGGAGATCGTCCAACCGCCGTCGGGCAAGGAATTCGACCTCTCCGTGGTCGTCCCGGTCGAGGACCTGGGCGAGCTGGGCGGCTCCCCGGTCGCCGACGGCAGCGAGGGCGCGGAGAAGCCCTCCATCTGGCCTCATGTCGAGGAGCGGATCGCCGACCTCGTGCAGTCCCACCGCTCCACGATCGTGTTCGCCAACTCCCGCCGCCTGGCGGAGCGCCTGTGCAACCGGCTGAACGAGATCGCGTACGAGCGGGCGACGGGCGAACCCCTGGCGGAGGCGCACGCCCCGGCCCAGCTGATGGGGGGCTCCGGCGCGGCTCAGGGGGCGCCGCCCGTCATCGCGCGGGCCCACCACGGCTCGGTGTCCAAGGAGCAGCGGGCCCTGGTCGAGGAGGACCTGAAGGCGGGGCGCCTGCCCGCCGTGGTCGCCACCTCCAGCCTCGAACTCGGCATCGACATGGGCGCGGTCGACCTCGTCGTCCAGGTCGAGTCACCGCCCTCCGTGGCCTCCGGCCTCCAGCGAGTGGGCCGCGCGGGCCACCAGGTCGGCGCGGTGTCCACCGGCGTCGTCTTCCCCAAGTACCGCGGCGACCTCGTCCAGGCGGCGGTGGTCACCGAGCGGATGCGCACCGGCTCCATCGAGTCCCTGCGGGTCCCCACCAACCCCCTGGACGTGCTGGCGCAGCAGCTCGTCGCCATGACCGCACTCGACACCTGGCAGGTCGACGACCTGCTCGCCACGGTCCGCCGGGCGGCGCCCTTCGCCTCGCTGCCCGAGTCGGCGTTCACGGCCGTGCTCGACATGCTCGCGGGCCGCTATCCGTCCGACGCCTTCGCGGAGCTCAGGCCTCGTGTGGTGTGGGACCGCGTCGCGGGTACGATCACGGGCCGTCCCGGCGCTCAGCGCCTCGCCGTCACCTCCGGCGGGACCATCCCCGACCGCGGGCTGTTCGGGGTCTTCCTCGCGGGATCCGACCCCAAGAAGGGCGGCGGCCGGGTCGGTGAGCTCGACGAGGAGATGGTCTACGAGTCCCGCGTCGGGGACGTCTTCACGCTCGGCACGAGTTCCTGGCGCATCGAGGACATCACCCGCGACCGCGTCCTGGTCTCCCCCGCCCCCGGTGTCCCGGGCCGGCTCCCCTTCTGGAAGGGCGACCAGCTCGGCCGCCCTCTCGAGCTCGGCCGGGCGGTCGGCGCGTTCCTCCGCGAGGTGGGCTCGCTCCCCAAGGACGACGCCCGCCTGCGGCTGCTGGCCGCGGGACTGGACGCCTGGGCCGCCGACAACGTGCTGTCCTACCTCACCGAACAGCGCGAGGCGTGCGGGCACGTCCCGGACGACCGCACGATCGTCGTCGAGCGGTTCCGTGACGAGCTGGGCGACTGGCGGGTGGTCGTGCACTCCCCCTTCGGCGCCCAGGTGCACGCGCCCTGGGCCCTCGCGCTGGGCGCCCGGCTCTCCGAGCGCTACGGCATGGACGCCCAGGTCATGCACGCCGACGACGGCATCGTGCTGCGCCTGCCCGACGCCGACGTGATGGGCCTGGACCTGCTCGACCAGGAGCCCATGAAGCTGGGCACGGAGTACGACACGGAGCAGGCGCCCGTCGGCGCGGCGGACGTCGCCTTCGACAAGGGCGAGGTCGACCAGATCGTCACCGACCAGGTGGGCGGCTCGGCACTGTTCGCGGCCCGGTTCCGTGAGTGCGCGGCCCGCGCGCTGCTGCTGCCGCGCCGCAGTCCGGGAAAGCGCACCCCGCTGTGGCAGCAGCGGCAGCGCGCCGCCCAACTGCTCCAGGTAGCCAGCGAGTTCGGATCGTTCCCGATCGTCCTGGAAGCGGTCCGCGAATGCCTCCAGGACGTCTTCGACGTCCCCGGGCTCACCGAGCTGATGGGCGACATCGAGTCCCGCAAGGTGCGGCTCGTCGAGGTCACCACGCCCGAGCCCTCCCCCTTCGCCCGCTCCCTCCTGTTCGGATACGTCGCCCAGTTCCTGTACGAGGGCGACTCCCCGCTCGCCGAGCGGCGCGCCGCCGCCCTGTCCCTGGACTCCCGCCTGCTGGCCGAGCTCCTGGGCCAGGCCGAGCTGCGGGAGCTGCTCGACGCCGAGGTCCTGGCCGAGCTGGAGCGGGAGCTCCAGTGGCTCACCGAGGACCGCCGGGTCAAGGACGCCGAAGGCGTCGCCGACCTGCTGCGCCTGCTGGGCCCGCTCACGGATGCCGACCTGGCCGAGCGCGGCGCCGAGCCGCAGTGGGCCAAGGAGCTGGCCGCCGCTCGCCGCGCCATCAAGGTCCGTATCGCCGGCGCCGACCACTGGGCGGCCATCGAGGACGCCGGCCGCCTGCGGGACGCATTGGGCACAGCGCTGCCCGTCGGCGTCCCCGAGGCCTTCACGGAGCCGGTCAAGGACCCGCTCGGCGACCTCCTCGCGCGCTACGCACGCACCCACGGCCCGTTCACCTCCACCGCCGCCGCCGCCCGCTTCGGTCTCGGCACGGCCGTCACGGACGGAGCACTGCAACGCCTCGCGGCGAACGGCCGTGTCGTCCAGGGGGAGTTCCATCCGGCGGGCATCGGCCAGGAGTGGTGCGACGCGGCCGTGCTGCGCAGGCTGCGGCGCCGTTCGCTCGCGGCCCTGCGCCACGAGTTGGAGCCGGTGCCGCCCGCCGCGCTCGCACAGTTCCTGCCACAGTGGCAGCACGTCGACAGCGGGCACGGGCTGCGCGGCATCGACGGACTGGTGCGCGCCATCGAGCAGTTGCAGGGCGCCTCGGTGCCCGCCTCCGCCCTGGAGAAGCTGGTCCTTCCCTCCCGCGTCTCCGGTTACGCCCCCGCGCTGCTCGACGAACTCACGGCCGCCGGAGAGGTGGTCTGGGCCGGGGCCGGGGCGCTGCCGGGCAAGGACGGCTGGGTCTCGCTCTATCTCGCGGACGCGGCTCCGCTGCTCCTCCCGGACCCGCACCCCCTGGAGCCGACCGCCCTGCACCAGTCGGTGCTGGACGCCCTCTCCGGGGGCTACGGCCTGTTCTTCCGCCAGATCGCCGACCAGGTCCGCGCCACCACCCACCCCGACGCCACCGATCCCCAACTCGCCGACACCATCTGGGACCTGGCCTGGTCCGGTCGGCTCACGAACGACACGCTCGCACCGATGCGCGCTCTCCTGGGTTCGGGTCGCACCGCCGGGTCCACGGCGCACCGCGCCAAACGCACAGTCCCGCGCGGTCGCTACGGCTCCCTGACCGGCGCGGCACGCCCCCAGTCCCGTACGGGCCCGCCGACGGTGGCCGGCCGCTGGTCGCTGCTGCCCGCCCGTGAGCCCGACGCCACCGTGCGCGCCCACGCCCTGGCCCGCACACTGCTCGACCGGCACGGCGTGGTGACCCGGGGCGCCGTCGCCGCGGAAGGGGTCGAAGGCGGCTTCTCCGCCGTGTACCGCATCCTGTCCGCCTTCGAGGACAGCGGCCAGGCCCGCCGGGGTTACGTGGTGGAAGGACTGGGTGCCGCCCAGTTCGCGATGGACGGAGCGGTGGACCGCCTGCGCGCGGTGGCAAACGCGCGGGACCGGGGCGAATCACTGACCGCCCAGGACCCCAGGGACAGCTTCCCGGGAGACACCTTCCCGGCGCCGACCGGTTTCCCGGACACCCCCGGCCGCCGCCACACCAACGGTTTCCCCGACGGCCGCGACCCCGCACACACCAACGGTTTCCCCGACGGCCACGACGACCCCGCGCACACCCACGCCTTTCCCGACGACCTCGACCTCGACGCGACGAGTCCCCTCGGTTTCTCCGAGACCGAGGAATCCGCCTTCGCCGACGACCACGGCTTCGCGAGCGACCCCGCGCTCTCCCCCAACCGGTTCCGCTCCCGTTCCTCGTCCCGGGCCACCCCCCAGGCCGTGGTCCTGGCCGCCGCCGACCCCGCGAACGCGTACGGCGCTGCCCTTTCCTGGCCCGAGCCCCCCACCGGCGCCGGACACAAACCGGGCCGTAAGGCGGGCTCCCTGGTCGTGCTCGTCGACGGCGAGCTGACGCTGTACATGGAGCGCGGCGGCAAGACCCTGCTGGCCTGGCCCTCGGACCCGGACGTCTCGGTCATGGAGGACGCCCGTCTGCGTGCCGCCGCCGAAGCCCTCGCCGCGGCCGCCCGCGCGGGCTCCCTCGGCACGGTCACGGTGGAGCGCGTCAACGGCGCCTCCGCCCTGACATCCCCGTTCGGCACCCTCCTGGAAAGCGCCGGCTTCATCGCGACCCCCCGCGGCCTGCGCCTGCGCGCCTGAGCCCCCACCCACACGCACCCCACGTACCCGCATCCCCCACTCCGCCCCACCCCGCCGCTCCCCACCCCACTCGTGCCACCCTGGAACCCATGCCCGAAGGAGACACCGTCTGGCAAGCCGCGAGGCGACTGCACACCGCCCTCGCGGGCAAGGTGCTGACCCGCTCCGACCTGCGGGTGCCCAAGTACGCCACCGCAGACCTCACCGGCCGCACCGTCCTGGACGTCACCCCGCGCGGCAAGCACCTCCTGACCCGGATCGAGGGCGGCCTGACCCTGCACTCGCATCTGCGCATGGACGGCTCCTGGAAGGTGTACGCGAACGGCCTGCGCTGGAGCGGCGGCCCCGCCCACCAGATCCGGGCCATCCTCGGCACCGCGGACCGCACGGCCGTCGGCTACCGGCTCCCCGTCCTGGAGTTGCTCCGCACCGCGGACGAGGTCCGCGCCGTAGGCCACCTCGGCCCCGACCTCCTCGGCCCGGACTGGAACCCCGACAGCGCCTTGGAGAACCTCCTCCAAGACCCCGCCCGCTCCCTCGGCGAGGCCCTCCTCGACCAGCGCAACCTCGCCGGGATCGGCAATGTCTACAAGAGCGAGCTGTGCTTCCTCCTCCGGGTGACTCCCTGGCTGCCCATCGGTGAGCTTCCCGCCGACCGCGCCACCCTGCTCCCGGCCCTGGCAAAGAAGCTCCTGGAGACCAACCGCGACCGCCCGACCCGCATCACCACCGGCCGCCGCGACCAGAACCTCTTCGTGTACGGCCGCGCACCCCGCCCCTGTCTGCGCTGTGGCACCTCGATCCGCCGGGCCGACCAGGGCGACGGCTCCCGAGAGCGCCCCACGTACTGGTGCCCGATGTGCCAGACAGGCCCGACTCCGACCCCGGGCCGTATCCCGCCCTCCTAGCGCCAGCCCCTCCCGTAGAACTCCCCGCCGTACAACTCCTTGCCGTACGACTAATTGACGGGCCGTCAGAAACCCTCGTACCGTCCCCTCATGCCCGTCAAGGCGTACGACCTCACCGGACGCACCGCATTCGTCACCGGCGCCGCCAGCGGGATCGGCCGCGCGTCAGCCGTCCTGCTGGCGGAGGCGGGGGCTACCGTCCACTGCGCGGACCGGGACCCGCAGGGCCTGCACGAGACGGCGACCCTCATCAAGGCCCAGGGCGGTACGGCCCACACACATCCGCTCGACGTCAGCGACCGTGCGCAGGTCCGACAGGCCGTCGCGTCCTGCGAACGGCTCGACGTCATGGCGGCGGTCGCCGGGATCATGCACAGCAGCCCGGTCCTGGAGACCCGGGACGAGGACCTGGACCGCGTACTGGGCGTCAATTTCAAGGGCGTGCTGTACGCCTGCCAGGAGGCCGCCCGCCTCATGATCGCGAAGAGCGTCCGCGGGAGCATCATCACGATGGCGTCCGGCGCCATCGACACCGGCGGCCCCGGCCTGCTCTGCTACGGCGCCTCGAAGGCGGCCGTCGTGCAGCTGACGAAGACCCTGGCGACCGAGATCGGCCCGCACGGCATCCGTGTGAACGCGGTCGCGCCCGGCTGGACACGTACGCCGATGACCGACCGTCACGGGGACGCCCAGGCGCGCACCGAAGCGGTCATGGCCCGGCTGTCGCCGCTCGGCCGGGTCGGCGAACCCAAGGACATCGCCCACGCCGTGCTGCATCTGGCCTCCGACGCCTCGGCGTTCACAACGGGGCAGATCCTGCGCCCGAACGGCGGCGTAGCGATGCCTTGGTAGCGCCCGGCAGCACCCCCCACGCCGCCGCCTCCGGGCATCCGCCCTGCGGCATCTCCACCCTGCTCCCGCCCCCTCCGCGCCCGGCCCCCTCCCGCGCCGAGCCTCAGACACCACGCGCCCCCAAACGCGCCGCACCTGTCCCCCACCCCCTCCACCGAGCGCCCCGCCGCTACGAAGCCCCCGGCCCACGCCCCCCACGTCGTAGCCACCCCTCTCGCCGCCCGTGCGCCCCGGCGCCGGCGCGCACGACCCCAGCCTTCGGCACACAGTGCACCGGCAGCAGGCTCAACCCCCATCCCCCGGCCGCGACCGCCCCTTCCAGCGCCCCGGCATCGGGCGCCAGCGCGAGCCGGACGACGCCCCACCACCACAGCGCACCGAGCCCCAGCGCAGCCCCCCAGCGCGCTATCCGCCCTGCCATGGTGTCCACCTCCAGCCCGAAGCTAGACCCGCGCTCTCACCCACCGGCAGGGCGCACCAACGGCACAGAGGCGCACCCAAGGCACATCCGAAGCCGGTCACGGCGCCCCATGGCCACCATGGTGCGCCCGGCGGTCACCACCGTGAGCCGCCCGCCTCCGGGCGTCACCCGTTCTCCGCCTGGAACATCCAGTGATGCTTCTCGAGGTCGGCCGTGATCTGGATGAAGATGTCCTGGCTCACCGGATCGGCTTCACCCGTCGCGTCCACCCGCACCCGCATCCGGCTGATCACCGCGCTCAGCGCGTCCACGAGCGCCTCCACGGCGTCGGTGTCCTTGATCCAGCCCTCGGGTGTCACACCGATACCGCTGGTGGTGGCCACGGTCGCGGCACGTCCGTCGGGCGGGACTCCGAGCGTCGAGGCGCGCTCCGCCACCGTGTCGGAGTGCAGCCGTGCGGTGTCCACGACCTCGTCGAGCTGGAGGTGGATGGAGCGGAAGCGCGGTCCGACCACGTTCCAGTGGATCTGCTTCGCCACCAAGGAGAGATCCACCAGGTCGACCAGCGCTCCCTGGAGGGCGCCGGACACGGTCTTAAGATCCGCGTCGGACAACGGGCTCTTCACGACGTACATCGGGATTCTCCGATCCACTCGACCTGATCAACAACGGCCTCATCCATCACGCCCTCATCAACCATGGCATATACGCACAATTCGGGTCACCTGGAGCGAGTGGACCGGGAGACAGCGAAAGCCCCGGCCGAAACCGCTCCAGGTTTCCCCTGGAGCAGCCCCGGCCGGGGCTTTCACAAGCGTGCTCAGCTCATGAGCGCGAACTCGTGAGCGTCAGGCGGCGACGACATCGACCGCCTCGGCAGGCGCCTTGATGGTGACCCGTTCCGGTGGTACGCCGGTGACCGATACGGAATTCAGCATCGGACGGCGCACCGGTGTGGGCACCGGCTCGGTGGCCGCTGCAGACTGGGCCAGCTCGGCGAGAGCGAGCTCGTCGCTCACTTCCCGCATGAGCTCGGACATCCGTACGTCCAGCGCGTCGCAGATGGCGGAGAGCAGCTCGGAGGATGCCTCCTTCTGCCCCCGCTCCACCTCGGAGAGATAGCCGAGTGAAACTCGGGCGGACGAGGAGACTTCGCGCAGAGTACGGCCCTGGCGCTGGCGCTGCCGACGCAGCACGTCACCAAGCAGGCGACGGAGCAGAATCATCGGTGGCTCCCTCCTCGGACCGCGTAGCCGCATCCTTCACGCCCCACCGTACCGCCTTGCGCCGCGGCCGTGCGGGGAGCGATGTCGTGTTCACTCAGGGCTGCAAACATCAAAACCCCCCGTTCTGTTCCGTATCCTGTGCCCGCTCATTCCCGGTCTGTTCGCCCGCCAGCTCCTTCAGGAGCAGTGCGAGTACGCTCCGTACACTCTCCATACGGATTTCCGCCCGGTCGCCGTTCAACCGCAGCGGTATCACTTTCCCGCCGCCGGCAGCATGAAAAGATGCTCGGGCCGGCCCGTCGACGGCCACGAAAACCGTCCCGACCGGCTGCCCGTCCTGCGGTTCGGGTCCCGCGACACCGGTGGTCGCGATCCCCCAGTCCGCGCCGAGCGCCTTGCGCACACCGGCCGCCATCTGGGCCGCGACCTGCGGATCCACCGCGCCACGCTGGGCCAACAGAGTGGCGTCGACACCCAGCAGGTTGTGCTTGAGTTCGGTGGCGTACGCCGTCACGGAGCCCCGGAAGGCCTGGGAGGCCCCGGGCGTCGCGGTGATCTCCGCCGCCACCAGACCGCCGGTCAGCGACTCGGCGACGGCGAGCGTCTCGCCCCTCACCGTGAGTAGTCGCAGCACTTCGGCGGCCGTCGAACTCACCGTTCTGCCTCCTCGGCGGCCGCCTGCCGCTCGGCGATCCCGCTCCTGCGCAGCACAATGGCCTGTCTTACGTAGTCGAGCCCGGTGACGACGGTCAGGACGACCGCCACGGCCATCACCCAGAACCTCAGGGTGGCCAGCGGCCCCGTCAGCGCCAGGACGTACATCCCGACCGCGGTGCCCTGCGCGAGGGTCTTCAGCTTGCCGCCACGGCTGGCCGGAATGACCCCGTAGCGGATCACCAGGAAGCGCATCAGGGTGATCCCGAGCTCGCGCCCGAGGATCACTCCCGTCACCCACCACGGCAGATCACCGAGGTAGGACAGGCAGACCAGCGCCGCACCCATGATCGCCTTGTCGGCGATGGGGTCGGCGATCTTCCCGAAGTCGGTGACCAGGTCGTACGTACGCGCCAGGTGCCCGTCGAAGATGTCGGTGATCATGGCGACGGCGAAGGCGGCCCACGCCCAGGCACGCCACGCGGGGTCGTACCCGCCGTCGGCCAGCATCAGCGCCACGAAGCCCGGCACCAGGACGAGCCGGATCATGGTCAGGATGTTCGCGATGTTCCAGAGGCTGGCCTGATTGACGGCCACAGCGCCCAGCTTCCCGCCCCGCGCCGGCTTGGAGCCCCCGGGAACGCCGGGAGCGCCCGCCGCGCCGTTCGCGCTGGAGGAGCCGCCCGCCGCGGACGCCGGGGCTCCGGTCATCTGGCCGCCTCCTCAGTACACGGGAGCGAGCCCAGGAGCGGCTCGGCCACCAGGTCGACACCTTCCGTACCGACCACCTTGGCCTCGACGATACGGCCCACCGTCAGACCTTCGCCGCTCGTGAACTGCACCTGACCGTCGGTCTCGGGCGCCTGGTGCGCGGCACGGCCGACCGCACCCCACTCCTCGCCGTCGGCGGAGCCGATCGACTCGACGAGCACGTGGACGGTCTCACCGACGCGCTCCTCGGCGCGCTGCGCGACCAGCTCCTCGGCGAGCCGGGACACGCGCGCGAGGCGCTCGTCGACCACGTCCTGGTCGAGCTTGTTCTCGTACATCGCCGCCTCCGTGCCGTCCTCGTCGGAGTACCCGAAGACGCCGATGGCGTCGAGGCGTGCGCCCGTGAGGAAGCGCTCCAACTCCGCGAGGTCGGCCTCGGTCTCGCCGGGGAAGCCCACGATGAAGTTGGACCGCACGCCGGCCTGCGGGGCCTTGGAGCGGATGGTGTCGAGCAGCTCCAGGAAGCGGTCCGTGTCGCCGAAGCGCCGCATCGCGCGCAGCACGTCGGGCGCGGAGTGCTGGAAGGACAGGTCGAAGTAAGGCGCGATGTTCGGCGTGGAGGTCAGCACGTCGATGAGCCCGGGGCGCATCTCGGCGGGCTGGAGGTAGCTCACGCGCACGCGCTCGATGCCGTCGATCTCGGCGAGCTCGGGCAGCATGGTCTCCAGGAGGCGGATGTCCCCCAGGTCCTTGCCGTACGAGGTGTTGTTCTCGGAGACCAGCATGATCTCCTTGACGCCCTGCTCGGCCAGCCAGCGGGTCTCGTTCAGCACATCGCTGGGGCGGCGCGAGATGAAGGAGCCGCGGAAGGACGGGATGGCACAGAAGGAGCAGCGCCGGTCGCAGCCGGAGGCGAGCTTCACCGAGGCCACCGGGGAGCCGTCCAGGCGGCGGCGCAGGGGCGCACGCGGGCCGGAGACCGGGGCGACGCCCTCCGGGAGGTCCGAGGGGGCGCCGTGGCCGGGAAGGGCCACCTCCTCGCCCGCGCTCTGCCGCTCGGCGGGGCTGATCGGCAGCAGCTTGCGCCGGTCGCGGGGGGTGTGGGAGGCGTGGATGCCGCCGTTCAGGATGGTCTGGAGGCGGTCCGAGATGTCCGCGTAGTCGTCGAAGCCGAGCACGCCGTCGGCCTCGGGGAGGGCCTCGGCGAGCTCCTTGCCGTACCGCTCGGCCATGCAGCCCACCGCCACGACGGCCTGGGTTCTGCCATGCCCCTTGAGGTCATTGGCTTCCAGGAGGGCGTCGACGGAGTCCTTCTTGGCGGCTTCGACGAAGCCACAGGTGTTGACGACGGCGACGTCCGCTTCTTCGGCGTCCTCCACGAGTTGCCAGCCGTCCGCCTCCAAGCGGCCTGCGAGCTCCTCCGAGTCCACCTCGTTACGGGCGCAGCCAAGGGTGACGAGTGCGACGGTACGGCGTTCAGGCATGGGCTCAAGACTACTTTGTCTCACTGACAGCCCACGTCGACGGGGTTGGCCGATCTTGGCCAACCCCGTACCCGCCTGTGCGGAGAACCCTTTGCGCGCCCGTTTCGTGGGCCCGCTGTGCGACCCTCACGGCCGTCCGAAGTCATCCGACGACGGGGTCGCCCTTCGTGTACGTCAGTCGCTCGACCTGGCCGGGCTGGAACTGGTCGTCGATCTTCTTGCCGTTCACATACAGCTTGATGGCGCCCGCGTCGCCGAGGACCAGGTCGATCTTCGTCTTGTCCTGGAAGGTCTTGGACTCGCCCTGCTTGAGCAGACCGTCGAAGAGAAGCCGGCCGTTGTGGTCCTTGGCGGAGATCCAGCTGCGCCCGTCGGGGGCGCTCACCTGGACGGTCACCTTGTCCTGCGGAGCCGCCGCGATGGCGCTGTCGGAGGGCTCGGGCTTCGGGTCGGCGGGCTTGCTGATCTTGGGGCTGGCCGAGGTGGTGGACGTACTGGCGGTCGGTGTGGAGCCCTCGGCGACCGACGACTTCGCGTCGCTCCCACCGCTGCCCTTGACCACGGTGAAGCCGACGAAGCCGATCACGGCGACGATGGCCGCGACCATGGCGGCGGTCCAGTTCGGCCCGCGGCGCTCGGGACGGATGCGTTCCGCCTCGAACAGCGGGGCGGCGGGGGTCGGCGCGGGACGCCCGCCGTGTTCGGCGTCGTAGCGAGCGAGCAGCGGGGCCGGATCGAGACGCACGGCCCGCGCCAGCGTCCGGAGGTGACCGCGCGCGTACACGTCACCGCCGCAGGGGGCGAAGTCGTCCTGCTCCATCGCGTGCACGATGCCGATACGGACCCGGGTGGCGTTGCTGACGTCGTCAACCGTCAGTCCTGCCTCGATGCGGGCCTGCCGCAGGGCACGACCGACCGAGAGGACTTCTTCGCGGTGCTCTTCGAACGGGCGCTCGTCTTCGGGGGAGTTGCCGTCAGGGAAGTTGCCGATGGACACGGGGGCGCCTTTCGAGCGTGTAGCCACCTGTGCTGGAGGTTCAGTTTAGGGGGGGTGCGAAAGGGTGGGGCAACCGGGCGGTGGGACTTTGTACGCCATCAGAATGGCCGGTCATCCTGATGTTGGGACAGGGACCTGTCCCCTCGCTCAACTTGACGTACGACGAAGGGAAACGGTTGCCCGTGTTTCCCTTACGGGTGAGTCACGTTCGAATATCCATGTGTCACGGAGCGAACCGTCCGCGCCATGACCGAGCCGCCGAGATCTCACCCGTACGGTGACCGACCTGTCCTGTTTTCCTCCGCCAAAAGCTCTACGCTTCAGCTTCCCCACGAATCACGGCGAGCACTCCATCCAGCTCGTCAGCCTTCACAAGAACATCACGCGCCTTGGAACCCTCGCTGGGCCCGACGATGCCGCGGGACTCCATGAGGTCCATCAGCCGCCCTGCCTTGGCGAAGCCGACCCGCAGCTTGCGCTGGAGCATCGAGGTGGACCCGAACTGCGAGGTGACGACCAGTTCGGCGGCGGCGCACAGCAGGTCGAGGTCGTCGCCGATGTCCTCGTCGATCTCCTTCTTCTGCTTGGTGCCCACGGTGACGTCGTCCCGGAAGACCGGCGCCATCTGGTCCTTGCAGTGCTGCACGATGGCCGCGACCTCGTCCTCGGTGACGAAGGCACCCTGCATACGGGTGGGCTTGTTGGCCCCCATCGGCAGGAAGAGCCCGTCACCCTTCCCGATCAGCTTCTCGGCACCCGGCTGGTCGAGGATGACGCGCGAGTCCGCCAGCGACGACGTGGCGAAGGCGAGCCGGGACGGCACGTTCGCCTTGATCAGACCGGTGACGACGTCCACGGACGGCCGCTGGGTGGCGAGCACCAGGTGGATGCCGGCCGCACGCGCGAGCTGCGTGATGCGCACGATCGCGTCCTCGACGTCGCGCGGCGCGACCATCATCAGGTCGGCGAGCTCGTCGACGATCACCAGCAGATACGGGTACGGCGTCAGCTCGCGCTCGCTGCCCTCGGGCAGCTTCACCTTGCCGTTCCTGATGGCCTCGTTGAAGTCGTCGATGTGCCGGTAGCCGAACGCCGCAAGGTCGTCGTAGCGCAGATCCATCTCCCGTACGACCCACTGCAGCGCCTCGGCGGCCCGCTTCGGGTTGGTGATGATCGGCGTGATCAGGTGCGGGATGCCCTCGTACGCGGTCAGCTCGACCCGCTTGGGGTCGACGAGGACCATCCGGACGTCCTCGGGGGTCGCCCGGACCATGACGGACGTGATCAGGCAGTTAATGCACGAGGATTTACCGGAACCGGTGGCTCCGGCGACGAGCACGTGCGGCATCTTCGCCAGGTTGGCCATCACATAGCCGCCCTCGACGTCCTTGCCGAGCGCGACCAGCATCGGGTGGTCGTCCTCGGCCGCGTCCGCGAGGCGCAGCACGTCACCGAGGTTGACCATCTCGCGGTCGGTGTTGGGGATCTCGATGCCGACCGCCGACTTGCCGGGGATCGGACTGATGATCCGCACGTCGGGGCTTGCGACGGCGTACGCGATGTTCTTGGTGAGCGCCGTGATCCGCTCGACCTTCACGGCGGGGCCGAGCTCGACCTCGTAGCGCGTGACCGTCGGACCGCGCGTGAAGCCGGTGACGGCGGCGTCGACCTTGAACTCCATGAAGACGTTCTGGAGCGAGGCGACCACGGCGTCGTTGGCGGCGCTGCGCGTCTTGCCGGGCCCGCCACGCTCCAGGAGGTCGAGCGACGGCAAGGAGTAGGTGATGTCGCCGGACAGCTGGAGCTGCTCCGCGCGCGGGGGCAGGTCGCGGGGCGCGTCGGGTGCGGACTTGGTGAGGTCGGGCACGACGGACTCGACGGCCAGGGCCTCCTGCTTGGGCCGCTTGGCGCCCGGGACGGCCTTGGCGCGCGCGGCCGGCACCGGGGTCGTCTCCTCGTAGCCGTCACGCTCCGCCGTGACGCCCTGCGTCAGATCGGCGACCAGCGGGGAGGGCGGCATCCCGTGCAGCACGGCGCCGTCGAGCGCGGCGGCGGCGGCCGCGGCGACGTCCACCGCGTCCATGGGCCGGTTCATGTCGGGCTGCTGCACACCGGGCCGCCGGGGACGGCCGCGGCGCTTGGTGAGCGCCTCCTCCTCGGCGCTCTCCGCGTCGTATCCCTCGGGGGCGCGTGAACGCCGCCGGGAGCGGGCGGGAAGCGCCTCGCGCCACTGCTCGTCGTAGCGCTCGTCGTCCTCGCCGAAGGCGTCCTCGTCGAGGTCGGCCTGGACGACGCCCAGCTTCTGTCCGAGCAGCCGCAGCCGCTGCGGGATCGCGTTGACGGGGGTCGCCGTGACGACCAGCAGGCCGAAGATCGTGAGCAGCACGAGCAGCGGCACCGCGAGGACGTCGCCCATCATGTACGTCAGGGGCGTCGACGCCGCCCAGCCGATGAGCCCGCCCGCGTCCCTTATCGCCTGCATGCCGTCGCTGCGCGCGGGCGCCCCGCAGGCGATGTGGACCTGGCCGAGCACGCCGATGACGAGCGCGGACAGGCCGATCACGATGCGCCCGTTGGCCTCCGGCTTCTCGGGATGCAGGATGAAGCGGGCGGCGATGACCGCGAGCAGTATCGGCACCAGCAGGTCGAGGCGGCCGAAGGCACCCGTCACCAGCATCTCGACGAGGTCGCCGACGGGACCGTGCAGGTTGGACCACGTGCCCGCCGCGACGATCAGCGCGATCCCGATCAGCAGCAGCGCGAGTCCGTCCTTGCGATGCGCCGGGTCGAGCCCCTTCGCGCCCCGTCCTATGCCGCGGAACATCGCGCCGACGGCATGCGCGAGGCCCAGCCACACGGCGCGTACGAGCTTGTACACACCCGCGGTGGGGTTGGGCGCCGACGCGGGTGGGGCCTTCTTCGCCGCGACCTTCTTGGCGGGCGCCTTCTTGGCGGCTGCCTTTTTCGCGGGGGCCTTCTTCGCCGGAGCCTTCGTCGGAGCAGCCGCCTTCTTCGCGGGCGGCTTCTTGGCTGCGGACTGACGTGAGGCCATGAGTGTGAGGTTACCGGTGGAGACGACAGCGGACACGTGTGCCTACTGCTTCACCCGTTCGTGTCGCCCGCACCAGGGACCGGAACTGACGCGCGCTCACCGCGAACGACGGACGCCTCGGAGGTCAGTTCTGCGACGGCACCGACGGCGCGCCGCTTCCCGTGCCCGGCTCCAACGCGTCCAGCGCCCGACGCAGTCCCGTGAGTTTGCGTTCGAGATGGGCCGCGGTCGCCACCGCCGCCGCGTCCGCCGAGTCGTCGTCGAGCTGTTTGGACAGCGCCTCGGCCTGCTCCTCAACGGCGGCGAGCCGCGCGGAGAGTTCGGCGAGGAGACCGGCCGGCTCCTTGGCCGAGCCGAGCGCCGTCTTGCCGCCGCCCTCCAGCTGCAGCCGCAGCAGCGCTGCCTGCTCGCGCAGTTGGCAGTTCTTCATGTAGAGCTCGACGAAGACCGAGACCTTCGCGCGCAGCACCCATGGGTCGAACGGCTTGGAGATGTAGTCCACCGCACCCGCCGCGTACCCCCGGAAGGTGTGGTGCGGGCCGTGGTTGATCGCCGTGAGAAAGATGATCGGGATGTCCCGAGTCCGTTCACGCCGCTTGATGTGCGCCGCGGTTTCGAAACCGTCCATTCCAGGCATCTGGACGTCCAGCAGAATGACCGCGAAGTCGTCGGTCAGTAGCGCTTTGAGCGCTTCCTCTCCGGACGATGCCCGTACCAGTGTCTGATCGAGCGCGGAGAGGATCGCCTCCAGCGCCAGCAGATTCTCCGGCCGGTCATCGACCAGAAGGATCTTGGCCTTCTGCACCATGGCCCGCCCTCCTCGCCCCGGCAGTGCACCGGGCGCCGCCCCAGAGGACGACTCCCTTGCGTCGCCCGTCCTTGTGCCGGTCATGGTAGCCGCACCCCGCCTGTCGCCACACCCTGTCACCGCGATGTCACTGTGCACGTAGCAGAAACGTAGCGGGAGACCAGAAGGTTCCCCGAATCCCGCACTTCTACACGGCTTCGGCCACCGTCAGTTATACGACGTCGGGCGCCCCGCGCCGCCGACTCGGCGCGCACAGCCCGGCTTCCCGGCCGCCGACACCACCCGGCGACACCCATCCCGCTCACTCCTCGCGCATCCACTGCTCCATCACGGAGAGCAGATGGTCGGGATCGACCGGCTTGGTGACGTAGTCGGACGCGCCGGACTCGATGGCCTTCTCCCGGTCGCCCTTCATCGCCTTCGCCGTGAGCGCGATGATCGGCAGCCCGGCGAACTGCGGCATCCGGCGAATCGCCGTCGTCGTGGCGTAGCCGTCCATCTCGGGCATCATGATGTCCATCAGGACGACCGTCACATCGTCGTGCTGCTCCAGCACCTCGATGCCCTCACGGCCGTTCTCGGCGTACAGCACCGACAGGCCGTGCTGCTCCAGGACGCTGGTGAGCGCGAACACGTTGCGGATGTCGTCGTCGACGATCAGCACCTTCTCGCCCTCGAACCGAATGCCTCGGTGCGGCTGCGGCGCCGCCTCCTGCTGCCCCCCGGCCGCCCACTGCTCCTGAGAGGCACCCGCGGCCCCGTTCGGCCCCGGCAGCCCCGGGTGCTGCTCGGTCGCGGGCAGCGCCCTGCGGCGCCGCCTGAAGAGCGCGGCGGGCCCGTTCTGCGTCTCCTGGTACGACTTCACCTCGGCCGGCGTCTCGATGCCGACCCCGGACAGCTCCGCCTCCGAGGCGAGCAACTCCCCGGCCTCCAGGGCGGGCGCGAGCTGCCCGTAGCCCTGCGGGGGCAGTTCGCTCGGGTGCATCGGCAAATACAGCGTGAACGTCGAACCGCGTCCCGGCTCGCTCTGGGCGTGGATCTCACCGCCCAGCAGACGCGCGATCTCCCGCGAGATGGACAGCCCCAGACCCGTACCGCCGTACTTCCTGCTCGTCGTACCGTCCGCCTGCTTGAAGGCCTCGAAAATCACCCGCATCTTGCTGGCGGCGATCCCGATGCCGGTGTCGGTCACCGAGAACGCAATCAGCCCGGCGTCCGCGTCCCGCAGCGAACCCGCCTCCAGGAGCTGCTCCCGGATCGCCACCGGGACATCCGCGCCGGCGGGCCGGATCACCAATTCGACCGCTCCGGAGTCGGTGAACTTCACCGCGTTGGAGAGCAGGTTGCGCAGCACCTGAAGGAGGCGCTGCTCGTCGGTGTGCAGCGTGGCGGGCAGTTCCGGCGACACCCGGACGGAGAAGTCGAGGCCCTTCTCCGCGGTCAGCGGACGGAAAGTGGCCTCTACGTAGTCGACGAGTTGGACCAGCGCGATGCGGGTCGGCGACACGTCCATCTTGCCCGCCTCGACCTTCGACAGATCGAGGATGTCGTTGATCAGCTGAAGCAGGTCGGAACCCGCTCCATGGATCGTTTCCGCGAACTCGACCTGCTTCGGCGTCAGGTTCGACTCGGCGTTGTCGGCGAGCAACTTCGCGAGGATCAGCAGGGAGTTGAGCGGCGTGCGCAGCTCGTGCGACATGTTCGCCAGGAACTCGCTCTTGTAGCGCATGGAGACCGCGAGCTGCTCGGCACGCTCTTCCAGGACCTGCCGCGCCTCCTCGATCTCGGTGTTCTTGACCTCGATGTCGCGGTTCTGCTGGGCCAGCAGCTCGGCCTTGTCCTCCAGTTCCGCGTTGGAGTCCTGAAGGGCCTTCTGCCGGTTCTCCAACTCCGCCGAGCGCTCCCGCAACTGCTCGGTGAGCTCCTGCGACTGCTTGAGCAGCACCTCCGTCTTGGTGTTGACGGAGATGGTGTTGACGCTCGTCGCGATCATCTCGGCGATCTGGTTCAGGAAGTCCTTCTGGATCTGCGTGAACGGCGTGAAGGACGCCAGCTCGATCACACCCAGCACGGTCCCCTCGAAGAGCACCGGAAGCACGATCACCTGCGCCGGGGGCGCCTCGCCGAGCCCGGACGAGATCTTCAGATAGCCACTCGGCGCGTTCTCCACCAGGATCGTGCGCTTCTCCTGCGCGGCCGTCCCGATCAGCGCCTCTCCGGGCCGGAACGACGTCGGCATGGAGCCCATCGAGTAGCCGTACGAACCGAGCATGCGCAGCTCGTAGGCGTCCTCGTCGTTGCCCGCTTCCTTGCCGTCGACCAGCGGCATGGAGAGGAAGAACGCGCCGTGCTGCGCCGAGACCACCGGCGTCAGCTCACTCATGATCAGCGAGGCCACGTCGTCGAGGTCGCGGCGCCCCTGCATCAGGGCGGAGATACGGGCGAGGTTGCCCTTGAGCCAGTCCTGTTCCTTGTTGGCGATGGTGGTGTCGCGCAGGTTGGCGATCATCTTGTTGATGTAGTCCTGAAGTTCCTGGATCTCGCCCGAGGCGTCCACGTCGATCTTCAGGTTCAGGTCGCCGCGGGTCACCGCGGTCGCCACGCGCGCGATGGCACGCACCTGCCGGGTCAGGTTCCCGGCCATCTCGTTCACCGACTCGGTGAGGTCGCGCCAGGTGCCGTCGACGTCACGCACGCGTGCCTGGCCGCCCAGTTGCCCCTCGGTACCCACCTCGCGGGCGACTCGGGTGACCTCCTCGGCGAAGGACGACAGCTGGTCGACCATCGTGTTGATGGTGGTCTTCAGCTCCAGAATCTCGCCGCGCGCGTCGATGTCGATCTTCTTGGTGAGGTCGCCCTTGGCGATGGCCGTGGTGACCATCGCGATGTTGCGTACCTGCCCGGTCAGGTTGGACGCCATCCCGTTCACGGACTCGGTGAGGTCCTTCCACGTACCGGCCACACCCGGGACGTGCGCCTGCCCGCCGAGGATGCCGTCCGTGCCCACCTCGCGGGCCACCTTGGTGACCTGGTCGGCGAACGAACTCAGCGTCTTCACCATGGTGTTGAAGGTGTCGGCGAGCTGCGCGACCTCGCCGCGCGCCTCGATCGTCACCGTACGGGTCAGATCGCCGTTGGCGACGGCCGCGGCGACCTGGGAGATGTTGCGCACCTGCATGGTCAGGTTGTTGGCCATCAGGTTCACGTTGTTGCTGAGGTCCTTCCAGATGCCCGTGACACCGGGCACATGGGCCTGCCCGCCGAGGATGCCCTCGGTGCCCACCTCACGGGCCACCCGGGTCACCTGCTCGGCGAAGGACGACAGCTGGTCCACCATCGTGTTCACGGTGGTGACGAGTTCGAGGATCTCGCCCTTGGCGTCGACGGTGATCTTCTTCGACAGGTCACCCATGGCGACCGCCGTCGTGACCTCGGCGATGTTACGGACCTGGATGGTCAGGTTGTTCGCCATGAAGTTCACGGACTGCGTGAGGTCCTTCCAGGTGCCGGAGACACCCTGCACCTCGGCCTGACCGCCGAGCATGCCCTCCGTGCCCACCTCACGGGCCACCCGCGTCACCTGCTCGGCGAAGTTCGAGAGCTGGTCCACCATCGTGTTGAGGGTGTTCTTCAGCTCCAGGATCTCGCCACGCGCGTCCACGTCGATCTTCTGCGACAGGTCACCCCGCGCCACCGCGGTCGCGACCTGCGCGATGTTGCGCACCTGGGCGGTGAGGTTGCCCGCCATGCCGTTCACGGAGTCCGTCAGGTCGCGCCACACGCCGGCGACGCCAGGCACCTGCGCCTGACCGCCGAGCCGGCCCTCCGTACCCACCTCACGGGCCACCCGCGTCACCTGGTCCGCGAAGGCGGAGAGCTGGTCGACCATCGTGTTGATGGTGTTCTTCAGCTCCAGGATCTCGCCACGCGCGTCCACGTCGATCTTCTGCGACAGGTCACCCCGCGCCACCGCCGTGGTGACCTGGGCGATCTGCCGTACCTGCGAGGTCAGGTTCCCCGCCATGAAGTTGACGGAGTCGGTGAGTTCCTTCCACGTACCGGACACGCCGTCCACGCGGGCCTGACCGCCCAGGCGGCCCTCCGTGCCCACGTCCCTGGCCATCCGCGTCACCTGGTCGGCGAACGAGGACAGCTGATCCACCATCGTGTTCACGGTGTTCTTCAGCTGGAGCATCTCTCCGGAGACGTCGACCGTCACCTTCTGAGACAGGTCACCGTTCGCGACCGCCGTCGTCACCTGCGCGATGTTGCGGACCTGACCCGTCAGGTTCCGGAACGCCGTGTTGACGGAGTCGGTGAGATCCTTCCACGTACCGGCCACACCCGGCACCTGCGCCTGGCCACCCAGTTCACCCTCGACACCGACCTCGCGCGCCACGCGCGTGACCTCGACACCGAACGACGACAGCTGGTCGACCATCGTGTTGACGGTGTTCTTCAACTCCAGCATCTCGCCGGCCACGTCGACGGTGACCTTCTGCGACAGATCACCGTTGGCCACCGCCGTCGTCACCGCGGCGATGTCCCGCACCTGGGTGGTGAGGTTCCGGAAGACCGTGTTGACGGAGTCCGTCAGGTCCTTCCACGTCCCCGCCGCGCCCGGCACGTTCGCCTGACCGCCGAGCCGCCCCTCGCCACCGACCTCGTTGGCCACACGCGTGACCTCGTCCGCGAACGTCCGCAGCGTCTCGGTCATCTGGTTGATCGTCTCGGCGAGCTGCGCGACCTCGCCGCGTGCGGAAACGGTCACCTTCTGCGACAGGTCACCGCTCGCGACCGCCGTCGTCACCTGTGCGATCCCGCGCACCTGGGCCGTGAGGTTGCCGGCCATCAGGTTCACCGAGTCGGTGAGGTCCTTCCACACGCCGGCCACACCGGGCACCTGCGCCTGGCCGCCGAGCTCGCCCTCGGTGCCCACCTCGCGGGCGACGCGCGTCACCTCGGAGGAGAACGAGGACAGCTGATCCACCATCGTGTTGACGGTGTTCTTCAGCTCCAGCATCTCGCCGGCCACGTGAACCGTGACCTTCCGGGACAAGTCGCCCTTCGCGACCGCCGTCGTCACGAGAGCGATGTCACGTACCTGAGCCGTCAGCCGGTACGCCATGGTGTTGACCGAATCCGTGAGGTCCTTCCACGAACCGGACATTCCACGCACCCGGGCCTGCCCGCCCAGCTTGCCCTCGGTGCCCACCTCACTGGCCACGCGCGTGACCTCGTCGGTGAACGTCGACAGCTGGTCGACCAGGTTGTTGACCGTCCGTCCGACCTTCAGGAACTCCCCGCGCAGCGGATGCCCGTTGCCGTCCGCCGCCTGCGCCCGCAGCTCCATACGCGGCGACAGATCGCCCTCCGCCACCGCGGACAGCACCCGGCCGACCTCGGAGACCGGTCGTACGAGGTCGTCGACGAGCGCGTTCGACGCGTCGATCGCAGCACCCCAGGAACCCTCGCAGGCGCCCGACTCCAGCCGCTCCGTGAGCTTTCCCTCACGCCCGACCACCCGCCGCACCCGCGACAGCTCACCCGTCAGATGCAGATTCCGGTCCGCCACCTCGTTGAAGACAGCCGCGATCTCCGACATCACACCATCACCGGAGACCGTGAGGCGCTTGCGGAAATTGCCGTCCCGCATCGACACCAGGGCCGTCAGCAGCCTGTTCAGGGCAGCCGTATCCACCTCGGTGGTGCCATTGCGTGGTGTGCGCCGGTTGTTCAGGGACTGTCCGTCTTCTGCGCGCGTCTTACCGCCCCGCGTCGCTGCGCCAGACTCCACTGTGTCCCTCCCGCAAGGGTCGACCAATACTGCTCGGCGTACTCGGGTACTGCTTGCTCGGGTACCACTGCTCGTGCTCACGTACTACTTGCTCGGCGAACGGGCAGGCACTCAGCCTGTCCGACCTTCTCACTGGAGCTTGCCCAGTGTTTCACCCCGGCTGAACCAGGCCATAACAGTTCGGCAGCTTCGCACATCGTCCGCACACCGCCCGGAAACGGGCACAGCCTTGTCAGGACGGAAACACAGGCACCTGTCCGAACGGAAACTCTGCCCCTCTCCCGACGGAAACACCGGTGACCGGCATCCGCATGGACGGCGAAGGTAAGTAACCTTGCATGCGGCTGTCCAGCCACACCGGTTTGTCCGGCCTGGACGGTGGCACAAGAACGAGCGGGCAGGCATCGGAGGGGCACCGCACCATGACCACCGGACTGCATCCTGGGGGACAGCCCCAGGATCCTCGGCCGACCGGGAACCAGGCACTGCCCCGGCAGGAGCGGGTCGGCCACGGGGCCCCGCACGCCGACAACCGGACAAGGAGTGCTGTGATCACCGCGCGCGCGGCCGCCAGTTTCGATCCCGTCGGGCGATCGGTCGCGACCGCCAGATCCTTCGTCCGCGACACCCTCCAGGGCTGGGGCTTCGCCGACATCGTCGACGACGCGGTGGTCCTGACCAGCGAACTCGTCACCAATGCTGTCGTACATGCGGGCACCTCCGCGGATGTCCTGTGTCTGCGCAGCGACGAAGGCGTACGCATCGAGGTGGCGGACCGCTACCCGGAACGTGAAATTCCACTCCAGGCGACGGCTGTGAACATGGGCAGCCCCGACCGCGAGGGCGGGCGCGGACTCCAGTTGTGCGCCGCCCTGGCCGGCCGCTGGGGCGTCGACTACTCCCCCACGCACAAGCAGGTCTGGTTCCACCTCGACCTCCCCGATCGCCCGGTCGGCACCCGCACCGCGGGCCCCTCCCTCCCCGCCGACCTCCTTCCGCTGGCCGACGGCCGCGTCCGCGTCGCGGTGATCCAGATCGACCGCGTCGGCGCCATCTCGGCCTGGAACGAGGACGCGGAGGACCTCTTCGGGTACGCCGCCGAGCAGGTCATCGGCAAGCCCCTCACCGACCTCGCGGCCTGGCCGCACACCCCGGGCACCAGCACCGGCATCGTCGAGGCCCTCCAACTCTCGCGCTGGGAGGGCACTTACGGGCTCCGGGGCGCGAGCGGCCGCGTGACCCCGGTCTACGCCTCCCACCTTCGCGTACGCGACACGGGCGGCGAACCCTCCACGGTCTGCCTCCTCGTGCGCGACCACGAACGCGCCGTCCTGCAGACCCCGTTGCGGGCGTCGGCCACCGACACGACGACCAGCTCCGAGGGCCAGGCCACCGACCCCTTCGAGGTCTTCATCGGCTCCCCCGCCCCGGACGACCTGGACGGCCTCCTCCAGCGCACGGTGGAGCGCGCCCGCGACATGCTCGACGGAGACTCCGCCTTCCTGCTCCTCGCGACCGACGACGAGACGGAGTTGGAGGTACGAGCCTCGACGGGCCTGCCCTCCGCCCGCCAGCGCTTCGCCCGCGTCCCCGTCGAGGCGGGCCCCGGCCGCTACGGCTCGGCCCGCATGCCCGCCGTCCACGAGGATCTGACGGTCGTCCCCGGCGCCGTACCGCTGCTGGCCGGCACCGGCATGCGCTCCGTCGTCACGGTCCCGCTGAAGGTCGAGGGCCGCCTCACCGGCTCCCTCGGTGTCGCGGCCGAGGGACCCTCCCGCTACTCGAACGAGGAGGCCCTGCGCCTCCAGTTCGCCGCCGACCGCATCGCGCTCGCGGTGGAATCGGCCCGCCTGGGTGAGCTGGAACGCCTGCGCCGCGGTTCGCTGAGCTTCCTCGTCGAGGCCTCCGACCTCCTCGCCGGCACCCTGGACCGCGACCAGACCCTCGCCCTGATGGCCCAGATGACGGTACCGACCCTCGCCACCTGGTGCGCGGTCTACACGATCGCCGACCAGGCCTCGGACCCGTACCTCTCGTACGTCCTGCACGAGGACGAAGAACGCATCGACGGTCTCAAGGCCCTGCTCTCGAAGATCGCCCCACCGGACCCGGTCCCCACCCCCGGCGCCCGCGTCTGGGCGGCCCCGGGCGAGGCCGCCCACCAGGCGGCCCTGCGCACCTCCATGCGCAGCCTGGGCCTCGGCGAGCCCGCCTCGCTGACCTCCGGCATCGGTACGACCCTGGCGACGGCCGCGGCGGTCGGCGGCGAGACCGTCGTCCTGCCCCTGGTGGCCCGCAACCGCGTCATCGGCATGCTGACGCTCGGCAAGCCCTCCGACGAGCACTTCCGCCAGGAAATCCTGGAACTGGCCGAGGACCTGTCCCGCAGGGCCGCCCTGGCCCTCGACAACGCCCGCCTGTACTCGGAGCGCACGGCCATCAGCCAGTCCCTCCAGCGCAGCCTCCTGCCGCCCGACCTCCCACACATCGACGGCGTCGAGGTCGAGGTCATCTACCGCGCGGCCGGCGAGGGCAACGAGGTCGGCGGCGACTTCTACGACCTCTTCCCGATCCGTGACGGCGTCTACGGCTTCGCCATCGGCGACGTCTGCGGTACGGGCCCGGAGGCGGCGGCGGTCACGGGCCTCGCCCGGCACGCCCTGCGCCTCCTTGCCCGCGAGGGCTTCGGCGGCCCCGCGGTCCTGGAGCGCCTGAACTCGGCGATCCTGGACGAGGGCGCCCGCAGCCGCTTCCTGACCCTGCTCTACGGCGAGTTGTGGCCCCAGGAGGACGGCAGCGCCATGCTGAAGGTGGTCTGCGCGGGCCACCCGCTCCCGCTCCGCCTACGCCAGGACGGCACCGTGGAAGCGGCCGCCGAACCGCAGCCCCTCCTCGGCGTCATGGAGGACCTGGAGCTGTATGAGCAGACCATCACCCTCGACCCGGGCGACGTCCTGCTCTGTGTCACGGACGGCGTCACCGAACGCCGTGAGGGCACCCGCATGTTGGGTGACGACGGCCTCACGGACGTCCTCACCACGTGTACGGGCCTCACGGCGGGAGCGGTGGCCGCCCGCATCATGCGCGCGGTCGAGCGCTTCGCCTCCGACGCCCCGTCCGACGACATGGCGATTCTGGCGATGCGGGTGCCGGGTCTTCAGCGGGACTGAGGTCGGAACTCGACTCCGGAACATGAGAAAGGCCCCCACCCGCAAGGGTGGAGGCCTTTTCTGCTGGAGCCCCCCAACGGAATCGAACCGTTGACCTTCTCCTTACCATGGAGACGCTCTGCCGACTGAGCTAGGGGGGCCAATCGCCTTTTCGAGGTTTCCCTCGCGGCAACGAAATAGATCATACCCCGAACAGCGGCCTGCTCCCAACCAGTCCCGTCGGATCAGAAGGCGGGCTGCAGCAATCCGCCGAGCGCATTGCACGCGGAGACGATCCGCTGCATCTCCCGCTTCGTCAACGACGCGTCCACGGGCAGCGCGAGGGTCTCGTCGGCGGCCCGCTCCGTCTCCGGGAGGTGCACGTCCCGCCGGAACCCGGGCAGCCGGTGCACAGGCGTCTTCACCGGCACCCAGCACTCAACTCCCTTGGCCCGTATGGCCCGTGCGAAGGCGTCCCGGTCCGGCCGGCCGTTGCCGGGCACGCGCACGACGTACTGCTGGTACGTGTGCCCGTCACCGCCGTCCGGCGTGCGCACTCCACTCAGCCGCCCGTCGAGATAGGAGGCCCGCTCCCTGCGCTGCGCGATCTCGTCGTACGGCGCCTCGGACTCGCCCAGTTCCAGCACCAGGAGCCCGTGTCGCTGCCCGACATCCCGCAGTCGCACCATGTCGGCCGACCGACCGAAGCGGTGTACGACGACGACAGCGGTCGACCTCGGGGTGACGGCCGCCTCGACAGCGTCGGCGTCAAGGCAGTAGGTCACCGGGTCTATGTCGGCGAAGACGGCGGACGCACCCACTTGGGACACGGCCTCCGCGACCTCGACGTTCCCGAACGCCGGCACGATGACCTCGTCGCCGACTCCGACGCCCGCGGCCCTGAGCATTGCAGCTGTACCCATGCCGCGGATGCTTGTCGCGCAAAGTGAACGCAAAGTGTCGGACAACAAAAAAGAGCTGGTCCCCGAACCGAAGTTCGGGGACCAGCTCTTTTAATATGAGTTCGGCGGCGTCCTACTCTCCCACAGGGTCCCCCCTGCAGTACCATCGGCGCTGTGAGGCTTAGCTTCCGGGTTCGGAATGTAACCGGGCGTT
>NZ_JBIWFN010000022.1:0-164939 GCF_044763085.1 Streptomyces sp. NPDC096311
ACACGGCAACGCTCGCGATCCCGGCATCCCGGCACGCCCGGGCCACGCGGACAGCGATTTCGCCACGGTTGGCGATGAGCACCTTGCGCACGATGAACCTCCCCAGACTCCGCTCGGAGCCACAAGACTGTTCGAGTGCGCACTTCTCCTTCAATACGGTCCGTTGCAGAACTGGGTCAGAATCCGCAGACCCGGGGCAGCACTTACCGGAAGAGGAAAGGGGAAGGTCAGACCTCCGTCAAATAGCCGGGCCCGGCGGACGGATCCGCCGGGCCCGGAAAGAAAAGGAATGCGCCATTCCGCGGAGAATTTCGAGGGACGGTCGAGAAGCGTTCGGAGGCGTTCCGCAGCGGCGTTCGGAAGGGGTTCGGGAGGCGTTCGGAAGGAGTTCGGAAGGGGTCCGGAAGGCTCGGGAGGCGCTTCCCGCCGTCCCGCGGGGTTTCGCGGACCGGTCGACCACTTGGTCAGTTGATCACCTGGCCTGTTGATCACCTGGCCCGTTGATCACTTGGCCGGTCGGGCTCCCGGGCTCGTCCCCGGCCAACCGTCCCGCAGTGCCTTGCGGTACCAAGGCGCCGCGAGGGAGAAACCGGTGTCGAAACCGGCGCCGGGTGCGCGACGCAGGTCGGACCAGAGCGGGGTGCTGTCGAAAACGTGGTCGGTGGTGAACATGTCGAGTCCGGACGGCGGTACGCCGTTCTCGGCCAGGACCGCCCTGGCTCGGTCCACGGTCAGTTCCCGGTCCGGCCAGTCGACCCCGGTGCACTCGGCGACCGCGCGCAGAAGGGTGTCCACGGGGAGGGGCTCCGGGTGGGCGGCGTGGTAGACGGAGGCGGTCAGGTCGGCGGCGGGGGCGAGCGCGGTGGCCACCAGCAGCGCGGCCAGTTCGGGTACGGCGACAGCGGAGCTCCGGGCGGGCCAGCCCTCCACCGTGCCGGGCAGCACGCGCAGCATCCGGGTCAGGCCGGGCACCACCCACCTGTCGCCCTCCCCGTACACCAGGTGCGGGCGCAGGACGACGCCGCCGGCCGCGAGAACGGTGTCCTCGGCCGCGGCCCGGGTGCGGGACGTGGGCGAGCCCGGGTTGCGGCGCAGCTCTTCGGGCCGGTCGCCGCGGAAGGTGCCACGGCCGTAGACGGACGCGGTGCTCAGCTGGACGATGCGCGCAACCCCCGCGCGGCGCGCTTCCTCGATGAGCGCCGCCGTGCCACGGGCGTTGACGGCCTCGTTGGCCTCGACGCCGCCGCCGATCTGCGAGGCGCAGTGGATCAGGACGTCGACGCCGTCGCACACCCCGCGCAAGGACGCGGGGTCGGTCAGATCGGCCCGTACGACGCGAGTACCGTCATGGCCCGCAGGACGCTCCTGGGTCGGGGGACCCTCCTGGGTCGGCGGACCGGAGCCGAGCAGGGGACTGCGATGGGACATGAGCCTCAAGTCGGCCCGGTACCGGGCCGCTTCACGGGTGACGTGTCCGCCGACGAATCCGGCGGCGCCGGTGATCAGGATGGTGGGCACGGGTCTGTCTCCTCGGAATGGGGACGCTCTCCCAGGCGTACGGAGGATGCGCGGGCTCAGCGGCCGCGCGGGCTCAGGACGAGCTCGGCGGTGAAGACGGTCTCAGCGTGCTGCGTACCGCGCACCCGCACCAGTACGCCGCCCTCCGTACCGTGCGGTTCGGCCTGCGGCTCGATCCAGCAGGGCGCGTCGAACTCGGCGTAGCGCGCGAAGTTGCTCTTGAGACCCAGCAGGAGGGCGTCCGGCATCCCGGTCGACACGAGGGCGGCCTGCCGGGCGGCTTCCAGCAGGACCATGCCTGGTATGTGATCGACGGGGTGGTCGAAGAAGGTGGGGTGGGCGGTGTCGACGCGCAGTTCCCAGCGGTCGCCGCTGCCGGAGGCCGATCCGGGCTCGGCAAGCAGCACGTGCCGGTCGTCGAAGTGGCCCACCGCGGCCGGGTCGATCGCGGGCGGCACGACGCGGTCGGTGGTGGTGGGCCGGCCGGCGCGCAGCCTGCGGTGGACGGCGGGACTGGTACAGCTGAACGCGGCGCCCGCGGTGGCCAGCGCCTTTCCGTCGCGCAGCACGGTGACGTCGTAGCGCATACCGCCGAGTACCCGGCCCCTGCGGACGATGTCGCGGCAGACCGTGCGCAGTTCGACCTCCGTGGGGACGGCGTCCGCGACGAGGAGTTCGGGGGAGGTGCTGAAGAACATGTCCCACATCAGGAACTGGTGCCCGAAGGGGACGCCGAACTCCGCGTGTGCGAGCAGGGAACCGATCTGGCGGACGGACTCGATCAGGAGCATCGGGTCCTGGTAGCCGCCGGACTGGGTGAAGAAGGAGTGGCTGCGCGGCCATTGGGCGCTGACCGCGAATTCGTCCGGGTCGGGTCCGGCTGGTTCGGCGGCGGCTTCCCAGCCGGTCAGCAACACCTCCGAGACGGCGGCGCGATGGACGTACTCGCGCGGAACCGTCGTGGTCAGCCGCGGCGTCAGAGTTCGCGCGGCGGTCTGGACGGAGGCCTGGGCAGAGACCTGGGCAGAGGTCTGAACGGCGGGTTGAACGGCGCTTCGGGCAGCGGGTCGTGCGGCGCTGGTGCCCACCGTCGCGACGTCGTCTTCGACGGACACACGGGTGGAGGTGGTGTACGACATGTACGGCACTCCTGTCTGTTTCCGAGCAGGGGGCAGCAATCCGTACCGCCGGCAGCCACCCCCCGTGGCCGACGTTCTCTCGCCCACACAAGATACAGACATGTCTGTTCGGTTTTTCAAGTAAAGCTTTAGCATCCTTCGAGCGATGAGCCGCCGCTACGCGCCGGTACAGCACGATTGCGCCACCAGGAACGCCCGATCTTTCAAACCGTGCAGACCTGCATGGTTAGCGCCAAGGACACGCACAGGACAAGGGGGTCCACCCCGACGGCAACCTGCCGGAAACATGACCTTGAAGCCGGAGATCTCTCCACATACCCGCAGGTCAACGTGGGTAGATTGGAAAAGGTACGGACCGACGCGCGGGGGATTTCGAACGCGTTGACAATCAGACAAGTCTGTTTGCTATCGTCCTCATTGTGAGAGTTCAGCAGTCCGTTCCGTGATGACGAGACTGTGCCTCAGGAGGAGCAGATGAATCGGCAAGCCGTGGATCTACTCGACGCCCGATCGCAGCGCAATCTTCCGCACCGCCCCACGATTCCCCAGCCCGGGCGGGCCGTTGCCCCACAGACGGCCGCCGACCACCCCAGCCCCCCGGCCGGAGCACTGCGCGTCCTGGTCGTAGAAAACGATGTCAGGGCCGCCGACTCCCTCGTCCAGGGCCTGTTGCGGCAGGGGTACGCCGCGCAGAGCGTGGCCACCGGCACCAAGGCGCTCCAGGCGCACCGCGATGCCGATCTCCTGCTGCTCGACCTGGACCTGCCCGACCTGGACGGGCTCGAGGTGTGCCGGGGCATCCGGGCGGTCTGCGACACCCCGGTCATCGCCGTCACCGCGCGCGGCTCCGAGCTCGATCGCGTGCTCGGACTGCAGGCCGGCTCGGACGACTACCTGGTCAAGCCGTACGGCTTCCGCGAGTTGCTGGCCCGGATGGAGGCGGTGATGCGCCGGGTGCGTCAACAGCCCGCCGCCGCCCAGGTCATCACCCACGGGCCGCTGCGCATCGACGTCGGAACCCGGGTGGCCACGCTGAACGGGAAGCCGGTGGACCTGACCCGCAAGGAGTTCGACCTGCTGCATCTGCTGGCCTCGCAGCCCGGCACCGTCATGCCGCGGCGCCAGCTCATGGCGCAGGTCTGGGACGACACCTGGTCCCACCGCGGGCGCACCATCGACACCCATGTCAGCAGCCTGCGCGGCAAGCTCGGTTCGAGCAGTTGGATCATCACCGTACGCGGTGTCGGTTTTCGGCTCGGCCACCCGTGAGCGGCACCCGCAGGCCGTACGAGGACCACGTGAAGGCCGCTTGAGGGCTGCTTGGAGACCACTCGAGGTCCACTTGAGAAGCACGCGATGAATGGCCGAGGACCGACCGAAAATCGAGCCAAACCGGAAGCAAATACTCCCGCCTACTGGCGGCGTGCCGCCTTGCCGATACAATACAGACCAGTCGGTAAAATTCCAGTGGGCGAGAGCAAGGACCTGGTATGGCCACACAAGAGCGCGGGACGAGGTCGAGGCACTCGATCCTGGAGTCCGCGGCCCGCGTGTTCGACGAGCGCGGCTACGACGCGGCGAGCACCAACGACATCCTGGCCCGGACGGGCCTCACTCGAGGCGCGCTGTACCACCACTTCCCCTCCAAGGAAGCGATCGCCGTGGCCCTCGTGACCGCGCACAGCGAGGCGCTGGTGGTGCCGGACCAGGCGGTGAAGCTCCAGGCCGTCATCGACCTCACCCTGGAGTTCGCCCAGCGCCTCCAGCGCGATCCGGTGCTACGGGCCAGCGTGCGGCTCGCCGTCGAGCAGACGTCGTTCTCGCGGCCGCCGCAGACGGCGTACGAGCAGTCGGGCGCCGCCATACTCGCCCTGCTGCGGCAGGCCGAGGAGCAGGGCGAGATCCTGCCGGGCGTGGACATCCAGGAAGCCACGTCGACCATCGTCGGCGCCTTCACCGGAATGCAGTTGATGTCCCAGGTCTACAGCAACCGCGAGGATCTGCCGGAACGCATCGGTGCGTTCTGGCGCTTCATGCTGCCCGGCCTGGCCACGCCCGGCATGCTCGGCCGCCTCCGCACCATCCCGCCGCCGGCCCGCGAGACGGCCTGACCCCCGCCAGGACCCCACAGCCAAGCCCCACGCCCTGTCCCACACCCTGTCCCACACCCTGCACCGCGCCCTGCACCGCCAGTCGAACAGCACACGGCGCCCCGAACGCGAACTCCCGGGCGGGGCCGCCTACCCGTGACGGACCCGAGCCCGACACCTCACCCGGGCCGATCCCCCCACCACGGGTGCCTTTCGCATGCCGTCCCGTTCACGGGCACCGCCCCGCAACCGGCCTCTGGACACCGAGGGCTCCGCCCACACCCGGGCTCCAGCCCCTCCCGCCTCCCGGACGGGGCCGGCGTCCCCCAGGTCCTGGGCCACGCACCCAAGCCCTGCCGAGTTGCGCGCCGGCCCTCAGGCCAACTCCGCCCAGGACGCGCGATCTTGAGGAGACGGCAGGGGCCCGCCCTCACCCCCGCTTCAGAACTCAGACCCCCTCGGACCCGCTCCCCACCCGTCGTTCCTCCTGCGCCAGTCCCTCCCCGGCCAACGAGAACAACGGGCGCAACAACGCCCACAACCGCTTGGACGTCTTGGGGTCCCACCACTCCGCGTCCGTGTGCCCGAGCGACTCCAGCCCCGCGGCCACCACCACCGCCAGCTCGGCCAGATCCTCCGGCGCCGGCACGACGTCCCGGTGCGCGTCGACCACCCGCCTGCGCACCAACGCCAGTACGTCGTCACGCAACCGAGGCGGCCCCGCCGACCCGTCCACCGCCAGCTGTATGCCGGCCCGGACCAGTTCCTCCGTACGCAACGCCTCGCACAGGGCGACCAGGAGGCGCTCCGGGGCATCCTCCACAGGCCCCTCGAAGGCCTCGTCCATCAGCGCGACGACCCGCTCGTGCGCCTGCTCGTACACCGCGGCCGTCAACTCCGCGGTGGAGGTGAAGTGGTGGTAGAGAGCCCCCCGGCTCACCCCGGCCCGGCGGCAGATGTTGACCAGTCCCGCATCGGAGAGCCGGCCGTTCGCTATCAGTTCCGCCGCGGCACGGACGAGAGCCTGACGGGTCTGTTCAGACCGGGTCTGCATCAGGCTGCACCTGCCTATTCCTGCTCTTGGCATGAAGGAGCGCGCGGGTGCCCCGAAGGCGCCAGCAGCAACCGGAATCATACAACCATGCCTGTTTTAGTCGACAGCCCCGTGCACCCAGACCTTCATGCAATCCCCATAAATCATGCAGCTCTTGCCCATGGACGGGCTCTTGACGACCGGGCGATCCCGTGAGCACACCCCATCCGGAACGCCCGTCCACTCTTGACAATCAGACAAGTCTGTTTGTTACGTTGGCGCTGGCCACGTTGCCCCGGCACCCAAGCGTCACCCGAGCGTCGAGGAGTCCGATGAGCAGCACGACCGCCCCCACCGCGCCCACCTCCACGAGCGCGCCGACCTCACCGACCGGCCCGATCCCCCCTGTCACCGCGGCGATCCCCCTGGTCGGCAGTGGATTCGGCGAAGCCCTGCACGAGGGCCTGGTCCGCGCGGCGGCCCGGATGTCGTCCCGCCCGGGCCACTCCCCACTCATGGCGTCCGCCACCACCCTGGGGTCCTGGGAGACCGGCGCCGTCCTGGACCGCTTCACCACCCGCCTCCCCACCGCACTCGCCCCCGCCGAGGCGGAAGTGCCCACCTTGCGCACCACGCTGACGGAGTTCGCCCGCACCGTCCTGACCCGCGCCGCGGACACCACCCCCGCACCCACCCCCATCGCCCCGCCCGCCGCCTCCCCGCACCAGGTGGCCGCCGCGGTCGCCCTGCTCCTCGAGTGCGCCCTCCTGCACGTCCTGGAGAACGGCATCGCGCGCCACGAGAGCGCGCTGCCCCGCGCGGTCGCGGTCGTCCGGCGCCTCGGCGAGGTCGTCCGGGAGGCAGGGGAGGGCATGTGGTCCGGCGACGACGGCCGCGGCGAGCGCCGCCGGCTGGCCCGGCAGCTGCACGACGAACTGGGCGGCGCCCTGTCCCTCGCCCGACTCAGCCTCGACGCCGCCGCGACCTGCGCCCCCGTCAGGACCGGCTCATCCGCCCCTGGCTCTCCCGGCGCCGTCGCGGCCCACCTCGCCACCGCCCAAGGGGCACTGGCCGCGGCGGCCAGGGAGAACCAGGCGCTCATCGACGGCGTGCGCCACCGCGCCGACCTGCCGCCCCTGCGCGAGGCCCTGGAGGCCTTCCTCGCGGGCCCTCGTCCCGTCGACGGCCGCCGTATCCAGGCCTCCGTCGAGGTCATCGGTGACGAGTGGACCCTCTCCGAGCGGCACCGGGAGGAGACCTTCCTCGCCCTGCGCGAGGCCCTGCGCGACCGCCTGGCCCGCTCGGGCGCGCGCCGCGTGGACACCGTCGTACGCGTCACCAGGCGCTGGCTGTATGCGAAGGTGACCGACGACGGCCAGGGCCCCGCGGCGGGTTCCGCCGGCTCCGCCGATTCCGCGCGGGCCCTACGCTCCCTCACCGACCGCGTCGAGGACCTCGGTGGGCGGACCGGCATCACTCCGGGCACCCCCACCGGCACCCTGCTGGAGATCCATCTGCCCCTGCGCGGACACCCCTGAGCCCCGCCCGAGGAAAACTGAGAGACAGAACACACTCCGACCAGCGCCCCGGCCGACCCCACCCCGGCCCCGCCCGAGGACCCGTACCGGAGACATGGAAAAGGGCCCATCGTCTTGACGATGAGCCCTTTTCGCTGGTGCGCGAGGGGGGAGTTGAACCCCCACGCCCTTGCGGGCACTGGAACCTGAATCCAGCGCGTCTGCCTATTCCGCCACCCGCGCATTGGGTGTGTCTTTGGTCTCTCACCGAGTGGTGCGAGCCCCTGTCGACATGCAGAAGATTAGCACGCTGTCCGGGGTGGAATCACATCCCTTTCCACGGCCACGGGCCCCGCCGGCACCGCACGTCTCAGGCCTAACCGGTTCACGTATCAACCTCGTACCGGTCCAGGCCATCTCTCCAGGAGCAGGACAGGGTGCACAGTCAGGTGCGGGACACTGGTCTCGGGCCGCCTCTACGATCCATGGCAGGAGTAGTGCCGGGAAGTGTTCGAAGAGGAGCCCCGGAGGGAACTCCGGGAAGGGACTTCGGAAGGCGTCGACACCCGTCGACAGGGCCGACAGGGGGAACCAGCCGATTTCCCGACGCGTGGATACGATCAGTAAGCAGTACCAGCAGGACCAGGACGACTACGGCAGGCCGTACGACACGGCGGGCCGTACGCAGTACGACGTGGACAGCAGGCAGAACCAGGACGGTTACGAAGGAGGAGGTGCCCCATGGGAGTCCTGAAGAAGTTCGAGCAGCGCCTCGAAGGTCTGGTCAACGGCACCTTCGCCAAGGTGTTCAAGTCCGAGGTCCAGCCCGTGGAGATCGCCGGAGCACTACAGCGCGAGTGCGACAACAACGCCACGATCTGGAACCGCGACCGGACCGTCGTACCCAACGACTTCATCGTGGAGCTGAGCGCGCCGGACTTCGAGCGCCTCAGTCCCTACTCCGGCCAGCTCGGCGACGAGCTCGCCGGGATGGTGCGCGACTACGCCAAGCAGCAGCGCTACACCTTCATGGGCCCCATCAAGGTCCACCTGGAGAAGGCGGACGACCTCGACACCGGTCTCTACCGGGTGCGCAGCCGTACGCTCGCCTCCTCCACCGACCAGCAGGCCCCCGAGCGCGCCCCGGCGGGCCCGCCCCCCGGCCGTCCCGGTGGCTACGGCTATCCGGCGGCCGCCCCGGGCGCGGGTCCCACGGGCGCTCCCCCGATGCCGTCCGCGCCGCCGCCCGGCGTGCGCCCCGGCCCGTCGCCGATGGGCTCCCGGCCCGGCGCGGCTCCGGGCCCGGTGGCAGGCGGCCGCATGCGGCACTGGATCGAGATCAACGGCACCCGCCATCAGATCTCCCGCCCGACGTTGGTGATGGGCCGCAGCACCGAAGCCGACGTGCGGATCGACGACCCCGGCGTATCCCGCCGGCACTGCGAGATCCGGACCGGAACGCCCTCGACGATCCAGGATCTCGGGTCCACCAACGGCATCGTGGTGGACGGGCAGCACACCACCCGCGCTACGCTCCGCGACGGCTCGCGGATCGTCGTGGGCAGCACCACCATCATTTACCGGCAAGCCGAAGGGTGAAGCGGGGGCAATGTCAGAGCTGACCCTCACGGTCATGCGGCTGGGTTTCCTGGCCGTACTGTGGCTGTTCGTGATCGTGGCCGTGCAGGTCATCCGCAGCGACCTGTTCGGAACGCGCGTCACACAGCGCGGCTCGCGCAGGGACGCCTCCAGGCCGCAGCAGGCCGCGCGCCAGGCCACACCACCTCCGCAGCGCCAGCAAGCGGCGCCGCCGAGCGGCGGCGGTGGCCGACAGCGCCGCGGCGCCCCCACCAAGCTGGTCGTTTCCGAAGGCACTCTCACGGGCACGACCGTCGCGCTCCAGGGGCAGACCATCACCCTGGGCCGCGCGCACGACAGCACCATCGTGCTGGACGACGACTACGCGTCCAGCCGCCATGCCAGGATCTACCCGGACCGGGACGGCCAGTGGATCGTCGAGGACCTCGGCTCCACCAATGGCACGTATCTCGACCGGAGCCGACTGACGACTCCCACGCCTGTTCCGCTGGGCGCGCCGATCCGCATCGGCAAGACCGTCATCGAGCTGCGGAAGTAGTGCTACGTCATGAATGAGCGCGAGCGGAGCGAGCACGCAGCAGTGGTCCACACGACGGACCCCGGCGCGCTCCCGACCGGAGGGTGGGCACCGTGCGGATGTACCCGGAGCCGACGGGCGAGGTGCGCATGAGTCTGTCACTGCGCTTCGCCGCCGGATCGCACAAAGGCATGATCCGCGAGGGCAACGAGGACTCCGGTTACGCCGGTCCCCGGCTGCTCGCGATCGCCGACGGTATGGGCGGCCAGGCCGCCGGTGAGGTCGCCTCCTCAGAGGTGATCTCCACCATCGTCGCGCTCGACGACGACGTCCCGGGCTCCGACATCCTCACCTCGCTGGGCACCGCCGTGCAGCGTGCCAACGACCAGCTGCGGATGATGGTCGAGGAGGACCCCCAGCTGGAGGGCATGGGGACCACCCTCACCGCACTCCTGTGGACCGGTCAGCGCCTCGGCCTCGTGCACGTCGGCGACTCGCGCGCGTACCTCCTGCGTGACGGCGTCCTCACGCAGATCACCCAGGACCACACGTGGGTGCAGCGCCTCGTCGACGAGGGCCGCATCACCGAAGAGGAAGCCACCACCCACCCGCAGCGCTCCCTCCTGATGCGCGCGCTGGGCAGCGGCGACCACGTCGAGCCGGACCTCTCCATCCGCGAAGTCCGCGCCGGCGACCGCTACTTGATCTGCTCCGACGGCCTGTCCGGCGTCGTCTCCCATCAGACGATGGAGGACACCCTCGCCAGCTACCAGGGCCCGCAGGAGACAGTCCAGAACCTCATCGAGCTCGCGCTGCGCGGCGGCGGCCCCGACAACATCACCGTCATCATCGCCGACGTCCTCGACATCGACTCGGGCGACACCCTCGCCGCCCAGCTCTCCGACACCCCGGTCGTGGTCGGCGCGGTCGCCGAGAACCAGCACCAGCACCAGCTGCACGACAACGGCGCCATGCAGACCCCCGCGGGCCGCGCCTCCAGCCTCGGCCGTCCGGTGCCCGGACAGGGCGGTGGCGGCGAGTTCGGCCCGCCCGGCAGCGGCGACACCACCGGTTACGTCTCCACGGGCGGCTACGGCGACTACTCCGACGAGGACTTCGTCAAGCCGAGCGCCGGACGCAAGTGGCTGAAGAGATCCCTCTACACCGCGCTGGCCCTCGCCGTCGTCGGCGGCGGTCTGTACGGCGGCTACCGGTGGACGCAGACGCAGTACTACGTCGGCACCCAGGACCAGCACGTCGCGCTGTACCGCGGGATCAGCCAGGACCTGGCCTGGGTCTCGCTCTCGAAGGTGGAGAAGGATCACCCCGAGATCGAACTCAAGTACCTGCCGCCGTACCAGCAGAAGCAGGTCAAGGCGACGATCGCGGAGGGCGGCCTCCAGAACGCCCAGAAGAAGGTCAGCGAGCTCGCCACACAGGCCTCCGCGTGCAAGAAGGACGCCGAGCGCCGCGCCGTCGACAGCCAGAACAGCGCGAAGACCGGCACGGGCCAGGCAGGTGGAACCACGGGAACCACAACCACCTCGCTGACGTCCAAGGCCACGTCCAGCCCGTCCGCGACGCCGAACCCATCGAGCTCGGCACCGTCTTCGAAACCGTCCACCTCCGCCGCACCCACTCCCACACCCGGCCCCAGCCTCTCCGACGAGGAGCAGAAGCTGGTCTCGCTGTGCGGTAAGCAGTAAGAAGCCGTGAGGGGCCCTGTCACACCATGAGCAGTAGTACGAACACGCCGACGCACCACACATCGACCATCGGTTCGATCGGCACACCGAGCCGCCGTAACACCGAGTTGGCGCTGCTGGTGTTCGCCGTCCTCATCCCGGTCTTCGCGTACGCCAACGTGGGCCTCGCCATCGACGAGAAGGTGCCCTCCGGCCTGCTGAGCTACGGCCTCGGCCTCGGCCTGATCGCGGGCGTCGGCCATCTCGGCGTCCGCAAGTTCGCGCCGTACGCCGACCCGCTGCTGCTGCCGCTGGCGACGCTGCTCAACGGCCTCGGCCTGGTGATGATCTGGCGTCTCGACCAGTCCAAGCTGCTCCAGTCGCTGCCCAACTTCGCCCCGGCAGCACCCCGCCAGCTGATGTACACCGCGCTGGGCATCGGTCTGTTCGTCGCCGTGCTGATCTTCCTGAAGGACCACCGCGTCCTGCAGCGCTACACCTACATCTCCATGTTCGGCGCCCTGGTCCTGCTCCTGCTGCCGCTGGTCCCGGGCCTCGGCGCCAACATCTACGGCGCCAAGATCTGGATCTCGATCCCCGGTCTGGGCACCCTCCAGCCCGGCGAGTTCGCGAAGATCATCCTTGCGGTCTTCTTCGCCGGCTACCTCATGGTGAAGCGTGACGCGCTGGCCCTCGCCAGCCGCCGCTTCATGGGCCTCTACCTGCCGCGCGGCCGCGACCTCGGCCCGATCTTGGTCGTCTGGTTCGTCTCCATCCTGATCCTGGTCTTCGAGACCGACCTCGGTACCTCGCTGCTGTTCTTCGGCATGTTCGTGATCATGCTGTACGTCGCCACGGAGCGGACCAGCTGGATCGTCTTCGGTCTGCTGATGTCGGCGGTCGGCGCCGTCGGTGTGGCGAGCTTCGAACCGCACATCCAGACGCGTGTCCAGGCCTGGCTCAACCCGCTGCACGAGTACAAGCTCAGCCAGGCCGGAACCCACGACGGCATCCTCCACTCCGAGCAGGCCATGCAGGCCCTGTGGGCCTTCGGCTCCGGCGGCACGCTCGGCACCGGATGGGGACAGGGCCACTCCGAACTCATCCGGTTCGCCGCCAACTCCGACTTCATCCTCGCCAGCTTCGGCGAGGAACTGGGCCTGGCGGGGATCATGGCGATCCTGGTCATCTACGGCCTGATCGTGGAACGCGGCATCCGTACGGCGCTAGCGGCCCGCGACCCGTTCGGCAAGCTCCTCGCCGTAGGCCTCTCCGGCGGCTTCGCGCTCCAGGTCTTCGTCGTCGCGGGCGGCGTCATGGGCCTGATCCCGCTCACCGGTATGACGATGCCGTTCGTGGCCTACGGAGGCTCCTCCGTCATCGCCAACTGGGCGCTGATGGGCATCCTCATCAGAATCAGCGACACCGCCCGCCGCCCGGCCCCCGCGCCCGCACCCAGCCCCGACGCCGAGATGACTCAGGTGGTCCGCCCGTGAACAAGCCCCTGCGCCGGATCGCGCTCTTCTGCGGGCTCCTCGTCCTCGCCCTGCTCATCCGCGACAACTACATCCAGTACGTCCAGGCGGACAGCCTGCGGACCGACTCACTCAACCGCCGCGTCGCCATCGAGCGGTACGCCACCCCGCGCGGCGACATCATCGTCGACGGCAACCCGATCACCGGGGCCGCCAAGTCGGCCAAGAGCGGCATCAACGACTTCGAGTACAAGCGCACCTACAAGGACGGCGCGATGTGGGCGCCCGTCACCGGGTACGCCTCCCAGGCCTTCGGCGCCACCCAGCTGGAGAGCATCGACGACGGCATCCTCACCGGCAACGACGACCGGCTCTTCTTCCGCAACACCCTCGACATGATCACGGGCAAGAAGAAGCAGGGCGGCAACGTCGTCACCACCCTCAACGCCGCCGCGCAGAAAGCCGCGTACCAGGGCCTGCTGAGCCGCGGCAAGGGCGCCGTCGCCGCGATCGACCCGCAGACCGGCGCGATCCTGGCGTTGGCCTCGACCCCGTCGTACGACCCCTCGACCTTCGCCGGGAACTCGACGAGCGTCGACGGCAAGGCCTGGACGAAACTGCAGAAGAAGAACAACCCCGACGACCCGACGCTCAACCGGGCCCTGCGCGAGACCTACCCGCCCGGCTCCACCTTCAAGGTGGTCACCGCGGCGGCGGCGCTGGAGAACGGCCTGTACACGTCCGCGGACCAGAAGACCAACTCGCCGCTGCCGTACACCCTGCCGACCACCACGACCCCGTTGAAGAACGAGGGGAACATCCCCTGCGAGAACGCCACCATGCGCGTGGCACTCAAGGTGTCCTGCAACACGGTCTTCGGCAAGATCGGTGCGGATCTCGGCAAGGACAAGATGCTCGCGGAGGCCGAGAAGTTCGGCTTCAACTCCGAGCAGTTCACGCCGGTGCGCTCCAACGCCTCGAACTTCCCCAAGACGATGGACAAGCCGCAGACCGCGCTCAGCTCCATCGGCCAGTTCGAAACCGCCGCGACCCCGCTGCAGATGGCCATGGTGGCCTCGGCCGTCGCCGACAACGGCACGCTGATGAAGCCGTACATGGTCGACAAGCTGCAGGCCCCGAACCTCGACGTCATCTCGCAGACCGACCCGCAGAAGATGAGCCAGCCGCTCTCCAAGGAGAACGCCCAGATCCTGCAGTCGATGATGGAGACGGTCGTCAAGGAGGGCACGGGTACGAAGGCGCAGATCTCCGGCGTCACCGTGGGCGGCAAGACCGGTACCGCCCAGCATGGTGTCGCCAACAGTGAGAAGCCGTACGCGTGGTTCATCTCATACGCCAAGCTCCCCGACGGCAGCTCGCCGGTCGCCGTGGCCGTGGTGGTCGAGGACGGCGCCGCGAACCGTGGAGACATCACGGGTGGTGGTCTCGCCGCCCCCATCGCGAGGAGCGTGATGAAGGCAGTGATCGACAGCAAGAAGTGACCCCTGTCACGTCCCCTTCACATCGGTGCACGTTGCGATACCGGTCCTGTATCGGGTGACGGGCTTGGCCAGGTCACAGAAGCCGAGCCGGGTACGGTATGCCCGGACGGCACACCGCCGGACCACACATGCGTGCGGTCGGGACCGACGGAGAGGGCTGGTAGGTAGCTATGGAAGAGCCGCGTCGCCTCGGCGGCCGGTACGAGCTGGGCCAGGTGCTCGGCCGTGGTGGCATGGCGGAGGTACATCTCGCCCATGACACCCGGCTCGGCCGCACCGTGGCGGTGAAGACGCTGCGAGCCGACCTCGCACGCGACCCGTCGTTCCAGGCCCGGTTCCGCCGGGAGGCCCAGTCGGCCGCCTCGCTCAACCATCCCGCGATCGTCGCCGTGTACGACACGGGTGAGGACTACATCGAGGGCATCTCCATCCCGTACATCGTGATGGAGTACGTGGACGGGTCCACGCTGCGCGAGCTGCTGCACTCGGGCCGCAGACTGCTCCCCGAGCGGTCCATGGAGATGACCATCGGCATCCTCCAGGCCCTCGAGTACTCCCACCGCGCCGGAATCGTCCACCGTGACATCAAGCCGGCCAACGTCATGCTGACGCGCAACGGCCAGGTCAAGGTCATGGACTTCGGCATCGCCCGCGCCATGGGTGACTCCGGCATGACGATGACGCAGACCGCCGCGGTCATCGGCACCGCCCAGTACCTCTCCCCGGAGCAGGCGAAGGGCGAGCAGGTCGACGCGCGCTCGGACCTCTACTCGACCGGCTGCCTCCTCTACGAGCTGCTGACCGTGCGTCCGCCCTTCGTGGGCGACTCCCCGGTCGCGGTCGCGTACCAGCACGTACGCGAGGAGCCGCAGCCGCCGTCGGTCTTCGACCCCGAGATCACGCCCGAGATGGACGCGATCGTCCTGAAGGCACTGGTCAAGGACCCGGACTACCGCTATCAGTCCGCCGACGAGATGCGCCAGGACATCGAGGCCTGCCTCGACGGCCAGCCCGTCGCCGCCACGGCCGCCATGGGCTCCGTGGGCTACGGCGGCTACCCGGACGACCAGGCCACCACGGCGCTGCGCTCCACGGACGCCCAGGCCACGTCCATGCTGCCCCCGATGAACCCGGACGACGGCGGCTACGGCTTCAACAACTACGACGACCGCCCGGACCGCCGCCGCCAGCAGAAGAAGTCGAACACCTCGACGATTCTGCTGGTCGTGGCGGGTGTGCTGGTCCTGGTCGGCGCGATCCTCATCGGAAAGTGGATCTTCAGCGACAGCGGGGTGAGCAACAACACCGTCTCCGTCCCCAACCTCGTCAGCCAGTCGCAGAAGGACGCCACCCAGCTGGCCACCAACGCCGAGCTGAAGGTTTCGGTCACCAATAAGCCCTGTGAGGACGAGAAAAAGGGCAACGTCTGCTCCCAGGACCCGAAGGCGGGCGTGAAGGCCACCAAGGGCGACACCATCAACCTGGTGGTGTCCACGGGGGCGCCGAAGGTGGTCGTGCCCGGCGTCACCGGCCAGAGCCTCGACGACGCCAAGGCGAAGCTCGAGGGCGACGGCTACAACTTCGAGGTCAAGACGCAGACCCAGGTCTCCACGGAGGACCCGAACACCGTCCTGGACCAGGACCCGAAACTCGGCGCGGAGGTGCAGAAGGGATCCACGATCACCCTCACCATCGCCAAGGCCGCCGAAAAGGCCACGGTCCCGGACGTCGCCGGCAAGTCCTGTGAAGAGGCCAAGGCGCTGATGACGGCCAACAACCTGGTCGGCAACTGCACCGACATCGACGTGACCGACCCGAACCAGGCCGACAAGGTCGTCTCGACCGTTCCGGCGATCGGCAGCTCGGCCGACAAGAACTCCAGCGTCAACATCCAGGTGGGCAAGGCGCAGAACCAGCAGGTCACGGTGCCGACTCTGACCCAGATGTCGCTCAAGGACGCCAAGAAGGCAATCCAGAATGCGGGGCTGACGGTGGGCAACATCACCGGGTCCCAGGACGACAACGCGATCGTTTTCAACCAGGATCCGCAGCCCAACAGCTCGGTCGCCCAGGGCACCCCCGTCAACCTGGTCGCCATCCAGAGCGGCAACGGCAACAACAACGGCGGTAACAACTTCGTCGGCGGCCTCACCGGAGGCTGACGCAGCGGTTGAGACAGCGGTCGAACGAACTGTGCCCCGCCCGGGAATCCTCCCGGGCGGGGCACAGTTCGTTCGAGTTCGGTGTCGAGCCCGGTCGAGTCGTTCGACCGGCCCGCCTCAGCCCAGTTCCTTCGGCGGCGTGCGCGCGCTGTCCACCTTCTGCACGCGCTCCAGCTCACCCCACACGATGTAGCGGTACTCCGACGTGTACACCGGCGTGCAGGTCGTCAGGGTGATGTAGTGGCCCGGCTTCGTCTTGCCCGACTGCTTCGGGACCGACTGGAGGACCTTGACGTTGTACTTCGAGGTCTCCGGGAGGATCGAGAAGACCTTGTAGACGTACCAGTCGCCCTTGGTCTCGAAGACGATCGGGTCACCCTTCTTTATCTTGTCGATGTTGTGGAACTTGGCGCCGTGGCCGTCGCGGTGGGCGGCGAGCGTGAAGTTGCCCGTCTTGTCGGTCATCGGCAGCGTCGCCTTGACGGGGTCGATGTAGTAGCCGGCGACGCCGTCGTTGAGGATCTTCGTGGAGGTGCCCTTCTCGACCAGCACCTCGCCGTTCTTCATGGACGGAACGTGCAGGAAGCCGATGCCGCCGTTGGTGTCCAGGGCGCCGGGGCCGCTCTTGTCCTGCGCCCAGGTGTCGCGGACCTTGTCGCCCTGCTTGTCGGCCTTGCGGTCCGCGACGACGTTCGTCCACCACAGCGAGTAGACGACGAACAGGGCGAGCACCAGGCCCGCGGTGATGAGGAGTTCACCCAGGATGCTGACCGCCATCGCGATCCGGCTCACTCCACGACGCTTCGGAGCGGCCGCTTCGGCGTCGGCCTCGGCCTCGGCGCGCTCGTCGTGGTCGGTCCTCGCTGCCACTGTGCATCTGCCCCGTCTGGTCTGTCTCAGGTTGTCTCACGTGCTGGTGCCCGACGGGGCTCCTACCCGAGGAGCGCGTCCGGCTTGCCCTTGCTGCGCGGGCGTTCCTCGACCATCTTGCCCCACACGATCATGCGGTACTTGCTGGTGAATTCCGGCGTGCAGGTGGTCAGTGTGATGTAGCGGCCCGGCGCCTTGAAACCGGACCCCTGGGGGATGGGGTCCAGCACCTTCGTGTTCGACGGGGACGTCACCGGCAGGATCGACGTCATCTTGTACACGAAGTAGTCGTCCTGAGTCTCGACCACGATGGAGTCACCGGGCTTGAGCCGGTTGATGTACCGGAACGGTTCTCCGTGCGTGTTGCGGTGCCCGGCGAGACCGAAGTTGCCGGTCTTGGCGTCCGGCATCGCCGTCTTCAGGGCTCCCTCGCCGTAGTGGCCCACCATTCCGCGGTCGAGGACCTTCGTCTTGCTGGTGCCCTCGGCGATCGGAGCGACCACGTCCAGCTTCGGGATGTGCAGGATGGCGAAACCCTGTCCCGGCTCGAACGTCCCGGGACTCCGCTTGCCGCTCGCCCAGTCCTCCTGGAGGTGGTGCGCGGCACTTCCCGCCTGCTGGTGTGCCCGCACGTTCGACCACCACAATTGGTAGGTCACGAACAGCAGCATCAGGACGCCGGTGGTGATGAACACCTCGCCGATCACCCGGCTGACGAGGACGGCCGCACCGGGCTTCTGTGCGCGCGCCGCCCGCCGGGCCTGAACACGGCTCAGCGGCGCGTCAGCGGCCTTCTCCGCCGACTCCACCGACTCCTGGGCACCCTGGGACTCCTGGGGCTCCTGAGCCCCTCCGTGGCGCCCGTGACGCCGCGCCGCCTTGCGCCGCGCCGCACGACCCCCGGAAGCGGGCATCCCCTCGTTCCTGGCCCGACCCGCCAACTGCTCGGCCCTGCGCCGCGCCTCGGAGACCTCCGAGGCCCGCAGCGCCACGGTCTCGTCGTCCAGCTTCGGAGCCGCGACGACCGGTTCGGCGTACCCGGGCATGGGTCTGGTGAGCGGTTCGCCGTAGGCGGGAGCAGGATTCTGCGCACCCCCCGGCGCGCCCTGCCAGTCGCGCGCGTACCCCTCGGGGCCGTCCACGGCGTACTGGTGCTGCCCCTGCCCGGACCACTCCTGGCCCGGCAGCGGATCGGTGAGCGGATCCGCGAGCTGCTCGACCGCGGCCTCGAACGCGCCGGGTCCCCCGTACGGCTGCTGCCCGTACGAGGACCCGTCGTCTCCGGTGCCGCCGTAGGCGGCGCCGGACTCGCGCTCGGGGCGCAGGGCGGTCACGCCGTGGCCCTGCCCACCACCGGGGCGAGCCCCACCGACCTCGCCACGGCACCCTGGTCGCCGCACTCCACCAGCCAGTTGGCGAGCATCCGGTGACCGTGCTCGGTCAGCACCGACTCGGGATGGAACTGCACACCCTCGACCGGGAGTTCACGGTGGCGCAGCCCCATGATGATCCCGTCGTGGGTACGGGCGGTGACCTCCAGCTCGGCCGGCACGGTCTCCGGCTCGGCGGCCAGCGAGTGGTAGCGGGTCGCGGTGAAGGGGGACGGCAGTCCGGCGAAGACACCTCTGCCCTCGTGCTCCACCAACGACGTCTTGCCGTGCAGCAGCTCGGGCGCCCGGTCCACGACACCGCCGTACGCCACCTGCATCGACTGCATGCCGAGGCAGACGCCGAAGACGGGGACACCCGTGTCCGCGCAGTGGCGGACCATGTCGACGCAGACGCCGGCCTGCTCGGGAGCTCCGGGGCCGGGTGACAGCAGTACGCCGTCGAATCCGTCCTGGGCGTGCGCGGTCGAGACCTCGTCGTTGCGCAGCACCTCGCACTCGGCGCCGAGCTGGTACAGGTACTGGACCAGGTTGAAGACGAAGCTGTCGTAGTTGTCGACGACGAGGATCCGCGCGCTCACTGGTTGTTCACCGTCACATCGTTGAAGGGGAGCAGCGGTTCGGCCCACGGGAAGACGTACTGGAAGAGTACGTAGACCACCGTGAGGACGAGCACGAGTGAGATCAGCGCCTTCGCCCATGCGTTACCCGGCAAATGCCGCCAGATGAAGCCGTACATGCTGTCCCTTCCGTCGCATCACGGCACCAGAGCCACGCCATACACCATCGGACCCACGCCGTACGGGACCAGACTAACGGCGTAGCGCCTGAGGTTTCCCGGCCTCCACGGGCTGCGTGGAATCCAGGTGGGCCCAGACGATCAGCCGATGACTGTGTCCCCACTCCGGATCGCACGTGGTCAGCGTGAGATAGCGGCCCGGAGCCGTGTACCCGGACTTACGTGGCACAGGATCGATCACCTCAACGTCCGTGGGCACTGTTTTGTAGGGGCCTTTGTCGATCCGATACGTGAACCAGGTCGTCCCGTCGGTCAGCACCACCGCGTCCCCCCTGCGTAGCTGGGGAAAGTCCTTGAACGGGTCACCGTACGTGCGCCGGTGCCCCGCGACGGCAAAGTTCCCCTCCTGCCCGAGCTGGGCCGTCCCCCGGTAATGCCCGAGCCCCTTCTGCAGGACGCTCGTGCCGGTGCCTTCGAGTACGGGCTTGTTCCACGTGAAACCAAGACGGGGGATGTACATCACCGCGAAGGGCTTGCCGTAGGCGTAGGGGCCCGGGGCCTTCGGGCTCTCGGTCGTGCTCGCCGTCGGCGTCTTCGGGTTCCCGGTGGCCGGGGTAGTCGGAGGCGTCTTCGACTGCTGGGCGACCGATCCCTTCGACCACTGCTTCTGGAGCTGGTCGATCTGGTGGTTCATCTCGCTGTCGGCCTTCACGCCCGTCCAGAACAGGACGTAGACCACGAAGAGCACGATGAGCGTGCCGATGGTGATGCACAGTTCGCTCACTGTCCGGACGAGCACTCGCACCGACACGGGACCCCCAGCGGCAGCTGCTTCAGCCACTACTCCACAGGTTTTGCGTAGTGGAGATCCACTGTGCCCGAGTAGCCGGGAAGAGTCACCGTCCCGTCCTGCTCGACTTTCCAGCCGAGCCCGTAGACGTTGACGTACACCATGTAGTTCTGGATCGCCGGAGAGTCCGCGAGAGCCTTCTGGAGCTTCTGGGGGTCACCGATCGCGGTGATCTTGTACGGGGGTGAGTAGACCCGGCCCTGGAGGATCAGGGTGTTTCCGACACAGCGCACGGCGCTGGTGGAGATCAGCCGCTGGTCCATCACCTTGATGCCCTGGGCGCCACCCAGCCACAGGGCGTTCACCACCGCTTGCAGGTCCTGCTGGTGGATGACCAGGTAATCGGGCTGCGGCTCGGGGTAGCCGGGCAGCTTGGCCGTGGCGTTCGGCGGCGCGTCGTTGAGGGTGACCGTGACGGCCTTGCCCTTGAGCTTCTGGGTGCCGGTGTTCTTCTCCAGCGCGGCGAGCTTGGCGGCGTCGGCCTTGCTGCCACCGTTCTCCCGCCCGGCGAGCGTGTCGACCTCGTCACGCAGGACGCCGTTGGACTCGTCCAGCGACGCGTTCTTGTGGCTGCGCTCCTGGATGAGGTCGGAGAGTTTCAGCAACGACGCGTCCGTGCGGATATTGGTGCCCTTGGCCGTGTTGAAGCTGGTGAAGAAAATCAGCCCGGCGAGCGCGAAGACGGCGACGGTGAGTACACGTACGGGCCGGAAACGGCGCGTAACGGCAGGACTGGAACCCGTCCCGGGGGAGTCGGCAGAATTGCTCAACGTACCCTTATCTCCTTCGGCGCCGCGGAAGCACTACGCTAACGGACGCCCGGGGGAGCGCTCAGTGTCCCCTTGTACGCTGCCCCGGAGCCCGCCCCAGTTCCCTGCGCGGCCACGCAGCGCATCGACAGGAGAGACCCTCGTGCCGAAGTCACGTATCCGCAAGAAGGCCGACTACACGCCGCCCCCGGCGAAGCAGGCGACCAACATCAAGCTGACCAGCCGCGGCTGGGTCGCACCGGTCATGCTGGCCATGTTCCTCATCGGCCTCGCCTGGATCGTCATCTTCTACGTGACGGACGGCTCGCTGCCCATCGACGCCCTCGGCAACTGGAACATCGTGGTCGGCTTCGGCTTCATCGCGGCGGGATTCGGCGTCTCCACGCAGTGGAAGTAGCTCTGCCCAGGGTTATCCACTGAGTTATCCACAAGAGTTTTCCACAGGTGGAAAAAGAACGACGATCTGTGGATAACTCATCCGGGGTTGACGCCGGTGTGACTGACCTACCGGGATCCGCAAACCTGTTCGCCCCCTGTCCGACCTGCGAAAACTCGGGTCAGTGACAGGGGGCACAGCTGTTCCCACACAGCGTGCACAAGATCCGCCACGATCTGTGGACAACACCGCGCTCCAAGGCTTCTCAAGTGAGCCGAGTGGTACCTCAGGTGAGCTGAGCCGTCCTGACCAGCGTCGCGACGACCACCGCGGCCAGGACTACGGCACACACCCCGTACTGGATCAGGGTCCGCCGCTCGCGCGGGGCGTGGACCATGGCGTAGCCGACGACCACACCGCCGACGAGTCCGCCGATGTGGGCCTGCCAGGCGATGTTGCTCCACCCGAAGGTGAAGATCAGGTTGATCACCAGCAGGGCGATCACGGGGCGCATGTCGTAGTTGAGCCGGCGCATCAGAACGGCGGTCGCGCCGAAGAGGCCGAAGATCGCGCCGGAGGCGCCCAGCGAGGGCTGGTTCGGCGCGGCGACGAGGTAGGTGAGCGCGCTGCCCGCGAGACCCGAGACGAAGTAGAGGGCGAGATAGCGGGCACGGCCGAGGGCCGCTTCCAGGGGGCCGCCGATCCACCACAGGCTGAGCATGTTGAACAGGATGTGGATGTAGCTGCCGTGCAGGAACATCGCCGTCAGCATGCGGTACCACTGGCCCTCCGCCACGCCCTCGACCGAGCCGAGCAGCGGGACGAACGCGCGGCCGATGAGGTCGAAGCTGTCGGTGAAGCGGTCGCCCACCGACAGCTGGACCAGGAAGACGGCGAGGTTGAGCCCGATCAGGATCTTGGTGAGGAGCCGGGGGTCCGCGGTGACGGTGCCGCCCGCGAGGGTGCGCGGCTGCGAGGCCGACGGCGCGTGGCCCGTGCCCGAGCCGGCGCGGACGCACTCGGGGCACTGGAAGCCCACGGAGGCACTGATCATGCACTCGGGGCAGATGGGGCGCTCGCAGCGGGTGCAGCGCACGCCGGTTTCACGATCCGGATGCCGGTAGCAGGTGGGCAGGGCCTGGGCGTCCTGATGTCCCTGGTCCTGCGGGCCCTGCGGGTTGCCTGGCGCCTGGTCCATGGGGTCCCCTCAATCCGGTCGTACGCAATGCACCGCCCCGCCCATCCTTACGGATGAGCGGGGCGTTTGGTTCCCTGCGGGAGCCCTCGGGACCTTCGGGTCCTTCGGGCCCTTGGGTCTCAGCCTTCGCGGGGTTCAGCCTTCGCGGGGCGGGTCTCAGCCCTTGCGGGTCTCGACGACGACCGACTCGATGACGACGTCGTTGACCGGGCGGTCGGTGCGCGGGTTGGTCTGGGTGCCCGCGATGGCGTCCACGACCTTCTGGCTGGCCGCGTTGGTGACCTCGCCGAAGATGGTGTGCTTGCGGGTCAGCCAGGCGGTCGGGGAGACGGTGATGAAGAACTGCGAGCCGTTGGTGCCGGGGCCGGCGTTGGCCATGGCCAGCAGGTACGGCTTGTCGAAGGCGAGCTCCGGGTGGAATTCGTCCTCGAACTGGTAACCGGGGCCGCCGGTGCCGTTGCCCAGCGGGTCACCGCCCTGGATCATGAATCCGCTGATCACCCGGTGGAAGACCGTGCCGTCGTAGAGCTTGTTGGTGGACTTCTCACCCGTCTCCGGGTTGGTCCACTCACGCTCGCCCGTGGCAAGCTCGACGAAGTTCCGGACCGTCTTGGGCGCGTGGTTCGGCAGAAGCCGGACTTCGATGTCGCCTTGGTTGGTCTTCAGGGTGGCGTAAAGCTGCTCGGCCACGATCTGCCTTCCGTTGCCTTCTTTTGACCCCCCGATCCTCGCACGGACCGGGCCTCGCGTCGCTCGGCCACCACCTCCGAGCGAATACCCGGGGTCGCCCTTGCGGAAATCCCGTCGAGTCCGTGCGTGCACGGGACGCGAAGCGGCGATCCGTGGCATTGTCGGCGACAAGCTCCTGTTGCCCCGTATGCCCTATCTCGCATGCCTCGCGGCCCCTCGGGGGGCATGATCTCGAACAGGGCGGAAAGGTGAACCGTGCCCCCTTTGGGGTACTCGAACGCCCACGTACGCCACCGAGGAGGAGGAAAACCCGTGACCCGCATTGACAGCGTGCGCGCCGCGACCGGCTCGGCGAAGGACAGCGTGCTGCACGCCGCGGAAGTGGTGGCGCCTTACGCCGACACGGCCAAGGACCGGGCCTCGTACTACGCGAACGAGGCACTCGTACGGCTCGCGCCCAAGGTGTCGCTGGCCGCAGAGCAGGCCCGCGTCCAGTACGGCGCCCATCTCGCGCCGCGCCTTGAACAGGCCCGCACGCATGTGCCGCCGAAGGTCGACCAGGCCGCCATCCGCACCCGGCTGGCGGCCGCGCAGGCCGCCGAGTACACCAGGCCGAGGATCGAGCAGGCGGTGGCCGCGGCCCAGCCTGTACGTGAGGAGGCCGCGTCACGCGGTGTGGCGGCGATCGCCGCGCTGCGCGGACAGGTCTCGCCCCAGGAGATCCAGAAACTGGTCCGCAAGCACGAGCGACGCGCGAAGGCCGGCCGCGTCGCCAAGGGGCTGCTCATTCTGGGGATTCTCGCGGGCGGCGCCTTCGCCGCCTGGAAGTGGTGGGACAAGCAGGCCAACCCCGACTGGCTGGTCGAGCCGCCCGCCGCGACGGAAGTGCCCGAGACGGGCCGCCTGTCCTCGGTCGACGGCACCGGCCTGTCCGACCTGGACCCCGAGGTCCAGGCCAAGCAGGCCGAGGAGGAGACGGACCGCGACGACCGTCGCTGACCCCGGACCAGGGAGACGAGCCCTGAGCAAGGGCAACAACATCGCCGTGGGGGGGGGGGGGGGGGGGGGGGGCGGCCCCCCGCGCGGGGGGGGGGGGGGGGCGGGGGGGGGGCCCCCCCCGCCCGGGCGGGGGGGGGGGGCGGCCCGCCCCCGGCCCCCCCCCCCCCCCCCCCCCCCCCCCCCCCCCCCCCCCCCCCCCCCCCCCCGCGGGGGCCCCCCCCCCCGCCCCCCCCCCCCCCCCCACGGCGATGTTTCACGTGGAACCGGCGGAACCGGCGGAACCGGCGGAGTGGAACCGAACGACGGACCCGTGGGCGCGGCACGATAACAAGCCGATGTACGCCTTCCGCCACGATGACGTTTGCAACGACCGATGCTCACAACATCCGCACAGATCCTCTTCACCCTGCGCATTGCCATGATTACGCATATCTGCTTACAGCAGCTCACAGGATGCTTCGACGGCGGCGCGGACCTCCCCCGTGTCCCGTCGGCCACCGGTGGGGCGCCATCGGCGCCCGCACGCAAGCCGACCGTTTGCGCAAACAACTGCAACGACTGCGAAGTCTGCTGCGTGACTCAAGTCACCGGAAAACAAGAACCGGCCAGCCGCCGCGAAGGGCGTCTGACCGGTCCGGGATGTGGAGCCTAGGGGAGTCGAACCCCTGACATCTGCCATGCAAAGACAGCGCTCTACCAACTGAGCTAAGGCCCCGGAAGACAGGCGTCCGGCCGGTGGAATCGGGTACCGGAGGGCGCCGCAAACCAGAGTACCGGGTCACCCCCGGGATCTCGCAAAAAGATTGGGGGTCCCCGTGGGCGACCACTCTCCGTAAGATGCTCGACGTGGTTCGCGACAGCGAACCGCCGTATTTGGGGAAGCGATGGGGAGACGCAATGGACGCTGCACAGCAGGAAGCAACCGCAAGAGCCCAAGAGCTGCAGCGGAACTGGTACGGAGAGCCGTTGGGGGCGCTCTTCCGTAGGCTCATCGAGGATCTGGGCCTCAACCAGGCGCGTCTTGCCGGGGTGCTGGGACTTTCCGCGCCCATGCTGTCGCAGTTGATGAGCGGTCAGCGTGCCAAGATCGGCAATCCCGCGGTGGTGCAGCGCGTGCAGCTGTTGCAGGACCTGGCGGGGCAGGTCGCGGACGGCAGCGTCAGCGCCGCCGAGGCGACCGAGCGCATGGACGAGATCAAGAAGTCGCAAGGGGGCTCGGTGCTCAGCAACACCACGCAGTCGACGAGCAGTTCAGGTGCGCCTACGGTGAAGCGGGTGGTCCGCGAGATCCAGTCGCTGCTGCGCTCCGTGGCAGCCGCGGGGGACATCATCGACGCGGCCGACACCCTCGCCCCGACCCACCCGGAACTGGCAGAGTTCCTCCGGGTGTACGGCGCCGGCCGCACCTCCGACGCGGTAGCCCACTACCAGTCGCACCAGAGCTGAGCCGGCGGCCCGGCAGCCGCACACCCGGCGCCGGGGGCTCAGGACGCCGCCCGGCTCCGCACCTCGGGCCGCCGGGCGTCTCAACGGGGGGCCTGCGCCGGACCGACCGCCGAAGGGGAGCGACGCACGACCATGGGTGAGGTCTTCGCCGGACGCTACGAACTGGTCGATCCGATCGGCCACGGGGGAGTCGGTGCGGTCTGGCGCGCCTGGGACCAGCGGCGGCGCCGTTATGTGGCCGCCAAGGTGCTCCAGCAGAGCGACGCACACGCGCTGCTGCGCTTCGTGCGGGAGCAGGCGCTGCGGATCGATCACCCACATGTGCTCGCGCCCGCCAGCTGGGCCGCCGACGACGACAAGGTCCTGTTCACCATGGACCTGGTGGCCGGGGGCTCCCTGGTCCATCTGGTCAACGACTACGGCCCGCTGCCGCCGTCGTTCGTCTGCACCCTGCTCGACCAACTCCTCTCGGGAGTCGCCGCGGTCCACGCGGAGGGCGTCGTGCACCGCGACATCAAGCCCGCCAACATCCTGCTCGAAGCCACCGGCACCACCCGTCCACGGCTGCGGCTGTCCGATTTCGGCATCGCGATGCGACTGGGTGAGCCACGGCTGACCGAGACCAACTACGTGGTGGGAACCCCCGGTTACTTCGCTCCCGAGCAGATGATGGGCGCCGAGCCGGACTTCCCCGCCGATCTGTTCGCCGTCGGGCTGGTCGCCCTCTACCTGCTCGAAGGGGCCAGACCCGATGCCAAGGCCCTGATCGAGTACTTCGCGGAGAACGGCACACCGGCCGCTCCTCAGAGCATCCCCGAGCCGCTGTGGCAGGTCGTGGCCACGCTGCTGCAGCCGGACCCGCGCGCACGGTTCCGCACCGCGACCGGGGCACGCAAGGCGCTGGCCTCCGCCACCGAGCTGCTGCCCGAGCCCGGCCCCGACGACGAGCTGGTCGAGGTCTTCGACCAACTCGGTCCGCTTCCTGCGGGGTTCGGCCCGGAAGGACCGCTCAGGGCGACCGCGCCACGCACCACGGAGAACGCGGCTTCATGGTCCAACTCTGCCTCCGACACCGGCTCCGGCACCGCGACCGGGACCGGCCCCGACTCCGCCACCAGCTTCAGCACCCCGTCTGGCCCGGCTTCCGGCGCTGCCTCCGGTGCCGGCACCGGTTCCGGCCCCCACGACTCGGGGCCGTGGCGTCACGCTTCCGGGGCGCTGTCCCGGGAGCCCGTCTCCGGGGCCGCGTGGGCGGATCGTTCCTCCGGGGGCGTATGGCCTGCGTCCGACTCGGGCGGCGTACTGCACGAGGCCGCCCCCAGCTCCGTACGACACGAGCCCGCGCCCGGCGCCGTACCGCCGCACCCCGCCCCCGACGCCACACCCCCGCAGCCCGCTCCCGGTTCCGTACCACCGCACCCCGCCTCCGACGCCACGCCCCCGCAGCCGTCCACGATGTCGGACACCGGCAGCTTCCACCTGCCACCGCCGCAGCCACGGCCCCAGTCCTTGTGGCAGCACGATCAGCCCCCCACTCCCCCCACCTCGGTCGTGCTGCCGGTGCCGACCCCCACCGATGCCCTCCCGTTCGACCACACGCCCGTGCAGCCGCCCTCCCTGGTGCGGCCCGCGGATCCGAGCGCCGCGACGCGTCATCACGCGCAGCCCCGCCCCGGACCGCCCGCGAAGGTGGCCGTCCCGGTGCTGCTCCTCGCGCTGGCCTGTTTCGCGGTGGGCTTCTGGGCGCTGACCCAGATCTGAGCTGCGGCGCCCGTAAGCCCTGTCCCCCTTGATGAGGCCTACCAGCCGCGCGGCGTCGCCCGCCGTCGCGCGGCCACCGTCCACACCCCGAGCGCCAGCACCAGGACGGTCCCGGTGCCGATTCCGCCCACGGCGACCACCTTCATGGTGCTGCCGTCGTCGCTACCGCCGCTTCCGGCAGGCGCCATCCCACCCGGGGCCGGCCCGGAGTCACCGGTCGCGGCGTCGAACACGTCCTGCGGTACGGCGCGCCCCGCGTACGCCGGGCCGGTCCGCGCGGCGCCGTCCACCCGTACGCGCACGGTCAGTCCGAACGGCCCGTCGCCGAACTTGTCGGCGACCTGCGCCGCGAGGTGTACGACGAGGTAGTACGAACCGGCGAACCGCATGCCGCTGATCCGGTCGTTGAAGGCGTAGCGGTTGTCGTACTCGACGGGCGGCAGCGGATCCAGAGCGGCCGACCGCTGGCTGCCGTCGTATCCCACGCCCACGTCGGTGACGAGTCCGCGCACGGGGTTGTAGAGGGACAGGACGAGAGCCGTGCCCATGAATCCCTCGCCGCCGCTCGAACTGCCGAGTTCGGCGGTGGCGTAGAACTGCTGTCCCCAGTCGACCGGCACCTTGTAGAAGAGCGTCTGCCCGGGGCTGATCCCGTCCTTCCAGACTCCCTGTTCGAGGGCACCGGCCGTGGTGAACCCCGCGCCGCCCCGGCGTGGCCGTGCGTCCCCCTGGAGGGGTTCGGGCGAGGCGGAGTTCCAGGTCTCGGGGGCACTGGTCGAACCCGCCTTCTTCAAGCGGGGTTCCGAGACATAGCTCAGTTCGAGGTCCCAGGCGTCGGGGGAGGAGGGCGGGGAGGCCGAGGAGACGGGTGCCGCGGTGCGCTCGACGACCACGTAGTACGTTCCGGCCGTCTGGCAGGCGTACTTGCCGGGGCCGATCTCGCGCGACGCCCACGCGGCGATGGGGTGGGGGCTCTGGGAGGCGCCGAAGTGGGCGGTCGTGGCGGAGGAGCAACTGCCACTGTTGCCGTCCTGTACGGAGACTTTGACGCCGTCTGAGTAGGCGACCTCGGCGCCCGGCCTGGGGACGGCGGTGGCGGCGATGTACGCGTTGGAGGTGGCGTCGAGCTCCAGGCGGTAGTAGAGCTTGCCGTCCTTGCCGAGGGAACTGCGGTACGTCCCACCGGGCTCCAGCCGTACGGCGTCCGTGGTGCCCGTGGCGCCCTGGACCGTCGTGGCGTCCTGGGCGAAGACGTACGGCTTCGGAGTACCGGTCTCGGCTGCCATGGCGGCCCGCCCGGGCAGGGCCACCGTCGCGCACAAGACCGTTGCCACGATCGCGAGCGGCCGACCGCCGTGCCACCATGCCGTGCGCCGCCCCATCACGCGCCACCCCTCGTCGTCGCCCCGGACCGTGGCCCATCCTGCCCCGCCGGTCACGGAGCCACCCCCGCTATCCGTACAAGCGGCCGAAACGACCCACCCAAAGGCCGACGCCTTCGCTTACGCAATCGATTCGTTCACTTAAGCGAATCCAGAGTGGGTCGGGGCAATACAAAACCCCGACCGCGAGGGCGGCCGGGGTCTGATCTGAGACTGGTGTCGATTCTCACGAACCCGTGGGCACGGAGTCAGTCGCCTCCGTCCACAGATCCTGCTCGGCGCGATCCGCCTGGATCTGGCGGTACACGAGGAGCCCGCCGATGGCGGCCAGTGCGACCAGGAGAAGCTTCTTCACCGCGCGACCTCGTCTTTCGTTGACGTAGGGGACCTCTGGCGCCCGACTATACACACCGCCCGATATCGATCGGTGACCTGCATCGGCCCCCAACTGCCGCCCGGCGGAGAGCAGTAGGAGCGGATCCCGCTGCTCCGGCCACGGTCGTATCGCAGGGTGATCACACCTTGCACACAGTGACCTTCTGCACCTTCTCGTACCTTTCAGGCACTTTTCTGACCTCTTGCGTCCATCCGAGTGGTGTTGATCTGAACATCGACGCGCCACGGGCGTCGGTCCACCACTTCGCGGCCCACATACACATCATGAGGAAAGTACGCAAATCGCCTGACCCGAAAGTGAGGGGCCATGACCCAGAACAAGGTCATGAAGCTGTGGACCGCCATCGTCACCGCCTTCGTCGCGCTGTGCACGGCGCTCGGTTTCATCACGACCACCGCGGCCGCGGCCGTACCGCAGGCCGAAGCGACGCGCAACAGCACGATCTCCGCGACAGTGCCGACGATCTCTCCCTGGTCCGGTCCATACAGCCGGGCCCTGCCCCCCACGATGAAGCAACGCATCCGCGCCGAGGCCCACGGCTCCTCACCGAGCTGCCGGCACCGCCCGCCGACCGAGGCCACCGAGGCCGACCCGGCCGACCTCGCGTCGCTCTGCGCCCCTGAGGCCCACACCGAGCCCGAGACCCGCCTGCAGCGCTGACCGGCGCGACTCCGCCTCATCCCCCGGTCCCTCTCCCCCGACGTAGCGGCGAACTTGCGTACACCGCACCCACAGATCCGAACGCCCGGCACCTCGAAAGAGCTGCCGGGCCTTCGCCATGTCCGGAACGTCGCGCCGTCCGGCACACCAGCGCCGCTCGACCATCGTCAGGACTGTCTCCTGGCCGGGCTGACCACGTTCGGGCTCCACCAGGCAGGCCACACCGTGGGCCTGCTGGGCGAGCCCGGCACGCGCACGGTCCGGCACGCTTCGCCGTGAACCCGTCCTTGGCCTCAGGGCAGACCACCCACCTGGACCGGGTCGACGCCGGCTCCTGCCTTTGCGGGGATCGGATTCACCTACCGGGCGAACTCCACCGGCCGCCCCGAACTCCGCGCAGCCCACACTGATGTCAGCCGTATACGCCAAAACCCCCGGGTGTGATCACCCGGGGGTTTTTGGTCGGTGGGGCTAACAGGATTTGAACCTGTGGCCTCATCCTTATCAGGGATGCGCTCTAACCAACTGAGCTATAGCCCCGCCGCGCTTTGCGGTGTGTGTCCCGCGCGCTGACCTCTGAAGATTAGCGCACGACGCGGCCAGTCCCAAAATCGGTATCCCAGGCCTCCTGGCCGGGCCCGACGAGCTGCTGTTACTCGTCCTCGGCGAGGGTCAGTTCAATACCGCCGACGAAGCCCGCGGAGAGGTTGTAGATGAACGAGCCGAGCGTCGCGAGCGCCGTGGCGAGCACGACGTCGATGACCGCGATGATCGACGTGAACATCAGGACGTGCGGCAGGGAGAGGAACGACTGCAGGTCGAAGCCGTTCGACTCGTTCGAACCCGTCGCCTCGGAGATCGTGCCGCCGACCGTCGAGAAGACACCCATCGCGTCCAGGACCATCCACAGCACCGCCGCCGCCACGATCGTGCAGATGCCGAGCGCGATGGAGAGCAGGAAACTGACCTTCATCACCGACCAGGGGTCGGTCTTGGCCACCCGCAGCCGCGCCTTGCGGGTACGGGGCGCGGTGCGCGCTCCGGTCCGCGGCCGGCGTACGGCGCCGGACGGCGTCTGAGCCGGGTACGCCTGCGGCGGGTGGTAGGGCTGCGCGGGCTGCTGCGGCTGCCGCTCCCCCGGCAGCGCGGAGCCGGCCTCGGGTGCGGCCCCGGCAGGGGCCGCCGAAGCGGGCGAACCGGCCGAAGGAGCCCCCGGTGGGGGCGCCGAAGCGGGCGCGGCCTTGGTCTTTGCCGGACCGGCCGCCGCCGGGCCCGCTCCGGCCGCGTACTGCTGGGCCTGCGGGCCTCGGGTGTCCGTCACAGTTCCCCCCTGGGATCCATGAGAGTCATGGGAGTCAGTCGCCTCCGCGGCGGAGCCACGGCCGCCGTCCGTATCCGTACCGGTCGATCCGGCGCCCGTGGCTCCGCTCACGATGACTCACTCCTCGCGCTACTCGGGCGAGGACTGCTCGCCCTCGTCCGTACCGACGGCCTCGACGCCCTCGGCGGTCTCGTCCTCGGCGATCTCGCCGTCGACTTCCTCCGCCTCGCGACCGGCCTCGGCGTTACGAGCGATGCCGACCACGGCATCGCGCTTGCCCAGGTTGATCAGTTGGACACCCATGGTGTCACGGCCCGTCTCCCTGACCTCGTTGACTCGCGTGCGAATCACACCGCCGGACAGGGTGATGGCGAGGATCTCGTCCGTCTCCTCGACCACCAGCGCGCCGACGAGGGACCCGCGGTCCTCGACGATCTTGGCAGCCTTGATACCGAGGCCACCACGACCCTGAACGCGGTACTCGTCAACAGCGGTCCGCTTCGCGTACCCGCCGTCCGTAGCAGTGAACACGAACGTACCGGGTCGAACAACATTCATCGAGAGCAGCTCGTCGCCCTCGCGGAAACTCATCCCCTTGACGCCCGAGGTCGCACGGCCCATGGGCCGCAGGGCGTCGTCCGTGGCGGTGAACCTGATCGACTGCGCCTTCTTACTGATCAGCAGCAGATCATCCTCGGCCGATACGAGTTCGGCTCCGATCAGTTCGTCGTCGGATCCGTCCTCCGTCTCGCGCAGATTGATCGCGATGACACCGCCGGAGCGCGGGGAATCGTAATCCTTCAGAGGCGTCTTCTTCACGAGGCCGCCCTTGGTGGCCAGCACCAGATAAGGAACCGCCTCGTAGTCACGGATCGCGAGGATCTCGGCGATCGCCTCGTCCGGCTGGAAGGCCAGCAGGTTCGCGACGTGCTGTCCACGCGCGTCACGTCCGGCGTCCGGGAGCTCGTACGCCTTCGCGCGGTAGACGCGGCCCTTGTTGGTGAAGAACAGCAGCCAGTGGTGCGTGGTCGACACGAAGAAGTGGTCGACGATGTCGTCCTGCTTCAGCTTCGCGCCGCGTACGCCCTTGCCGCCCCGCTTCTGCGAGCGGTAGTCCTCGGTCTTGGTCCGCTTGATGTAACCGCCACGCGTGATGGTGACGACGATGTCCTCTTCGGCGATCAGGTCCTCGATGGACATGTCACCGTCGAAGGGCACCAGCTTGGAGCGACGGTCCTCGCCGAACTTCTCGACGATCGCCGCGAGTTCCTCGCTGATGATGGTGCGCTGGCGCTCCGGCGAGGCAAGGATCGCGTTGTACTCGGTGATCTTCGCCTGGAGCTCGTCGTGCTCCTGGATGATCTTCTGGCGCTCCAGGGCGGCCAGTCGGCGCAGCTGCATCTCGAGGATGGCGTTGGCCTGGATCTCGTCGATCTCCAGGAGGCCCATCAGGCCCTCGCGCGCGATCTCGACGGTGTCACTGCGCCGGATCAGCGCGATGACCTCGTCGATGGCGTCCAGAGCCTTCAGGAGACCGCGCAGGATGTGCGCGCGTTCCTCGGCCTTGCGCAGCCTGAAGCGCGTACGACGGACGATGACCTCGATCTGGTGCGTCACCCAGTGGCGGATGAACGCGTCGAGCGACAGCGTGCGCGGAACGCCGTCCACCAGCGCCAGCATGTTGGCGCCGAAGTTCGACTGCAGATCGGTGTGCTTGTAGAGGTTGTTCAGGACGACCTTGGCGACCGCGTCGCGCTTCAGGACGATGACCAGCCGCTGGCCCGTACGGGACGAGGTCTCGTCGCGGACGTCCGCGATGCCGCCGACCTTGCCGTCCTTCACCAGGTCGGCGATCTTCTGCGCGAGGTTGTCGGGGTTGGTCTGGTAGGGGAGCTCCGTGACCACCAGGCACTGGCGGTTCTGGATCTCCTCGACCTCGACGACCGCGCGCATCGTGATGGAGCCACGGCCCGTGCGGTACGCCTCCTCGATGCCCTTGCGGCCCACGACAAGGGCGCCGGTCGGGAAATCGGGACCCTTGATGCGCTCGATCAGGGCGTCGAGCAGCTCCTCGTGGCTGGCCTCGGGGTTCTCGAGGTACCACTGGGCGCCGGCCGCGACCTCACGGAGGTTGTGCGGCGGGATGTTGGTGGCCATGCCGACCGCGATGCCCGCCGAGCCGTTGATCAGCAGGTTCGGGAACCGGGCCGGCAGAACCGTCGGCTCCTGGTTGCGGCCGTCGTAGTTGTCCGTGAAGTCGACGGTCTCCTCGTCGATGTCACGGACCATCTCCATGGACAGCGGCGCCATCTTGCACTCGGTGTAGCGCATGGCGGCCGCGGGGTCGTTGCCCGGAGAGCCGAAGTTGCCGTTGGAGTCCACCAGCGGCATCCGCATCGACCACGGCTGCGCGAGGCGGACCAGCGCGTCGTAGATCGAGGAGTCGCCGTGCGGGTGGTAGGTGCCCATGACGTCGCCGACGACGCGGGCGCACTTGTAGAAGCCCTTCTCGGGCCGGTAGCCGCCGTCGTACATGGCGTACAGGACGCGGCGGTGGACGGGCTTGAGGCCGTCCCGGACGTCGGGCAGCGCACGCGACACGATGACGGACATCGCGTAGTCGAGATACGAGCGCTGCATCTCCGTCTCGAGCCCGACGGGCTCGACGCGCAGGGTGATCTCGCCGCCTTCTTCAGGCGTGCTCGGAGTGTTCTCGTCGGCCATTGCTGGTGAAGATCCTTTCTGCTGCGGTCAGCTGAGACCGACTCAGATGTCGAGGAAGCGGACGTCCTTGGCATTGCGCTGGATGAACGCGCGGCGGGCCTCGACGTCCTCGCCCATGAGGACCGAGAACAGGTCGTCGGCCTGGGCGGCGTCGTCGAGCGTGACCTGGCCGAGGACCCGGTGCTCCTGGTCCATGGTCGTGATCCGCAGCTCCTCGGCGTTCATCTCGCCGAGGCCCTTGAAGCGCTGGACCGAGTCGTCGCGGATGCGCTTGCCGGCCTGCTTGCCCAGCTCGATCAGCGCGTCGCGCTCACGGTCCGAGTAGGCGTACTCGAAGTCGTCCCGGCCCCACTTGATCTTGTACAGCGGGGGGCGCGACAGGAACACGTGCCCGGCCTCGACCAGCGGCCGCATGAAGCGGAACAGGAAGGTCAGCAGCAGGGTGTTGATGTGCTGGCCGTCGACGTCGGCGTCCGCCATCAGGATGATCTTGTGATAGCGGAGCTTCTCGATGTCGAAGTCCTCGTGGACTCCGGTACCGAAGGCCGAGATCAGCGCCTGGATCTCCTGGTTCTGCAGGATCTTGTCGATCCGCGCCTTCTCGACGTTGAGGATCTTGCCTCGGATCGGGAGGATCGCCTGGTACTGCGGGTTGCGGCCGGACTTGGCCGAGCCACCGGCGGAGTCACCCTCGACGATGAAGATCTCGCACTTGGTGGGGTCGTTCGACTGGCAGTCGGACAGCTTGCCCGGCAGGGACGCCGTCTCCAGGAGGCCCTTGCGGCGGGTGAGGTCGCGGGCCTTGCGGGCCGCCACGCGCGCGGTGGCGGCCTGGATGGACTTGCGGACGATGTCCGCGGCCTCGTTCGGGTTGCGGTCCAGCCAGTCGTTGAGGTGCTCGTAGACGGCCTTCTGGACGAAGGTCTTCGCCTCCGTGTTGCCCAGCTTGGTCTTCGTCTGGCCCTCGAACTGCGGCTCGCTCAGTTTGACCGAGATGATCGCGGTCAGACCCTCGCGGATGTCGTCACCGGTGAGGTTGTCGTCCTTCTCGCGCAGCAGCTTCTTGTCGCGCGCGTACTTGTTGATCAGCGAGGTCAGCGCCGCACGGAAGCCCTCCTCGTGCGTACCGCCCTCGTGGGTGTGGATGATGTTGGCGAAGGAGTACACGCCCTCGCTGTAGCCGCTGTTCCACTGCATCGCGACCTCGAGGGACAGGCTCTTGTCCTTGTCCTCGGCCTCGAGATCGATGACGGTGGGGTGCACCACGTCTCCCTTGCGGGAGTTGAGGTACTTCACGAAGTCGACGATGCCGCCCTCGTAGTGATACGTGACGGTCTTGACCTCGGCCTTCTCGTCCGCACCCGCCTCGTCCGCACCGGCTGTGGCCTTCGCCGACTCGCGCTCATCAGTGAGTTTGATCGTCAAACCCTTGTTGAGGAACGCCATCTCCTGGAAGCGCCGCGAGAGCGTCTCGAAGGAGTACTCGGTCGTCTCGAAGATGTCGCCGTCGGCCCAGAAGGTGACCGAGGTGCCGGTCTCGTCGGTGGCCTCGTGCTCGACGAGAGGGGCGGTCGGGACGCCCATCTTGTAGTCCTGCGTCCAGCGCCGTCCGTCGGTCCTGACCTCGACGGAGACCTTGCTCGACAGGGCGTTCACGACGGAGACGCCGACGCCGTGCAGACCACCGGAGACCGCATAGCCGCCGCCGCCGAACTTACCGCCCGCGTGCAGGACCGTCAGCACGACCTCGAGGGCCGGCTTCCCTTCGGAGGGAACGATGCCCACGGGGATGCCGCGGCCGTTGTCCACGACACGCACGCCGCCGTCGGCGAGGATCGTGATGTCGATCGTGTCCGCGTGGCCGGCCAGCGCCTCGTCGACGGAGTTGTCGACGACCTCGTACACGAGGTGGTGCAGTCCGCGCTCGCCGGTCGAGCCGATGTACATACCGGGTCGCTTGCGAACCGCGTCCAGACCCTCGAGGACGGTGATGGCGCTGGCGTCGTACGAGGCTGTGACCTCGCCGTTCGAGGTCGTGGCCTCGGCGTTGTCGCCGGCGTCGGTGGACGGGGTGTTCTCGTTGGGGTTGCCGGAATCGGCCACGAAGCGCCCTTTCTGGCACAGCACAAGCCAAGCTCGTCGGCGGGTTGCCGGAGCGGCTGCGGCACGTTGCGTTGGTAAGCCTTGATCAGCGTTGCTCAGCTTTTCCCGGACGGTCCCCGCAAGCGGGGCGGGATTAGCTTCCAGTCTACCGGTAGCGCCGACAGTGATGGGGGTTTGCCGGTACCTGAGTCCGCATGTGCCGCCCTGAACCGGTCTCTCCCGACTCCCCATATGTGCACCCGGGCTCAAAGAGGCTTACAGCGGCACTCAGCGCTTCCGGGTGTCAACCCTTGGCTACCGCGGAGTCAGGTCGGTGTTCGCAACCGCGTGCACTCCCGCGCGGGGGCCGGTCGATGTGGCCTGTGTCACCCGTAGGTGTCGCCGGGACCCGTGCTTCCAGGGGCGCGCAAAGGGCCGAAGCGGCGCGCGGGACCATTGGGGCCCTGCACCTTGATCAGTCGCACCGTGCCGTGCCCGAGGTCCTGGTTCAGCCGCGCGACCACCTGCGGGGCGAGCAGCCGCAACTGGGTGGCCCAGGCGGTCGAGTCGCACTGCACGGTGAGCACCCGCTCGGCAGGGTCGTCGTCGTACTTCAGCGGGACGCAGTGCTTGGCCAGGTCCTCGCCGACGATCTGCTGCCAGCGGCCCATCACACCGCCCACCGCGGCCGGGGTCTCCCAGCCGCGCTCGGTGAGCAGCCGGTTGATCGCGGCGCCGAGCGCCATCGGATCACGCCCGTCGGCGCGCGCGCCGGAGCGCAGACCGCCGCGCCGCGCCTGCTTCTTCTGCTGCGCCGCGTCCCCCCGCGCGCGTGCCTGCTCCTTCGCCGCGCGCAACGCCACGCGCGCGAGGTCGACACCGGAGTGCTCGGGGGTCTTCTTGGAGGCCGTTTCCGGGCCCGTCTCCGGAGCTCCCTCGGAGGCGGCCGAACCGCCGGGTGTGTTCTCCGTCATACCCGCTCCACCGTGCCCTCGGAGACGACGTACCGCGTCCCCGTCAGTACGTCCGGTACGTCGTCGTCGACCGCGGCCGTCACCAGGACCTGCTCGCCGGGAGCGACGAGTTCGGCGAGGCGCTCTCTTCTGCGGCTGTCCAGCTCGGCGAAGACGTCGTCGAGGACCAGCACCGGTTCATTGCCCTCGGCCCGCAGGAGGTCGTACGAGGCCAGGCGCAACGCCAGCGCGTACGACCACGACTCGCCGTGGGAGGCGTATCCCTTGGCGGGCAGCTGACCGAGTTTGAGCACCACATCGTCCCGATGGGGTCCTACGAGGGTCACGCCCCGCTCGATCTCCTGCTTGCGGACCTCGGCGAGCGCCGCCATCACCTGCTCGTACAGGTCCTCGCGAGTGTGCGCCTCACCGGGCGCGGACGGCTTGTACTCCAGGGCGACGGGTCCGCCACCGGGGGCCAGCTGCTCGTACGCCTTGTCGGCCAGCGGCTGGATCGCGGCGACCAGGTCGAGCCGCTGGGCCAGCAGCTCGGCGCCCACGCGCGCGAGGTGCTGGTCCCACACGTCGAGCGTGGAGAGGTCCATGGTGCGGCCGCCGTGACGGCGGGCCAGCGCGGCCGACTTCAGGAGGGTGTTGCGCTGCTTGAGGACCCGCTCGTAGTCGGAGCGGACGCCCGCCATCCGCGGGGAGCGGGCGGTGATCAGCTCGTCCAGGAAGCGGCGCCGCTCACCGGGGTCGCCCTTGATCAGCGCGAGATCCTCGGGCGCGAACAGCACGGTCCGCACGATGCCGAGCACATCACGGGGTCTGACCTGCGAGGACCTGTTGATGCGGGCACGGTTGGCCCGGCCTGGATTCAGTTCGAGCTCGACGAGCTGCTGGCGCTCGCCCTGGCGGACATTGGCCCGGATGATCGCCCGGTCGGCGCCCATGCGCACCAGCGGCGCGTCGGAGGAGACGCGGTGGCTGCCGAGGGTCGCGAGATAGCCGACCGCCTCGACCAGATTCGTCTTGCCCTGTCCGTTGGGGCCCACGAACGCGGTGACGCCCGGGTCGAGCGGGACCTCGACCCGGGCGTACGAGCGGAAGTCGGCCAGCGACAGATGCGTGACGTGCATGGTCGTTCGCCGACCTCCCCCAGGGTTGTGGATCCACCGCCGCACGGCCTGTGGATCTGTGGATTACTTCGTCTCGACCGCGTGGCCGCCGAACTGGTTGCGCAGCGCCGCGACCATCTTCATCTGCGGCGAGTCCTCCTGCCGCGAGGCGAACCGCGCGAACAGCGACGCGGTGATCGCGGGCAGCGGCACCGCGTGGTCGATGGCGGCTTCCACCGTCCAGCGGCCCTCGCCGGAGTCCTGTGCGTAGCCGCGCAGCTTCTCCAGGTGCTCATCCTCGTCCAGGGCGTTCACCGCCAGGTCCAGCAGCCAGGAACGGATGACCGTGCCTTCCTGCCAGGAGCGGAAGACCTCGCGCACGTCGGTGACGGAGTGGACCTTCTCCAGGAGCTCCCAGCCCTCGGCGTAGGCCTGCATCATGGCGTACTCGATGCCGTTGTGGACCATCTTGGAGAAGTGGCCCGCGCCGACCTTGCCGGCGTGCACCGCGCCGAAGTCGCCCTCCGGCTTGAGTGCCTCGAAGACCGGCTGCACCTTGGCGATGTTCTCGGCGTCGCCGCCGTACATCAGCGCATAGCCGTTCTCCAGGCCCCAGACGCCGCCGGAGACGCCGCAGTCGACGAAACCGATGCCCTTGGCCGCCAGTTCCTCCGCGTGCTTCTCGTCGTCCGTCCAGCGGGAGTTGCCGCCGTCCACGACGACGTCGCCGGGCTCCAGGAGCTCGCCGAGCTGGTCGACGGTGGACTGCGTGGCGGCACCGGCCGGGACCATCACCCACACCACACGCGGACCCTTGAGCTTGCCCACAAGCTCTTCCAGGCTGTGGACATCGGCGAGGTCCGGGTTGCGGTCGTATCCGATGACGGTGTGGCCTGCGCGGCGGATCCGCTCGCGCATGTTGCCGCCCATCTTGCCGAGGCCGACGAGACCGAGCTCCATCAGTTGTTCCTTAGGTTTTCGACGTGGCGTGAGGGCACTTTCGTACCTGTGTCTGAGCCTAAACCCGGACGCTCACGCACACCTGTGGGCATAGCCGCTCAGGTGTTCGCCCCACCTGCGGATGCGCCCGCCGGACCGATCGGAGCGACCGTCCGGCGGGCTCACCTCACTCAGCCGCTCAGACGCACCGGCATGATCAGGTACTTGTAGGCCTCGTCCGCCTCGGCGTCCACCGCGGGCTTGCCGCTCAGCAGCGCGGGCTTCGTGGACGTCGTGAAGGAGAGCTGCGCCACCGGCGAGTCGATGGCGCTGAGGCCGTCGAGCAGGAACGTCGGGTTGAAGGCGATCGAGACGTCGTCGCCCTCCAACTGCGCGTCGACCCTTTCCACAGCCTGTGCGTCGTCGCTGGAGCCCGCCTCCAGGATCAGCACGCCCTGCTCGAAGCTCAGACGCACCGGGGTGTTGCGCTCGGCGACCAGGGCCACACGCTTGACGGCCTCCACGAAGGGGGCGGTCTCGATCACCGCGATGGAGTTGAACTCCGTCGGGAACAGCGAGCGGTACTTCGGCAGGTCGCCCTCCAGCAGGCGGGTGGTCGTGCGTCGGCCCGCCCCCTCGAAGCCGATGAGGCCCTCGCCGGCGCCCGAGCCGGACAGCGCCAGGATCACGCTGTCGCCGCTCGTGAGGGCCTTGGCGGTGTCCAGGAGCGTCTTGGCGGGCACCAGGGCCACCGCGGACGCCTCGGGGTTCTCCGGCTTCCACAGGAACTCGCGGACCGCGAAGCGGTAGCGGTCGGTGGAGGCCAGCGTGACCGTGTCGCCCTCGATCTCGATGCGCACACCGGTGAGCACCGGCAGCGTGTCGTCACGGCCCGCCGCGATGGCCACCTGGGCGGCCGCCGAGGCGAAGACCTCACCGGGGACGGTGCCGGTCGCGGACGGCATCTGCGGCAGCGAGGGGTACTCCTCCACAGGCAGGGTGTGGAGTGTGAATCGCGAGGATCCGCAGACCACGGTCGCCCGTACACCGTCTGTGGAAATCTCCACCGGCCGGTTGGGGAGGGCGCGGCAGATGTCCGCGAGCAGACGACCGGAGACGAGGACCGTGCCCTCCTCGTCGATCTCCGCGTCCACGGAGACGCGTGCCGAGACCTCGTAGTCGAAGCTGGAGAGGCTCAGTGCGCCCTCCTCGGCCTTCAGAAGGAGGCCGGCGAGCACAGGCGCCGGCGGACGGGCCGGGAGGCTGCGTGCCGCCCAGGCCACTGCCTCCGCGAGTACGTCGCGTTCCACCCGGATCTTCACCGTTGCCGCCTCCGTCTGTTGCCGGCGCTCTCGCCCTGCTGGCCTTCGTCGTCTGACTCGGTGTCGTTCAGCCCTGTGGCGGGAAGGACACCGGGGACCAGTCTGACGCACCGCACTGACAGTCGGTGCCCCTCGGGGTCAAGTCGTGCCGAGCGGCACCAGAGCCTCCGAGAGCGAGTTGTGCACAGCCCCGTCTTCGAAACGATTCCCAGCCTCTATCTAGTTGGTCTTAGTAGTAGGGCCTGTGGAAACCGTGGATAACCGCGTTTTCGCAGGTCAGCTGGGATTTTTTGTCCACTGACCCTGTGGGCGAAGGCGGTGGACAACCGGGGGTCTCTGTGGACGACGAAAAGTTCTGCACACTCGATGCACAGCCTCGGGCCACTTCTCCCCAGATCCGTCCCCAGCTTTACCCACGTTCCCCACAGGCCAATCCGGCACCTTGGTGTGACGCCTTTCACTCGACACGGTGATCGGGCGCGTCACGTTGCCGAACAGTGGACAGGGGTGTGGAGAAGCTGGGGATGGCTGGGGACAACCGGCTCCAGCCTGTGGGTCGTCGGTGGACAACTTCGTGCACACCCTGTGGATCTTTTCTTCGTCCACAGTCTGTGGAGAGTCTTCGTCCACGAATCCACAGGGGGCTGACCTGGTCTGATGGTCTTTCAACAGCGGCCCCTGTGGACACGATCGGGACAACTTCGCGGTCCCCAGGGTGTGGACGCCAGAAAGTCACCGAATCTGTGGAGAGTGGCCGTAACCCGGCTCGTATTCGAACAGCTGATGTCGTTCCGGTAGCGGTGAAACGAGGGCCGACCGCCTCGAAGCGGGCCCCAGAAGCCCTCGAAGCCCCCTTGGGACCGGGTCTCAGCCCCCTTGCGGGCCCCTCGGAGCGAGGTCCAGCACCTTCCGTGGTTCCTCTCGGAGCCGGGTGCCGGAGGCTCTGGGACGGCTGCCGGAATCCCGCGCGGCGCGCGGACGAGAGCCGCGGGCCGGAACTGCGGGCTGGTGCCGCGCGCCGGAACAGCGCGCCAAACAGCGAAAGGCGCCCTCGGGACCGTGTCCCGGGGCGCCCTCGGCGGCCGTGCCGCCGCGCCTGTCAGCCGTTCTTGATGCGGTTGGTGAGCTCGGTGACCTGGTTGTAGATGGAGCGGCGCTCGGCCATCAGCGCGCGGATCTTGCGGTCGGCGTGCATGACGGTGGTGTGGTCGCGGCCGCCGAACTGCGCGCCGATCTTCGGCAGCGAGAGATCGGTGAGCTCGCGGCACAGGTACATGGCGATCTGCCGCGCGGTCACCAGGACGCGACTGCGTGAGGACCCGCACAGGTCGTCCACCGTGAGGCCGAAGTAGTCCGCGGTGGCCGCCATGATCGCGGTCGCGGTGATCTCCGGGGCGGAGTCCTCGCCGCCCGGGATCAGGTCCTTCAGGACGATCTCCGTGAGCCCGAGATCCACCGGCTGCCGGTTGAGCGACGCGAACGCCGTCACCCGGATCAGCGCGCCCTCCAGCTCACGGATGTTGCGCGAGATCCGGGACGCGATGAACTCGAGCACCTCCGGCGGAGCGTTGAGCTGCTCCTGCACCGCCTTCTTACGAAGGATGGCGATACGGGTCTCCAGCTCGGGCGGCTGGACGTCCGTGATCAGACCCCACTCGAAACGGTTCCGCAGCCGGTCCTCCAGGGTCACCAGCTGCTTGGGCGGCCGGTCGCTGGAGAGCACGATTTGCTTGTTCGCGTTGTGGAGCGTGTTGAAGGTGTGGAAGAACTCCTCCTGCGTCGACTCCTTGTCCGCCAGGAACTGGATGTCGTCGACCAACAGGATGTCCATCTCGCGGTACCGCTTGCGGAAGCTGTCGCCCTTGCCGTCGCGGATGGAGTTGATGAACTCGTTGGTGAACTCCTCGGAACTCACGTACCGCACCCGCGTGCCCGGGTAGAGGCTGCGCGCGTAGTGCCCGATCGCGTGCAGCAGGTGCGTCTTGCCGAGACCCGACTCCCCATAGATGAAGAGTGGGTTGTACGCCTTCGCCGGCGCCTCGGCGACGGCGACCGCGGCCGCGTGCGCGAAGCGGTTCGAGGCGCCGATGACGAACGTGTCGAAGAGGTACTTCGGGTTGAGGCGCGCGGTGGGCTCGCCCGGACCGGACGCCGGCGCGGGCTTCGCGCCCAGCGGGCCGGGAGCGCCGCTGGAGGACGGCAGCGAGGGGCCGCCGCGGTGCGACGGCGCACCGCCCGAGGACGGCTCCTGGAGGTCGCGGCGATCGGGGCGCTCGTACTCGGAGCGCGGCTGGTCGTAGTCCGGGCGCTGCTGCTCGTAGGGCGGGCGCTCCATCGACTGCGGCCGGTAGTCCTGCGAGGGCGAGGCGTACGGGTCGCGGTCGGGGAAGCCGAGACGCTGCTGCTGCCAGCCGTAGTCGTCCTGGGTGTGCCGCGGCCAGGCGCCGGGCTCGGGGCGCTGGTAGTCCGGGTAGGCGGGGCGGGCGGTCGGCAGGTGGTCCGCGCGGGACTGGTCGGAGCGGCCGGGCGGCAGCTGGTCGCCGGGGGCGCCCGGAAGCTGGTCGGAGCGACCGCCGCGGTGGTCACCCCGGTGGTCGTCGGCGCGGTGGCGGCCGTACCCCTCGTACCCGTCGCGGCGCTGTGCGTCATAGGAGTTGCGCTCGTCACGGCCCGGGGAGTCGTAGCCGCCCCGGTCTTCGCGGCCCTGGGAGTCGTAAGCGTGGCGCTCGTCACGGCCCTGGCCGCCGTAGCTGTTGCGGTCCTCGCCACCCTGGCCGCCATAGGGGTTCCGCTCGTCGCCGCCCTGACCGTCGTACGCGTCACGGCCCTGGCCGGAGCCCGAGGGGAGCTCGGGCTCGTCGTAGCGGGCCTGGGGGGCGGGCGGCGTCGGAGGCTGGGGTTCCCCGGCCGAGTCGTCGACGGTGATCGCGATGCGGATCGGCCGGCCGCACTCGCGGCTCAGCGTGTCGCTGACGATCGGCGCGAGACGTCCTTCGAGGACGCCCTTCGCGAATTCGTTCGGAACCGCGAGCAGCGCGGTGTCCGCGACCAGTGCCAGCGGCTGGCAGCGCTTGATCCAGTGCTCGTCCTTCGCCTCCACACCCTGACCGCGGCCCTCACCGAGGAGCTGTTCCAGTACTCGTGGCCACACTGCGGCAAGATCGGCAGGTACATCAGCCACAGGGCACGCTCTCTCACGGGTCCCACGAACGTGTGGTTCTGGGAACAGGTTGGGAAGTCAGTCGGGTGGTGCGGTGGGAACAAATCCGCTGGGGCGGTGGGAAGGGAACGAATCGGAGTTCAGCCACGGTAGTCAGGGCGACCGCTGCGGTTCAAGTTGTTGTCCCCAGCCTGTGGATAGTGTCTCCCGCCAGGAGCTGGTTTGACCGGATGGCGCAGCCGCGCGTACCGTAACCAGGTCGAGTTGTCGATGGCTGCTGCCGCCTGCCTCCGATGGGCACAGATCGCGAAGAGTGATCGGGAAGCGGTGCACTCGGGCGTAATGCGAGCTACCTCGTGGGCGCACGGTGACAGCCAGGACGGCACCCCGCCACCACCGATTCTTTCTGGAGCCCCCGAGTGAGCAAGCGCACCTTCCAGCCGAACAACCGTCGTCGCGCCAAGACCCACGGCTTCCGCCTGCGGATGCGCACCCGTGCCGGCCGCGCGATTCTCGCGAGCCGCCGTGGCAAGGGTCGCGCCAGCCTGTCCGCCTGATAACAACAGGTCATGATGTCGTGCTGCCTACCGAGCATCGGCTGAGGCGGCGCGAGGACTTCGCGACCGCGGTACGCCGAGGACGCCGGGCCGGACGCCCGCTCCTCGTCGTCCATCTACGTAGCGGTGCAACGGACCCGCACGCGCCTGGGGAGAGCGCTCCCCCGACGCGTGCGGGTTTCGTCGTGAGCAAGGCCGTGGGTGGAGCGGTTGTCCGCAACAAGGTGAAGCGCAGACTTCGCCATTTGATGCGTGACCGAGTCGCCCAGTTGCCCCCCGGTAGCCTGGTAGTCGTACGAGCGCTGCCCGGTGCGGGCGACGCCGACCATGAACAGCTGGCCCGAGACCTGGATGCCGCCCTTCAGCGGCTGCTGGGAGGGGGCGCGCGATGAAGTACCCGCTGCTGGCTCTTATCAAGCTGTACCAGTGGACGATCAGCCCGCTGCTCGGGCCGGTGTGCAAGTACTACCCGTCGTGCTCCCACTACGGCTACCAAGCCATCGATCGGCACGGTGCGATCAAGGGAACGGCACTCACCGCCTGGCGCATCCTCCGGTGCAATCCGTGGTCGCTGGGCGGCGTGGACCATGTTCCGCCGCGCAAGCGTCCGCGGTGGCACGAAATGCTGCGTAACGCCTGGCGCGCACGCAAGGGCGGGAACTCCGCCGCCGAACCGGCCATTGAGGGTCATGGAATGTCCGACCATCCCTCGAGCCCGGCCGCCGAGACCCCGTCCCATGCTCAAGGAGCCTGATTAGTGGACACGATTGCCAATCTTTTCAGCTTCATCACGACACCCGTTTCCTGGGTCATCGTCCAGTTCCACTCCGTGTACGGGAAGATCTTCGGTCCCGATACGGGCTGGGCCTGGGGCCTGTCCATCGTGTCCCTGGTGATCCTGATCCGTATCTGCCTCATCCCGCTCTTCGTGAAGCAGATCAAGTCGACTCGGGCGATGCAGACGCTGCAGCCCGAGATGAAGAAGATCCAGGAGCGCTACAAGAACGACAAGCAGCGCCAGTCCGAAGAGATGATGAAGCTGTACAAGGAGACGGGTACCAACCCGCTCTCCTCGTGCCTTCCCATCCTGGCGCAGTCGCCGTTCTTCTTCGCCCTGTTCCACGTGCTCAGCGGCATCGCGACGGGCAAGACGATCGGCGTCATCGACGATCAGCTGCTCGCCAGCGCCCGTAAGGCGCACATCTTCGGCGCACCGCTCGCGGCGAAGTTCACCGACAGCGCCGACAAGGTCGCCCAGCTCGGTGCCACTCTGACGGATGTCCGTGTCGTCACCGCGGTCATGATCGTGCTGATGTCGGCCTCGCAGTTCTACACCCAGCGTCAGCTGATGACGAAGAACGTCGACACCACGGTGAAGACGCCCTTCATGCAGCAGCAGAAGATGCTGATGTACGTCTTCCCGGTCATGTTCGCCGTCTTCGGCATCAACTTCCCGGTCGGTGTCCTCGTCTACTGGCTGACCACCAACGTGTGGACCATGGGCCAGCAGATGTACGTCATCCGCAACAACCCGACCCCGGGTTCCAAGGCTCAGGCGGCGTACCTCGAGCGCCTGCAGAAGCACGTCACGCACCACGAGAAGACGCGCAGCCGTGGCGAGAAGGCCATCGTCAAGGCGATCGTCACCAAGGGCCGCGACCGTAACGAGTTCGAGCGCAAGTTCATCAACAGCCTGACCAAGGTGGGCCTGGTGGCCCAGGCTGACGGCACTGTGGTGAAGGGTCAGGCCGAGGCGACGGTCGAGGCCGAGGACGGCACCACGACCACCACTGGTGGCGCTCCCAAGCGTCAGCAGCCGAAGCGCCAGTCCAAGTCCCAGCGTCAGTCGGGCACGGCGGCCGGTGGGGCGAAGGCGGCGGGTGAGCCCGAGCCGAAGACCTCGCTGACCAAGTCCGACGAGCCGCAGGACGCCAAGCCCGCCGCCAAGCCGGCAGGCGGCGGCAACAAGCCTGGCACTGGTACCCGCAGCAAAGCCCAGTCCGGACAGCGCAAGGGTCCGCAGCGGCCCAAGTCCCCGTCCAAGAAGTAAGAAGGAGTCCATCCCGTGACGGAAGGCACCACCTCCGCCGCCGCTGAGGGCGACACCCTGACCCGCCTTGAGCAGGAAGGCGAGATCGCGGCGGACTACCTCGAGGGTCTGCTGGACATCGCCGATCTCGACGGCGACATCGACATGGACGTCGAGGCCGACCGCGCCGCTGTCTCGATCATCAGCGACGCCAGCAGCCGTGACCTGCAGAAGCTGGTCGGTCGCGACGGCGAGGTGCTCGAGGCCCTCCAGGAGCTCACGCGCCTGGCCGTTCACCGGGAGACCGGGGACCGCAGCCGGCTGATGCTGGACATCGATGGCTACCGCGCCAAGAAGCGCGAGGAGCTCTCCGAGCTGGGCGCCAAGGCCGCGGCCGAGGTGAAGAGCTCCGGCGAGCCGGTGAAGATGAAGCCGATGACGCCCTTCGAGCGCAAGGTCGTCCACGACGCGGTCAAGGCCGCGGGTCTGCGCAGTGAGTCCGAGGGCGAGGAGCCGCAGCGCTTCGTCGTCGTGCTTCCCGCCTGATCGGTACGAAGGTTTCTTCGGCCCCGTCTGTTGAGCAGGCGGGGCCGAACTTTGTCAGCCTGATAGTCCCTCGTAGTTCCTGGTAATCCCTGGTAGCCCTGGTGGTCAGCGCTCAGCGCGCTTATGCGGTACGGAAGGACGGTCCCCGTGACGGAGGCAGCGGAGCTTCCCCCTGCGCCCGAGCAGGCGCGCGAGGTATTCGGCGATCGCTTCGAAGACGCGGTCCGGTACGCGGAGCTGCTGGCCGAGGCGGGAGTGCAGCGGGGGCTGATCGGCCCCCGCGAGGTGCCCCGGCTGTGGGAACGGCACCTGCTGAACTGCGCGGTGCTCTCCGAGGTCGTGCCCGAAGGCGTGACCGTGTGCGACGTCGGCTCCGGCGCGGGGCTGCCCGGCATTCCGCTGGCACTGGTCCGGGACGACATCAAGATCACTCTGCTGGAACCGCTGCTGCGGCGGACCAACTTCCTCACCGAGGTCGTCGAACTCCTCGGCCTCGACCATGTCACCGTCGTGCGCGGCCGCGCCGAGGAGGTCATGGGAAAGCTGCCGGCCGTCCACGTGGTGACGGCCAGGGCTGTCGCTCCACTGGACCGGCTGGCGGCATGGGGCATCCCCCTTCTCCGTCCGTACGGCGAGATGCTGGCTCTCAAGGGCGACACCGCTGAAGAGGAGCTGAAGAGCGCCGCGACGGCCCTCAGTAAGCTCGGCGCCGTGGAGACGTCGATCCTGCACGTCGGTGAAGGCATCGTGGACCCGCTGTCGACTGTGGTGAGGGTCGAGGTCGGGGAGAGCCCGGGTGGCGTGCGCTTCGCCGCGAAGAGGGCGAAGGCGGCCCGGACGGGGCGGACGCGCCGACGGCGCTGATCCTGAGCGCGAAATGGATCGTGGACTCCCGGTTCCGCAGGGCGGAGCCGGGAGTTTTTTATCACTCTGGCTGATCCGTCCTGACGACGAGCCGTACTCCACACAAGCTGCCAAACCTACGCATCTCGGAGTGTCGCGCCGTGATGGCCCTGGCCGCTAGGCATCGTGTTTCACGTGAAACGTCGCTCACTGCTGCACGGCATCATCAGTCGCGGCCGCGCCGCGGCCGAACCCCGCGACCGGAAGCCTCTCGGTTCACTCGCGGAGGGTGCGGAGTTGTCCACAGAGGTGGATTTCTCCACAGAAGAACGGGCCTCGCTGGTTCACGACCCCGAAGACATGGGAGGCTCTGTTCATTGCGAGCCTGAAGTCGAGGAGAGTGAATCCTTGCGGTCCGACGCCAACATCGCGGGACCGATGACCGATCCGGTCCCCGGTCCCCGTACCGAGTCGATGGGGGAGGATGTTTCACGTGAAACACCACCCCCAATGGACGACACTCCTATTGGTCGTGCTGCCCAACTGGCGGTGGAGGCGCTGGGTCGCGCCGGTGAGGGCCTGCCACGGCCCGAACGGACCCGCGTCATGGTCGTCGCCAACCAGAAGGGTGGGGTGGGCAAGACCACGACCACGGTCAACCTTGCTGCCTCGCTTGCCCTGCATGGCGGCCGTGTCCTGGTGATCGACCTCGACCCTCAGGGCAACGCCTCCACCGCGCTCGGCATCGATCATCACGCCGAGGTGCCTTCCATCTACGACGTGCTGATTGACAGCAAGCCGCTCTCCGAAGTCGTCCAGCCGGTCCCCGATGTCGAGGGCCTCTTCTGTGCGCCTGCCACGATCGATCTCGCCGGTGCGGAGATCGAGCTGGTGTCCCTGGTGGCACGGGAGAGCCGTCTGGAGCGAGCAATCCAGGCGTATGAGCAGCCGCTGGACTACATCCTCATCGACTGCCCGCCGTCGCTCGGCCTCCTCACGGTCAACGCGCTGGTCGCCGGTGCGGAGGTCCTCATTCCTATCCAGTGTGAGTACTACGCGCTGGAGGGCCTGGGCCAGCTTTTGCGTAACGTCGACCTGGTGCGGGGGCATCTCAACCCCAACCTCCATGTCTCGACGATCCTGCTCACCATGTACGACGGCCGGACGCGCCTCGCGTCCCAGGTCGCGGACGAGGTGCGCAGCCACTTCGGTGACGAGGTGCTGCGGACGAGCATTCCTCGCTCGGTCCGCATCTCCGAGGCTCCGAGCTACGGCCAGACGGTGCTGACCTACGATCCAGGGTCGAGCGGCGCCCTCTCGTATCTTGAGGCCGCACGAGAAATCGCCCTCCGCGGAGTCGGAGTGGCGTACGACGCGCAGAACGCCCATGTGGGCGGACAGAACAGTCAGAACATGGTGGAGGGGATCCAGTGAGTGAGCGACGACGAGGGCTGGGGCGGGGCCTCGGCGCACTGATCCCCGCGGCTCCGACAGAGAAGACGGTTCCCTCGCCGGCAGGCGGAGTCTCCGCCTCGTCGGCGGCTGGACCCGTGCTCACGGCAGAGCGCGGGGTCGCCGCGGCGAAGGTGACCACACTGCCGCCTGTTTCACATGAAACAGAGGAGTCGCCGACGATCGGGACCGCGGAGGTGCCCTCCGCGCCTGTCGGAGCTCACTTTGCTGAACTGCCTCTCGACTACGTCACTCCCAACCCGCGTCAGCCCCGTGAGGTGTTCGACGAGGACGCTCTTGCCGAGCTGGTTACCTCCATCAAGGAGGTCGGGCTTCTCCAGCCGGTCGTGGTGCGTCAGGTGGGTCCGACGCGCTACGAGCTCATCATGGGTGAGCGGCGCTTCCGTGCCTGCCGTGAGGCGGGGCTTGAGGCCATTCCTGCGATCGTGCGGGCCACGGAGGACGAGAAGCTTCTCCTGGACGCACTGCTGGAGAACCTGCACCGCGCCCAGCTGAACCCGCTGGAAGAGGCGGCTGCCTACGACCAGCTGCTGCAGGACTTCAACTGCACGCATGACCAGCTGGCCGACCGTATCGGTCGCTCGCGCCCGCAGGTCTCCAACACCCTGCGGCTGCTGAAGCTCTCGCCGGCGGTTCAGCGTCGTGTCGCCGCCGGAGTACTCTCCGCGGGCCACGCCCGCGCTCTGCTCTCCGTCGCGGACTCGGAGGAGCAGGACCGGCTGGCCCACCGCATCGTGGCCGAGGGACTGTCGGTGCGGGCCGTCGAGGAGATCGTCACCCTCATGGGGTCGCGCCCTCAGACCGCTCCGCGTTCCAAGGGACCGCGGGCCGGTACCCGGCTCTCCCCGGCACTGAGCGACCTTGCCACCCGCCTCTCGGACCGCTTCGAGACCCGCGTGAAGGTCGACCTAGGGCAGAAGAAGGGAAAGATCACGGTCGAGTTCGCCTCGATGGACGACCTCGAGCGCATCCTCAGCTCTCTCGCCCCCGGTGAGGGAGGCGTTCTCCAGAGGAGTCTCCTGGACGACGACTCCGAGGACACGGAGGCCTGAGTCGCGCGGCCACGGGGCCGTTCCCGTCGGTCGACCACAAGAGCGGGTCGTGTCCGGTGTGTACCGGAACACGGCCTGCTCTTTGCTTTCAGGCAGTATCGATGCAATCGCATCGTGGATACGATGCGAACGGGTATGGCGCATCCACCTGGCGGCACCTTCATTGGGGAGGCGGGGGCCATGCAAACCGTGAGCCGTACCGGACTGGTGACCGCGGGCCTGGGACTGGGGGCGGTCGGTGGGTTCATCGGCAGCCTGCTCAGGGAACGAAGCGCTCTGACAGCAGCTCGCGATGCTGCGGGCGACGGAAGCGAGGAACATCCTTCATGGGGCGCCGGCTCGTACCGCTCACGCTGGACAACCTTCCGGACCTTCCCAAGCGCTGTCGCGCGTGTGTCTTCTGGGAACTGGATCCCGTCAGTGGGGAAGCCGCGGTAAAGGCAGGAAGGCCCGAACTCGAGAAGGAGGCGTGGATCTCTGCTGTCCTTCTGGAGTGGGGATCCTGCGGCCGCGTGGTCTACGTGGACGACGTACCGGTGGGCTTCGTGCTGTACGCGCCCCCTGCCTACGTACCCCGCTCCACCGCGTTTCCCACGAGCCCGGTCTCACCGGACGCCGTCCAGCTGATGACCGCCTTCATCATGCCGGGCTATCAGGGGCAGGGACTCGGCCGGGTGATGGTGCAGACGGTCGCCAAGGATCTGTTGCGCCGAGGGTTCAAGGCGATCGAGGCTTTTGGGGACGAACGGTGGAAGGAACCGGCCTGTGTGCTCCCCGCCGACCATCTCCTCGCGGTCGGCTTCAAGACGGTGCGCCCCCACCCCAGGTACCCCCGTCTGAGGCTGGAGCTGCGGACGACGCTCTCCTGGAAGGAAGACGTGGAGTTGGCGCTGGACCGCCTCCTGGGAGCGGTACAGAAGGAACCGGCGCTTCGTCCTCTGTAGCCGTGTAGCCGTGTAGCCGTCCGCTGACGCCACCCCTCCGCCATGCGAATGGGCCAGCCCTTCCGGGCTGGCCCATTCGTGTTTCACGTGAAACATCGCCGTCGTTGAAGGACGGCGCTTCCGGTCAGACGGTCTTCTCGGCGCCCTCGGTGATGAAGTCCTCCAGGTCGCGGACGATCGCGGCCTTCGGCTTCGCACCCACGATGGTCTTGGCGACCTCGCCACCCTGGTAGACGTTCAGGGTCGGGATGGACATGACGCCGTACTTGGCGGCGGTACCCGGGTTCTCGTCGATGTTGAGCTTGACGACCTCGATCTGGTCGCCGTACTCCGCGGCGATCGCCTCGAGGGACGGCGCGATCTGACGGCACGGACCGCACCAGGCGGCCCAGAAGTCCACCAGGACGGGCTTGTCGTTCTTGAGGACGTCCTGCTCGAAGGAATCGTCGGTCACATTCTTCAGGGTGCCGGCCACGGCGGGCTCCTTAACTGGTTGGTGCGGTGGGGTGGACGGGGGTCAGACGGTGGCAGCCGCGGCGGTCTCGCTGTCCGCGAGGGCAGCGAGGTAGCGCTCGGCGTCGAGGGCGGCGGAGCAGCCGGTGCCGGCCGCGGTGATCGCCTGGCGGTACGTGTGGTCGACGACATCACCGGCGCCGAAGACACCGGTCAGGTTCGTCCGGGTCGAAGGCGCTTCGACCTTGAGGTAGCCCTCCTCGTCCAGGTCGAGCTGGCCCTTGAAGAGTTCGGTGCGCGGGTCGTGGCCGATCGCGATGAACAGGCCGGTCACCGCCAGGTCGGAGATCTCACTGGTCTTGAGGTTGCGCAGCTTCAGGCCGGCAAGCTTGGGGTCGCCCTCGATAGTGGCGATCTCGCTGTCCCAGACGAAGTTGATCTTCGGGTCGGCGAAGGCACGCTCCTGCATCGCCTTGGAGGCGCGCAGGGTGTCGCGGCGGTGCACGATCGTCACGGACTTGGCGAAGCGGGAGAGGAAGGTGGCCTCCTCCATCGCGGTGTCGCCACCGCCGATCACTGCGATGTCGTGGTCCTTGAAGAAGAAGCCGTCACAGGTCGCGCACCACGAGACGCCGCGCCCGGAGAGCGCGTCCTCGTTGGGCAGACCGAGCTTGCGGTGCTGCGAGCCCGTCGTGACGATGACGGCCTTGGCGCGGTGCACGGTGCCCGCGGTGTCCGTGACGGTCTTGATCTCGCCCGTCAGGTCGACAGCGACGACGTCGTCCGGGATCAGCTCGGCACCGAAACGCTCGGCCTGGGCGCGCATGTTGTCCATGAGCTCGGGGCCCATGATGCCGTCCTGGAAACCGGGGAAGTTCTCCACCTCGGTGGTGTTCATCAGCGCACCACCGGCGGTGACGGCGCCTTCGAAGACCAGTGGCTTCAGCGACGCGCGCGCGGTGTAGAGCGCTGCCGTGTAGCCGGCAGGCCCGGATCCGATGATGATCACGTTACGGACGTCGCTCACGGCTTGATTCCTCGTCTCTGGAGACTGCTGCGTACTACCGGTGGGAGCCTCTCTCAGAACTCTCACCCCACCCAACGGATCCTAAGGGGCTTGCATTCCCTCTGTGTCCGGGCACACGGAGGCGGGACACTGCGCAGAGATCCCATGGGGTTATTGGGGAGGGGGCCGGTCGACGCGGAGCCGCTCAGGAGCGGGCGTACGAGTGCGTCAGCAGGAGCTTGCCAGGGGACGCCGAAGCCTGCTTTACACACGCGGCTTCGACGATGTACGCCGTGACCTTCGTGCTGTCGGAGGCGTCGGGCACTACGACGAGATACACCGTCGTCCCCTTGTATGTGCCCTGTTGCGCCGCGAGGATCGTCGCGGCGCTTCCGGTTCCCTTCTGAATGCAGTCCGGGACCTGCACCGTGGGTGTGATCAAGGTGTCGACCCCGGCGGACCCGTTGCCCGCGTCGTTGGACTGGACTCCCCAAGGACGCTTCGGGCTGGCGGAGGGGGTGCTCGCGCTCTTGTTCTTCGCGAGGAGATCCGCGACCTGAGTCTTCAGCTTCCCCTCGGAGAAAGTGTCCTTCGCTCCCTGCTGCGTCACCGTCTGCGGGCTCTTGCCGGAGCCGTCGACCAGCGACTGCACGAGGATCGTGCCCAGCCCGAGAGCGGCGGCCGTGAACACCGTGCCGAGAACGACCACCCTGCGGCGCCCACGGCGGCCCCGACGTGAGCGACCGGGGCCGGTGGCAGCGTGGGGCCGTCCCGAGGGGCGGTCAGTGAGGGAAGCGGGGCTCGGTTCGCCCGACGTGAGTGAAACCCCGGCGAGCGATGTTTCACGTGAAACACTCGCGCTGTCGTCCTCGGCCGCTTCACGGTCGGGCGCCGTGGCACTCAGGAGAGCCTCCGCGGCAAGGGCGGCATCGATACGCCCGGCCACATCATCGGGCATGCGCGTGGGGCCCGGCAGAGTGCCGAGCAGCCCCCGGATCTCCTCCAGGGAGTCGTACACGTCGGCGCAGAGCACGCACTCGTCGAGGTGTCGCCGTACGTCCGCAGTGCGGGAAGGCGGGAGCAGTCCCTCGGAGAGGTCGGAGATCTCCGCGACATCCGGGTGCCCGGCCGTATCCGTCGTGGATGTCACGCTCGCCCACCTCCGCCCTTCACAGCAGCTGAATCGCTTGGTCCTGCATCGCGTGGACCTGCATCATGCGGTCCCGCTGCCGGTGGGACGGATGTCCCCTGCGTCCGGTTCCTTCCGCCCCCCGACTTGTTGCCGCCCTCGCCATTTCCGTTCTCGGTACGGAGATGGGTGAGCAGTGGCAGCAGTCTGGCTCTGCCCCGTGCGCAACGGCTTTTCACCGTGCCGACGGGCACATCGAGGACGCGGGCCGCCTCCGCGACGGGGTAGCCCTGCATGTCCACAAGGACGAGAGCGGCGCGCTGGTCGGCCGGGAGCGTACTCAGTGCTGTCAGCAGCTCGCGGTGCAGATCGTTGCGCTCGGCCGGGGCGGAGGCGGACTCGTGCGGTTCGAGGAGCTGTTCCAGGCGTTCGGTGTCATCGACGGGAGACGTCTTCCTGGACGCTGCCTTGCGGGCGCGGTCCAGGCAGGCGTTCACCGTGATGCGGTGCAGCCAGGTCGTGACGGCCGACTGGCCGCGGAAGGTGTGAGCGGCCCGGTAGGCGGAGACCAGCGCGTCCTGGACGGCGTCAGCGGCCTCCTCGCGGTCTCCCAGCGTCCTCAGGGCTACTGCCCAGAGCCGGTCGCGATGACGCCGCACGATCTCGCCGAAGGCCTCGTGGTCGCCCTCTACGTGACGGGCGAGGAGGTCCTGATCGCTTGCGTCGCCGTATCCGGTTTCGTCGGCCATCGGACCCCCTCCCCTTCGTCGACGAACGTCAGCCGGTGAACTTCACGTCCGTGATGGCTTGCTTGTAGCCGGCGCCGCTGTACTGATCACCGGACGCGTAGGGCATCGCCGTGATCCAGAGCAGCACGTACTGAGTCTTCGCCTTCTTGCTGACCGTGATCTTCGCGCTGGTGCCGCTCGTCGTCATGGTCCCGATCTTCGTCATCGAATCCACCGACGTCGAGGAACTCATCGAGTCCGTCCCATAGAGGGTGATCGTCGTGTGGCCCCCGGGGTACCGGAGCCCTATCGAAGCCCCCGTGACGGTCTGCTGCGAACCGAGGTCGTAGACGATGCCGACGCCGGGCTTGAAGGCCGGCTTCATCTCTGGACCGTCCACGAAGCTCTTGCTCCGCCAGTACGTCGAGCTGTCGCCGTCGTACGTCTTGCCCACGTCCCCGGGTGCCTGGGCGTCACCCTTCGCGACGTACTCCTGCGCACCCTTGATGGCGATCGGCTTGACCGGCTTGGTCTTGTCGGTGCCCTTGCCGTTGCCGTCCGTCGTCTTGGTCTTCTGCGTGTCGTCGGACTTGCTGTGTTGCATCAGAGTCTCCGCGAGCTGCCAGCTGCCGAGGCCCAGGGCGGCGATCAGGAGGGCCGACACGGCCCACTTGAGGGCCTTGCCGGTGCGGCTCTGCAGCGGGGGCGGCGGGGCCGTCACGGGCTGCGTGGCGCCCATGCGGGGCGCGGGGCGGCCGTAGCCCTGCTGGTACGAGGTGCGCTGGTACTCCGGCGGGGCCGTGAACGTGGGCTCCGGCGGGCGGATGCGGGGCATCTCGGCGATCGCCTTCACCAGTTCCTCCGGCGTGGTGCACGGAGTCTCGTGGCGGGAGGCGGTCGCGCCGTCGTTGGCGAGCGCACGCATGGCGAGCTCCGACAGGCCCCGGTGGACACCGGCGCGTACCTGGTCGGGGGCGATCAGGCCGACCCCCTTGGGGAGCCCGGACAGACCGTAGGCGTCGTTGTCGTAGGGCCAGCGCTGGGTGAGCGCGGCGTACAGGAGCGCCCCGATAGCCTCCGTGTCGGTGCGCTGCGGGGTGTCCGAGCTGATGCCGCGCAGCGCGGCGTTCACGGCGAGCCCACGGATGCGCCACTGGCCGGACGAGGTGCGCAGCACGGCACTGGGCGTCAGCCGCAGATGCGCGAGGCCCTCACGGTGCGCGGCGGCCATGGCCTGGGAGACCTGGCTGACCATCTGGTAGGCCTCGTGCACCTCCAGCGGGCCCGAGGCCAGCAGCGCGGTCAGCTCCGTGGCGTCCGGCAGCCACTCGTGCACCACATAGACGAGGTCGTTCTCCTCGACCGCGTCCAGGACCTGGACGAACCGGGGATCACCCAGCAGGGCCGAGGAACGGGCCGCCGCCAGTACGGAGCGGGCCCGTGGATGGTCGGCGGGCAGGAGATGCACGCCGACGGCGCGGCGGAGTTTCTCGTCCACCGCACGCCAACTGCTGAAACCGTCCAGACGGGTGACACACTCCTCGAGGCGGTAACGCCTGGCGAGTTTGTGTCCGCTGTGCAATTCGGGCGGTGAGGCCTTTCCGGGACTCTCGGTCCCGCCGCTCCCCTGTGCCTCTTCGCTGTCCGTCTCCCGCTCCCGGTTCTGGGCCACCCCGTCGGACGTGGACTGGTCCGCCTTGGCGGTCAGCGGCTCGTCGCCGCTGTTGTCTGCCACGTCGACGGCAGCCGTGCTCCGTTCCGCCACCGTCGTTCCCGCCTCCCCATTCATTGCGCGCTGTCCGACGCAGAAACCAATTGTGCCCACAGTCCGGCGCTATGCACGACACACGGCGACGGACGATGGTTGTGCGCCTACCCCCGCCTCAGCGCCCCAGGCGCCCGCGGACCATTCCGACCATTGAGTTGAGTTCTTCGATGCGCATCTTCCGCGCGGCGACGTAGAAGACGCCGAGCAGGGCGATGCCGCCCGCGAGGAGGGCCGCCAGGGAGCCCCCGACGCCCTGTCCGAGGGTGTGGCCGATGCCGTAGCAGGCCGCGCCGCTCAGCAGGGCCGCGGGCACCGAGGCGATGCCGAGACGGGCGTACGTGCGCAGGACGCGATTGCCGTCCAGGTCCCCGCCGAGCCGCTTGCGCAGCCTGCTCCAGGCGACACCGACGCCGATCGCGTAGGCGAGACCGTAGGAGGCGGCCATGCCGACCACGGCCCAGCGGGCCGGAAGCACGAAGTAGCACGCGGCGGAGGCCACGGCGTTGACGGCGGCGACGATGACCGTGTTGTAGAAGGGGGTGCGCGTGTCCTCGTACGCGTAGAAGGCACGCAGGACGACGTACTGCACGGAGTACGGGATCAGGCCGAGGCCGAAGGCCATGAGCATGAAGCCCATGTTGGTGGCTTCGCTGGTGCCCGAGGAACCGAAGATCAGGGTGCACATCGGGATGCCGAGGGCGACGAAGCCGAAGGCGATCGGCACGATGGCCACGGCAGTCGTGCGCAGTCCCTGAGAGATGTCGTCACGGACGGCGCCGCTGTCGCCCTCGGCCGCCGAGCGGGCCAGGCGCGGCAGCAGGGCGGCCATCAAGGACACGGTGATGATCGCCTGCGGCAGGCCCCAGATCAGCTGGGCGTTGGCATAGGCCGCGAAGCCGGTGCCGTCGGCAGGAGAGTCCTTGCCCGCGGCGGTGGACAACTGGGAGACCACGATCGCGCCCGCCTGGTTGGCGAGGACGAAGAGCACGGTCCACTTGGCGAGCATCGCCGCCTTGCCGAGGCCATGGCCCTTCCAGTCGAAGCGCAGTCGCAGCCGGAATCCGGTCTCGCGCAGGTAGGGAATCATCGCCAGGGCCTGCACGACCAGGCCGAGCAGGACGCCGACGCCGAGGAGACGCTCGCCATCCGGCGGGATGGTCGTGACCTTCATACCGGAGTTCGCCGCGGAGCCGTAGACCCACATGAACATGCCGAGCGTGAAGATGATGACGATGTTGTTGAGGACCGGGGTCCACATCATCGCGCCGAACTTGCCGCGCGCATTGAGGATCTGGCCCATCACCACGTGGATGCCCATGAAGAAGATCGAGGGCAGGAAGTAGCGGACGAAGGTGATGCCGACCTGGTTGGCCGCCGGATCGCTGGCGACCGGGTTCGACAGCAGCCGGATCAGGACCGGAGCGGCGAAGATGCCGAGTGCGGTGAGGGCGCCGAGGGCCACCATGACGACGGTGAGCAGCCGGTTGGCGTATGCCTCGCCGCCGTCGTCGTCCTCCTTCATGGCGCGCACGAGCTGCGGCACGAAGACGGAGTTCAGGCCGCCGCCGACGGTCAGGATGTAGATCATCGTCGGGAGCTGGTAAGCGACCTGGAAGGTGTCGCCGAGCAGGCCGACGCCCAGCGCGGAGACGATCAGCGCGGAGCGGATGAAGCCGGTGAGCCGGGACACCAGCGTGCCCGCCGCCATCACGGCGCTCGACTTCAGCAGGCCCGACGCGCGTCCGGCGGGCTTCTTCGCGGTGGGCGCCGGCTCGGGCGCGGGGGTCTGCGGGGCGGCCGGAGCCGGCTCGTGGGTCGGCGACGGTACGCCGGGCGGGGCGACGGACGTACGGGTGCCCGCCTGGCCCTGGTCGCGGAAGAGGTGGGCGAAGGCGTCGGGCTCGTGCTGCTGCTCGCCGGCCTGGGTCACGAGGTCGTCCACGCCGACGAACTGGGTCGTGCGGGCGTCCTCGCCGTAGGGCAGATGCCGTGTCGGGCCCGCGGGCTCCGGCGGGGGCGTCTGGGCCCACACACGAGGGTCGGGGGTGTACTGCGAGGCAGGAGGCTGGGCGTAGAGCGGCTGCTGCGGGTAGTAGGAGCCCGGGGGCGGCGGGGGGTGCGCCGCACGGTCGTAGAGCGCCTCGGTCACCGGATCCTGGGCGGCGAGGTCCTGCGCCCGGTACGGGTCCTGGGTATAGGCGTCCTGGAAGTACATGTCCTGGTACTGCCCCTGCGGCTGCTGCGCGGGGTCGGCCGGTGGCCCCTCCGGGTACCCCTCGGGGTAGCCGGCGTTGGCCATGCCCTGGTCCGGGTAGCCCTCGGGGTAGCCCGAGCCGCCCGCGGCGTGGTCCGGGTAGCCCTCGGGGTAGCCCGAGTTGCCCGCGCCCTGGCCGCGGTCACCGTCGTACGGCGCGTTCATGGTTACCCCACCTCATCGTCCCCGGGCCCACCGGCCACGACATCGCTCAACGGTCCACTCTCTCACCCGTGCCGGACGGGTCGGTGCTTTCCGGTGCGGTGTCCGGTGTCGGGTCACTCGGGTGCTCCGGGCCGTCTGCCCCGGACTCCGTCGTGGACTCCCCGTCGGGTCCGTCCTTGGAGCGCTCGGTGTCCTCAGTAGTGTCTACGGTGCCCTCGGCGTCCGTGTTCACGCCGTTCGGGGCCTCGGCCCCGCCCTCGGAGTCGGGGGTGTTCTCCTGCTCCTCCTCGGCCTGGCGGGCTGCCGCGCGCTTGCGCTGGGTGTACATCCGGAATCCGGCGAGCACGAGCAGCAGAACGCCACCGCCGATCACCAGCATCACCGTGGGAGTGATCTCGGTGACCTTCACTTCGAACTTGACGGGGGGACCGTACGCCTGGCCGTCGTCCGTGAACAACTGCGCGACGACCGTCACCGGACCGTTGGCCTTGGCGGAGGTGGTGAACTTCACCGACTGGCTGTGCTCGCCCGCGACCTGGATCGGCCGCTCGTCGAAGGCGTCGTCGCCGATCTTGAGTCGGGTCGGCTGCTGTGAGGTGAGACGCAGCACCAGGTGGTGGACGCCCTGCACGAGGTTGTTCTGCACCGTCACGGGGATCGTGGCACTGCGGCCCGAGAGCTTCGCGTCGGACTTGTCGATCAGCCTGACGAGACCGGTGAGGTCGTCGAGGTACGACTCGACGCCCTTGCGGAAGGTCTCCGCCTGGTCGGCACGGCCGCGCCAGGACGTGGACATCCCTCGGTCTATGGCCCGACCGAAGGGAGTGACCACGCGGGACTTGTCGGTGAGGATGACCTTGAAGTTGTCGAGCGTGCTCTGTGTGCGCTGGATCTGCTCGAAGGCCGACCGCGGCAGCTCCTGCTTGCGCAGCGAGGAGGGGTACGAGGACGCCGAGGGCACCTTCGTCGTGGCGCTCGGGTCCGGCTTGGCCTTGGCGGCCGCGGAGAGGTTCTGGGAGTCGGACCAGTTCCCGTCCTGGAGGGCCCTCACCGCCGTCGCCATGGTCTGGGCCTGGCTCACGGAGGGCATGCGCTGCGGGGCGACGACGATGCTCCGCTGCTTGCTCGGCTCCTGCAGATCGACCATCAGGCTCTGGGCCAGGAATTCCTGCACGGCGAGCGTCGAGTTGTCGGCCTTCGCCATGTCGCCCTCGAACGCGGTCGACAGCCTGGAGTCCGCGACCACCGCCGTCGTGCCGCCCCCGATGGGGCGGGCGGCGGTGGGCGTGTAGGTGAGCCCGCCGGTCTCGCGCAGGCTGTCGCTGCGGGCGATCACCTTGTCGGCCCCTGCGGAGGTGGCGACCTTGACGATCGACGGATCGACCGCGCCCTCGGCGGGCCAGGCGAAGTCCGTGTTCGGCTTCACATGGAGGATCGTCTGCACCGTGCTGGAGGCCACGTCCGTGGCGTCCTTGAGGTGGCTGAGGGAGCCCGTGACGTCCTTGCCGTTGTGCGCCAGCGACGCCAGGTCGGGGTCGGCGAAGGGGAGAGCGACGACTTCCTTTTCCTTGTCCGCGACGGTCTTCTCGAGCTTGTCGAGCCACGCCTTGGCGACGGCCTGGTTCTTGCCCGCCGTCGTGGTGTCGCCGTTCTTGATCTGGTAGTTGCGCGTCATGGCGTCGACGGAGGCCAGCAGGTCCGGGTCGAGGACCCAGGTGACGTCGAGGTCGCTGCCCAGGGACAGGAGCTGGTCCAGGCGGCCGCCCGGGGAGATCTCCTTGGCCAGGTCGTCGTTCTGGAAGACAGGCGTCTGCTGCGCGTCCGAGCCGGTCTCCGCCCGCAGGTGGACCGTCGAGATCAGCGGCCAGAGATACGTCGTCTTCGTCTTCGTGTCGGCGCCGGCGGGCTGCCAGGGCAGGAACGTCCGCTCGATGCCGAGCACCTGGTCCCACGGCTGCGCGGCGGTCTGGCCGGTGAGGGAGACGCCGAGCTGGTACACCCCATCGGAGTCGAGGTTCAGGTCCTTGACGGGCACCGAGATGCTGAAGTGCTCCGAGACGCCCGCGGCGAGCTTGGAGAACTTCTCGACGTACTTGCCGCCGACCTCCAGGGGGTCCGGGCCCAGCTGGAACCCGGTGCGCTTCTCCGCGTCGTCGATGGCGACCCGGCCCGGGAGGGTCGGGCCCACCCGCAGGCCCACGTGCGCGCCCGTGACCGTCTGCTTGCCCTTGTTGGTGACCGAACCGGAGACGGTGATCGTGTCGCCCTCCGTGGGCGCGCTGGGGGTCAGCGAGTCGAGGGAGACGTCCACCGTGCCTGACCCGGTGGCGTCGGCCACAGCGGCCGTCTGAGCGGCGTGTGCGGCCGGGGAAGAGGGCAGCTGGAGCACGCCGGCCAGCAGGGGCGCACCGGCCAGCAGCGTGCCGGTGCGCCGCAGCCACCGGCGGGCAGGTGAGGGACTCATCCCCTGGAAGTCTGCCGCCTCGGCCACGCGCTCGCCCGTCCCTCGTCATCGTCAGTGGTCGTCGGAATGTGCGTCCACGCATGGTAACGATGTGCGCTGAGGGTAAGTGCCGCGGACCGCTCCACAAGATCAGTAGACAGGGCCGAGTGTCCTGTATGCGTAAGTATTGATCCCCGCCTGAGAAGGGGATGGCTGTGCACGTTTTATGGAGGCGCCCGCGAGTGCCTCGGCCACGTACCCTTTTCTGTTGTGCCGAAAGCCAACGAAGACAATCCCAGTGCCCTGAGTCAGGTGCAGCGCCGCGCGGTGAGTGAACTGCTGCGGGTGTCCCCTGTCGCCGACGACCTCGCCCGCCGTTTCCAGGACGCGGGGTTCTCACTCGCCCTGGTCGGTGGCTCGGTCCGGGACGCGCTCCTTGGCCGGCTCGGCAATGATCTGGACTTCACGACCGACGCCCGCCCCGATGACGTACTGAAGATCGTGCGGCCCTGGGCGGACGCCGTCTGGGAGGTCGGGATCGCCTTCGGCACCGTCGGCGCGCAGAAGGACGCCCGCGTGGACGACGTACAGCAGTCCTTCCAGATCGAGATCACGACGTACCGCTCCGAGGCGTACGACCGGACCTCGCGCAAGCCCGAGGTGTCCTACGGCGACTCGATCGAGGAAGACCTCGTGCGCCGCGACTTCACCGTGAACGCGATGGCCGTGGCGCTGCCTGAGAAGGAGTTCATCGATCCGTACGGCGGTCGGGACGACCTGTCCGCGCGGGTCCTGCGCACTCCGGGTACGCCCGAGGAGTCCTTCTCCGACGATCCGCTGCGGATGATGCGGGCCGCGCGGTTCGCCGCGCAGCTCGACTTCGAGGTGGCCTCCGACGTCGTCGCCGCGATGACGGACATGGCCGGGCGCATCGAGATCGTCTCGGCGGAGCGGGTGCGGGACGAGCTGAACAAACTGGTCCTCTCCGCTCACCCGCGCAAGGGTCTGACACTGCTTGTGGACACCGGCCTCGCCGACCATGTGCTGCCGGAGCTTCCCGCGCTGCGACTGGAGCGTGATGAGCACCACCGGCACAAGGATGTCTACGACCACACGCTGATCGTCCTGGAACAGGCCATGGCGCTCGAGGAAAATGGTCCGGACCTGACGCTCCGGATCGCCGCGCTGCTGCACGACATCGGCAAGCCGAGGACGCGGCGCTTCGAGAAGGACGGACGGGTCTCCTTCCACCACCACGAGGTGGTGGGGGCGAAGATGACCAAGAAGCGGATGGCGGCGCTGAAATACTCCAACGACCTTGTGAAGGACGTCTCGCGGCTGGTCGAACTTCATCTGCGCTTTCACGGATACGGCACCGGGGAGTGGACGGATTCCGCGGTCCGTCGCTACGTACGTGACGCGGGTCCGCTGCTCGACCGTCTTCACAAGCTGACCCGCTCCGACTGCACTACGCGCAACAAGCGCAAGGCGACGGCGCTCTCTCAGGCGTATGACGGCCTGGAGAAGCGCATCGCCGAGCTCCAGGAGCAGGAAGAACTGGACGCGATCCGTCCCGACCTCGACGGCAACCAGATCATGGAGATCCTTGCCATCGGCCCTGGCCCGGCGATCGGCCAGGCGTACAAGTTCCTGCTGGAGCTGAGGCTGGAGAACGGGCCGATGGAGCACGACGCGGCGGTGACGGCACTCAAGGAGTGGTGGGCCGAGCAGCAGTGAGACTCACGGGAGGGGGCGCCATGTTTCACGTGAAACATGGCGCCCCCTCCCGTGGACCTGAGTGGGCACTGGGGTCGTTCCTGCCCGGCCGGCGGATCAGCGAGTCACCGTGCTGTTCCGCCCCGCCTATACGTTCTTAAAAGAGTAGTTAGTTCACTTTGGTGATGTCCCGCCCATTGCTGTGAATTTCACCCACAGGCTGTGCTTGATGACCTTTACACCGAGAAGCTTCATATCGCGCTCTGGTCCGCGGCCTTGTTGAGGTATGACGTGGGCAAGGCCGGGTCGTGGAGGTAGCCGATGAACTTGTTTTGCTCGGCTGGCGCCAGGTGCTGGAACCCATTGAGCGCGTCAGCGGCACCCTCTTCGTGTGAGTGGCGCAGGTAGTTGGCCTATACGCGGCCGGAGTGGCGGCGGGATCGCTCTGCTGGGCCACGGTCTGCGTGGCTTCAGTGGCGGAAACCTGTGATGCGGTGCCGGCATGAATTGCGAGGGTGCCGAGTGCTGCGGCCATCCCTTGAATGGTTCGACTCGTCATGAACGCTCCCCGTTTTCTGGAGCGAAGATCTCTTGGTTGTTGCGCTCGGTTTGGTCATCTCCGTGCGCACGAAGAGATCTTTTCCTCGAAAGTCGTTGGGACGTACGGTTCGTATCGGGATCGGTGTGAACGGCAGCCCGAGGGACTGTTCGAGGACGGCGGCGCCGTCCGTGCATGCAGTGATCCACTCGGCTGCACCTCGGTGCTCAGCATGGCTGAGGGCGGTGTTTCACGTGAAACACCGCCCCTTGGCACATCCAGATCCGCGGGCTACTTGTTGGCCCCGAGGCACAGCGTGAAGGACTCGCCGGTTTCCTTCCACGTCAGTGTCGCCGTCGTGCCCGTGACGCTCTCGCATGTCAGCGAAGGAAGTGAGGCGCCGTCCGCCTTCTTGAGGACCTTGTGCGTGGCCTTGGCGTCGGTGCAGTCGACCTGGATGACGTCCGGGTCGTTCGCGGTCCCCTTGTTGTACAGGCAGTCGCCTACGACCAGCTTCTTGGCGTCCTCGCTGTCGTTGTTGAGCACCCAACCGCCCACGATGACGCCAAGGCCCGCGACGGCAAGGGCTATGCGCAGGTACTGCTTGACGCCGCGCTTCGGGCGCTGCGGTGCGACCGGAGCGTAGGGAATCGGCCCCTGCTGCGGGAAGCCGGGCTGGCCGGGCTGCTGCGGGTAACCCTGCGGCGGCGGTCCGTACGGAGCCTGACCCTGGGGCGGCTGTCCGTAGGGCTGCTGGCCCTGGGCGAACGGGTTCTGGCCCTGGGGCGGCGGAGTGGTCACTTAGGGGTCCCCCTAGAACGTAAGCGCGTGGCGTGAATAAGACGCACGTAAGTTATCGGGACCGACTGACAACGCAGTAGCCCAGAGAGGCTCTGTGGCCCTGATGTGACACTTACTGCATCTCAAAGCGGGCCATAGCAACAGCAATTGCTGCGTAGATCACGGCCAGCGTGACGACGAGGGCAGCTGAGCGGCCGTCAGGAGGCAGCATCAGGGCGGCTACTGCGGCCGCGCCGACGAAGGCGATGTTGAACAGGACGTCGTAGACGGAGAAGATCCGGCCGCGGTAACCGTCGTCGACCGAGGACTGCACGATCGTGTCGGTGGCGATCTTCGCGCCCTGTGTGGTCAGGCCGAGAACGAAGGCGGCGGCCAGCATGGGCGCCGCCTCGAAGGGGAGGCCGAGCGCCGGTTCCAGGACTGCCGCCGCGGCCGCGCACGCGGCGATCCAGCCGCCGGGTCCCAGTCGTCCCACCGCCCAGGGCGTCACCACGGCCGCGACGAAGAAGCCCGCCCCGGAGATGCCCACGGCCAGGCCCAGCAGGGCGAGCCCGCCGTCGGAGTCGGACGACCAGGCGTACCGGCACAGCATCAGCACCATGACGGTCAGGGCGCCGTAGCAAAAGCGCATCAGGGTCATCGACAGGAGCGCCCAGGCCGCCTCCCGCCGCGCGGGCTCGGCGAGATGGCGCACACCGGCCGCGAGATCGTGCGCGGTGCCGGTGAGCGCCGTACGCAAGCTCGGCTGCACCCATTCCTGATCGGGGCCGAGCAGTTCCGGTGCGATGCGCAGCGAGGCGAGCGCGGCGCACAGATAGAGGGTCGCACCGAGGAGGACGACCGCCGCGTCCGAGTCCGAGGCGACCAGTCGTACGACGAACGCGAGGCCGCCGCCCGCCGTCGCGGCGAGTGTTCCGGCGGTGGGTGACAGGGCGTTGGCCATGACCAGCCGGTGGGAGTCGACGACTCGGGGCAGGGCGGCCGAGAGGCCCGCGAGGACGAACCGGTTGACCGCGGTGACGCACAGCGCGGAGGCGTAGAAGAGCCGGTCGGGGACATGGCTCAGCATCAGTACGGCCGTCACGCAGGCCAGCGTGGTCCGCAGCAGATTGCCGTACAGGAGGACCTGGCGGCGCCGCCAGCGGTCCAGCAGGACGCCGGCGAAGGGGCCGACCAGGGAGTACGGCAGGAGCAGTACCGCCATCGCGGAGGCGATGGAGGCCGCTGAGGTCTGCTTCTCCGGTGAGAAGACGACGTACGTGGCGAGCGCGACCTGGTAGACGCCGTCGGCGCCCTGGGACAGCAACCGGACGCCGAGCAGGCGTCTGAAGCCCTGGAAGCGCAGGAGGACGCGCAGGTCACGCACGACAGCCATGGGGCACAGCCTCACATACGAGGAGGGTCCCCGGGTCAAAGACCCAGGGACCCTCGACGGGCAGGAGCGAAAAGCCCCTCGGCGCTCCGCGCCGTGTCTCGACGGCGCTTGGAGGCCTGTCTTGCTAGCGCTCGACCTCGCCCTTGATGAACTTCTCGACGTTGGCGAAGGCCTCGTCGTCGAAGTACTGGACCGGCGGGGACTTCATGAAGTACGAGGACGCCGACAGGATCGGGCCGCCGATGCCGCGGTCCTTGGCGATCTTCGCGGCGCGCAGGGCGTCGATGATGACACCCGCGGAGTTCGGGGAGTCCCAGACCTCGAGCTTGTACTCCAGGTTCAGCGGGACGTCACCGAAGGCGCGGCCCTCGAGACGGACGTACGCCCACTTGCGGTCGTCGAGCCAGGCCACGTAGTCCGAGGGACCGATGTGGACGTTCTTCTCGCCCATGTCGCGGTCGGGGATCTGCGAGGTGACGGCCTGCGTCTTCGAGATCTTCTTCGACTCGAGGCGGTCGCGCTCCAGCATGTTCTTGAAGTCCATGTTGCCGCCCACGTTGAGCTGCATGGTGCGCTCAAGACGGACACCGCGGTCCTCGAACAGCTTCGCCATCACACGGTGCGTGATGGTGGCGCCGACCTGCGACTTGATGTCGTCGCCGACGATCGGGACGCCCGCCTCGGTGAATTTGTCCGCCCACTCCTTGGTGCCGGCGATGAAGACCGGAAGGGCGTTGACGAAGGCGACCTTGGCGTCGATGGCGCACTGGGCGTAGAACTTCGCCGCGTCCTCGGAACCGACGGGCAGGTAGCAGACGAGGACGTCGACCTGCTTGTCCTTGAGGATCTGGACGATGTCGACCGGCGCCTCGGCGGACTCCTCGATGGTCATGCGGTAGTACTTGCCGAGACCGTCGAGGGTGTGGCCGCGCTGAACCGTGACGCCCTTGTTCGGGACGTCGCAGATCTTGATGGTGTTGTTCTCGCTGGCACCGATGGCGTCGGAGAGGTCGAGGCCGACCTTCTTCGCGTCGACGTCGAAGGCGGCGACGAACTCGACGTCACCGACGTGGTAGTCGCCGAACTGGACGTGCATCAGACCCGGGACCTTGGACGCCGGGTCGGCGTCCTTGTAGTACTCGACGCCCTGCACCAGCGAGGCGGCGCAGTTGCCCACGCCGACGATGGCTACGCGAACCGAACCCATTCCGGTTGCTCCCTGTGTGTACGAGGTGAAGCCCCGACTGGACCTCACGTGGTGGTGTCGTCGGACGGATCCGGCCGGGACTGGTCCCGGTGCCGGGGCAGGCCGCCCGTCTCTCCAGATGTGCTGTTCTGCTGAGCGGAGCCTTCGAAGGCGCCCGGGGAGCTGCCTTCGGGGACACCTCGGGGGGTGCCTTCGGAGGCGGAATCCTTGACGTCCCGTCCTGCTCGCTCACTCTCGATGAGCTCGTTCAGCCAGCGCACTTCGCGCTCCACGGACTCCATTCCGTGGCGCTGGAGCTCAAGGGTGTAGTCGTCGAGGCGCTCCCTGGTGCGTGCCAGCGAGGCACGCATCTTCTCCAGTCGCTCCTCGAGCCGACTGCGGCGGCCCTCCAGTACGCGCATGCGCACGTCGCGTGACGTCTGCCCGAAGAACGCGAAACGAGCGGCGAAGTGCTCGTCCTCGTACGCGTCGGGCCCCGTCTGCGAGAGCAGCTCCTCGAAGTGCTCTTTACCTTCAGCCGTCAACCGATAGACGATCTTGGCGCGACGCCCAGCAAGCGGAGCGGCGAGGGCGTCCTCGGTGGTGCTCCCCGATTCCTCGATCAACCAGCCGCTCGTGACCAGCGTCTTGAGGCAGGGGTAGAGCGTCCCGTAGCTGAACGCACGGAACACACCCAGTGACGTATTGAGTCGCTTGCGCAGCTCATAGCCGTGCATCGGGGACTCGCGAAGCAGGCCGAGGACGGCGAACTCGAGGATCCCGGAACGCCGGCTCATATCGCCTCCTCCCTGCCGCGGTCTCCTCGGCACGTTCTTTATGCCGAGCTGATGTATCGACTCGATACATCAGCACGATAGATCGGCCGTCCGTCTGCGACAAGGGGGGCCATGGTGAACGGCGTCACATCACCGATTCATACGAAGCAAGTTGCCTGATTTGGGGTGAACTTCAGGATTAGCGGTGTTTTGACGGTGCGTAGTCTGTGCGCCATGCAAAACCACCGGGAACCGAGTGACGCCTGAGGGCGTCCTCGTCCCTGGTGCAGTACGGGTGAATGCGCAAACGACCACATCCGTACTTCGGGGGGACCGGAAACCAGCTGCCGTTTCCAGGCGCGCACGGGTGCGCCTGCCCGAGGAGTAATCGTTCGATGAGCGAGCACCGTCGCAAACCGTCGCAGCCACAGGGCGGCGGACGTGCCGCGGCCCGACGCGGCCAGACCGGCCCGTCCTCCGGCCGCCGTGCGGCACCGCGAGGAGCCACCGGGTCCCCTTCCGACTCCTATGAGTCGGGAGGTGAGGAGGAACGCCCGTACAGCGGTCGCGCCGAAGCCAGGCGTGCAGCCCAGAGAAGCAGCGGTGGCGGTCGGCGCAGAGGCGCCGACGCCACAGGGCCCGGCGGCCGCCGTGGCGGTCCTGACGGGCCGGGGCGCGCGCGGGCCTCTGGGCCTGTAAAGAAGCGTTTCATCGACTACCCGCGCGCGGGCAAGTCGGGAGCCGGGCGCTGGATGCCTTCCTGGAAGCTGGTGACGGGCACGTTCCTCACCTTCATGGGAGGGCTGCTGGTCGCGGCAGGCATCGGGTACGCCATGGTGGGTATCCCGAACGTGAACGACACGGCCCTGGCCCAGAACAACGTCTTCTACTGGTCCGACAACACTCAGATGGCAGCCACCGGCGGCCAGACGAACCGGCAGATCGTGGGGCCGGAGGAGATCCCGAAGGCCATGAAGAACGCGGTGGTCTCCGCCGAGAACGCGTCCTTCTACAAGGACCGGGGCGTCGACCCGAAGGGCATCGCGCGCGCCTTCGTCAACATGGCCCGGGGCGGCGAGACGCAGGGTGGCTCGACCATCACTCAGCAGTACGTGAAGAACACGTACCTGAGCCAGGACCAGACCATCACGCGCAAGTTCAAAGAGCTCTTCATCTCCATCAAGGTGAACTCGAAGCTGAGCAAGGACGAGATCCTCGCGGGCTACCTGAACACCGCGTACTACGGGCGCAACGCCTACGGGATCCAGGCGGCGGCCCAGGCCTACTTCGGTGTGGACGCCAGCAAGCTCAGCACCGAGCAGTGCGTCTTCCTCGCGTCCGTCCTCAAGGGCCCGAACCTGTACAACCCCGACGGGGGTGTCGGGGCGCTGGCCGATCCCGACTCCAACACCAAGCGGGTCAAGGACCGGTGGAAATGGATCCTCGACCGTGAGGTCACGGTCGGGAACATGACCCAGGCCGAGCGGACCAAGATCACCACATTCCCCACGCTCAAGAAGGCGAACTCGTCGCTGTCCGGCCAGACCGGTTACCTCGTCGACATCGCCAAGGAGTACGTGGCGAAGAAGGCCGGCATCACGCCGGAGCAGTTGGAGAAGGGCGGCTACCGGATCTACACGACCTTCGACAAGAAGAAGGTCGGCGAGCTGGAGAAGGCCGTCAAGGCGACGAAGAAGAGCTTCCTCGACACCAAGGCGCGGCCCACGACCGACAAGGACGTGCAGTTCGGCGCGGCGTCGGTCGATCCGAAGACTGGCGCCATCGTCGCGCTCTACGGAGGCGACGGCTTCGACAAGGGCCACTACTCCAACAACGCCAATACGACGGGTGTGCCGGTCGGATCGACCTGGAAGCCGATCGTGCTGGCCACCGCGATGCAGTACGGAACGTACAAGACCACCCCACAGGCCCTCTCGCCGATGGCCCGCTACAACGGCGACGACCTCCTGGTGATCAAGGACCAGAACGGCGACCCGATCATGGGTAACGACGGGAAGCCGTTCCGGCAGAAGAACGAGGGCACCAAGGCCTGGGGGATGGTGACGCTCAAGAAGGCCATGGAGCAGTCCATCAACTCCCCGTTCGCGCAGCTGGGCGTCGACGTCGGCCTTTCCAAGACCCGGAAGGTCGCGGAGTCCATGGGCATCCTGCCGGACTCCTTCGACCAGGGAAACCTGAACAACGTCTCCTTCTCCCTCGGTACGTCGACCCCGAGCGCCATTCGCATGGCCGACGCGTACGGCACCTTCGCCGCGTCGGGCTCGCACTACGAGCCGTACTCGGTCACCAAGGTGGTCAAGGACAGCAAGCCGCTCGCCCAGTTCAAGCCGTCCGCCGAGCAGACCGCGATGCCCGAGAACGTGGCGAACAACGTCACCGACGTCCTGCAGAACGTGGTCCAGAACGGAACCGGCCAGAAGGTCAAGGACATGGGCTTCCCCGTGGCCGGCAAGACGGGTACGACCGACAAGAACAAGTCGGCGTGGTTCGTCGGCTACACCAGGGAGCTGTCCACGGCCGTCACCCTGTTCAGGTCCGACCCGAAGACGAGCAAGCTGGAATCGATGAACGGCACCGGCGGTGTGGAGTCCGTCCACGGTGGTGACATCCCGGCCCAGGTCTGGAAGGACTACATGGCCGTGGCCCTGAAGAACTCCAAGCACGAGGACTTCCCGCAGGCCGAGCCGCTCGGTGAGATCCTCAACGCCAGCCCCAGCCCGAGCCCGACCCCGTCGACCAAGCCGTCGCCGTCGGCCAGCCCGACGCTGAGCAACTCGCCCAGCCCGTCCCTCAGCAGTTCTCCCACGGCCTCGCCGACCGACACCTGCGGCAGATTCAGCTGGAACTGTGGGAACAACGGTGGGACGGACGCGGGGAGCACCGGCGGTGCGACCGGAACCACCTCACCCACGCCGACGGAGACCAATACCAACGGGAATACCAGAGGTAATGGCAACGGCGGCATCATCGCCGGACAAAATGGCGGATAGATAGCGGATAGATAGACGCGTAACCCGAGGAACAGGGGCCGTCAGCTGTGGCTGACGGCCCCTGTTCTCTTACCGCCCCTGCGGCCATTCTCAGACGCGTACGGCAGGATGTGCGCCATGCCCAGTGCAGAGACGACGCGAACGAGCGTGCGCGAGCCGGATCCGGTGCGGCCGACCAAGGACGACGAGATCGCCGCGGCCGGAAGCGAGCTGATCGGCGGCCCCATCGGACGGAGAGCGCTGCTGGGGGCGTCCTGGTGGACCCCGGTACGGGTGATCGCGCTCGTCGCGATCGGCATGTTCGCCCTCGGTATGGTGCAGAAACTGCCCTGCTACGACAGCGGCTGGTTCTTCGGGGCCAGCACGCAGTACACGCACGCGTGCTACTCGGACATCCCGCACCTCTACCAGGGACGCGGTTTCGCCGACGGGCTCGTGCCGTACTTCGACAAGCTCCCCGGCGACATGGACTACCTCGAGTACCCGGTCCTGACCGGTCTGTTCATGGAGGTCGCGGCCTGGCTCACGCCGGGCGGCGGCAGCATCCAGCACCAGGAGCAGATCTACTGGATGGTCAACGCAGGGATGCTCATGGTGTGCGCGGCGGTCATCGCCGTATGCACCGCGCGCACCCACCGCCTGCGCCCCTGGGACGGCCTCCTGGTCGCCCTCGCGCCCGCCTTCGCGCTCACGGCCACCATCAACTGGGACCTCCTCGCGGTGGCCCTGCTGGCCGCCGCGATGCTCATGTGGTCGCGTGGCCGCTCCCTCGCTTTCGGTGTCCTGCTCGGGCTCGCCACGGCCGCCAAGTTCTACCCGTTCCTACTCATGGGACCGCTGCTCGTGCTGTGCTGGCGGGCGGGCAAGTGGCGGGAGTTCGGGAACGCGCTCATGGGCGCGGTCGGAGCCTGGCTCGTGGTGAACCTTCCCGTGATGTACCTCGCGCCGGAAGGCTGGGCGAAGTTCTACAGCTTCAGCCAGACCAGGGGGATCGACTTCGGTTCGGTCTTCCTGTTCATCTCCACCTGGTGGAAGGTCCCGATCAGCTACCAGACGGCGAACGCGTGGGCGCTGGTCCTGATGGTGCTCGTCTGCGTGGCCATGGCCGCGCTCGCGCTCACCGCCCCGCGCCGCCCCCGCTTCGCCCAGCTGGCCTTCCTGATCGTCGCGGCCTTCATCCTCACCAACAAGGTCTACTCGCCCCAGTACGTGCTGTGGCTGATCCCCCTGGCCGCGCTGGCCCGGCCGAAGTGGCGGGACTTCCTGATCTGGCAGGCGTGCGAGGTCGCGTACTTCCTGGGGATCTGGATGTACCTCGCGTACACGACCAGCGGGGAGGCCCACAAGGGTCTCTCCTCCCACGGGTACCAGTTCGCGATCGCCGCCCACCTTCTGGGCACGCTGTACCTGTGCGCCGTGGTCGTACGCGACATCCTCATGCCGGAGCGTGACGTCGTGCGCAGGGCGGGCGAGGACGATCCCTCGGGAGGCGTCCTGGACGGCGCGGAGGACGTCTTCGTGCTCGGCGCGGCGGCCCATCCAGCGCGGCACGCGGCGTACTTCGACGGGCCTCAGGTGGAATGGGGCGGCAACGGCGAGGGGCCGGCCCGAGAGGACAGTTCGCTCTGAGCGAACAGGGCTCGGCCCGGCTCTGACGGGCAACGCGAAAGGCCGTACACGGTACGTGTGTACGGCCTTCTTGCTGCTTCCCCGGAGGGTAGGGACAGGTGTCCGTGTCCCGGGATCAGCGCTCCACGATGCGGTCGAACTGCGTGGTGGTGTGCCGCAGATGGGCCACCAGCTCGTCGCCGACCCGCGGCTCCGTGGCGTCCGACGGCACGAAGAGGATCGACACCTGCATGTGCGGCGGCTCGGCGAACCAGCGCTGCTTGCCGGCCCACACGAACGGAGAAAGGTTCCGGTTGACCGTCGCCAGGCCGGCCCGGGCGACGCCCTTGGCGCGCGGCATGACGCCGTGCAGAGCCTTCGGGGCCTCCAGGCCCACTCCGTGCGACGTACCGCCCGCCACGACGACGAGCCAGCCGTCGGAGGCCGTCTTCTGCTGCCGGTAGCCGAAGCGGTCGCCCTTGGAGACGCGGGTGACGTCCAGGACGGCTCCGCGGTACTCGGTCGCGTCGTGGTCCCCCAGCCACAGCCGGGTGCCGATACGGGCGCGGAAGCGGGTCTGCGGGAACTGCTGCTGCAGCCGTGCGAGCTCATCGGCCTTGAGGTGGCTGACGAACATCGTGTGCAGCGGCAGCCGGGCCGCGCGCAGACGGTCCATCCAGCCGATGACCTCCTCGACGGCGTCCGAGCCGTCGGTGCGGTCCAGCGGCAGGTGGATGGCGAAGCCCTCCAGCCGGACGTTCTCTATGGCGGAGTGCAGATGCGGCAGATCCTGCTCGCTGACACCGTGCCGCTTCATCGAGGACATCACCTCGATGACGACACGGGCGCCCACGAGGCCGTACACGCCGTCGATGGACGACACCGAGCGGATGACACGGTCGGGCAGCGGTACGGGCTCCTCGCCCCGCCTGAACGGCGTCAGGACCAGCAGATCGCCGCCGAACCAGTCCTTGATCCGGGCGGCCTCGTACGTGGTGCCGACGGCCAGGATGTCCGAGCCGAGGCGGGTGGCTTCGTCGGCGAGCCGCTCGTGGCCGAAGCCGTAGCCGTTGCCCTTGCAGACGGGGACGAGCCCCGGAAACTGCTCGGACACCTGCTTGTGGTGTGCCCGCCAGCGCGCGGTGTCGACGTAGAGCGTGAGCGCCATGGCCGGTCCCGGAACCTTTCTCGTGGCTGCGGTGAATCAGAGGTAGGGAAATTGTGGCGGATCCGCCGGACCGACAGGGCCACGCCGGGCCGGATGGGCGGCTCGGCATGCGCTCCGGTCCGGCTCAGCGGCGCGACGTGTACGGGCTCAGCGGCGTGACATGTAGATGTCGAGCGCCTTGTGGAGCAGCTTGTTGAGCGGGAAGTCCCACTCGCCGAGGTACTCGGCGGCCTGCCCGCCCGTGCCCACCTTGAACTGGATCAGACCGAAGAGGTGGTCCGTCTCGTCCAGCGAGTCGGAGATGCCGCGCAGGTCGTAGACGGTCGCACCCAGGGCGTACGAGTCGCGCAGCATCCGCCACTGCATCGCGTTCGAGGGCCGGAACTCACGCCCGATGTTGTCCGATGCGCCGTACGAGTACCAGACGTGCCCGCCGACGACCAGCATCGTGGCCGCGGACAGGTTCACGCCGTCGCGCCGGGCGAAGTAGAGCCGCATCCGGTTGGGGTCCTCGGTGTTGAGGGCCGACCACATGCGCTGGAAGTACGACAGAGGGCGCGGCCGGAAGTGGTCGCGGATCGCCGTGATCTCGTACAGCCGCTGCCACTCCTCGAGGTCGTGGTAGCCGCCCTGGACGACCTCGACGCCCTCCTTCTCGGCCTTCTTGATGTTGCGCCGCCACAGCTGGTTGAAGTTTTTGTGGACCTCTTCCAGGGAGCGGTTGGCCAGCGGCACCTGGAAGACGTAGCGGGGCTGTACGTCGCCGAAGCCGGCGCCGCCGTCCTCACCCTGCTGCCAGCCCATGCGGCGCAGCTTGTCGGCGACCTCGAAGGCGCGCGGTTCGATGAAGTCCGCCTCGATGTCGCGCAGGCGCTTCACGTCCGGGTTCTGGATGCCGCCCTTGATGGACGTGGCCTCCCAGCGCCGGATGATCACCGGCGGGCCCATCTTCACGGAGAAGGCGCCCTGCTGCTTGAGGTGCGCGAGCATCGGCTGCAGCCACTCGTCGAGGTTCGGCGCGTACCAGTTGATGACCGGGCCCTCGGGGAGGTAGGCGAGGTAGCGCTTGATCTTGGGCAGCTGGCGGTACAGCACCAGCCCGGCGCCCACCATCTCGCCGGTCCGCTCGTCGAACCAGCCCAGGCTCTCGGAGCGCCACTCCGCCTTGACATCGGCCCATGCCGGAACCTGCATGTGGCTAGCCGCGGGCAGGCTCTGGATGTAGGCCAGATGCTGCTCTCGGCTGATGGTCCTCAGGGTCAGGCTCATTCGGGGCGCTCCTCGGGCTGGTGTGTCCCCATGGGTACAGGGGCTCCGGCTCTCGCGCCGAAGCCTACTGCGCCCTGGGAGCGCCCCGACTGGCCGCACTGAACCTGCGTCCCGACCGAAGCGTGGTCAGGACGTTCTGGGGTGATGTGTCCGGCTGTTTCGGCAGGAGGTGGTGTCTCCGGCCGCCCGGACGGGGTTGTGTCCGGCTGCCCGGCCCGCGGAACGGGTCCGGCTGCCTCAGCCGATGATGCCGCCGAAGAGGCCGCCGTGCGCCATGCCGAGGAAGAAGCCGACGGCCGAGGCACCGAGACCCAGGATCAGGCCGAAGCGCTCCCGGGTCGTCTCCGAGATGAACTGCCCGGAGGCACCGGTGATGATCCCGATCAGGCCTGCCCACGAGCTGATGAGATGCAGGCTGTTGAAGGCTGACGTGATGAGAGCGGTGACTCCGAGCACCAGAGTCACCGCGAGCAGCGTGTCTTGGAGGGGGTGGGGTTTGTTGTCCGTCGCGAACAGAGAGCCGGCAACGGTGGGTCGCGTCTGTGCCATAGGGCACCTCCTGCGGAAGGCGGCGCATCGTAGCGCCATACACACCCGATGTGTACAGATTGACGGTGACCCCGGCCGGATTTCAACCGGAAGCGGGTGTGCAGGTACTCTGTACCCTCTGCACCGGTGTCTGCCCAGGCCATGGCCAGGTCACGACAAGGATTCCCCTTCGGTTCACCGATCACTCGGTACATCGACGGACTCTTCTTGTCAGTGGCGTTGTCAGTGGCGGCGGATACCGTTGCGAACGCATCACAACCCTCCTGCCACGGAACCGCCGTGGCCGTTGAGTCCAAAGGAGGTGGGTTCCACATGCGTCACTACGAGGTGATGGTCATCCTCGACCCCGATCTCGAGGAGCGCGCTGTCTCCCCGCTGATCGAGAACTTCCTCTCCGTCGTCCGTGAGGGCAACGGAAAGGTCGAGAAGGTCGACACCTGGGGCCGTCGTCGTCTCGCGTACGAGATCAAGAAGAAGCCCGAGGGCATCTACTCGGTCATCGACCTGCAGGCCGAGCCTGCGGTCGTCAAGGAGCTCGACCGCCAGATGAACCTGAACGAGTCGGTCCTCCGGACCAAGGTCCTCCGTCCCGAGACCCACTGAGCTCTGCAGCTCAGCTGATCTCGGGCATCGAGTAGCAGCACTAGCAGCCAGCAGCAAACCCGCCGAGAGGTTCCCCCATGGCAGGCGAGACCGTCATCACGGTCGTCGGCAATCTTGTCGACGACCCCGAGCTGCGCTTCACCCCTTCCGGTGCGGCGGTCGCGAAGTTCCGTGTCGCGTCCACTCCCCGCACCTTCGACCGTCAGACCAATGAGTGGAAGGACGGCGAGAGCCTGTTCCTGACCTGCTCGGTCTGGCGTCAGGCGGCGGAGAACGTCGCCGAGTCGCTCCAGCGAGGCATGCGCGTCATCGTGCAGGGCCGGCTGAAGCAGCGGTCCTACGAGGACCGTGAGGGCGTCAAGCGCACGGTCTACGAGCTGGACGTCGAGGAAGTCGGCGCCAGCCTGAAGAACGCCACGGCCAAGGTCACCAAGACCACCGGTCGAGGTGGCCAGGGCGGTTACGGCGGCGGCGGTGGCGGCGGCCAGCAGGGCGGCGGCTGGGGCGGAGGCTCCGGCGGCGGCCAGCAGGGCGGCGGCGGAGCTCCCGCGGACGACCCCTGGGCGACCAGCGCTCCTGCCGGTGGCAACCAGGGCGGCGGCGGTGGCGGCTGGGGTGGAAACTCCGGCGGCTCCGGCGGCTCTGGCGGCGGCTACTCGGACGAGCCCCCCTTCTAGGCCCTCGGGCCGAGGGTGGGCCGTACCCCCACTTCTTGATCACACAGGAGATACACCATGGCGAAGCCGCCTGTGCGCAAGCCGAAGAAGAAGGTCTGCGCTTTCTGCAAGGACAAGGTCACGTACGTGGACTACAAGGACACGAACATGCTGCGGAAGTTCATTTCCGACCGCGGCAAGATCCGTGCCCGCCGCGTGACCGGCAACTGCACGCAGCACCAGCGTGACGTCGCCACGGCCGTGAAGAACAGCCGTGAGATGGCGCTGCTGCCCTACACGTCCACCGCGCGATAAGGGAAGGGTGACCGACTAATGAAGATCATCCTCACCCACGAGGTCTCCGGCCTCGGTGCCGCGGGCGACGTCGTCGACGTCAAGGACGGTTACGCTCGCAACTACCTGGTCCCGCGGAACTTTGCGATCCGCTGGACCAAGGGTGGCGAGAAGGACGTCGAGCAGATCCGTCGTGCTCGCAAGATCCACGAGATCGCGACCATCGAGCAGGCCAACGAGATCAAGGCCCGCCTCGAAGGCGTGAAGGTCCGTCTGGCCGTCCGCTCCGGCGACGCCGGTCGTCTCTTCGGTTCCGTCACCCCGGCCGACATCGCTTCGGCGATCAAGGCTTCCGGTGGCCCCGAGGTCGACAAGCGCCGCATCGAGCTGGGCTCGCCGATCAAGACTCTGGGCGCCCACGAGACGTCCGTGCGTCTGCACCCCGAGGTTGCCGCCAAGGTCAACATCGAGGTCGTCGCGGCCTGACCGCTGCGCTCGGCATAGCTGAGAGAAGGGCCGTACCCGCTGGGGTACGGCCCTTCTTCGTTCGGCCGGGGCGAGTTCGTCCAGCAGGGCGAGCTGCTCTGTGTTTCACGTGAAACGGGCCTGAGGGTGACGGCGAGGACGACAGCGATGGCGAGGACGACAGCGCAACGATGGCGACGGCCTGGGCGAGGGGCAGGGTCAGGTCGGGATGGCCGGCCGCGCTGGCCGTTTCACGTGAAACGGCCAGTGTGCTGGTTCAGCGCGTCGCGCCCGTGACGATCCAACGTCCCGAGTGGGAGCGCAGCCACAGGGTCAGCATCCTCACCGTCATCATCAGCGTCATCGCTCCCCAGAGCGCGGTGAGCCCGCCTCCGAGCGTGGGCACCAACAGCGCGACGGGAGTGAAGAGCGCCAGGGTGAGCAGCATGGCCCACGCCAGGTAGGGCCCGTCTCCCGCTCCCATCAAAACTCCGTCCAGGACGAAGACGACTCCGCTGATCGGTTGTGAGACGGCCACCAGAACCAGGGCGGGAAGCGCCGTGTTCTGGACGGCCGAGTCGCTGGTGAACAAGGGAAGGAAGATCGGGCGGGCGGCGATCACCAGTAGGCCGAGGACGACGCCGGAAGCGATGCCCCACTGGACCATGCGGCGGCAGGCCTCGCGAGCACCCTGAGCGTCGTTCGCACCGAGGTAGCGGCCGATGATGGCCTGTCCGGCGATGGCGATCGCGTCGAGCGCGAAGGCGAGCAGACTCCACAGGGACAGGGTGATCTGGTGTGCGGCCATGTCGGCGTCCCCGAGGCGTGCGGCGACAGCCGTGGCGATCATGAGGATCGTCCTCAGCGACAGCGTGCGCACGAGCAGGGGCGCACCGGCCTGAGCGCAGGCCCGTATCCCGGCGGCGTCCGGACGCAGCGAGGCCCCGTGCTTCCGGGCTCCGCGGACGACGACGAAGAGATACACCGCGGCCATACCGCACTGGGCGATGACGGTGCCCCAGGCGGAGCCGGCGATACCCAGTCCGGCGCCGTAGACGAGGCCCGCGTTGAGCGCGGCGTTGGCGACGAAGCCCCCGACGGCGACATAGAGGGGGGTCTTCGTGTCCTGCAGTCCGCGCAGGACCCCGGTGGACGCGAGCACGATGAGCATCGCGGGGATACCGAGCGAGGAGACGCGCAGATAGGTCGTCGCGTACGGGGCCGCGGTGGGCGAGGCGCCGAAGAGTTCCACGAGGGCGGGTGCCGTGGGCAGGACCGCGGCTATGACGACCGTGCCGAGCAGCAGCGCGAGCCAGATGCCGTCCATGCCCTGACGTATGGCGGCCCGCAGATCACCGGCGCCGACCCGTCGGGCGACGGCGGCCGTGGTGGCGTACGCGAGGAAGACGAAAACACTGACGGCGGTCGTGAGGAGGGCGGAGGCGACACCGAGGCCGGCCAGTTGCGCGGTGCCGAGGTGTCCGACGATGGCGCTGTCGGCCATCACGAAAAGAGGCTCGGCGACAAGGGCGCCGAAGGCCGGAACCGCCAGCGCGACGATCTCTCGGTCGTGCCGGCGTCGGGCGGCCTCGGGTGTCGGGGGAGCCTGTGTCATGGGCACCAACCTAGTCTTCCACAGGTAAGAGATGCAACGTGATAGTGACCATTACCTGTGCGCTTGTCGGGCGTGTCGCCGTGTACCGTTTGCAGCGATCTTGGTCTGACCGGGAAAGTTTTTCTTCTGCACAGCCGGTGGATGGTTAAAGAGCAGGTCAGAGCGGTTTCTTTCGAGTGGTTGAGGGCTTGTTCACAGGCCTGTCCACCGGGTCGTGCACAGGTTTTGTGGAGTTCTCCACAGCATCGGGGCCGTCGTCCACATGGCCTGTGGATAACCAGATTGGCTGACGGTGCCCGCGGGCCTAACGTGGTGCGTCGCCCGCTCTCTTTTCTGCACTCGGAAGCCTCGCAAAACCGACACGTCAGAACCGGAGTTGGGCCTCTTATTTGTCAGTGCCGTGCCGTAGAAATGAGGGGCACGGTTAGGTCCGCTCGGCGGACGGGAGGAGGTGGCTCGGTGAGTATTTCCGAGCCCTTGGACGACCCGTGGGCCGACAGCGGTCCCAGTGATCGTCTGCCCGCTTCCCGCCGAGGCCGCGAGGGTGGCCGGGGGCGCGACGAACAGCACGACCGCGACCGGGACAACGGGCCGTGGGAAGGCGGAGGGTCGTCCTTCGAGCGCGTGCCTCCCCAGGACCTCGACGCGGAGCAGTCCGTTCTCGGTGGCATGCTCCTGTCCAAGGACGCCATCGCCGACGTCGTCGAGGTCATCAAGGGCCACGACTTCTACCGGCCCGCGCACGAGACCATCTACACCGCGATCCTCGATCTGTACGCGAAGGGCGAGCCGGCCGACCCGATCACGGTCGCAGCCGAGCTCACCAAGCGGGGTGAGATCACCAAGGTCGGTGGTGCCTCGTATCTGCACACCCTCGTCCAGACGGTCCCCACGGCGGCGAACGCCGAGTACTACGCGGAGATCGTCCATGAGCGCGCGGTCCTGCGCCGCCTGGTCGAGGCCGGCACGCGCATCACACAGATGGGATACGCGGCCGACGGCGACGTGGACGAGATCGTCAACACCGCCCAGGCCGAGATCTACGCCGTCACCGAGCAGCGCACCACCGAGGACTACCTGCCGCTGGGCGACATCATGGAGGGTGCGCTCGACGAGATCGAGGCGATCGGTTCACGATCGGGGGAGATGACCGGTGTGCCGACCGGCTTCACCGACCTCGACTCGCTCACGAACGGTCTGCACCCGGGCCAGATGATCATCATCGCGGCTCGTCCCGCCATGGGTAAGTCGACGCTGGCGCTGGACTTCGCGCGGGCCTGTTCGATCAAGCACAACATGCCCAGCGTGATCTTCTCGCTCGAAATGGGGCGCAACGAGATCGCGATGCGCCTGCTGTCAGCCGAAGCACGCGTGGCCCTGCACCACATGCGATCCGGCACGATGACCGACGAGGACTGGACGCGACTCGCGCGCCGGATGCCCGACGTCTCGGCCGCACCGCTCTACATCGACGACTCCCCGAACCTGTCCATGATGGAGATCCGCGCCAAGTGCCGGCGCCTCAAGCAGCGCGCCGATCTGAAGCTCGTCGTCATCGACTATCTGCAACTGATGCAGTCGGGCGGTAAGCGGTCCGAGAGTCGGCAGCAGGAGGTCTCCGACATGTCGCGAAACCTGAAGCTGCTGGCCAAGGAGCTGGAGCTGCCGGTGATCGCGTTGTCGCAGCTCAACCGTGGTCCCGAACAGCGCACGGACAAGAAGCCCATGGTGTCCGACCTGCGTGAATCCGGATCGATCGAGCAGGACGCGGACATGGTGATCCTGCTGCACCGCGAGGATGCCTACGAGAAGGAGTCACCGCGCGCGGGCGAGGCGGACATCATCGTCGGCAAGCACCGTAACGGCCCGACGGCCACGATCACCGTGGCCTTCCAGGGCCACTACTCGCGCTTCGTGGACATGGCACAGACCTGATCCACCCCCTGGGCGCGGTGCGGAAGACATGCGCCCGGTCTTCGGGGAAATGCACTCGACGTGCGGTGCCGGGCCGGGTGGACTGAGGGCATGACGACACCACAGGAAAAGCTCCTTCCCGGCACGCGCCGGGCTCTGTTGCACCGCATCGCCGTCGCTCAGGCCGAGGGGCGGGCGCCGTCGCTGGTCGCGGCGGTCGTCCGGGGCGGGGAGCCGGTGTGGCACGGGTCGCGCACCTCGGTGGACGGGCACGGGCCGGACGAGAACGTGCAGTACCGGATCGGTTCGATCACCAAGACCTTCACGGCTGTGCTGGTGCTGCGGCTGCGCGACGAGGGGCTGCTCGACTTGGGCGACCCGCTGGAGAAGCATCTTCCGGGCACCGGCGCGGGGGAGGCCACCATCGCCCAACTCCTCGCGCACACCGCCGGGCTGGCGGCCGAGACGCCCGGCCCCTGGTGGGAACGCACACCCGGTTCGCTGCGCCCCGAGCTCTCGGACGTGCTCGGTGAGCAGCCCTTCCTGCATCCGGCCGGGCGGCTGCATCACTACTCGAACCCCGGCTACACCCTGTTGGGCGCACTGATCGAGGAACTGCGGGGAGTCCCCTGGGAAGAGGTCCTGCGGCGCGAGGTGCTCGACCCGCTGGGCCTGCACCGCACCAGTGGGCAGCCGCAGGCACCCCATGCCGGGGGCTGGGCCGTGCACCCGTGGGCGGACGTCATGATGCCGGAGCCCGCCGAGGACCTCGGCCGGATGGCTCCCGCCGGGCAACTGTGGTCCACCACAGGAGACTTGGCGCGGTTCGCCGTCTTCCTGACCACGGGGCACGCGGCGGTGCTCAGCGTGGAGTCCCTGCGGGAGATGCGTACGCCCGCGGCTCCCTTGGAAGCCGACCAGCTCGCCTCGGGAGACTCCTACGGGCTGGGACTGCAGGTGCTGCATCGGTCGGGCCGGATCCTGGTGGGTCACTCAGGGTCTCTGCCGGGCTTCCTTGCGGCGCTCGCGATCGGTGTGGAGGACGACGTGGCGGCGGTGGTGCTGTCCAACTGCACCTCCGGTCCGCGGGCGCTGACCGTGGCTGCCGATCTCGTACGGATCGTCGCCGAGGCCGAGCCGCGCATTCCCGCGCCATGGCGTCCGGCCGCCGAAGTCGATCAGTCCGTCCTGGAGCTGGCCGGCCCCTGGTACTGGGGCACTCAGGCGTGCGCGCTTCGTCTGAGGGCCGACGGCATGGTCGAGCTGGGCCCGCTGGCAGGGGGTGGACGCGGGTCGCGCTTCCGGGCGAACGGGGACGGGACCTGGACGGGACTCGACGGCTACTACACGGGGGAGCCGCTACGGGCCGTACGGCGCCCGGACGGGGCCCTGAGTCACCTCGACCTCGGTTCGTTCGTCTTCACGCGTGAGCCGTACGACGAGGGCGCTCCTGTGCCGGGCGGAGTGGACCCCGAGGGCTGGCGGGGGATTAAGTAGCCGCTGTCATGGGGGTGTCTGTTTCACGTGAAACAGACACCCGGCGCACACAGGTGGCTCAGAGCGCCAGCTTGAAGCCCACGTGTGAGGCCGTGAAGCCGAGTCGCTCGTAGAAGCGGTGGGCGTCGGTGCGGGTGGCGTCGGAGGTCAGCTCGACCAACTGGCATCCCTGGCGCCTGGATTCCTCGATCGCCCACTCGATGAACCGGGTGCCGAGACCGCTGCCGCGCTCGTCGGAGTGGATGCGCACGCCCTCGATGAGGGAGCGGGTCGAACCCTTGCGGGACAGCCCGGGAAGGACCGTGAGCTGCAGGGTGCCGACGACGCGTCCCTCGCGCACCGCGACCACCAGGTGCTGGTTCGGGTCGGCGCTCAGCCGCTCGAGCGCGGCCAGGTAGGGGGTCAGGTCATCGGGTGACTCCCGCTGGGCGCCGAGCGGATCATCGGCGAGCATCGCGACGATGGCGGGGACATCGTCCGAAACGGCCGGTCGAATCTCAAGATCTCCCATGGCCACAGCGTATCCAGGCACCCGTTCGGGCTGTGTGGACACCCGGCAGAGGGACGGGAGGCCGTCCCTGCCTAGGCGGACACGCTCGCTGATTCCACGACGCGGACCAGTGGGGCCAGTTCGGGGGACTTGGCCGCTTCGTCGAGCGCCTCGCGCAGGGCGGTGTCGTTGGTGGGCCGTGCCTCTTCGAGGAGCTTGAGCCCGGCCTCGCTGACATTCGTGTAGATGCCGCGGCGGTCGGTCGGGCACAGATAGCGGGCAAGCAGACCACGGTCCTCGAGCCGGGTGACGAGCCGTGTAGTGGCGCTCTGACTGAGCACGACCGCGTCCGCGACCTGCTTCATCTGCAAGTGACCACCCTCGCCGTCGTGCTGCCGACTGAGCACGTCGAGCAGGGAGTACTCCCTCACGCTGAGGTCGTGCTTGGTCTGCAGGGCGCGCTCGATGTGGGCCTCGATCCTCCCGTGCAGCAGGGAGAGGGCGCACCACCCCTGAGCAAGGGCGGTGAGCGCGGGGTCCGTGGCTGTCATGGCGTGTTCCTCCGTCCCGGAGCAGCTGACACCAGGGTAGAGCACGAGCGCAATAGTCGGCGCTTGCATTTAGCCCGCGTGTGCAACTATTGTGAACGCACGCAAAGCGCTCCTGCAATCGTTTGGGAAGGTGTCCCCACCATGCCTCTCGCGCTTCTGGCCCTCGCGATCGGGGCCTTCGGAATCGGAACCACCGAGTTCGTGATCATGGGTGTGCTGCCTGAGGTCGCCGGTGACTTCGGTGTCTCCATCCCCACTGCCGGACTGCTGGTGACCGGCTATGCCCTCGGTGTGGTGATCGGCGCCCCGATCATGACCGCGCTCGGAACGAAGGTGTCCCGCAAGCGGATGCTGATGCTGCTGATGGGGTTGTTCGTCGCCGGCAACCTGCTCTCCGCCGTCGCTCCGGCCTTCGGGCTGATGCTGGCGGGCCGAGTTGTCGCCTCTCTCGCCCACGGCGCGTTCTTCGGTATCGGATCGGTCGCCGCCGCCGAGCTTGTCGGGCCGGAGAAGAAGGCCGGTGCGATCGCCATGATGTTCAGCGGTCTCACCATCGCCAATGTGGTCGGTGTCCCCCTGGGTACGTTGATCGGGCAGTCCGCGGGCTGGCGGGTCACCTTCGCCGGAGTCGCCGCGCTCGGAGTGATCGGTCTGCTCGGTATCGCCAAGCTGGTCCCCGAGATGCCGAAGCCCGAGGGTGTGCATCTCCGCCACGAGCTTGCCGCCTTCAAGAACGTCCAGGTCCTGCTGGCCATGGCGATGACCGTGCTCGGCTTCGGAGGTGTCTTTGCGGCCATCACCTACATCGCGCCGATGATGACCCACGTCGCCGGCTTCGCCGACACGTCCGTCACCTGGCTTCTGGTCCTCTTCGGCCTCGGCATGGTCGCCGGAAACCTCATCGGCGGCAGGTTCGCCGACCGCGCCCTGATGCCGATGCTGTACGTGTCTCTGGGCGGCCTCGCCCTCGTGCTCGCCCTGTTCACGATAACTGCGCACAACAAGATCCTGGCGGCCCTGACGATCGTGCTGATCGGCGCCCTAGGGTTCGCGACCGTGCCGCCGCTGCAGAAGCGCGTCCTCGACCAGGCGCACGGTGCTCCCACCCTGGCCTCAGCCGTGAACATCGGTGCCTTCAACCTCGGCAACGCCCTCTCGGCCTGGCTCGGTGGCCTCGTCATCGCAGCCGGCCTCGGTTACACCGCCCCCAACTGGGTCGGTGCGGCGCTCGCCGCGGGAGCTCTGGTTCTCGCCGTCGTCTCGGCAGCCCTGGAGCGCCGAGCCGAGGCGGCCGGCACCGTCGCCGCAAGCGCGCCCACCGAGCAGCGGACCGCCGTCCACCTCTGAGCCACTGAGCACCGAGTAGTAGCCGGCCCCTCACAGCTGAGCCCACCACCCTGATCGGCCACGCCCGAACAGCACCTCAAGGAGAAAGTCCCTCATGACCACCACCGTCGCCGTTGCTCCGCTGACCATCCAGGACGCCGAGGTTCTCGTCTCTGCGGCCCGCCGTGCCGCCGAGGCCGCCGGAGTCACGGTCAGCGTCACCGTCCTCGACGCGGGCGGCCATCTGCTCGCCTTCCGGCGCGACGACCGCGCCGTACTGATTTCCGGCGAGACCAGCACGCGCAAGGCCTACACGGCCCTCCAACTGGACTCCGCCACCAGGGAACTGATTGACGCCGTCCAGCCCGGCGGCCTCTTCCACACCCTGCCCACCGCACTCGACCGTCCGCTCCTGTTCATCGCGGGCGGGGTTCCGGTCCGTCGCGACGGTCGTCTGATCGGGGCGATCGGGGTCGGTGGCGGAACGCCCGACCAGGACCACGACTTCGCCGTCGCGGCGGTGGAGACGCTCGTCTGACCGCACCCCCGTAGACAAGCGCCGGTCCCCCACAGACGACGGGGACCGGCGCTTCTCTACGCGGTGAGTGGTTCTCCGGGCGGTGGATGCGGCTGCACCCCGGCGGCTCTCACCCTGCCGCCACCGTGAGCGGAGCGAAGCGTCGCGTCCAGTCCCCGGGCAACTCCGAGATCCCGTACGTCATGACTGCGTTGAAGCTCGTGGGTTCCAGGCCGTGCTCCTTCGCCCAGGACAGCAGCCTTTCGTGCCGTACGTCGATGTCGGTGCGCAGCGGGCGGTCGGTGTGGGCGGCGAGTGAGGCGATGAGTGCCTTCGCCGTCTCGGTGTCACGGGCGATCAGTGGACCCACCACATGGGTGTCCATGTTGGGCCAGGCCGCCGCGTAGCCGATGATCCGGCCGTTCTCCACAGCGACACGCAATTGGTCGGAGAAGGCGGGCAGCCGCGTGATCACATGGGTGCGGTCGGAGCCGAAGACCTCGGCGTCGAGCCGAAGAATCGTGGCGAGGTCCTCGGCGGTGGCCGGGCGCGTGGACACCTTCGGGTCCGGCCCGCCAGGAACGAAGTGTCCACGGACCATCTCGGCGCGGCCTGTGACCTTGAAGCCCAACTCCTCGTAGAGCGGTCGGCCATAAGGAGTCGCGTGCAGGGTCAACGGGGTGGTGCCCATCTCTGCCACGACATGCCGCATCAGGCGTCGGCCGACACCCTGGCGGGCATGCCGCTCGGCGACCAGCACCATTCCGATCGCTCCCAGTTCAAGCCTCTCCGGCGTTCCGTACTCGGTCACGACGCAGGCGGTGACGAGACCGCCGTCGGGGTCGTCGATGCCGTAGCCCGTCCCGGCGGTGAGGAGCAGACCCCACTTGTGTTCCTCACGGGGCCACCCCCGGTTCTCTGACAAATCGGCGCAGGCGGTGAGGTCGCGAGGCGTCAGTCGGCGGATGGGCAGAAGGGCGGGAGAAGGAGTCGACACGCAGGTCAGGCTGTCTGACATACACCTCTGCCGTCCACCTGTTTGCCCAGGGATCTATGCGCTTTTGGCGATGTCATGTCTCGGGTGAGGGCATGGAGGCAGCGTCGCTTCCCACAGCGCACGGACAGATGTTTCACGTGAAACAGCGAAAGGTGCTCGGGCCGCTAGCCTCGGCTTCCATGCCACGACTTCACCTCTTCGATCTTGACGGAACGTTGCTGTACGGGAGTTCCGCGCCCCAGGAGATCTCACGGCAGATCGGTCTGGAGGCCGAGACTGTCGCGCTTGACCAAGCGATCTCGGCAGGACGGATCGGTCCGCCGGAGTACGCCGTACAGGTGCACGCCTTGTGGGTGGATCTCAGGGAGGAACATGTGGCGGCGGCCTTCGAGGGCGCGCCGTGGCTGTCCGGCATCGAGGACGTCTGGGCGGAGATCAGAGGCAACGGCGACTACTGCGCCGTCGTCTCCCTCTCGCCCTCGTTCTTCGTCGAGCGATTGACGGCGTGGGGTGCGCATGCGGCATACGGTTCGCGTTTTCCCGCTCTGCCGTTCAGCGAGCCCGTTGATCTCGCGGGCGTTCTCAGTGCCGCGGCGAAGGTGCAGATCGCGGACCGGCTCTGTGAAGAGTTCGGGGTGATGTGGGCCGATTGTGTCGCCTACGGCGACTCGCTGTCCGACAAGGACCTGTTCGAGACGGTGCCGGTCTCCGTCGCCGTCAATGCGGATCGGCATCTGGCAGGCCTTGCCACGCACTCCTACATGGGACGGGACCTGTGGGATGCCTATGAATTGGTCCGACGCGCCTTGTAATCAAGGCAGTTGAGAGTGGGGCACCCCCTCTTCGGGCGGAAGGCGGGGGGTACTTGTTTGTGGGGCGGCTGCCGGTATGGTCGACTCCGGTTCGCGTCCATCGTGATGTACGCACGTCTCGTGGGGCGCGAACGCAGGCCAATGCAGCGTAACGGGACGGAGAGATCGAAGACCCGTATTTTCCGTTATGCGGCCGGGTGTTGACTCGGAGTGGGATGCTGCAGTGAGGATAGTGCGGCCAATGTCACATTCTCGGCTTACTTGTCCGTACAGAGTGGGAATCCGGGTTGAATGTGGCCGCATTGGCCGGTGGGGACTGAACGGGGCAGGAAAGCAAGTCGTCTACGGGGGAAAGTAGGCATCTTCCGACCGCGGAAGTGCGCAGACCGACCGAAAGATGTTCGAGGCGAGGCACACCATGGACGCTCCGACCACCACGTCGGCCGACAACGGCACTTCCGGAGGCAATGGCGGGGGCGGCTGGTTCACGCCACGCAAGGAACCACTGCCGTCCGATGGGGAGAGGGAGCCCGCCGACGGCCGCCGTCTGGCAGCGATGCGCCCGGTCGGCCGACCCGCCGCGGATCGGGGAACGACACAGCAGGAACGAATATCCTCCGCCGTGGAGACAGAGCCGACTCCCCAGCAGGCCGCACCCACTGAGGCCCCACGCCCCGAGCCGGAGCCCGCCCACGCATCCGCTCGGCCGTGGTCAGGTCCGGCCGGGCCCGACCACGGCTCCTCTGCACCGTCCGATGCCGGCCCGGAGCGGTCCGTGTTCGGGCGGGAGCGGACGGATTCCGGGCGTGAGCAGTCCGGCCCCGGCTCGCAGCCGCGTGTACCCGTCCAGGAGCAGCGCCTTGCCGAGCCTCGGGTCCCGGTCCAGGAGCAGCCGTTCCGCGAGCCTCCTGCGCCCTTCGACGGGCCTCGGTTGCCTGAACCTCCCGCTCCCTTTGACAGGCCGCGGTTGCCGGAGCCGCCCGAGCCCTTGCAGAAGCCGCGGTCGCCCGAGCCTCCCGTCTCCCTTCAGGTGCCCCCACTGCCCGAGCCGGGACCGTCCGGCCCGGAGCCGCGGTTGTCCGTCCAGAGGTCCGCCCCCACTCCGCAGCCGTCTCCGGACGCCGTGCTCATCCGCCGGACCATGGCCGAGGTCGGCCCCGTCGCCGACAAGGTCACTTCTTACTTCTACGCACTCCTCTTCGTGCGCCACCCGGATCTACGGCCGCTGTTCCCCGCGGCGATGGACACCCAGCGAGACCGACTGCTCAAGGCGCTGCTGACCGCCGCCGAACACATCGACAACACTCCGGTTCTCGTCGACTACCTGCAGAACCTCGGCCGTGGCCACCGTAAGTACGGCACCCGGCCCGAGCACTACCCGGCCGTCGGTGAGTGCCTCATCGGCTCGCTCAGCCGGTTCGCCTCGGCGATCTGGGACGCCGAGACCGAGGCGGCCTGGGTGCGTGCGTACACGACGATCTCTCAGGTGATGATCGACGCGGCGGCCGCGGACGAGCTGCGCGCCCCGGCCTGGTGGTACGCCGAAGTCGTCGCGCACGACCTCAGGACGCCGGACATCGCTGTCATCACGGTCCGCCCCGACCAGCCGTACCCCTTCCTCGCCGGGCAGTACACGAGCCTGGAGACACCGTGGTGGCCGCGTATATGGCGGCACTACTCCTTCGCCTCGGCGCCCCGGTCCGACGGACTGCTGTCTTTCCATGTGAAGGCGGTCCCGGCGGGCTGGGTTTCCAACGCGCTGGTGCACCGTGCCCGTCCCGGTGACATCATCCGGCTGGGCCCGCCGGCCGGCTCGATGACCGTCGACCACACCACCGACAGCGGACTGCTCTGCCTCGGCGGCGGCACCGGCATCGCGCCCATCAAGGCGCTGGTCGAGGACGTCGCCGAGCACGGGGAGCGGCGGTCGGTCGAGGTCTTCTACGGTGCGCGCACCGATCACGACCTGTACGACATCGACACGATGCTCCGGCTGCAGCAGAGCCACCCATGGCTTGCCGTGCGCCCGGTCGTCGACCAGCGTGCGCATCTCCATCTGCCCGACGCCGTACGCGAGTACGGCCCGTGGAACGAGTACGACGCCTATCTCTCGGGGCCACCCGGCATGATCCGCAGCGGGGTGGACGCTCTGAGGGAAGCGGGCATCCCGTCGGACCGCATACGCCACGACTCGGTCGAGGAACTCGTCGCGGCCGGGGACTGACCGGGCCCCTCCGGCAGACGGGGCCACGACCCTGGCCCGAAGAGCCTCAGCCCAGGTCCGGTGCGTGCATCGCCCGTACGCCTTCGATGTTCCCGTCGAGATAGTGCCGCAGGGACAGCGGTACGAGGTGGACGGAGGCGATGCCGACCCGGGTGAACGGCACCCGCACGATCTCGTACTCGCCACAGGGCTCGTCCACCTCGGGGCCGTGCCGTTGGGACGGATCCATGGACTCCAGACGGCAGACGAAGAAGTGCTGCACTTTCACGCCGGTCGCGCCGCCGTCATCACCGATGTGCTCGACGGTGTCGACGAAGCAGGGCACCACATCGGTGATCTTGGCACCGAGTTCCTCGTGCACCTCACGATGGAGTGCGTCGACGACAGTCGTGTCTTCCGGTTCGACCCCGCCACCCGGTGTCAGCCAGTAGGGATCGACGCCGGGTTTGGTGCGCTTGATCAAGATCAGGTCGTTGCCATCGAGCAGGATGGCGCGGGCGGTGCGCTTGACCACGGGTCGGACGGTCATGGGAGAAATGTGGCCCGGCTGGTTCCACGTGAAACATCGCGAAGCCCCAAGGCACTCAGGAAGGGCTCAGAAAGCCCCCTGGGAGGCTCAGGGAGCCCGGAGAGGCTCGGAGGGCATCAGGACCAGTCGGCCGCGGCATGGAGCAGCCAGTCGTGCGCCCGTGCGATGTGCGGCATGGCCAGTGTGCCGGTGCGGACCACCAGGAAGTACGTACGCAGCGGAGGCACCGCCGGGTCGAGAAGCGCGACCACGTCACCCCGTTCCAGGGCTCCGGCGCACAGATACCGGGGCAGCACCGCCAGGCCCGCGCCCGTGGCGGCGCAGGCGAGCACGGCGCGCAGATCGGGGACGACGACGGTGCCCGAAGTGGCCGGGTGGGAGTCGAAGACGGATGCCCAGTAGCGGGCGACGAGCGGCAGCGACTCGTGCACTTCGACCACGGGGAAGTTCTCCAGTGCCGGCGAGCCCTTTCGGCGGAGCTTTCCGGCACCTATACGGGCGGCCCAGCGTGGGGCGGCGACCAGCACGTGCTCCTCGTCGCAGAGCGGAGTCGCGGTGAGCAGGGTGCCACGGGGACGGGCCGTGGTGATGGCCAGATCATGGTGTCCGGCGGCGAGCCCTTCCAGTGTCTCCTCGGCGTTGCCGAAGGAGGCGCGCAGCGCGAAACCCTGGCCGTCCTCGCCCGTGAGCTCCGTGAGCGCGGGCAGCGCCCGCTCGGCGGTGAACTCCGGTGGCCCGGCCAGATGCAGGGTGCGCAGTGACGAGTCCTCGTCGAGCCCGGTCTCGGCGATCTCCACCAGGGCGTCGAGATGCGGCGCGGCCTTGTGGGCGAGCTCGTCACCGATCGTCGTGGGGGTCACCCCACGGGCCTGGCGAAGAAAGAGCGGCCGCCCCAACTGTCGCTCCAGCGTGCGGATCTGTGAGGTGACGGCAGGCTGCGAGAGACCGAGCAGCGCGGCGGCGCGAGTGAAGGAACCGGCCCGGTGCACGGTCACAAAAGTGCGCAGCAGGGCCAAATCCATGGTGCCCCTCCCCTCTCAGCACCCCCGACCGAGCCCCAACTATAAATAAGTCGATAGGTCTCTGTCGCTACTGTGATTGGACACTGACACAGAGTCAACTAGCCTTGTTCGCGCGGTTCTTCGCGCAAAGAACCGGGACGGTCCGAGCCACGAGGGGGGAGGCTCGGACCGTCCGTTGTACGTAGCGAGGTACTAAGCGGACAGCCTGGATGTATGCCGCAGGATACTCACCGGCCGTTCAGGCAGGGGTCACTGCGCGGATTCGTCGAGCGCGCGCAGTACGTCCGCCACCAGGTCCTCGGGGTCCTCGGCGCCGGCCGAGAAACGGATGAAGCCCTCCGGCACCGCGTCGCCGCCCCACCGGCCGCGCCGCTCGGCGGTGGACCGCACCCCGCCGAAGCTTGTCGCGTCGTCCACCAGACGCAGCGCGTCGAGGAAACGGTCGGCACGCGCGCGCGTGGGCAGAGTGAAGGACACCACGCATCCGAAGCGCCGCATCTGCTGCGAGGCGATCTTGTGCGAGGGATCGTCGGGCAGTCCCGGATAACGCAGCCCGGTCACCTCGGGCCGACCGCGCAGCGCCTCGGCGATCACCAGGGCGTTGGCGTTCTGCCGGTCGGCACGCAGCTGGAGCGTGGCCAGGGAGCGATGGGCCAGCCAGGCCTCCATGGGCCCGGGAATCGCCCCGACGATCTTCCGCCAGCGCTGCACGGGCGCCATCAGGTCGGCGTCCAGCGCGGTGACGTATCCGAGCAGGATGTCGCCGTGTCCGGTGAGCATCTTGGTGCCGCTGGCGACCGAGAAGTCGGCACCCAGCTCCAGCGGGCGCTGCCCGAGCGGGGTCGCCAGGGTGTTGTCGACCGCGACGAGTGTGCCCTGCGCGTGGGCCGCCGCGACGAGGCGTCGTACGTCGCAGACGTCGAGCCCCGGGTTCGACGGGGTCTCGATCCACAGCAGCTTCGCGCCGTCGAGCACCTCGAGCTGGGCGTCGCCGCCGGTCGGGGCGGTGCGTACCTCGATGCCGTACGAGGTGAGCTGCTCGCGCACCAGTGGCAGCACCTGGTAGCCGTCGGCGGGCAGGACCACCACGTCTCCGGCCTTCAGCTGGGAGAAGAGCACCGCCGAGATGGCGGCCATCCCGGAGGGGAAAGCGAGCGTCGTGACACCGTCCTGCCCGGGTGCCTCCAACTCGCCGATGGCACGCTCCAGGAGCGTCCAGGTCGGGTTCTGGTCACGACCGTAGGTGTACGGGCCGGTCGGATCGCCCGGCAGATGGAAATGCGCGGCGAAGACCGGGCCCGGAAGCGTCGGCTCGTATTTGACGGGGTCGGGCAGCCCCGCCCGTACCGCTCGCGTGCCGTCGCCGCTCCCCGTGACGAAATCCCCTGACGTCATGCTGCCCGTCCCTCCAGTTCTTGCTGTACAGCGGCGAGCAGTCCGGGGCTCGCCGCCTCCACCATCTCAAGACATTCCTCGAAGCCGTCCATGGGTCCGTAATACGGATCGGGAACCTCCAGGTCGTCGCCCGCGTCGGGGTCGTACGACCGCAGCAGCCGGACCTTCGCCGCGTCCTCGGGAGTGGGCGCGAGCCGGCGCAGGGCCTTGAGGTGGCCGGAGTCGAGGGCGATCACGAGGTCGAGGCGGGAGAACCACGAGGCGTGGAACTGGCGGGCCGTATGGCCGCTCTCGTAGCCGGCCGCCTCCAGGACGGCGACGGTGCGCGAGTCCGCACCGTCGCCCTCGTGCCAGCCGCCCGTGCCCGCGCTGTCGACCTCTACCAGGCCATCGAGTCCGGCCTCTTCTATGCGGACACGGAAGACGGACTCGGCCATCGGCGACCGGCAGATGTTGCCGGTACAGACGAAACAGACGCGATAGGACATCGGACGCTCTCAGTCCTCGCCGTCGGGCAGCACGACATTGAGCGCCCAGGACACGACCGAAACGATCAGGCCACCCACCACGGCGGTCCAGAAGCCCTCCACATGGAAACTGAGGTCGAGCTTGTCGGCCACCCAGGAGGTGAGCAGCAGCATCAGGGCGTTGACCACGAGGGTGATCAGGCCGAGCGTCAGAATGAAGAGCGGGAAGGTCAGCACCTTCACCACTGGCTTGACCAGGAAGTTCACCAGACCGAAGACCAGGGCGACCACCAGCAGCGTGCCGACCTTCTTGCCGGTGCTGGTCCCTGTCAGGGTGATCTTGTCGAGCAGCCACACCGCGACGGCCAGGGCCCCCGCGTTGGCGATCGTCTTGACTACGAAATTCTTCATGTGTCTGATCGTGGCAGAAGAGATCGACTGGCGAGCAAGGCTGTGGACACAGCTTTCGGAGCACGGGAGCGGACGAGGGCGATGAAGGCATTCCGGCTGGACGAACTGGAGGCGGAACGGGCCGCCAATGACGGTGCTTACCTGCAGTTTCTACGCGAACGGAACATGTCGGTCGGCCTGTACGCGCTCGACGCGGGTACGCCCGACCCGCAGAAGCCGCACCAGCAGGACGAGGTGTACTTCGTCGTGAGCGGCCGCGCTTCGATCACGGTCGGCCTGGAGACCACCCAGGTCGCACGCGGCAGCGTCGTCTACGTGCCCGCGGGGGTCGCCCACAAGTTCCACCACGTCACCGAGGACCTGAGGGTTCTGGTGGTGTTCTCTCCGCCCGAGAGCTGACGGGAACCTCAGGGTTCCCTAGGGGGACGGTCAGGGGAGGACAAGGGGTGCGGGGCCCCCGTCGGCACCTTCGCGGCTCTAGCATCGAATGCAGGACATCACAGAACCCGGAATCAGAGTCCCGGACTTGGGGCCACGGGCGTAGAGAGGCTAAGGACAAGGGCGATGCGAGAGATCTTCGGCGGGATGCCGTGGTGGGTGAAGTGGATCGCGGTGCCGGTCATCGCTCTGGTCGTGTTCGGCACGGTGATAGTCAGCGTGCTCAGTGTGTTGATCGGCCTGCTTTTCAAGGTCCTGATCTTCGTCGCCCTCGTCGGCGGATTGATCTACGTAGTACGGAAGTTCATGTCGAGTTCGTCGTCACGCAGCGACTGGTGAGACACAACCGGGTGAGTAACGGGTAACGGGCAGGTCGGGAAAGGGAACTCAAGGTTCCCTCGGCCGAGGGAAGTTTTCCGGCGAGGCCGTCTGCATGCGGTGATGGGCGGTTACAGTCCGGAATTCCACGCGGGGCCGACCCCCCCGCGGGCAGCGCACAGCCCCCTCCCGTGTCCCCCCGCACGGGCGGTTCCCCTCGCGCTTCGGGAGTGCCCCTTGGCCACGGTTGACACCGCACCCGCACAATCACCCGTCCCACCCCTCCAGCGGTCCAGCGCTTCCGCGGGGACATGTCTCCCGCCCACCCAACCGCGCACCTCGCCCGCCGAGGCGCGTACCCCTCTGCCGGAGGCGCGTACTCCTCCCCTGGAAGCCGTGTCGCCGGAGCCGCATCCCACGACTCTGATCGGCTCCGTGCAGCGGGCGATGCGCCTGCTGGAGGCCGTTGCCGCGCGCGAGCACGGGGCGCCTGCGAAGCAGCTCGCCCGGGAGGCCGGGCTTGCGCTGCCGACGGCCTACCACCTGCTGCGGACCCTGGTCCACGAGGGCTATCTGTGCCGTGACAAGGGGCTGTTCTTCCTCGGTGAGGCCGCCGAGCGGTTGGGCAGTAGCGGAGCGCAGCAGAAACGTCGCAGCACGGTGAGCGCGACGCTTGCCCAGTGGCGCGATTCGATCGGTGCACCCGTGTACTACGCGGTCTACCGTGACGGCGAGATCGAGGTCATGTGTGTCGCCGACACCCCAGGGAATCCGGCGGTGGAGGAGTGGGCGGACTTCCGGGAGACCGGACACGCCCACGCGATCGGCCAGTGTCTGCTGTCCCAGCTCGACGAGAAGGCCCGTCGGGATCATCTCGACCGCTACCCCGTGCAGTCGATCACTCCCTATACGGTGCGTGACAACGTCAGTCTGCTGCGGCGACTGGAGCGGACGGGACGGATGGAACCCGTCGTCGAGCGCCAGGAGTACGCGCTGGGCACGGTCTGCGCGGCCCTTCCCATCACGGTCGGCACAACTGCCGCCGCAATGGCCATTTCTCTCCCTCTTCACCAGGCCGATCGACTGCTGCCTGCGGCACGACAATTGCAAGGTGAGATCGGCAGACTACTGGGGACACTCTCGATCTCTATCAGCATCTGAAAACTCACTCCTTGTGATCTCTTGTGTACGTTGAGCAATATTTCAGCAGAGTCAGGGGGATGATTCCTGGCCAGTCGACGGCAAACGACGGGGTAGGCGATGCGCGAGTCGGTCCAGGCAGAGGTCATGATGAGCTTCCTCGTTTCGGAGGAGCTCTCTTTCCGCATTCCGGTGGAGCTGCGATACGAGACCTGTGATCCCTACGCCGTGCGGCTGACCTTCCATTTGCCCGGCGACGCGCCCGTGACCTGGGCGTTCGGGCGGGAGTTGCTGATCGATGGCGTGGGACGGCCGTGCGGTGACGGGGATGTGCACATCGCGCCCGCCGACCCGGAGGCGTTCGGTGAGGTGCTGATCCGGCTCCAGGTGGGTGGTGACCACGCGCTGTTCCGGTCCGGGGCGGCGCCGCTCGTGGCCTTCCTCGACCGCACGGACAAGCTGGTGCCGCTGGGGCAGGAGCGTTCCCTCGCGGACTTCGACGCCCATCTCGACGAGGCGCTGGACCGCATCCTGGCGGAGGAGCAGAGCGCGGGCTGAGCCCCAGCACCCCCCAAGCGGAGTAACGCTTCCTCACCGGGGACGAGGGCGCGGGGAGGCTTCAGTGCTTGCGGCGACGGCCCTTCCCGCCGCGCGCCGGCGCCCGGCTCTCGACAGGCTCCGTGGCGGCGGCCGGGACGGCCGGACGGTCCGCGGAGACCACCAGGGCGGCCAGCAGCGTGGTCACCGGCACCGAGGCGACCAGGCCGATCGAGCCGACCAGGGTGCGCACGATCTCTTCGGCGACCAGTTCGCTGTTCGCGACCGTGCCCACACTGCTCTGCGCGATCGAGAAGAGCAGCAGCAACGGAAGCGCGGCACCCGCGTACGCCAGGACGAGCGTGTTGACGACCGATGCGATGTGGTCACGGCCGATCCGGATGCCCGCACGGTACAGATCGCGCCAGCCCATCGTCGGGCTGGCCTCGTGCAGTTCCCAGACCGCCGAGGTTTGCGTCACCGTCACATCGTCAAGCACACCGAGCGAACCGATGATGACGCCCGCGAGCAGCAGACCGCTCATGTCGATGGACGGATACAGGCCATGGATCAGACCGGTGTTGTCGTCAGTGTTGCCGGTCAGCGCCGCCCAGCCGATGAACTCCGAGCCGAGGATGCCGATCAGCACCAGGGAGAGCAGGGTCCCCAGCACCGCCACGGACGTACGGGCCGAGAGGCCATGGCACATGTAGAGCGCGATCAGCATGATCGCGCTCGCCCCGACTACGGCCACGACCAGCGGATTCGAGCCCTGAAGGATCGCGGGCAGGATGAAGAAGGTCAGGATCACGAAGCTGATGGCCAGTGCTACCAGCGCCATGACACCGCGCATCCGGCCCACCACCACGACGGCCAGCGCGAAGATCCCGGCGAGCAGCGCCATCGGGAACTTCCGGTTCACATCGGTGACCGAGTACTGCAGGTCCCTGGGCGCGGAGGGCTCGTAGGCGGCCACGACCTTCTCGCCCTCGTGCAACTGCCGTGACTGGTCAGGCTGGATGATCTCCGTGAACGTGCGGTTCTTGTCCTTGCCGGTGTCGATCCGGATCGTCGCCTTTTTGCAGTCGCCCGTCGCCTCTTGTTGCGCGGAGGAGCCCTCGGCGGTGGACGTGTCGCCGGTCGAGGTCTCCCCCGACGCGTTCACGGACTTGCAGCTGACCTTGTCGACCTTGGTGACCGTGGCCTGCTGGGTCTGTCGGTCGAAGCCGACGCCGGTGCGTTCGTGGGAAGGGGCGCCACCGGGCCAGAGCACCGCGAGACCTACAACGACCGCGGCGGCGAAGGGGATCAGGATGGCCGCGATGACCTTGCGCAGATGCTTGGAGACGGGCGTGGCGGGCCCATGGCTGTGACTGTGCGAGTGCCCAGACCCGTGCCCTTCCCCAGACCCGTGCCCGTCTCCAGGGCCGTGCCCGTTCCCCGGTCCAGGTCCCTTCCCAGGCCCGTCCCCAGACCCGGATCCATGTCCGTGTCCGCCCCCGGGGCCGTGCCCGTGTCCCTCACCCGGTCCGTGCCCATGCCCGACTCCTGGACCGGGGCCGGGGCCACCACCCGGCCCGTGCCCGCGGCCGTCTCCGGAACCAGGCCCATAGCCGTCTCCGGGACCGCGTCGGCGCGGCGGCTCGGACGGCGGGAACGGGGGCTGCTGCGTTGTGGTCACCGACCGATCATCGCAAGAACGGCGAGGGCCCTCTGTTCACCGCGCCAGATATGACGCTAGCGTGGAGTCACCTTTGCACACGCGGGAGCTCGGAGCACCGGGCTGAGAGGGCGCTGACCTCCGTCTTAGCGATGTTTCACGTGGAACGAGTGATGTTTCACAAGGGACATCGGCAGACGGAATCCGCTGCGTCGACCGCCGAACCTGTTACCGGGTAATGCCGGCGTAGGGAGTAGGTCTCATGACCAACAAGGACGTACGCACGCCTGCCTCCAGCCAGATGGGCGAGGCGCCTGCCGCGCCCGAGGGCGAACAGCCGCGGGAGGCCGGGAAGTCCATCGGCTGGCACAAGGGATACGTCGGGGGTTCGCGCCCCGATCTGCGGGTGCCGGTCCGTCAAGTGCACCTCACCAACGGGCAGTCCGTCACGCTGTACGACACCTCCGGCCCGTACACCGATCCGATCGTCGACACCGACGTGCGCAGGGGCCTCGCGCCACTGCGCGAGAACTGGATCATCGCCCGCGGTGACACCGAGGAGTACGCGGGCCGTCCCGTCCGTCCCGAGGACGACGGAATCAAGCACACCTCACCGCGCGGGGGCCTGCGCAACCTCGACGCGGTCTTCCCGGGGCGGCCGCGCCAGCCGCGTCGAGGCCGTCCCGGAGAGGCGGTCACGCAGCTCGCGTACGCCCGGCGGGGCGAGATCACGCCCGAGATGGAGTTCGTGGCGGTCCGCGAGAACGTCGACCCCGAGGTCGTACGCGAGGAGATCGCCGCCGGTCGCGCGGTGCTGCCCGCGAACGTCAACCACCCGGAGATCGAGCCGATGATCATCGGCAAGCGGTTCCTGGTGAAGGTCAACGCCAACATCGGCAACTCCGCCGTCACCTCCTCCATCGAGGAGGAGGTCGAGAAGATGACCTGGGCGACCCGCTGGGGCGCGGACACGGTCATGGACCTGTCCACCGGCCGCAATATCCACACCACGCGGGAATGGGTCCTGCGCAACTCCCCTGTCCCCATCGGCACGGTGCCGCTCTACCAGGCTCTGGAGAAGGTGGACGGCCGCGCCGAGGAGCTGACCTGGGAGATCTACAAGGACACGGTCGTCGAGCAGGCCGAGCAGGGCGTGGACTACATGACGGTCCACGCGGGCGTGCGGCTGCCGTACGTGCCGCTCACCGCGAACCGCAAGACCGGCATCGTCTCGCGCGGCGGCTCGATCATGGCGGCCTGGTGCCTCGCGCACCACAAGGAATCGTTCCTCTACGAGAACTTCGAGGAACTCTGCGAGATCCTCGCGGCGTACGACGTCACGTACTCGCTCGGCGACGGGCTGCGGCCCGGGTCGATCGCGGACGCCAACGACGCGGCTCAGTTCGCGGAGTTGAGGACGCTCGGGGAACTCAACACGATCGCGAAGCGTTTTCACGTACAGACGATGATCGAGGGCCCGGGACATGTCCCGATGCACAAGATCAAGGAGAATATCGACCTTCAGCAGGAGATCTGTGATGAAGCTCCGTTCTATACGCTCGGCCCGCTGACGACGGACGTCGCGCCGGCGTACGACCACATCACCTCCGGCATCGGTGCCGCGATGATCGCCTGGTGGGGCACGGCCATGCTCTGCTATGTCACGCCCAAGGAGCACTTGGGCCTGCCCAATCGTGACGACGTCAAGACCGGCGTCATCACCTACAAGATCGCCGCCCACGCAGCCGACCTCGCCAAGGGGCACCCAGGTGCACAGGAATGGGACGACGCGCTGTCCGACGCCCGCTTCGAGTTCCGGTGGGAGGACCAGTTCAACCTGGCCCTCGACCCGGACACGGCACGGGAGTTCCACGACGAGACCCTGCCGGCCGAACCCGCCAAGACGGCGCACTTCTGCTCCATGTGCGGCCCGAAGTTCTGCTCGATGAAGATCAGCCAGAGCATCACCGAGCAGTTCGGCGGTACGGCAGCCGCGGGGGCGTCGGCTGAAGAGGTCGCCGAGGGGATGCTGCAGAAGTCTCGGGAGTTCGCCGCCGCGGGCAACCGGGTCTATCTGCCGCTCGCGGACTGATTCGCACGCACGCGCACTCGTGCCCGGAGCCGTTCGCCGCGTACATCAGGCGCAACGAACGGCTCCCGGGCCGCGTTCTCTCGGCAGACTGGGCCCATGACATCGACATCCATGAGCAAGGGCGCCAACCTTCCCGTCGCCGCCGGGACGGTGCGGGCCGTGCTCGGCTGGAGAGGAGGAGCCGGCGCGCCGGACGCGGATGCCTCGGCGCTGCTGCTTGGCCAGGGCGGACGCGTGCGGGACGACGGGGACTTCGTCTTCTACAACCAGCCGCAGCACGCCTCCGGCGCCGTACGGCATCTCGGGAAGCAGCGGGACGGCGCTGCCACGACGGACACCGTCGAGGTGGACCTGCATGCCCTGGAACCGGAGATCGAGCGGGTCGTCCTGTGCGCCTCGGCCGATGGTGGCACCTTCGGCGGGCTGTCCGGACTGACGCTGCGGCTGCTCGATGCCGGGACTCAGCAGGAGATCGCGCGCTTCGAGATGGAGGCCACGACGGAGACGGCGTTCATCGGGGGCGAGCTGTATCTGCGGGGAGGGCAGTGGAAGTTCCGGGCGGTCGGGCAGGGGTATGCGTCCGGGCTGGCCGGTCTCGCCACCGACTTCGGTATCAGCGTGGAGTCCGGCGGGGCCGGTGCGCCCGGGCCGGAGTCGGCGGTTTCGTCCGGGGGCACACCGGCGGTTTCGACCGCGCTCCCGCCGACGGGCTCACGGACAGCCGCTTCCAGCGCTGCGGGCGCCCCGCCGGCACCCCCGGCATCTCCGGTATCCCCAGTGTCCCCGGCTTCCTCTCCGCGTCTCAGCAAGGGCGAGGAGCGGTTGCCGGTGGACATGCGCAAGCGGCTCTCGTTGCGCAAGGAGCAGGTGGCGGTCAGCCTGCGGAAGCACGGTGCGGAGGGGGTCACGGCGCGCGTCGTGTTGATCCTCGACGCCTCCGGTTCCATGTCGTTCCTGTACTCGAAGGGCGTCGTGGCCGATGTGGTGGAGCGGATGGCCGCGGTGGCGGCGCAGTTGGACGACGACGGGGTGATGCAGGCGTGGACGTTCGCCTCCCATGCCGCCCGGCTGCCGGACCTGAGTCCGGGCGAGCTGCCCGAGTGGCTGCAGCTCCATGTCCGCGTCGGTGAGCTGAGCCTGTTCCGGCGGAGCAAGAAGCCGCGGAAGGGCCTGCTGCCGGGGCAGGTGGACATGCGGTCGGTCGGTATCCAGAACGAGGAGCAGAAGGCGATCGCCGAGGTGCGTACGTATGTACGAGAGCACCCGGCTGTCGATCCCACGCTGGTGTTGTTCTTCTCCGACGGAGGTGTCTACCGGAACAAGGAGATCGAGCAGGAGCTGAGGGACGCGGTGGAGGAGCCGATCTTCTGGCAGTTCGTGGGCCTGGGGCGGTCGAACTACGGCGTGCTGGAGCGGTTCGACACGCTGCCCGGTCGGCGCGTCGACAACGTGGGGTTCTTCGCGGTGGACGACATCAGCGGCGTACCGGACCCGGAGTTGTACGACCGGCTGCTTTCCCAGTTCCCAGCTTGGATGAGGGCCGCCCGGGGGCTCGGCATCATCTGACGGGGCGCGCCGGGACCGTACGAGCGGGACGGGCGGGACGAGCGAGGCGGGCGCCGGTGAAGGGGCGGGCAGCGGCAAAAGGGCCCGCGCCGTATCGGCGCAGGCCCCTCGTTCCCGTCACCCCGGTGTCGGCCCGCCGGGTGTCACTCCGGCTGATGCTCGGGCCCCCCGAAGTCCGGGCTGGTGAAGTCCGGGCTGGTGAAGCTCGGGCGCGGACCCGCCGCGGGGCCGCCGTCGGGGCTGCTGAACCCCGGCCGGTTGTAGCCGAGGTGCGGCATGCGGCCGGTGGTCGGTGTCGGTGACGGACGGGTCAGTGCCGCCGTGCCCGGGTCGGTGAGGGCCTCCCGGAGGAACGGCATGATGCCGCGCTCCAGCAGGGCCTCGCGCCAGGCTTCCCTGGCCCGGGCCACCTCCGCGTTGAGCTCGCCGGGTGCTCCGGCCTGGAGCGAGGACGAGCCGTTGCGCAGAGCGGTGAGCAGCAGCCCGACCGCGGCGACCAGGATTGCGGCCGCCGTGACCGCGCCGAAGACCCACCCGGTGGTCAGCAGGGTCTGGGCGAACGCCAGCTCGGGGGTGAGGACCTTCAGGATGAATCCCACGAGCAGGAAGATCGCCGCGGCTGTTCCGGCGAGGACGGGCGCGAGCACCGCGACGACGGCGATCGCGCCGGCTCCGGCGGTCTCGGTGACCTCGCCCATGGTGGCGGCGAGCCCCATCGCGGTCGCGCCGGACTCCGCGGAGCCCGCTCCTTCGCTCACGGTTGGGGTGGACGGCGCCGGGCGGCGCAGTTCCTCGCGGACCTTCACGTAGTGCGCGTACTCGGTCGCCGCGGCCACCGTGATGAGTGCGGTGGCGTTGAGCGCCATGGTGCGCAGCTGTTCGGCATTGAGCCGCTGGCCGACAGCGGCGAGTTCCGGGCGGTGTGGGGCGGAGCGCAGCGCCTCATCGAGGATCCGCTCGTATTCCTGGCGGTCCTCGCTCAGCAGGTGCTGCGGAACGCTGTTCATGTGCATCCCCCGATGCTCCGTAGGGCTGGTGGCTCGCACGCTGACGAGCCGTCGGGCAGAAACGGAGGGGAGCCTGCTACGGATAAGCCGATGGTAGAGCGGTGACGGCACGCCGTGACAGGGGGTTTCCAGAAATTGCCCCCTGGCCAGCGCTGTCCTTCGTGGGGGACGCCTGCCCGAAGAACCCTCAGCTATCCAGGGGCAGTTGCTGGACCAGCAGTTTTCCGGCCATGGTCACTCCGCCGTCCATCGCGATGGCCAGTCCGTCGGCGTAAAGATGTGGTCCCTCGACCACGGGGCCCGCGGCGTCCTCGCCGTCCTCCGAGCCGACCTCGCCCAGGAGGTACGGGATGGGGCTGTGGCCATGGACGACACGGGTGCCACCGTAGGTGTCCAGCAGCGACAGCGCCGCCTCGGCGCCACCCTCGTCGCGGAAGGCGAAGCGTCTGGTGAACTTCCGGAAGAGGTCCCAGCACTCGTCCGCGTCGTTGCGCGTGAGGGTTTCTCGGATGGTGTCGTTGACCGCCTCGATCGAGTCGCCGTAGTCGAGGTAGGCGGTGGTGTCGGAGTGCACGAGGAGGTGCCCGTCGACCTGCTCCATGGCGTCCAGGCGGGCCATCCACTGCAGGTGGTGGTCCTGGAGGCGGTCCATGTCGGTCTTCTGGCCGCCGTTGAGCAGCCAAGCGGCCTGGAAGGTGGCGGTGCCCGCGCCGGAGTTGACGGGGGTGTCGCCGAACCGCTTGGCGCCGAGCAGCAGCAGCTCGTGGTTGCCCATGAGCGCCTTGCAGTAGCCGCCGACCGCGGCCGCCTCGGCGGACAGCCGCATCACGAGGTCGATCACGCCGATGCCGTCGGGGCCGCGGTCGGTGAAGTCGCCGAGGAACCACAGGCGCGCGGTCCCGGCGGACCAGTTGCCCGCGGCGTCGAGGAGGCCCTGCTCCTGGAGCGCGGCGACCAGCTGGTCGAGGTAGCCGTGCACGTCGCCCACGACGTACAGCGGTCCCGGCCCGTCGGCGGGCTGGGAGGCCGCCACGGCGGCGGGGTCCATGGCGACCTGCACCGTGTCGCCCCGGTTGATGACGGGCAGGTCGCGCCGGGTGGGCGTGTAGCCCTCGGGCTCCTCGCCGACTCCGGCCGCCTCGCCGGGAGCTGCGCTCGGCGGGTACGGACCGGTCTCGTGGATGTACGCGGGCACCCGGAAGTCGCGCAACGTCTCCGTCCGCACCGCCTCGGGTCCCTGACCGGCCCCCTGAGTCATCGACCCCTCCACCACCATCGCGCCGCATCTGCACCGGTTCGGACTGCCTGGTCGCAGCGGCCCGCGGTGTCGTGGGCCCATCATAGGAATGCGGATCGCGCCATGTGATGACCCAGGGGTGGTGAATCGGAGCAGGAGCCCTGTTCACCACGGTTTTCGCCCGAATTGGGCGGGGCTTTCCCTGGTGGATGCCCCGCCGCCGACATGACGGACGTCAACCTCAGCGTACGCCGGGCCACTCTTCCCCGGGTGACCCGGACTACCCCTGCTCGGGTGATCGGGGTGGGCTGACCGTCGTACGGGGTGGACGTCGCTCGGAGGAGGTCCGCACGATCAGCTCCGTCGGTATGACCTGTTCGACGGGTTGGTCGGTTTCCGCTCCCTCGATGGCGTCGATGAGGAGCTGGACGACGGCGGTGCCGATGCGGCGAGGTTTGAGCGAGAGGGTGGTGATGGGCGGCTCGGTGCTGGCGTAGACGGTGGACTCGCTGCAGCAGACCAGCAGCAGGTCGTCCGGGACGCGCAGTCCGTAGCGCCGGGCCGCGGCCAGCAGATCGGTGCCGTTGGGGTCGAAGAGGCCGTAGACCGCGTCGGGGCGGTCGGGCCGGGCCAGCAGCCGGTCCGCGGCGACGGCGCCCGCACACGGGTCGTGGGCCGGGTAGGCCTCGTACACCGGATCCTGTCCGACCCGCTCGCACCAGTGCAGATACGCGGTGGTGGACAGGTGGGTATAGGTGTCGGTGGAGGTGCCGGTGAGGAGGCCGATGCGGCGGGCGCCGGCGTCGGCGAGGTGGTCGAGGATGTCCAGGACGGCGGCTTCGTGGTCGTTGTCCACCCAGGCGGTGACGGGCAGGGTGCCGGCGGGGCGGCCGTCGGAGACGACGGGTAAGCCCTGCCGGACGAGTTCGCTGACCACGGGGTCCTGGTCGGAGGGGTCGATGACGACGGTTCCGTCGAGGGCGACGTTGGACCAGACGTCGTGGCGTGAGGTGGCGGGGAGGATGACCAGGGCGTAGCCGCGGGCGAGTGCGGCGGAGGTGGCGGCTCTGGCCATCTCGGCGAAGTAGGCGAATTCGGTGAAGGTGAAAGGTTCATCCCCGTAGGTGGTCACGGTCAGGCCGATGAGGCCGGACTTGCCGGTACGGAGGGTGCGGGCGGCGGCCGACGGGCGATAGCCCAGCCGGTCGGCGACTTCGCGGACGTGGCGTCGGGTGGCGTCCGGGAGCCGGCCCTTGCCGTTGAGGGCGTCGGAGACGGTTGTGATGGAGACGCCTGCGGCCGCGGCGACGTCTCTGATTCCCGCCCGGCCCGGTCGACCGCCTCGGCGGGTAGTCTCCGCCCGGCTCACCTGGTGCTTCCCTGCTGCTGTCATGGCGAGCCGATAGTAGGGCTCATGCGGTGGGGTAGTGCGGACGCATATGCACGCGTTGACAGGCACGTTTCTGCATGATCAACAAGGCTCTACTCCCTTTGAAACCAAGTCAGTTAAACGATCCAATGGCAGTACGTGACGCGTCGGCGCGCATGGGCCTGCCAAGTGGGTCATGTTTCGAAGAGGTCTCAACTCACCTGCACGGGTGATGCGCGCTACGGCGTGAGCCACCAGCGCACAGCCTTGAAGGCAACGCGCCCCCCCGATTCGTACGCCTTCGTACGAGGATGACCGCGGAGTCCGCACGGAGACGGTCGCCGGGGAGTATGACGATGATCACCAAGGCGTACGCGGCGGGTCGTGGGCCAGGGCCAGGGGTGTCGCAGGGTTGTCCCCGGCCCATTCGCAGTGGCGCCGAATCCTCATAAGGTGAGAAGCATTGGTAGCCGGTGGTGGTCATGAGCCAGCGGTGGTCGCGAGGAGGACTGCGGTGAGCGAGACGAGCCCCAAGCTGCGTGCCGAGCTGGAGGGTATCCCCAGCTACAAGCCGGGCAAGCCCGCCGCGGCCGGCGCGGTGGCGTACAAGCTGTCCTCCAATGAGAACCCCTACCCGCCGCTGCCCGGGGTGATGGAGAGCGTGACCGCCGCGGCCGGTACGTTCAACCGCTACCCGGACATGGCGTGCACGGGGCTGATGAGCGAGCTGTCGGACCGCTTCGGGGTCCCCCTCTCGCACTTGGCGACCGGGACCGGTTCGGTCGGGGTGGCCCAGCAGCTGCTGCAGGCGACCAGCGGACTGGGCGACGAGGTGATCTACGCCTGGCGGTCCTTCGAGGCGTACCCGATCATTACGCAGATCAGCGGGGCGACCTCGGTACGGGTGCCGCTGACCTCGGACGAGGTGCACGACCTGGACGCCATGGCCGACGCGATCACCGACAAGACGCGGCTGATTTTCGTCTGCAACCCGAACAACCCGACCGGCACCGTGGTGCGCCGGGCCGAGCTGGAGCGATTCCTCGACCGGGTGCCTGGCGATGTCCTGGTGGTTCTGGACGAGGCGTACCGCGAGTTCATCCGGGACGTCGAGGTGCCGGACGGCGTTTCGATCTACCGTGACCGTCCCAACGTCGCTGTGCTGCGTACCTTCTCCAAGGCGTACGGGCTCGCGGGCCTGAGGGTCGGTTTCGCGATCGCGCACGAGCCGGTGGCTGCGGCGCTGCGCAAGACCGCGGTGCCCTTCGGGGTCAGCCAGCTCGCGCAGGACGCGGCGGTCGCCTCGCTGCGTGCCGAGGACGAGCTGCTCGGCCGGGTCGGCGCTCTGGTGTGCGAGCGCAACCGCGTGGTCGAGGCGTTGCGCGGTCAGGGCTGGACGGTGCCCGAGACGCAGGCCAACTTCGTGTGGCTCAGGCTGGGGGAGCGCACGCTCGAATTCGCCGCCCACTGCGAGCAGGCCGGGGTCGTCGTGCGGCCCTTCGCCGGCGAAGGGGTGCGCGTGACGATCGGCGAGACCGAGGCGAACGACATCTTCCTCAAGGCGACCGAGGGGTTCCGCAACGAGCTCTGACGTCACATCCCGCTGACAACCCCGCTGTTCCAGTGCCTCGCGGCGCCGGAGCGGCGGGGTTGTTGTCGTCGGTCCGGCGGACACCGTGGTGTGGTCCGGAGGACACCTTGGTGTGTTCGAGACCTTCCGAGGGGTTGACGCAAAGGGGACCCCCCTTCGAGGGTCGAAAGCCGGTGCGTCATAATTGCTTGTGAATGTGAACGCGTTCACAAGCGTGTCCCGATTGTCCCGTGATGTATGTAGCAAAAGGGGCAAACTGCCGCTGTAACCACGGCGGCGTAAGGAGACTGACGACGTGGAACTGGCTTTGGCGCCGGAGACTCTGGCTCGGTGGCAGTTCGGCATCACCACCGTCTACCACTTCCTTTTCGTCCCTCTGACGATCTCGCTCGCCGCTCTCACGGCGATTCTGGAGACCGCCTGGGTGCGGACGGGCAAGGAGCACTACCTCAGGGCGACCAAGTTCTGGGGAAAGCTGTTCCTGATCAACATCGCCATGGGTGTCGTGACCGGCATCGTGCAAGAGTTCCAGTTCGGCATGAACTGGTCCGACTACTCGCGCTTCGTCGGTGACGTGTTCGGTGCCCCGCTTGCCTTCGAGGCCCTGATCGCCTTCTTCTTCGAGTCCACCTTCATCGGGCTGTGGATCTTCGGCTGGGACAAGCTGCCGAAGAAGGTGCACCTCGCCTGTATCTGGGTGGTCTCCATCGGCACGATCCTGTCGGCCTACTTCATCATGGCGGCCAACTCCTTCATGCAGCATCCGGTCGGCTACCGGCTGGTGAAGAAGGCGGACGGCACGATGCGCGCCGAGCTGACCGACTTCCCCAAGGTGCTCTTCCAGGAGACGGCGCTCGTCAACTTCTGGCATGTGATCAGCGCGTCCATCCTGGTCGGCGGCGCCTTCATGACCGGCATCGCCGTCTTCCACCTGCGCAAGAAGCGGCACGTCCGCACCATGAGGATGTCGCTGCGGCTCGGCCTGATCACCGCGCTGGTGGGCACGCTCCTCACCGTCGTCAGCGCCGACACCCTCGGCAAGGTGATGTACGAGCAGCAGCCGATGAAGATGTCGGCTGCCGAGGCCCTGTGGGACTCACAGCAGCCCGCGCCCTTCTCGCTCTTCGCATACGGCGATGTCGCCAAGGGCCACAACACCGTCGCCATCGAGATCCCGGGGATACTCTCCTTCCTCGCCAAGAACGACTTCAACGCCAAGATCCCCGGCATCAACGACATCAACAAGTCCGAACAGGAGAAGTTCGGGCCCGGTGACTACCGGCCCAACATCCCCACCGCCTACTGGGCGTACCGCTGGATGATCGGCTTCGGTGGGGTCTCGATGGCCCTGTGCACCGCCGGCCTCTGGCTGACCAGGCGGAAGTTCTGGCTGGGGCCGGAACACCGCACCGGGGACGAGGACGTCCCGAAGCTCATGCTCACCAAGAACATGGAGCTGACGCCGAAGCTCGGCATCTGGTGGTGGCGGCTGTCCCAGTGGACGTTGATCTTCCCGCTCATCGGCATCTCCTGGGGCTGGATCTTCACCGAGACAGGGCGTCAGCCCTGGGTGGTGTACGGCCTGCTGAGGACCAGGGACGCGGTCTCGCCCGGGGTCTCCCAGGCGGAGGTGCTGACCTCGCTGATCGTGTTCACCCTCATCTACGCAATCCTCGCCGTCATCGAGGTGAAGCTGATGCTCAAGTACGTGAAGCAGGGTCCGCCGGAGCTCACCGAGGCCGACCTCAACCCGCCCACCAAGATCGGCGGCGACCCCCATGACGCCGACAAGCCGATGGCCTTCTCCTACTAGGCCCAGGGAGCTGCTGAGTCATGGAACTCCACGACGTCTGGTTCGTCATCATCGCGGTCCTGTGGACCGGCTACTTCTTCCTGGAGGGCTTCGACTTCGGGGTCGGCGTCCTCACCAAGCTGCTGGCCCGTGACCGCACCGAGAAGCGGGTCCTCATCAACACCATCGGACCCGTCTGGGACGGCAACGAGGTGTGGCTGCTCTCGGCGGGCGGCGCCACCTTCGCCGCCTTCCCGGAGTGGTACGCCACGCTCTTCTCCGGCTTCTATCTGCCGCTGCTGCTCATCCTGGTCTGCCTGATCGTGCGCGGAGTCGCCTTCGAGTACCGGGTGAAGCGGCCCGAAGAGAACTGGCAGCGCAACTGGGAGGCGGCGATCTTCTGGACCTCGCTCGTCCCCGCGTTCATGTGGGGCGTGGCCTTCGGCAACATCGTGCACGGAGTGAAGATCGACAAGAACTTCGAGTACGTGGGCAACTTCGGTGACCTGCTCAACCCGTACGCGCTCCTGGGCGGTCTGGTCACGCTGACGCTGTTCACCTTCCACGGGACCGTGTTCGTGGGGCTCAAGACCGTCGGGGACATACGGGAGCAGGCGCGCAAGCTTTCGCTCGGGGTCGGGTTGGTGGCCGCCGTGATGGCACTCGTCTTCCTGATCTGGACCCAGGCCGACAACGGCGACGCGAAGTCCCTGGCCGCGTTGATCGTGGCCGTCGTCGCCCTCGTCGCCGCGATCGCGGTGGCCCAGACGGGGCGCGAGGGCTGGGCGTTCGCGCTGTCGGGGCTCACCATCGTGGCGGTCGTCACGATGCTCTTCCTGACGCTCTTCCCGAACGTCATGCCGTCCTCGCTCAACGCGGACTGGAGCCTGACGGTCAGCAACGCCTCGTCGTCTCCTTACACCCTGAGGATCATGACCTGGTGTGCGGGAATCGCCACACCGATGGTCCTGCTGTACCAGTCGTGGACGTACTGGGTGTTCCGCAAGAGGATCGGTACGCATCACATCGCCGCGGATGTTGCGCACTGAGCCCGGCCTTATGGGCTGAATCCGACCCAATGGACCAAGTCCTCCCCAAGGGCATGTTTCACGTGAAACATGCCGGATGAGACAAGGGTGTGTTTCACGTGAAACCAATCGACCCGCGTCTGCTGCGGTACGCCCGCGCCACTCGCTTCTTCCTCATGGCGGTCGTGGGGCTGGGCGCGGCCGGGGCGGCGCTGGTCATTGCCCAAGCGATGCTCATCGCCGAAGTGGTCGTCGGAGCTTTCCAGCACGGTCACTCGGCTTCCGAACTCCGGACGCCCCTGATCCTGCTGGTCGCGGTCGCCATCGGCCGAGCGGTTGTCTCCTGGCTCACCGAACTCGCCGCGCACCGGGCGAGCGCGGCGGTCAAGTCGGAGTTGCGAGGACGGTTGCTGGAGCGGGCCGCCGCGCTCGGCCCCGAGTGGCTGAGCGGGCAGCGAACCGGGTCGCTCGTCGCCCTCGCCACGCGGGGAGTGGACGCGCTCGACGACTACTTCTCGCGCTATCTCCCCCAGTTGGGACTCGCGGTGGTGGTGCCCGTGGCGGTGCTCGCGCGGATCGTCACCGAGGACTGGTTGTCGGCGGCGATCATCGTCGTCACCCTGCCGCTCATCCCCGTCTTCATGGCGCTGATCGGCTGGGCGACCCGGTCCCAGATGGATCGTCAGTGGAGACTGCTGTCCCGGCTCTCGGGGCACTTCCTGGATGTGGTCGCCGGTCTGCCCACGCTGAAGGTCTTCGGGCGGGCCAAGGCGCAGGCCGAGTCGATTCGGCGGATCACCGGCGAGTACCGCCAGGCGACCATGCGGACACTGCGGATCGCCTTCCTTTCGTCCTTCGCGCTGGAGCTGCTCGCCACGATCTCGGTCGCCCTGGTCGCGGTGACCATCGGGATGCGGCTCGTCCACGGCGACATGGATCTGTACGTCGGGCTCGTCATCCTCGTTCTCGCTCCCGAGGCGTATCTGCCGCTGAGGCAGGTGGGGGCGCAGTACCACGCTGCCGCCGAGGGGCTCGCGGCGGCGGAGGAGATCTTCTCGGTGCTGGAGAACCCGGTGCCGGCCACCGGTTTGCTCGTCGCGCCGGCAGGGGAGGTCGGCTTCGAGGGAGTGACCGTCCGGTATTCCGGGCGCTCCGGGGACGCGGTCTCCGATGTCTCCTTCGTCGTCGGGACCGGTGAGACGGTGGCTCTCGTCGGACCGAGCGGTGTGGGCAAGTCCACGCTGCTGAAGGTGCTGCTGGGGTTCGTGGAGCCCGTCGCGGGGCGGGTGCGGATCGGAGGAGTCGATCTCGCCGAGGCCGATGTGGAGGAGTGGCGGTCCCGGGTGGCGTGGGTGCCTCAGCGGCCGCACCTCTACGCCGGCTCGATCGCCGAGAACGTACGGCTCGCCCGGCTCGACGCCGACGACGCGGCGGTGCGGCGGGCGCTGGCTGACGCGGGGGCGCTGGAGTTCGTGGACGCCCTGCCCGACGGGGTCGGGACGGTCCTCGGCGAGGACGGCAGCGGACTCTCCGCCGGGCAGCGTCAACGTCTCGCGCTGGCCCGGGCGTTTCTCGCGGACCGGCCCGTCCTGCTGCTCGACGAGCCGACGGCCTCGCTGGACGGGGCGACGGAGGCGGAGGTCGTGGCGGCGGTACGCAGGCTCGCCGTCGGCCGGACGGTGCTGCTGGTGGTGCACCGGCCCGCGCTGCTGGAGGTGGCCGACCGGGTGGTGCGGCTCGAGGCCGCGGCGTCGGTCGTCGCGACCGGTTCCGTCCACGGCGAGGGCACGAAGGAGCTCCCGACGGTCGAACCGGAGGGCGTGCCCGGGGCCGCTACGGAAGAGGCCCACGCGGCCCCTCCGCGGCGCGGAGGCGTGCTCGCCCGGGTCCGCGCGACGGCCGGCCCCCGGAGCGGCCGTTTCACACTCGCCCTTCTCCTCGGGAGCCTCGCACTCGGAAGTGCCGTCGGACTGATGGCCACCTCCGGGTGGCTGATCTCGAGGGCGTCGCAGCAGCCGCCGGTGATGTATCTGATGCTGGCCGTGACCGCCACGCGGGCGTTCGGGATCGGCCGGGCCGTCTTCCGGTACGCCGAGCGGCTCGTGTCGCACGACGCGGTGCTGCGGATGCTGGCCGACACCCGGGTCGCCGTCTACCGACGCCTCGAGCGCCTGGCCCCCGCCGGACTGCGGACGGCCCGGCGGGGCGACCTGCTGTCGCGGCTCGTGGCCGATGTGGACGCCCTGCAGGACTACTGGCTGCGGTGGCTGCTGCCGGCCGGGGCGGCGCTCCTCGTGTCCGCCGCCTCCGTCGGCTTCACCGCCTGGCTGCTCCCCGAGGCCGGGGCCGCCCTCGCCGCCGGGTTGCTGGCGGCCGGGGTCGGCGTCCCGCTGCTGACCGGCGCCGTGGCGCGCCGCGCGGAGCACCGGCTGTCCCCCGCTCGCGGCGCCCTGGCGACCCGGGTGACCGACCTCCTCACCGGGACGGCCGAGCTGACGGTCGCGGGCGCCCTGCCCACCCGTACAGCCGAAGCGCGGCGGGCCGACACCGCGTTGACCCGCATCGCCTCGCGGGCTGCCACCGCGACCGCGCTCGGCGACGGGCTCACCGCCCTGGCCACCGGACTGACCGTCGCGACGACCGCCCTCGTGGGCGCCCAGGCGGTCGCCGGCGGGCGCCTGAGCGGCGTGGCGATGGCCGTGGTCGTCCTCACTCCGCTGGCGGCGTTCGAGTCCGTCCTGGGGCTGCCGCTCGCCGTCCAGTACCGGCAGCGGGTGCGCAGGAGCGCGGAGCGTGTGTACGAGGTGCTGGACGCCCCCGATCCCGTACGCGAACCGGAGCTCCCGCAGCCGGCGCCCGCGGCACCGTTCCCGTTGCGCGTACAGGGGCTCAGGGCGCGCCATGCCGGACAGGACCGGGACGCGCTCGCCGGCCTCGACCTGACCCTCGAACAGGGCCGCAGAGTCGCCGTCGTCGGCCCCTCCGGGTCCGGCAAGACCACGCTCGCACAGGTGCTGCTGCGGTTCCTGGACGCGGAGGCGGGGACGTACACGCTGGGCGACACGGACGCGTACGGGATGGACGGGGACGACGTGCGCCGACTGGTCGGGCTCTGCGCCCAGGACGCGCACCTCTTCGACAGCACGGTGCGCGAGAACCTCCTGCTGGCCAGGAAGAGCGCCACCGAGGCCGAGCTGCGCGACGCGCTCGCGCGGGCCCGGCTCATGGAGTGGGCGGACGGACTGCCCGACGGGCTCGACACGCTCATCGGCGAGCACGGGGCGCGGCTGTCCGGTGGTCAGCGCCAGCGGCTGGCGCTTGCTCGCGCGCTGCTGGCCGACTTCCCCGTGCTCGTCCTCGACGAGCCCGCGGAACACCTCGACCTGCCGACGGCCGACGCGCTCACCGCGGACCTCCTGACCGCGACGGAGGGCCGTACGACGTTGCTGATCACGCATCGGCTGGCGGGTCTCGCGGCGGTGGACGAGGTGATCGTGCTGGCGGCGGGACGGGTGGCGCAGCGGGGTGCGTACGCGGAGCTGTCGGTGGTGGAGGGGCCGTTGCGGGAGATGCTGGAGCGGGAGGCGGCAGGGGATCTGCTGGTCGGGGCGGCGGCGCGCTAGCGACTCCCCGGGCAACGGTCCGACTTTCCGGTCCAAAGGGGACTAACTACTCTCGAGGCATGTCAGTGGTCCCCGCCTCCCCTCGTCCGGACGGCGGCCCGGACGTGCCGCGGCTGTTGGAGGCGGTGCGGTCGATCGGGTCGGGGCTGGAGCTGCACTCGACGCTGGACCGGATCTGCGAGAAGGCGGCCGAGCTGGCGGACGCGTGCTACGCCGCCATCGGGGTCGTGGGGGAAGACGGTGAGGGACTCGCGGACTTCGTCTTCCACGGCGTCGACGACGAGACCGCCCGGCGGATCGGGCGGCTGCCCGACGGACACAGGGGGCTGCTCGGGGCGCTCATCCACGACCCGGCGCCGGTACGGCTCGCGCGGCTGGGCGAGGACGCGCGCGCGTGCGGATTTCCCGAGCATCATCCGGCGATGCGCAGCTTCCTGGGGGTGCCGATCCGGGTGCAGGGGGAGATCTTCGGGAATCTGTACCTGGCCGAGAAACGCGGCGGTGGCCCGTTCACCGACGACGACCTCAACATGGTCCGTGTGCTGGCCGCGGAGGCGGGTATCGCGATCGGCAACGCCCGGCTGTACGAGGCCGCCCAGCAGCGCGAACGGTGGATCGACGGCTCGGTGGCCGTGACCCGGGCACTCCTGTCGGCCGACGACGCCGAGGACGCACTCCAGGTCGTCGCGGAGCAGGCCCGCAGGCTCTCCGGATCGGTGGCCGGGATCGTGCTGCTGCCCGCCGCGGAGGGCGGTCTGGAGATCAGCGCGGTGGCCAAGGACCGCCCGTCCAAGGCGCTGGGAGCCGTCGTCCCGCCGGAGAGTGAACTGGTCGCCGAACTCCTCGACGGAGAGGCCGTGTTCCTCGACGACGCGGCCACCGACCCGCGCATGGTCACCGACTTCGCCCGCGAGTACGGGCCGACGATGATGCTTCCCCTGCAGAGCGACGGCCGTTTCCTGGGAGCCCTCGTCACTCCCCGGGAACGGGGCGGGCGTCCTTTCACCGAGACCGAGCGCACCCTCGCCGCGCACTTTGCCTCGCAGGCCGCGCTCGCACTGATGATGGCCGAGGCACAGCGCGACCGGGAGCGGCTCGCGGTCTACGAGGACCGTGACCGGATCGCCCGTGATCTGCACGACCTCGTCATCCAGCGGCTGTTCGCCACCGGGATGATGTTGGAGAGCGCACAGCGGAACTCGGCCGTGCCCGAGGTGCGGCAGGGCGTCGAAAAAGCGGTCGGCGAACTCGACGTCACCATCCAGGAGATCCGCACCGCCGTCTTCGCGCTCCAACAGGGACCTGCCGAAGTGCCGTCCGGCCTGCGCACCCGGGTGCTGCGGGAGATCAACATGGCCGCCGTGCCGCTCGGCTTCAAGCCCACGCACCGCTTTGTCGGGCCCGTCGACACGGCGGTCGGTGAACTCACGGGCAAGAACCTCATCGCGGCCCTGCGGGAGGCGCTCTCCAACGCCTTCCGGCATGCCGGGGCCTCCCGCATCGACGTCGTCGTCGACGCGTCCGTCGTCCTGCCGGACGGTCGGCAGGGTGTCCGGCTGACCGTCGAGGACAACGGCATCGGCATCCCTGAGGGCGGCCGGCGCAGCGGTCTGCGCAACCTCGGGCGGCGCGCCGAGTCGCTGGGCGGCGACAGTTGGTACGGACCGGGGCCCGGAGCCGACGGCGGCGGTACGACGCTGGTGTGGCAGGCCCCGCACGTTCCGCAGGCGGAACCGCTCTAGAACCCCGGGCCGCTTGAGAACCCCGGGCCGCTGTGGAACCGCCGGTCCTGCCCAGCCACTCCTACAGCCGCTCGGCGAGGATCTTCTCGATGACGACCGCCACCCCGTCCTCGTTGTTGGCGACCGTGCGACCGGAGGCCGCGGCGACTACGGCGGGGTGCGCGTTGCCCATCGCGTACGACGTGCCCGCCCAGGTCAGCATCTCGACGTCGTTCGGCATGTCTCCGAAGGCGACGACCTCCTCGGGGGAGATACCGCGCTCGGCGCAGCACAGTTCGAGCGTGCTGGCCTTGGAGACGCCGGGGCCGCTGATCTCCAGCAGGGCGCTGGGGCTGGAGCGGGTGATGGTGGCGCGGTCGCCGACGGCGCGACGGGCCACGGTGAGGAAGGCGTCGGGGTCGAGCTCGTGGTGGAAGGCGAGGATCTTGAGCACGGGTTCGCCGGCGCCGGGGGCGTCCGGGGCCAGGAGCCGCTCGGCGGGCGCGAGGGTGTCGGGGATCTCCATGTGCAGCTTGGGGTACGCGGGCTCCTGGTAGAAGCCGTACGTCTGCTCGACGGCGAACACCGTGCCCGGTGCGGCCTCCCGCAGCAGTCGTACGGCGTCGAGCGCGTTCTCCCGCGCCAGCTCCCGGACCTTGACGAACCGGTGGGCGCCGGGGCCGCCGTGCAGGTCGACCACGGCGGCGCCGTTGCCGCAGATCGCCAGGCCATGGCCGTGGACGTGGTCGCTGACGACGTCCATCCAGCGGGCCGGGCGGCCGGTCACGAAGAAGACCTCGATGCCGGCCTCCTCGGCGGCGGCGAGGGCGGCGACCGTGCGCTCGGATACGGACTTGTCGTCGCGCAGGAGGGTGCCGTCGAGGTCCGTGGCGATCAGGCGCGGCGGAAGGGCGGCTGCCGGGGTCTCTGGCTGTCGGGTCGCTGAGGTCACCGGGTCATTCTCGCGCATATGCCCGCACGGCCGTGCGGGAGCCCGCACATGTGAGTGGTTACCGCTCTCACCAGTACCGTTACACCCCGTTGCCGCCATCCGTGGTGGCTCTGGCCGTCAGGCCAGCTGGGCCGGGGCCTCCATGGCGATGCGCTCGAAGACCTTCTCGTCCGCGGCGAAGTCCGAGTCGGGGATGGGCCAGTGGATCACGATGTCGGTGAAACCCAGCTCCGCGTGCCGGCCCGCGAAGTCGACGAACGCGTCGAGGGACTCCAGCGGACGGCCTCGGTCCGGGGTGAAACCGGTGAGCAGGATCTTGTCGAGTCCGGACACGTCACGGCCGACCGCGGCGCAGGCGGCGGCCAGCTTCTCCACCTGTCCGTGAATGGCCTGAACCGACTGTTCAGGGGTGCCCGTTTCGTACAGCTTGGGGTCGCCGGTCGTCACCCAGGCCTGTCCGTGGCGGGCGGCGAGCTTCATGCCGCGCGGGCCGGTGGCGGCCACCGCGAAGGGCAGTCGGGGCCGCTGGACACAGCCCGGGATGTTGCGTGCCTCGTGTGCCGAGTAGAAGTCGCCGTCGTAGGAGACCGAGTCCTCGGTGAGGAGGCGGTCGAGCAGGGGTACGAACTCGCCGAAGCGGTCGGCGCGCTCACGCGGGGTCCAGGGCTCCTGGCCGCACTTCAGAAGCGTCATGGCGTCGAATCCGTTGCCGCCCGCGCCGATGCCCAGGGTGATCCGGCCGTTCGAGATGTCGTCGAGGGAGATCAGTTCCTTGGCGAGGGTCACCGGGTGCCGGAAGTTCGGCGAGGTCACGAGCGTGCCCAGGCGGAGCCGGTCGGTGGCGGCGGCCGCGGCGGTGAGCGTGGGCACGGCACCGAACCAGGGGCCGTCCCGGAAGGTCCGCCACGACAGGTGGTCGTACGTGAACGCGGTGTGGAAGCCGAGCTGCTCCGCACGCTGCCAGGCGGCACGCCCGCCCTCGTGCCAGCGGAGGTACGGCAGGATCACAGTGCTCAGACGCAGACTCATGCATCGAGCGTAAGCGGAGCCGCGGGGTGGTCGTGGCCACCGTGTGATCGCTCCACCGGTGCCCCTCGGCCGGCCGGTCGGCGGACGATCAGTGCGGGCCGGGGAAGCGCAGGTACTTCGACGGTACGGCCTCGGTGAGCCACACCCCGTTCGCGCTGACCCGGAAGACATGGCCGTCGCGGTGCATGGCGGCGGCGTCCACGCCGAGCACGACGGGCCGGCCGCGGCGGGCGCCGACGCGGGTGGCGGTCTCGCGGTCGGGCGAGAGATGCACGTCGTGCCGGTTCATGGGCCGCAGGCCCTCGGCCCGGATCGCGTCCAGATTGCGGGCCACGGTCCCGTGGTAGAGGTACCCCGGCGGAGTCGCCGGGGGCAGTCCGAGGTCGACCTCGACGGAGTGGCCCTGGCTGGCGCGGATGCGGGTGCCCTCCACGGCGAAGCGCCGCTTGTCGTTCGTGGCCACCACATGGTCTAGCTCCTCGCGGGTGATCCGGAAGCCGTGCTCCGCCGCTGCCGCGATCAGCGTGTCGATCTCGACCCAGCCTCCCTCGCCGAGCGTGAGCCCGATCCGCTCGGGCTGATGCCGCAGATGCTTCGAGAGGTACTTCGACACCTTCACGGTGCGTCTTTCATCCATCGGTTCGTTCATCCTGCCAGCGTGCCTGGCGAGAGGCGGATCACGCATTTGATTTTGGTGCGGAGGTTTGATCCACAAGCAAGTCCTGTTATCCACAGGTGAATTGACGAATCTGTGGACAACGCGCAGGAGATTTAGGGCGTTTCGCCAACGGTATGGTGATTGTTGTAATTTGAGGTGAGATGGTCCAACGTCCTGGCCTGGACCTCCCGTTCGGCTGCCGCCGCGACGAAGGAGGCCGCCTGTCCGGAACCAACCAAGGTCTCCACGGCGCGCATCGTGGAGACCGGTAGCTGAACGGAACGCGTCTCTTCCATGGTGTCTTGGGTCGGCCCCGCCCCAAGACGTTCACGCAGGTGTCGGGTCGCGAACAGCCGCATGGCACGGGCCAGTTCCGCGTCCACCGTCTGCTGCGCGAGCGGTCGCAGACGGCGTACCAGGGAGGCCGCCTCGACCGCTTCCGCATCGCTCGGCGGATGCTCACCGAGATAGCGCGCGAAGACGTGCTCGGTCGTGAACTCCAGGAAACGCGCGGCGATGTGCTCGACCTTGCCCCTCAACTCCCGCAGATGGCCCGAGATCGCGGACAGCGGCACGCCCGCCGCGTACAACTCCACTGCCACAGCGAGCTCTTGGGGGCTCGGGACCAGATACACCTCGCTCTCGCCGGGGAGGCGCTCCAGCACCCCGAGCTCCACCGCCTCCGCCACCGCCGCGTCGTCCGGGCTGCCACCGAACCGCTCGTCCAGCTCGGCCCGCGACATGCGCACGGCCTCCTCGTCGGTCCACGGTCCGTCGACCTCCGCGACCAGCCCGAGGATCCCGCCCAGCCCCCGGCCCGCGTCCCAGGCCTCCAGGAGTTCCTTGATGGAGGCCAGGGTGTAGCCGCGGTCCAGGAGGTCGGCGATCTGCCGCAGCCGGGCCAGATGCGCGTCCGCGTACACGTTGGCGCGACCGCGTCGCTCGGGGCGGGGGAGCAGCCCGCGGTCCTGGTAGGCGCGGATCGTCCGGACCGTGGCGCCGCTGTGATGCGACAGATCCTCGATGCGGTACGCGACCCGGACCGGCTCGTCGTTCACGCTGTCTGCCTCCCGACCCCCTGGGTACTACGCGACGGCCCCGCGCGGCGAGCCCTCCTGCGAGGGATGGTACGACCGCCGCGGACAGCGGGACATGGCCGTGCCGTGCTCCTCCAGAGTGGGCAACAGGCCCTTGCCCACGACCCCGTTGCGCGCGGCCACGAACCTCACAGCGGTGGCTCCATCCGCGCGATCGCGCGCAGCGCCCTCGGCGCCAGCCGAGACATCAGGCGGCCGCCGCGCGCCTCGGGGGTGACGGGTACGACCGCCTGGTTGCGGACGACCGCGCGCAGGATCGCGCCGGCCACCTTTTCCGGCGGGTAGTTGCGCAGCCCGTACAGCCGCGCCGACTTCTTCTGGCGGCGCTTCTCCTCGCTCGCGTCCACCCCGGCGAAGTGCGCGGTCGAGGTGATGTTCGTGTTCACGAATCCCGGGCAGATCGCCGAGACGCCGATGCCCTGCCCGGCCAACTCCGCGCGCAGGCACTCGCTGAGCATCAGCACGGCCGCCTTCGAGGTGCTGTAGGCGGGCAGCGCCTTCGAGGGCAGGTACGCCGCCGCCGACGCGGTGTTGACGATGTGGCCGCCCTGCCCGCGCTCGGCCATCTGCCTGCCGAAGAGCCGGCAGCCGTGGATCACGCCCCACAGGTTGACGTCGAGAACCTTCTTCCAGTCCTCCGGAGTGGTGTCGAAGAAGGACCCGGACAGTCCGATCCCGGCGTTGTTCACCAGCACGTCCACCACGCCGTACTCGCCGGCGACCCTTTCGGCGAGCTTCTCCATGGCCTGCTCGTCGGAGACGTCGACGGTCTCGGCCCACGCTTCGGGGGAGCCGATCAGCCGGGACATCTCCGCCGTGCGCGCCGCGCCCTCCGCGTCCCGGTCGACGGCCACCACGCGCGCGCCGGCCTCGGCGAACGCCAGCGCGGTGGCCCGCCCGATGCCGCTGCCCGCGCCGGTGACCAGCACGAGCTGCCCGCCGAACCGGTCGGCGTACCTGCCCGGGGCGATGGTGTCCCGCACCGGCACGCCGTCCTCGTTGGCGTGCACGAAGTCCGTGATCCAGGACGCCAGTTGGTCGGGCCGCGTACGCGGGATCCAGTGTTTGTCCGGGAGGGTGCGGCGCACCAGCTGCGGGGCCCACTCCTCCAGATCGTCGTAGAGCCGCTCGGAGAGGAACCCGTCCCCCAGGGGGGTGATGAGCTGCACGGGCGCGTGCGCGTAGGCGTCCGGGCGTGGCCTGCTCAGCCGGGCCCGTACGTTGTCGCGGTACAGCCAAGCGCCGTGCGCCGCGTCCGTCGGCAGCGAGGGGGTCGGATAGTCACCCGCAGGCACCTTCTCGACCCGCCGCAGGATCTTCGGCCACTGCTTGCCCAGGGGGCCACGCCAGGCGAGCTCCGGCAGCACGGGCGTGTGGAGCAGGTACACGTACCAGGACTTGGCGCCCTGGCCGAGGAGCTGGCCGATCCGGCGCGGGGTGGGCCGCCGCACACGCCGCTTGATCCAGTGGCCGAAGTGGTCGAGGGACGGCCCGGACATGGAGGTGAAGGATGCGATCCGGCCCTGGGTCCGTGCGACCGTGACGAACTCCCATGACTGCACCGAACCCCAGTCGTGCCCCACCAGGTGCACCGGACGGTCGGGGCTCACCGCGTCGACGACGGCCAGGAAGTCGTCCGTCAGCTTCTCCAGGGTGAACCCGCCGCGCAGTGGCTGCGGGGCCGTCGATCCGCCGTGGCCACGGACGTCGTACAGCACCACGTGGAAATGCTCCGCCAGGCGGGTCGCGACCTCGGACCACACCTCCTTGGAGTCCGGATAGCCGTGCACGAGCACCACCGTGGGCCTTGCCGGATCGCCCAGCTCGGCGACGCACAGCTCGATCCCGCCCGTCCGCACCCGGCGCTCGCGCGCGCCTTCGAGAGTCACGAGAGTCACTTCTCCTTCGCCCAGCCCCGCACGGTACGTGTCCGTAACTTGACACTGGCGAATGTGACAGTTGTTAGAGGCTGCGTCAATAGGCCTGCTCGGCACCTGTGGACAACCGGTCCGATGTGGATAAATCCCCGCCGGTTGTTCGACTTCAGGGGGACCCCTACGGGCCCGTACGACTGGAGGCGGACGCGGATACAGCTCCATGGGTTGACGACCGCTGTGGCGTGCGCCACTACCTTCGACAACGTGACTGTGATCGCGACCGAAAGCCTGAGCAAGCGGTACCCCCGGGTGACCGCTCTTGACCGGCTCTCCGTGGACGTCGGACCCGGTGTGACCGGACTCGTCGGAGCCAACGGAGCCGGCAAGTCCACACTGATCAAGATCCTGCTGGGTCTCTCCCCCGCCACCGAGGGCCGCGCCCAAGTGCTCGGACTCGATGTCGCCACCCAAGGCGGCGCCATCCGCGAGCGGGTCGGGTACATGCCCGAGCACGACTGCCTGCCCCCCGACGTCTCGGCCACCGAGTTCGTCGTCCACATGGCGCGCATGTCCGGGCTCCCGCCGGCCGCGGCCCGCGAGCGCACCGCGGACACCCTGCGCCATGTCGGACTGTACGAGGAGCGCTACCGCCCCATCGGTGGCTACTCGACGGGCATGAAGCAGCGCGTCAAGCTCGCGCAGGCCCTCGTCCACGACCCCCAGCTGGTCTTCCTCGACGAGCCGACCAACGGCCTCGACCCGGTCGGCCGCGACGAGATGCTCGGCCTGATCCGCCGTATCCACACCGAGTTCGGGATCTCGGTCCTGGTCACCTCGCACCTGCTGGGCGAGCTGGAGCGCACCTGCGACCACGTCGTGGTCGTCGACGGCGGCAAGCTGCTGCGGTCCAGCTCCACCACGGACTTCACCCAGACCACGACGACCCTCGCCATCGAGGTCACCGACAGCGACGAGCACCCGGACGGCACCGGCACGGTCCGCGAGGCGCTCCACGCGCGCGGGGTCGAGACCCACGACGGCAGCGGGCTGCCGGGCGCCGGCCACATCCTGCTGCTGACCGCCGAGGGCGAGGAGACCTACGACCTCGTCCGCGACGTCGTCGCCGACCTCGGCCTCGGCCTGATCCGGATGGAACAGCGGCGCCACCACATCGCGGAGGTCTTCCGCGAGGAACAGACGGACGGGACGGACGTGCAGGGCGTACGGAAGGAGGCAGTGGGCCATGGCAGTTGAGCAGTCCCTCACCCCCCGCGGTGAGCAGACCCGGATCCACGACATCGGCTACCGCCACTACGACGGCCCGCGCCTGGGCCGCGCCTACGCCCGCCGCTCGCTGTACTCGCAGTCCCTGCGCGGCTCCTACGGCCTGGGCCGCTCGGTCAAGTCCAAGGTGCTGCCGATGCTGCTCTTCGTGGTGATGTGCGTCCCCGCACTCATCATGGTGGCCGTCGCGGTCGCCACCAAGGCGAAGGCCCTGCCGGTCGACTACACGCGCTACGCGGTCATCATGCAGGCCGTCATCGGCCTGTACGTCGCCTCCCAGGGACCGCAGTCCGTCTCCCGCGACCTGCGCTTCAAGACCGTGCCGCTGTACTTCTCACGTCCCATCGAGACCGTCGACTACGTACGCGCCAAGTACGCGGCGCTGGCCTCGGCGCTGTTCGTCCTGACGGCCGCGCCCCTGATCGTGCTCTACGTAGGGGCGCTTTTGGCGAAGCTCGACTTCTCCGACCAGACGAAGGGCTTCGGACAGGGGCTGGTCTCCGTGGCGCTGCTGTCGCTTCTCTTCGCCGGGATCGGCCTGGTCATCTCGTCGGTGACCCCGCGCCGCGGCTTCGGCATCGCGGCCGTCATCGCAGCGCTGACCATCTCCTACGGAGCCGTGTCGACCGTCCAGGCCATCGCCTTCGAGCAGTCCAGCTCCTCGGCCGTGCCCTGGCTCGGCCTCTTCTCTCCCATCACGCTCATCGACGGGGTGCAGACGGCCTTCCTCGGCGCCACCTCCGCCTTCCCCGGCGGGGAGGGCCCCTCGTCCGGGCAGGGAGTCGTCTACCTCGTCGTCGTCCTGGGGCTCATCGCGGGCTCCTACGGCCTCCTGCTGCGCCGCTACCGAAAGGTCGGGCTGTGACCACGCTCAACATCGACCATGTCTCGCGCTGGTTCGGCAACGTGGTGGCGGTCAACGACATCACGATGACGATCGGCCCCGGCGTCACCGGCCTGCTCGGCCCGAACGGCGCCGGGAAGTCCACCCTCATCAACATGATGGGCGGCTTCCTCGCCCCCTCCACCGGCACCGTCACCCTCGACGGCCGGCAGGTCTGGCGCAACGAACAGATCTACAAGCACATCGGCATCGTCCCGGAGCGCGAGGCGATGTACGACTTCCTCACGGGCCAGGAATTCGTCGTGGCCAACGCCGAGTTGCACGGCCTCGGAGCGAAGGCCGCCCAGCGGGCGCTCGCCACGGTCGAGATGGAGTACGCGCAGGACCGCAAGATCTCCACGTACTCCAAGGGCATGCGGCAGCGCGTGAAGATGGCCTCCGCCCTCGTCCACGACCCGTCCCTGCTGCTGCTCGACGAGCCCTTCAACGGCATGGACCCGCGCCAGCGCATGCAGCTCATGGACCTGCTGCGCCGCATGGGCGACGAGGGCCGCACGGTGCTGTTCTCGTCCCACATCCTCGAAGAGGTCGAACAGCTCGCCGCCCACATCGAGGTGATCGTCGCCGGACGGCACGCGGCCAGCGGCGACTTCCGCCGCATCCGGCGCCTGATGACCGACCGCCCGCACCGCTACCTGGTGCGCTCCAGCGACGACCGGGTACTGGCCGCCGCGCTGATCGCCGATCCGTCGACGTCCGGCATCGAAGTGGACCTGGCCGAGGGCGCGTTGCGCATCCAGGCGGTCGACTTCGGCCGGTTCACGGCGCTGCTGCCGCGCGTCGCGCGCGAGCACGGCATCCGGCTGCTCACGGTCTCGCCGTCCGACGAGTCCCTCGAGTCCGTCTTCTCGTATCTCGTCGCGGCGTAGGAGGCCAAGATGTACGACCCCACAGTCGCCCGGCTCACCTATCGAGCCCTGCTCGGCCGCCGCCGGGCCCTCATCCTCTGTGCGCTGCCCGTCCTGCTCATCGTGATCTCCGCGGCCGTACGCAGCTTCGCCGGAGCCGACGACCAGGTGGCATCGGACCTGCTCGGCGGCTTCGCGCTCGCCACGATGGTGCCGATCATCGGCGTCATCGCCGGCACCGGCGCGATCGGCCCCGAGATCGACGACGGCTCGGTGGTGTATCTGCTGGCCAAGCCCCTGAAGCGGCCGACGATCATCTTCACCAAGCTGATCGTCGCGATCGGCGTCACCATGGCGTTCTCCGCCCTGCCGACGTTCATCGCGGGCATGATCCTGAACGGCAACGGCCAGCAGGTCGCCGTCGCCTACACCGTGGCGGCGCTGGTCGCCTCGATCGCGTATGCCGCGCTGTTCCTGCTGCTGGGGACGGTCACCCGGCACGCGGTGGTGTTCGGGCTCGTCTACGCGCTGGTCTGGGAGGCCCTGTTCGGGTCACTGGTGTCCGGCGCGCGCACGCTCAGCGTCCAGCAGTGGGCGCTCGCCGTAGGCCACAAGGTCACCGGCGGCGACCTCGTCACCTCGGACGTGGGCCTGCCCACCGCCACGGTGCTCCTGGTCGTGGTCACCGTGCTCGCCACCTGGTACGCCGGGCAGCGGCTGCGGTCGCTGACGCTGGCCGGCGAGGAGTGAGCCGGGGGTTCCACGCGCGCGTGCCGGTTGTCGCCATGCACGCGCGCGTGGCGCCCCCTTTTTTTCTTGACAGTGGCTTCACCTCTGTCCCGGCAGACTGGGCAGATGGGACGCGCGGCTAGGAGGAACGGGGATGGCGGAACCGCAAGGTGAGGGACAGAGGGAGACCGAGGACGTCTGGGACGGCCTCGTACTTGACGAGAGCTTCATACGGTCGGCGGAGACGACCGAGCCGTCCGCCCGCGCCCGTATGCTCGCCGCCCGCTGGCGCGAGGGGGGACCCGACCCGCAGCCCTGGCGCTCCGACGAGCCGCCCGCGGGGTGGTTCTTCAGCAAGGCACGTCGGCGCAAGTGGCGCCGCCGGTAACTCTCTTTGAGCCGTCGACAACCCCCTTTGCGGGGCGGCTTTATTCAGTGGCGTCCAAGTCGGCGTCCGGGCACAGTAGTTATGTCCACGTCGCCGCATCGAGTCGGCGCCACGTTCTGGGAGAGGAGCGCGACGATGCCCATGAGTAGCAGTCCGTCGAGCTCCCTACAGGGCAGCCCGCGGCAGGCTCAGGAGTAGTTACCCCTCCGTGGAGCCCGCCCGCACGGGGGGCTGCCCGGGGCGGCCGCTTCGAGCGCGCGTATGTCGCGCGGGCCGCCCACCCGGAGGATTGGCCGAGAGGCAAGGCACCGGCTTGCTAAGCCGTGGTCGGGGTCAACCCCGCGCGCGTTCGATCCGCGCATCCTCCGCGAGCTCTCACCCGCTAACCCAGCAACCGCTCCAGCACCACCGCGATGCCGTCCTGCTCGTTCGAGGACGTCACCTCGTCCGCGACAGCCTTGAGCTCGTCGTGGGCGTTCGCCATGGCCACGCTGTGGGCCGCCCAGGCGAACATCGGGATGTCGTTGGGCATGTCACCGAAGGCGATCGTGTCCGCCGCCTTCACACCGAGCCGACGGGCGGCGAGGGACAGTCCCGTGGCCTTGGAGAGGCCGAGGGGGAGGAGTTCCACTATCCCCGCGCCCGCCATGGTGACGCCGACCAGGCTGCCCGCGACCTTGGCAGCCACCGCGGCCAGTTCGTCGTCGGAGAGCGTGGGGTGCTGCACGTACACCTTGTTCAGAGGGGCCGACCAGAGGTCCGTCGCGTCCCTGATCGGGACGACCGGGAGCGAGCCGTCCTGCCTGCGGTAGCCGGGGCCGACCAGTACCTCGCCGTCGAGCCCGTCGCGGCTCGCGGCCAGCAGCAGCGGTCCGACCTCCGCCTCGATCTTGGCGAGCGCGAGCCCGGCCAGCTGCCGGTCCAGCGTCACCGAGGTGAGCAGCCGGTGCTCCCCCGCGTCGTACACCTGCGCGCCCTGTCCGCACACCGCGAGGCCCTCGTAGCCGAGGTCGTCGAGGATGTGCCGGGTCCAGGGCACCGCGCGCCCGGTGACGACGATGTGCGCGGCGCCCGCCGTGGTCACCGCGGCGAGTGCCTCACGCGTGCGCTCCGAGACCGTCTCGTCGGAACGCAACAGCGTGCCGTCGAGATCGGTCGCGACGAGCCTGTAGGGGAACGATCCGGTCGGACCCGTGGATCCGGTCGGACCGGTCGACCCGGCGGCGGCGGTCACTTGGAGATCGGCTCCAGAACCTCACGGCCGCCCAGGTACGGACGCAGCACCTCGGGCACCCGCACGGAGCCGTCGGCCAGCTGGTGGTTCTCCAGGATCGCCACGATCGTGCGCGGGACGGCGCACAGCGTGCCGTTCAGCGTGGCGAGCGGCTGGACCTTCTTGCCGTCGCGCATGCGCACGGACAGGCGGCGGGCCTGGAAGCCGTCACAGTTCGAGGCCGAGGTCAGCTCGCGGTACTTGCCCTGGGTCGGGATCCACGCCTCGCAGTCGAACTTGCGGGACGCGGAGGAACCGAGGTCGCCCGAGGCCACGTCGATGACCTGGAAGGGCAGCTCGAGCCCGGTCAGCCACTGCTTCTCCCAGTCCAGGAGCCGCTTGTGCTCGTTCTCCGCGTCCGCGGGGTCGACGTACGAGAACATCTCGACCTTGTCGAACTGGTGCACACGGAAGATGCCGCGGGTGTCCTTGCCGTAGGTGCCGGCCTCGCGGCGGAAGCACGGCGAGAAGCCCGCGTAGCGCATCGGCAGCTGGTCGGCGTCAAGGATCTCGTCCATGTGGTACGCCGCGAGGGGGACCTCGGAGGTGCCGACCAGGTAGTAGTCGTCCTTCTCCAGGTGGTACACGTTCTCCGCGGCCTGGCCGAGGAAGCCGGTGCCCTCCATGGCGCGCGGGCGGACCAGGGCCGGGGTCAGCATCGGCGTGAAGCCGGCCTCGGTGGCCTGCGCGATCGCCGCATTGACGAGGGCGAGCTCCAGGAGCGCGCCGACACCCGTCAGGTAGTAGAAGCGGGAGCCGGAGACCTTGGCGCCCCGCTCGACGTCGATGGCGCCGAGCGCCTCGCCGAGCTCCAGGTGGTCCTTGGGCTCGAAGCCCTCGGCGCCGAAGTCGCGGATCGTGCCGTGCGTCTCCAGGACGACGAAGTCCTCCTCGCCGCCGACCGGGACGTCCGGGTGGACCAGGTTGCCGAGCTGGAGGAGCAGACGCTTGGTCTCCTCGTCCGCCTCGTGCTGTTCGGCGTCGGCGGTCTTGACGGCGGCGGCGAGCTCCCCGGCCTTCCTCAGCAGCTCGGCCTTCTCGTCGCCGGACGCCTTGGGGATCAGCTTTCCGAGCGCCTTCTGCTCGGATCGGAGCTCGTCGAAGCGGACGCCGGACGACCTGCGCCGCTCGTCGGCGGAGAGGAGGGAGTCGACGAGGGCGACGTCCTCTCCACGGGCGCGCTGGGAGGCGCGAACACGGTCGGGGTCCTCACGGAGCAGGCGAAGGTCAATCACCCCTCAAGGCTACCGGTGCCCGCTTCCGGCCATCGACTCGATATTCCACTCCGTCACTTCTGTGACGTTATGAGTGAAATGCCGTGTCGGTATTCCTTGATCGCCAATGATCACCCATGCGTGCCGGTCCGCGTCAATAAAAGGGACGGTACTCCCTGAAACGGGGCAGACGGTAATCAGGTGGTTGACTGGATTCCCTTGTGGAGAGCGGTACTTGAGAAGGGTTGTCCACAGGGATCCATGCCTCCGCAGAGTTATCCACAGGCTGTGCGGAAGATCTGTGGACTTCGGAGGTGATCGTTCCGAAAGCCGCATGTGGGGCGAAGAATTCCCGGGTCAAACCATCCGTACACCCACGTTCGAGTGGAAATGCTTCGCTCCAAAGGATTGATCAAGGGAAAAGAGTGGACGAGGGGTGACGTGCGGGGCTGTGGACGAACTTGGGCCCTGTGGGCCGATTTGTCGACGATGTAGTGCTTCCTTGTCGACTTGTCCCCAGGTCGAGAAGCACACCTGTGGATAACATCTGTGGATGACGAATATCAGCAGGTAGGACTGATGGAATGCGGAGAAGGGCAGTGGAAAAGCCCGCGCCGAGGAGCCGCCGACGCGGGAACCCGAACGGGCCTGATCCGGCCCTGATCCGGCCTGGATCCGGCTCTGGTTCTGAATCTGGCCTGGAACCGGCCTAGAACTGTCCGTCCCGCCGGCCTAGAACCGTCCGTCCTGGCAGCGCGCCAGCCAGTCCGACGCCGCCGAGAACGCACTGTCCGACGTCCCGGGCCGCAGCGGCCGTACGTCCTCCAGGGCGACCCCGGCCCGCGGATAGGACCCGAGGAAGCGCACCTGGGGGCTGATGCGCTTGAGCCCCATCAGCGCCTCGCCCACACGGCGGTCGGTGATGTGGCCCTCGGCGTCCACGGAGAAGCAGTAGTTGCCGATGCCCCGGCCGGTCGGCCGTGATTCGATCCGCATCAGGTTGACGCCGCGCACGGCGAACTCCTGGAGCAGTTCGAGCAGCGCACCCGGGTGGTCGTCGCCCAGCCAGATGACCACGGATGTCTTGTCGGCGCCGGTCGGGGCCGCGGGCCGGGCCGGACGGCCGACCAGCACGAAGCGGGTCTCGGCGTTCGCTGCGTCGTGGATCTCGGTGACCAGCGGTTCGAGCCCGTAGGTCGCTGCCGCGAACTCGCCCGCGAAGGCCGCGTCGTACCGGCCCTCCTGGACCAGCCGGGCACCGTCCGCGTTCGAGGCCGCCGACTCCCACACGGTGTTCGGCAGATGGGTGCCGAGCCAGTTGCGCACCTGCGGCTGGGCGACCGGGTGGCCGGTGACCGTCTTGATGTCCTTCAGGGCCGTGCCGGGCCTGACCAGCAGGGCGAAGGCGATCGGCAGGACGACCTCGCGGTAGATCATCAGCTGCTCGCCCTTGGCGAGTTCGTCGAGGGTGGCGGTGACACCGCCCTCGACCGAGTTCTCGATCGGGACGAGGGCGCCCGCGGCCTCGCTCGCGCGCACCGCGTCGAGCGCGGCCGGCACGGACACCATGGGCACCAGCTCCCGTGTCGCGGCTTCCGGGAGCGTGCGGAGGGCGGCCTCGGTGAACGTTCCCTCGGGGCCGAGATAGGTGTAGCGCGTCGCCGACATACCCGTCACCCTAATGGGCCCCGTCCCGCACGGATCACCCTTCCAGCAGCCGCTGCCCCACGTACTCCCCCTCCGCCGCCCCGCCCGGCACCGCGAACAGCCCGCTCGCCTCGTGGCGGATGAAGGTCGACAGGGCGTCGCCGCGGTCGAGCTTGCGCTGCACCGGGACGAAGCCGCGCAGCGGATCCGCCTGCCAGCAGACGAAGAGCAGGCCCGCGTCGGGCACCCCGTCCGTGTCGAAGCCGTCGTGGAAGGAGAACGGGCGGCGCAGCATCGCGGCGCCGCCGTTCTGGTCGGGCCGGGTGATCCGGGCATGCGCGTTGAGGGGGACGACCAGGTTGCCGTCGGCATCGGTCTTGTCGAGTTTCATCGCGGTCGTCTCGGTGCCACCGGTCAGCGGCGCCCCGGTGGATTTCTTCCGCCCCACGACGTCCTCTTGGGCCTTGACCGACAGCTTCTCCCAGTCGTCCAGGAGCATTCGGATCCGGCGTACGACGGCGTAGGAGCCGTTCGCCATCCAGGCCGGGTTGCCGGCGGCCGGCACGAAGATGCGCCGGTCGAAGTCGGACTCGGACGGCTTCGGATTGCGGGTGCCGTCTATCTGGCCCATCAGGTTGCGGGCCGTCATCGGCTGGGCCGTGGCGCCGGGCGAGCGGTTGAAGCCGTTCATCTGCCAGCGCAGCCGGGCCGCGCTGCCCGCGTCCTTCTGGAGCGTGCGCAGGGCATGGAAGGCGACGAGGGCGTCGTCGGCGCCGATCTGGACCCACAGGTCGCCGTTGCTGCGCGTCTTGTCGAGGTGGTCGGAGGAGAAGTCGGGCAGTGGGTCGAGGGCGACCGGGCGCTGCTTCTCCAGACCCGTCCGGGCGAAGAAGCTGTTTCCGAAGCCGAAGGTGACCGTCAGGGACGACGGTCCGGCGTCACGGGCGACGTCCGTGTCGTCCTGCGCGGCCGCCTCGCCCGCCATCAGCCGCTGGGCCGTCGTCGACCAGCGGCGCAGCAGTGCGGCGGCCTCCTTGCGGCCCGCGCCCGCGGCCAGGTCGAATGCGACGAGGTGGCCACGGGACTGGAGTGCGGTGGTGATGCCGGGCTGATGTTTCCCGTGAAACATCACCGCGTCCGCGCCGAGCGAGGTCAGGGGCGCGGCCTTGTCGGCGGCGGGCGCTGCCGCGTACCCGGCGGCACCTCCGGCCGCGCCCAGGGCGAGACCTGTGGCACCGGCGGTGCCGAGCAGTCGGCGCCGGGAAAAGACCCCGCCAGAAGAGGGCTTCTGGGAAACGGCCTCTCCTGGAGGGGTCTTTTCCGTGGTGGCTTCCGGAGTGGGCTGGTCAGCCATGGTGAGGTTCAGCCGATCTTCGCGTTCTTGGTGACGGTCGTCTGGTCGATGTCGGAGGTGCGCACGGTCACCGCGATCTCCCAGTCGCCCGCCATGGGGATCTGCACCCCGATCGCCGACCAGTGGCCGGTGGCGATGCGGTCGGGGGTCACGGGCAGCGGCCCGATCTTCTTGGCCTTCAGGGTGAAGGCGACCTTCACCTCGGGGACGTCGAAGGCCTTGCCGTTCGGTCGTTCCACGAAGACGTGCATCTCGTTGCCGCCGACGCGGGCCGGGTCGAGGGTGACCTCCGCGGTGCCCTTGCCGTCCTGGCCGCCCGTGTCGAAGGGGAGCTTCAGGGAGAGCGGCCCGGACCGCTGCGAGGAGGACGAGGTGGCCTGCTGGGCCGCCTCCTCCGTGCGGCCCGGCTCGGTGGACGTCAACACGGTCGTCACGGCCAGCAGGACGACGGCGACGCCGGCCTCGGCGAGCACCGAACGGCGCAGGCCGGCCCGGGCCGGGTCGGCGTCGCGGAGGCGCTTTTGACGCGCGGTGTCCACGGCGGCCTGTTGCCGGGCGAGTTGAGCGGCGCGCCGGGAGTCTCCGGAGTTCGAGCCCCTGGAGTTCGAGTCCCGGGAATCCGAGCCCCCAGAGCTGGAGTCCCGGGAATCCGAGCCCCCAGAGCTGGAGTCCCGGGAATTCGCGGGCACCTTCGTCGGCTGCTTCGTCCGCAGTTCGGCGCGAGCCGTCGTTCCGGCCGTCGCCCCGGCTGTCGCCATGGCCTTCACCTGCGGCGCCTCGGACAACTGGGCCGTCCAGCGCCGCGAGATCCACCCGATGCCGACGAGGACCGCCACCAGGCCGATCTTGATGAGCAACAACTGCCCGTACCACGTTCCGGTCAGCGCCGACCAGGAGCCGACCTGGCGCCAGGACTGGTAGATCCCGGTCGCGGCCAGCACCGTCACGCTGCCGAACGCGAGGCGCGAGAAGCGCCGTACGGCCACCGCGTCGATCCGTGTCTCGTTGGGCGCCCGGAACAGCGCCACGAGCAGCGCCGACAGGCCGCCCAGCCAGACGGCGACCGCCAGCAGGTGCAGCACGTCGACGGGCATCGCGAGGCCCGCCTGGATACCGGTGGAGGCGTGCTCGGCCATCGCCCAGCTCGCCGCCAGGCCCGCCGCGACGACGGTGCCGCCGATCGCGAGCCCGAAGGTGAGGTCCCTCTTCGCGGCATCGGCATCGGCATCGACACCGCTCTTGTCGGACCCGTCACCCTTGTCGGACTCGTCACTCCTGCCGGACGCGCCGCCCTCGTCGGTCACGTCGGCTTCGTCCCGCCGCGCGTACGCCCCGAAGAGCACCGCGATGAACAGCGCGCCCGCGGCGAGCAGCAGCAGCCGTGAGACCAGTGCCGCGCCCGCCTTGGTCTGCAGTGCCTGCCCGAGCAGCGTCAGGTCGAAGATGTCGCCGACCTTGCCGGAGCCGACGTAGGAACCGCGCAGGAGCAGCAGCGCGAGGGTGGCGCCGGTCAGCGCGAGCCATCCGGAGACCACGAGCCGTTGCACCGGACGGACCCCGGCGCCGCGCTGCCAGCAGGCCAGTACGAAGGCCGCGCCACCCACCAAGAGGATGAATCCGGCGTACGAGACATACCGCCCGACCCCATAGAGCGCGCCGACGACTCCGCCGCCCACGGCAGGGTCGGAGAGCGCGACGGAGGTCTGCGAGGGCGCGCCGATGGAGAAGGTGAAGGCGCCCGAGACGGGATGGCTGTCCGCCGACACCACCTGGTAGGTGACGGTGAACGTGCCGTCGGGCAGCCCCGAGTGGAGCTTCACGCCGTAGGTGGTGCCGCCCAGGTCGGTCGCCTTGCCGGTGTCGACGCGCTTGCCCTTGGGGTCGAGCACGCGCACCGAGCCGTCGGACATCGCGACCTTCTCGGAGAACGTCAGCGAGACCTGGGTGGGTGCCCGGCTGACCACCGCTCCCTGCTGGGGGTCGCTGCCGGTCAGCGCGGCGTGCGCGGAGGCGGGCGCCGCGCCGGCCAGGACCGCGCCGATCACGGCGAGGAGCAGCACCAGCAGTGCCCGTACCCGAAAAGCGACCCCTCCAGTGGTGGTGGCGGCCGCACCGGGAGCGATGGCCTGTGTCACGGTGATCCCTCCCTCAGTGCCCGGTCTTGGGGTTGTACGTCGCGGACTTCACCGGCATGGAGACCTTCACCGCGCCCGCCTTGGTGAAGTGCAGCGTCACCGACACCTTCTCGCCCTCCAGAGGCTTGTGGGTGAGCTTTTCGAACATGAGGTGGTTGCCGCCGCTCGCGAAGTCGAGTGACCCGTCGGCGGGCACGGCGAACGACTTCTGCTCCTCCATCGCGCCGCCCTTGGTGGAGTGCAGCGTGACGTCAGGGGCGAGGTCGCTGGTGACGGAGGTCAGGGTGTCGCCGCCGCCGGAGTTGGTGACGGTGAAGAAACCCGCCGCCATGGTGTCCATGACGGGGGCGGGCATGTAGGCGCCGGTGATCTTCAGTTCGGGCTTGCCCGCGTTGTCCGAGGAGGAGTTGTCGGAGCCGCAGCCCGCCAGCGCCAGCACCGTGGCCGTCAGCGCCACGCATCCCGCCAGACGCCTCGAAGGGGCTCCGGGTCGGCTCACGGATTCTCTCCCTTGATGAGCTTGGGGAGGTCCTTGGTGTAGTCGTCGACCGTGGCGTCCTCGCCGTAGATCACATAGCCCCCGTCGGTCTTCGGCGAGAACGCGATGACCTGGGTGCCGTGCACGGAGACGAGCTTGCCGTTCTTGTCCTTCGCCGTCGGCTCGATGGAGATGCCCAGGGTGCGGGCGCCCGCCTGGATGGTGGGGAAGTCGCCGGTGAGGCCGACGAAGGCGGGGTCGATCCCCTTGAGCCACTTGCCGAGCGCGGCGGGGGTGTCGCGGGCCGGGTCGGTGGTGACGAACACGACCTTGACCTTGTCCTGTTCGGCCTTGGGCAGCTGCTTCTTGGCGACGGCGAGGTTGCTCATCGTCGTCGGGCAGACGTCGGGGCAGTGGGTGTAGCCGAAGTAGATCAGCGTCGGGACGCCCTTGGTCTCTGCCCGGAGGTCGTACTTCTTGCCGTTCGTGTCGGTAAGGACCAGGTCGGGCTTCTCGAACGCCTTGTCGAGGACCGTGGCGGCCTTGCCCGTGCCGGCCTCGGCGGACACGTCGGCGATCGGTTTGTTGCTGTCGTCCCCGCTGCCGCAGGCGGAAAGGGTCAGTGCGGCGGCGGCGAACAGGGCGGCCGCGGCATACGTCTTCTTGCGCATAGAAAAATGTCCCAGATGTGAGGGCTCCGGTGTGCACCGGGGTCGTACGACCACTTTGACGAGGGCGTACGACCTACCGGTGCACAAGGGAGGGGTGCGGTGGGCCCTCAGGCCTCGGTGCGCCGACGGCCGGCCAGAACGCCGTACGCCACGCCCGCCGCGCCGACGACGATGCCGACGACACCGAGGACGCGCGCGGTGGTGTCACTGCTGTCCGCGGAGGAGGCGGAGGTGGACGAGGCGGGGGCCGCCGTGGAGGTGTCGGAGGCGTCCTTGGCGGTGCCGGAGGACCCGTGGTGGCCGTCCGTGGACGCGTCGGAGAGCGTGAGCACCGGAGCGGGGTTCTCGGGCTCCTCCTGGCCCTTCTGCTGCGGCTCGATCCAGCGCACGACCTCCTTGTTGTCGTACGTCTGGATCGCCTTGAAGACGAGCTCGTCGGTGTCCTCGGGGAGCGCGCCGACGGAGAGCGGGAACTTCTGGAAGAAGCCCGGCTCGATGCCCTTGCCGGTGGCGGTCCAGGTGACCTTGCTGACGGCCTCGGAGATCTTCTCGCCGTGCAGCGTGAGCGGCTTGGCCAGCTTGCTCTTGGTGACCTTCACGGACCAGCCGTCGAGGGGCTGCGGCATGACGGAGGCGAGCGGGTGGTCGGTCGGGAAGTTCACCTCGACCTTGTTGGTCGAGGCGTCGTCGCGCTCGTTGGGGACCTTGAAGTCGACGACGGCGTAACCGCCCTTGGCGGCCTCGCCCTCCGGCTGCACGCTGACGTGCGCGAAGGCGGGGGCGGAGACGGCGAGGACGGCCGAGGCGGCGACGGCACCGGCGGCGGCGATACGGGAAGCCTTCATGGAAGAGAGCACTCCACTTTCAGTCCGATGAGAAGAGAAGGGGGTGCGCGTGCGAAGGGTGCGATAGGCCCCTGGGGGTGCTTTCGCGTGCACGCGCGCGTGCCGCACGACGGCATCCCCTTCGGATCCTTCGGATGCTTCGGATCCGTTCCGGACGGATTCTTCGGATCGGTCCGCGGAGTGGCGCGTCGTGTCAGGCGGCGAGGACGAGAGCGGTGGAGTGGGGCGGTCCACGGCGGACGACGCTGTGCTGGAGCTCGGCGGTACGGGGCTTGGACGGCGTCAGCAGCGCGGTGCGCCGGGCGCGCGGTGTCGCGTCGGGTGTACCCGGCAGTCCGGCCCGCAGGGCGCGTACGAGCGCGAGCGCCCCGCGCAGGGACCGTACGAGCGCCCCTTCCGCGACTCCGTGCGCGGACAGCCGCATCAGCCGCAACAGCGCCAGATCACCGTGGCGCAGCACCCAGCCGGAGGCGACGGCCGCGAGGACGTGGCCGAGCAGCATCGGCAGGGACGGCCACACGGACATCGAGGACCCCGTGACGGCCGACATCGCGTCCGAGGAGTGGGGCATGGGCATGGACATCGACGGGGTCGTGCCCGTGTCGAGCCGTGCGTCGGCGAGGATTTTCATGGCCTGAGCCGGGCTGATCGCCGCCGCGGTCGTGCCGCACACGATGCGCGCGGCACGTTCCACGAGTGAGGTGTCGGCCATCGACATGGAGCCCGAGCCCGACGTAGCGGTCCCGGCGAGTCCGAAGAGCGCGTGCAGGGCGGTCTGACCGCCCGCGAGCAGCGCGGCGATGCCCGGCAGCGAACGCTCCCGCCCCGCCAGCGCGGCGGCGACGGCGAAGACCGCGAGGAATCCGGCGCCGAGCGTCCACAGCGGGACGGTGGCGCAGGAGGCGAGCCCATGACCGGCCGCGGCCAGCACGACACAGACCGCGGCGAACACCGCGGCCCGCAGAATCCGGAGCTCGTGTCCGGAGCGCGCCCTGGGCTGTTGGGGGGCAGTCATGGCGGGCTCATCATCGCACTCGGCCCACCCGCTTCCTACGGCAGGTCCGCAGGATGACGGTCCGCGAGCCGTGGTCCGGAAGGTCACGATCCGGGCCGAACCACCCGCACATACACCGATCGTTGTCGCGTGCGCATCCGCCATATGGGCGGCATCACGTCATGCAGGCGATTGCGCACAGGTGCTTGCGGCAATACGTAACGGTATGTCGAGCCGCGGCCAGGAGGCTGGAGCATGAGCATCTGGTGGTCACTCCATTTGCGGCGTGAGGCTGCGAGCGTTCCGCTCGCCAGACGTCTGCTGCTCGGCACGATGGAGACGGCGGGTGTCGATCCGGACGTCTCGTACGACCTCTCCGTGGCCCTTACCGAGGCCTGCGCCAACGCCGTGGAGCACGGAGGCGACGCCGCTCCCGGTACCGCGTCCGAGGCCTATCGGGTCACCGCCTACCTCGACGGCGAGAAGTGCCGCATCGAGGTCTCCGACTCCGGCCCGGGTTTCGCCCCGGGCCGTGCGCGTCCCGCGCTCCGCCCGGTCCGCGGCGACGCGGAGCACGGCCGGGGGCTCTGCCTGATCCGGGAACTCGCCGATCACGTCCAGATCGGCAACGAGCCGGGGCGGGGCGGCGCGGTGGTCAGCTTCGACAAGATCCTCAAGTGGAAGAAGGACGCACCGCTGATGGCGGTTTAGCGCCCGGGGATGGCGGTTCGGCGCTCGGGCGGAGGCGGATCGTCAAGGCGGTCTCGTGGAGTGCCAAGGCGGTTTCGCGGATCGTCAAGGCGGTCTCGCGGTTCGTCAAGGTGGTCTGGCTGAGCGGGAGTTCGGCAGCGAGCGGTGGGGCGCTGCGAGTGGTGCGGTGCTGCGAGGGCGAGGGCGAGGGCGAGGGCGAGGGCGAGGGCATGCCGGGGTGTCCCGTGAGCGCGTCGGGCCGCCGTCGGAGCGGCAGGTGCGTCAGGCCGGGGTCGGCGTCCTGCGGCCCTGCGTTGCGAGGGCCTGTGTCCCGCGGTTCTCTGTTCCGCGGCTCCGCATCCCGTGGTTCTCTGCCGCGCGGCTTCGCGTCCCGCGGCTCTGGAGGAGGCCGAAGCCCGCGCCGAGTGAGACGAGGCCCATAGCGGCGGCGGCCGTGATCCCCTGCACACCGTCGAGGGCGAAGCCGACGGTCGCGGCGACGACTCCGTTGAAGAGGAACAGGAACCAGAGCACCGGAGGGGAGGAGAGGAACGACTTGATCGGGTCCTTCTTGGCGATGCGGGAGCCGGCCACGAGGGAGAGGGCGATCCCGCCGTAGGTGGCCACGTCCTTCTGCGTGCCGTCGAACGCGGCACCGGAGGCCACGGTGGCGGAGAGGCCGACCAGGAACAGCGACCGGAGCACGATCGAGGAGAGCAGCGACTTCATGAACCTTTTCCTTCGGCGGGAGTCTGTTCGGCGGGAGTCTGTAGGGGCGTGAGCTTCCGGATTCAACGATCCCGTCGGTAGCTCGCCGCCACGAGTGAGTGCTCTGCCGAACCTGCGGTGTAGCGGGCTACACCATCTGTCCGGAGCCTGCTCTCCCGCGCAGCCGCACCAGGCGTGCCTAGCCTGGACGGCATGGGAACGACGGTGCGGCAGGCAGCGCGAGCCACGGTCCAGTTGGGACGGGCCGCCGTACTGGCGTTCGGCTCGATCATCTTCATGACGGTGCTGCTGTTCACGGCCGTCGCCACCCTCGTGGTGGTCGGTGCCGGACTGCTGCCCGAGACGGTGCTCCTGGTGCGCCGCTTCGCCGGCGCCAAGCGACGCCAAGTCGCCGAGTGGACGGGCCGGGAGATCCCCGAGGCGTACCAGCGCGTCGAGGGTCCGCTCCGCTGGCGGCTGCGCACGGCGGTCCGTGACCCGGGCACCTTCAACGACCTGCGCTGGATGGTCGCCCACTACGCCTACGGCTTTCTGGGCGTCCTCGCGCTGCCGCTGTGGCCGGCCGGCCTGCTCGTCGACGGCGTACGACAGGGTGTGCTGGGCCGTTCACCGCTGGTCCTGCCGCTGATCAGCGGTCTCGCGGGCCTCGACGCCGGATGGTCCACCGCCCTGCTCAAGCCCTCACCCAAGGCCCTGCTCGCGGAGCGGGTCGAGGAACTGACCGAGACCCGGGCGGGCGCGGTCGCCGCGCACGAGGCCGAACTGCGCCGCATCGAGCGGGACCTGCAGGAGGGTACGCAGGCGCGACTGGTGTCGCTCTCCCTGCGGATCGGCATTGCCAAACGGGCGTACGAAAGCGACCCGGACGCCGCCCGCGAACTCCTCGACGACGCCCAGGACCAGGCCGAAGAGGCGCTCACCGAACTGCGTCATGTCGTCCGTGGCATCCACCCGCCGATCCTCACCGACCGTGGACTCGTCGGGGCGGCGCGGGCGCTCGCGGCGAGCAGCGGGCTCGACGTGACCATGGACGTGGACGGTCTGGAGGACGGGGCGCAGAGCGGGGTCCGGGCCCCCGCGGCGATCGAGGCGGCCGCGTACCTCGTGCTGGCCGAGGCGCTGACGAACGCGGGCAAGCACAGCGCATCGGAGCGGGCGGCGGTCCGGCTCGCCCGTACGCCGACGGGGTTGAGCGTGGTCGTCCGCGACGAGGGCCGCGGTGGCGCCGACGAGGTGGCCGGTTCGGGACTGATCGGTATGCGACGGCGGGTCGCCGCGCTCGACGGGGCCCTGCGCCTGACCAGCCCTGTCGGGGGGCCGACGGTGATTGAGGTGGACCTGCCCTACGCGTGGTGACGCCCTCGGCGTTTTCAGGCTCCCTCGTTTTCAGGCTCCCTCGTTTTCGGGCCCCTCGTTTTCGGGCTCCCTGTAGAGGGCGATTACCCGTCGACTTCAGTTTTCTCAGGATTCTTACCCTCCTCACAGCCCCACCCCATGCCCCTGACGGCTGCCCTTCCTAGCTTTCCGATCATGACGAGAAGCCACAAAGACACTTCGGTCACCCGGCGCCGTGCGCTCGCGGTGACGGGCGGCACCGTCGCCGCGGGCGGGCTCGCGGCCGCCGGCTACCAATCGGCGTTCGCCGACGAGACGACCACCGCCACCGACGCCGAGGCGACCGCCTCGGCGACCTCGACCTCCACCAGCAGTGGCCAGTGCGTGCTGATGTCCAGCGTGACGGAAGGGCCGTACTACCTCGACGGCGCTCTGGTGCGCAAGGACATCACCGAGGGCAAGGGCGGCGTCCCGCTGATGCTGCGCATCACGGTGCAGGACACCACCGACTCCTGTGGCCCGGTCGCGGGCGCGGCCGTGGAGATCTGGCACTGCGACGCCTGGGGCTACTACTCCGGCTACACCACCGCCAACCCCGGCGGCTCCGCGCCCGCCGAGAGCGAGGACGGCTCGACCGCGAACGACCAGACCTACCTGCGCGGCTACCAGGTCGCCAACGCCAACGGAGTCGTCAAGTTCGAGACGATCTTCCCCGGCTGGTACACGCCCCGCACCACGCACATCCACGTCAAGGTGCACACCGGCGGCGAGAAGGCGGACGGCACCTACGAGGGCGGCAAGGTCAACTTCACCGGCCAGCTCTTCTTCGACGACGACATCGCCGCCGAGGTCCAGGCCCTGGAGCCGTACTCCAAGCACACCGGCAGCTACACCAAGCTTGCCGACGACATGGTGTACGACGGCGGCGGCACCTCCAGCGGGCTGCTTACCCTGAAGCCGGTCCACAAGAAGGACCCGTCCAAGGGCTTCAAGGGGTCCATCATCCTGGGCATCGACCCCGACGCCGAGAGCACCGGCGCGGGCAGCGGTGGCGGTGGTACGCCCCCGAGCGGCGCTCCGACCGGTACGCCGCCGAGCGGTGCCCCGAGCGACGCCCCGAGCGACAGTGCCAGTCCGTCCGCCTCGGCGTCCTCGTAGGGCTCGCGCGTGAGTGGCCGCGAGGACGAGACGCTGGCGTGGGCCGCCGTGGCCGCGCTGACAGGGCAGCTGGAGCTCACCCCCAAGCCCGGCCTGCCCGATCCGCGGGATCTCGGCGCCCGGGCCACCCGCCGGGACCTGTGTTCCCTGCGCTGGTCGGCCAAGGCGCTGACGCCCGGCCTCGCGGCCATGGCGGCCGCCGCCCGCCGCATCGGCGGGCCCACACCCGAACTCCGCACGGAACTGGGCGCGATCGGCCGGTCCACCGAACACTCGGTGACGCTGGCGGGTGGTGGCCACCGCGGGGCGCTGTGGGTCCTGGGTTTCCTGGTCGCGGCGGCGGCCCTGGAACCAGGAGCCAAGGGTTTCGAGGTCGCCACCACCGCCAAGCGGATCGCGGCGCACCCCGACCGGCGGGCGCCGCGGCGGCCCTCCCGGGGGTCGTCCATGTCCGCGAAGTACGGCGCGGCCGGGGCGCGGGGCGAGGCACGCGCCGGATTCCCGCACGTACGACGGGCGTTGGACGCGCTCGCCGCCTCCCGCTCCGCCGGCGCGGCCGAGCCGTACGCCAGGCTCGACGCCCTCCTCACCGTCATGTCCACCCTCCAGGACACCGAGTTGCTGTACACGGCGGGCCCGCACGGGCTCCGGCACGTCCAGGCGGGTGCCCGGGGCGTGCTGGAGGCAGGCGGTACGGCGACGGAGGCCGGCCGCGCGGCTCTGGCCGCCTTCGACGACGACCTCCACACGCGCGCGTGGAGCCCGCGTGGCACGGGGGGACTGCTCGCGGGCGCCCTGTTCGTGGACTCGCTTCCGGTGGTGGTCAGTTCGCCGGCACGGGTTGCTGCTTGACCCGGTCCTGGGTCTGATTCCCGCCCCGGTCCCGGTCCCGGTCCCGGTCCTGATTCCGGTCCTGGTCCTGATCCCGGTCCCGGTCCCGGTCCCGGTCCTGATTCCGGTCCTGGTCCTGATCCCGGTCCTGGTTCCGGCGGTGGGCTGTCACCTCGTGCGTGGCGGCCCACCGCACCGCCGGGCCCATCCCGTACGAGGCCCCCAGCATCAGTCCCCCCAGCAGCAGCCATCCCGGCGTGCCCCAGCCCACCAGCAGTGCGGTCAGGACCAGCGGGCCCGCGGTACGCGCCACCGTGACGCCCGTGCCGAAGAAGCCCTGGTACTCGCCCATGCGGTCGGCCGGGGCGAGATCGAAGCCCACCTGCCAGGAACCCGCCGACTGCTGCATCTCGGCGAAGACCTGGAGCACCGCCCCCGCCACCAGGACCCCGGCAGCGACCCACGGCGAGGCACCGGCGGACAGTGCGAAGACCGCGCAGGACACCAGCATCACGAGCCCGGAACGGCGTATCGCGCGCGTGGCCGAGGCGAGGCCTGTCACACCGCGCGCCATCCGCACCTGGAAGACCATCACCGCAACGGTGTTGAGGACGAACAGCGCGGAGACCAGCCAGGCGGGCGCCTGGGTGCGCTCGGTGATCCACAGCGGGACGCCCAGACTGAGCAGCGGCATCCGCAGCAGCAGCACGGTGTTGAGGAATGTGACGAGCACGTACGGGCGGTCGCGCAGGACACCGGCCCCGTGACCGTGTCGTACGGTCACGCGAGGCACGGACGGCAGCCGCAGCAGCACACCCGCGCAGAGCAGGAAGCTCACCGCGTCCAACGCGAACACCCCGAGATACGCGTCCCGTGTTCCGGCGTGCAGTGCGAGCCCGCCGAGGCCCGCCCCCACCGCCAGACCGGCGTTGAGGGTCGACTGAAGATGGGCGAGCAGCCCGGTGCGCTCCCCGGCCGGTATCAGCCCGGCGAGCAGCGCCTGCCGGGCCGCCCCGAGCCCCGACTGTGCGGAGGCGTACGCGCAGGCCGCGAGGACGAAGGGCAGGAAGCCGCGGACGACCAGGAAGGACGCCACCGCCGCTCCGGTCGCGAGGGCCAGCAGCACCGCCGTGCCACGCGGCCCGCGCCGGTCGGCGAGCCGTCCCAGCGGTACGCCCACAAGGGAGCCGATCGCCCAGGCGACGGTCAGCCCGAGCCCCACGCGCGCGGGGGCCAGCCCCACGACATGCGTGAAGTACAGCGCGGAGGTCACGTAATAGGCGCCGTCCCCCACGGAGTTGGTCAGCTGGGCGACGGCGAGGACGCGTTGCGGTCCCGCGGGCGGGACGAGGCGGCTCGACTGCGCGGATGCTGCCGGATTCGTCATGGCTTCGACGCTACGGACCCGGTGGACCCGTCAACAGGCCCAATTCTCACGTCTTTTCGCGACCCAATCGGCTCCCGCCGGACACCCCTTGGCTCCCGCCGGACACCCCTTGGCCCCCACCCGACGCCCCTTGGCTCCCGTCCAGCACCCGCCCCAACGCCTCCAGCGCCTCCGGATAGATCCGCTCCCGGGGAGTCCCGTAGCCCACGACCAAGCCCTGAGGCCGCCCCTCGCCGCGCTCGTGCCAGTGCTCGCCCAGATGCCCGACCGCGAGGCCCTTCTCCTCCGCCCGCGCCAGCACCTCCGCCTCGTCCGCCACATCCACCAGTGCGTGCAGCCCGGCCGCGATACCCCGTACGCTCCTGCGCGCCCCCAGCCGGTCGAGCAGCTGGTCCCGGCGTCGCCGGTACCGCAGCCGGCAGGCGCGCACATGACGGTCGTACGCGTGACTGGTGATCATCTCGGCCAGCGCCAACTGGCCGATGGACTCGGTGTGATGGTCGCTGTGCAGCTTCACGTCGGCCACCGCGTCGACCAGGTGCGGCGGCAGCACCATCCAGCCGAGCCGCAGGGCGGGGCCGAGAGTCTTGGACGCCGTACCCAGGTAGGCGACCTGCCCCGGTGCCATGCCCTGGAGGGCGCCGACGGGTTGCCGGTCGTAGCGGAACTCACCGTCGTAGTCGTCCTCGACGATCAGTCCGCCGCGCGCGCGTGCCCAGTCGGTGAGCGCCCGCCGCCGCTCGGGGTGCAGGGTCACCCCGGTCGGATACTGATGGGCGGGCGTGACGACGACCGCGTCCGCCGGTGAGGAAGCCAACTCCCCCGCGCAGGCGCCTCGTTCGTCCACCCTCAGTGGCACCACCGTGCCTCCGCCCCGCCGCACCACGTCCCGGTGGAACGGCAGCCCGGGGTCCTCCATCGCGACCACCCCGCCGTCCAGCACGCGCGTGAGGAGTGCGAGCCCCTGCACGTATCCCGAGGTGATCACGATCCGCTCGGGCGGCGCGATCACGCCCCGGGCCCGTCCCAGGTAGCCGGAGAGCGCCGTTCGCAGTTCGATCCGGCCGCGTGGGTCCCCGTAGTCGTACGCCAGGGAGGGCGCCGTCGCGATCGCGCGGCGCAGCGCCCGCAGCCACGCCGCCGCCGGGAACGTACCGACGTCCGGGCTGCCCGGCCGCAGATCGAAACGGGGCGCACGCGCGCGGGGAGCCCCGACGGCCTCCGACACGGCGTCCGCGGGAAGCACCGCGACCTCGGTGCCCGACCCCTGCCGGGCCGTCAGATACCCCTCGGCGACCAGTTGGTCGTACGCCCCCTTGGCCGTCCCGCGCGAGATGCCGAGTTCGGCCGCGAGCCGCCGGGTCGGGGGCAGCCGTGTGCCCGGAGCGAGCCGTCCGTCGCGCACCGCGTCCCGCAGAGCCCGCTCCAGCCCGGTCCTGCGCCCCGCGGCCACGTCCGGTTCCAGATGCAGATCCACCCCGACACCGGACCAGAAGTCGTCGCCCACTAATCCCCCCCCCGTGAGTGCCCCGCGCCCAAAGGGGCGCGGGGAACCGCGCGACCAGCCACGGCCTACCCGCAGACGAATGGCCGGGCACTCACTTCTCGTACCCGGCCATCAGCCCTACGTCAGTCCTAGACCAGCCCTAGACCAGCCCTAGGTCAGCTCTTCAGAGCCGCCATCCACGCCTCGACCTCGTCGGAGCGACGCGGCAGCCCCGCCGACAGGTTCCGGTTGCCGTCCTCGGTCACCAGGATGTCGTCCTCGATGCGCACGCCGATGCCCCGGTAATCCTCGGGGACGGTCAGGTCGTCCGCCTGGAAGTACAGGCCCGGCTCGACCGTCAGGCACATGCCCGGCTCCAGCGTGCTGTCCACGTACGTCTCCGTCCGCGCGGCGGCGCAGTCGTGGACGTCCATGCCGAGCATGTGACCGGTGCCGTGCAGGGTCCAGCGGCGCTGCAGACCCAGCTCCAGGACGCGCTCGACCGGGCCTTCGACCAGACCCCACTCGACGAGCTTCTCGGCCAGCACGCGCTGCGCGGCGTCGTGGAAGTCGCGGTACTTGGCACCGGGCTGCACGGCCGCGATACCGGCTTCCTGGGACTCGTACACGGCGTCGTAGATCTTCTTCTGGATCTCGCTGTAGCGGCCGTTGACCGGCAGCGTGCGCGTGACGTCGGCGGTGTAGAGCGTGTGCGTCTCCACGCCCGCGTCGAGCAGCAGCAGGTCTCCGGAGCGCACGGGCCCGTCGTTGCGCACCCAGTGCAGCGTGCAGGCGTGCGGGCCGGCGGCGCAGATCGAGCCGTAGCCGATGTCGTTGCCCTCGACCCGGGCGCGCAGGAAGAAGGTGCCCTCGATGTAGCGCTCGCTGGTCGCCTCGGCCTTGTCCAGGACCTTCACGACGTCCTCGAAGCCGCGCACCGTCGAGTCGACGGCCTTCTGCAGCTCGCCGGCCTCGAAGTCGTCCTTGATCAGGCGCGCCTCGGAGAGGAAGACCCGCAGCTCCTCGTCGCGCTCGGCGGTGACCTTGTCGGTCAGGGCCGCCTCGATGCCGTCGTCGTAGCCGCGCACGACCCGGACCGGGCCGGTGGCCTCACGCAGCTTTCCGGCCAGCTCCCGCACGTCGGAGGCGGGGATGCCGTACAACTGTTCGGCCTCGGTGAGGGAGTGGCGGCGGCCGACCCACAGCTCGCCCTGCCCGGACAGCCAGAACTCGCCGTTCTCGCGGTCGGAGCGCGGCAGCAGGTAGATCGTCGCCTTGTGGCCGCCGTTCCCGTCCGGGGCGACGGTGGGCTCCAGGACCAGGACGCCGTCCTCGGTCAGGTTGCCGGTGAGGTACGCGTACTCGACCGAGGCACGGAAGGGGTAGTCCGTGTCGTTCGAGCGCGTCTTCAGGTTGCCCGCCGGGATCACCAGGCGCTCGCCCGGGAAGCGCGCGGAGAGCGCGGCTCGGCGGGTGGCGGTGTACTCGGCCTGCGCGATCGGCGTGAGGCCGCGCAGCTCGGTGTCGGCCCATCCGGACTTCATGTTCTCGGCGAGCTCGTCGGACACGCCCGGGTACAGGCCGTTCTTGCGCTGCTTGATCGGCTCTTCTTCGCCCGCTTCGTCAGCGGCATCGTCGAGCACGGCTTCCGGGGTCTCCGGGTTGAGCGCCTCCGACACGGTCTGCCTCCTAGATACGACTCTGGATCTTCCCCTCCAGCTCTCCGCTGTGCTCGAGCAGGGGGACACCCATCATCGTACGGTCGTACAGGAGTGGGCCCAGGGTCGGAAGTCCTGTTACGAGCGGAACTCAGCGCGGCGGCCCCAGAGCGGCACGCGAAGCCTGGACCTCACCCTCACCCCAAGTGCAGACCTCACTCGAAGCGTGGACCTCACTCGAAGCGCGCCGCCAGGAGTACGACGTCCTCCGCGCTGTCCGCCTCGTCCAGCCCGTCCGGCAGCACGGACCGCAGAACATGGTCGGCGAGCGCGCCGGGATCCTCACGCAGCGTCCTGGGGACGCTCGCGGCCGCCGCGTGCAGCCGGGCGAAGGCGCGGTCCATGGGGTCGCCGGTGCGGTGCAGCAGGCCGTCGGTGTAGAGCAGCACGGTTTCGCCGGGCTCGGCCGTCAGTTCGACGCTGGGCGCCTCCCAGCAGGCGAGCATGCCCAGGGGCGCGGACAGCGAGGTCTCCACGAATTCGGTCCGCCGCGCGCCGATCACCAGCGGCGGGCTGTGTCCGGCACCGGCGAGCGTGATCTTGCGCAGGGCGGGCTCGCAGTACGCGAAGAGGGCGGTCGCGGAGCGGGCGGGCTCGGTCAGGCGCAGCAGCAGCTCGAGGTCGGACAGGACGGCGACGGGGTCCTCGCCCTCCATCACGGCGTACGCCCGCAGGGAGGCCCTCAGCCGGCCCATGGCGGCGACGGCGCTGGGCCCGGCCCCGGTGACGGAGCCGACCGCGAGGCCGAGCGCGGCGTCGGGCAGCGGCAGCGCGTCGTACCAGTCGCCGCCGCCGCGCGGGCCCGTGCGGTGCAGGGCGGCGAGCTGGACACCGGAGACCCGGGGCAGCCGCGGCGGCAGCAGCTCCTGGGAGATCGTCTTCATGCACGCGCGTGTGCGGTCCAGTTCCAGCAGCCGTGCCAGGTGTTCGGTCGCGTAGCGGGCGTAGAGGCCGACGAGGTGGCGCTGGCGCTCCACCGGTTCGGCGGGTTCGTCGTAGAGCCATACGGCGGCGCCCAGCCGGCCCGCCGCCTTGGTGGACAGGGGCAGCGCGTAGCTCGCGGCGTAGCCGAGCCGGGCGGCCACCTCGCGGTGGCGGGGGTCGAGCCCGTCCTCGGAGAGGAGGTCGGGCTGGGAGATCTCGCCGTCGCCGCCGGGCAGCCCGTCCAGGATCCTGCCGTACGACATGGCGCTGCGCGGGACGGTCTCGATGTGGCCGAGGTCGGCGCGGGCGAGGCCCAGGCCGATGGTGGTGTCCGGGCCGAGTCCGTCGCCCGGTTCCAGGACGACGAGACCGCGCCGGGCACCCACGAGGGCGGCTCCGGCGCGCAGCAGTTCCTGCAGTGCGTCGTTCAGTGTCGCGGTGCGCACCAGGCGCTCGGTGAGTTCGTGGAGGGTGGTGAGGTCGGACACCCAGCCGGCGAGTCGGTCTTGGAGAACGGCTCCGGGGCCGGTGGACGAGGTGGCCGAAGAGGAGCCCGTTACGGAGCCCGCCGTGGAACCCGTGACGGAGGTCGTGGGCGCGACAGTGTGTGCGGGCGCGGGAACCGTTGAATCGATTCCGGCCACTTTCGGAACGTGAGGGGCGTTCATGGCGTCCGGCTTTCCGACCGGTGCGTATTGCTCAATAGCATCGCAAACCCCCATGTCGTTCTGCGCCGCTAGCAGTGTCTCCACATGTACACGCACTCGTGAGGGGATGTCCAGCATTGTCCTGCTGGGATTCCTGGTGTCCATGAGACCCTCGGTAACCCTTGCGGGAAAGCAAAGTTGGCTTAAAACTGACTCGGGTAACGGGTCATTGAGGTCGACTGGCCTCGTTCGACGGAGCGTCACAGCGGTCGTGATGGGTACGTACTCGGTGAAGGCCAGGGGTGGTTGGGATCCGCCCGGAACCTGGCGACGGACCCGGGCGTCTTAACCACCGACGACCGTGCCCCATCCTCCCGTGGCGGAGGCGGCAAGAAACAGCGGGACGGCAAAACGCCAGGCGCCGCCACCCCACGCCATGCCCATGCTTTAGACAGACGCAGTATGGACGCGGACGCAGCCAATGCTCGGCCCAGATGGGTTCCCCTTGCCCTACGCAGGGGTGTGATGCGCCAGCAGGTACGCACAGTGAAGTGATCGACACATGGTGTGATGTGATCCACGGTGTTGCCAGGCGTGCAACGGAAAGGAACGAGCGCTCATGCGCGAGATCCTCGGAAGGCGACGCAGGCTCCTGTCCAGGCGAAACAACGGGAGGCCTGAGATGCTCAGCGCGGCCCTGACCTTCGCGACCGATTGGCAGTGGCCCGTGCTCCCGGGTGTGGCACCGGACCCGCAGGGGCGTGCCCGCTGCGGATGCCCGGACCCGGAGTGCACGGTGCCCGGTGCTCACCCCTTCGACCCCGGCCTCCTCGCGGCCACCACCGACGAGCGCATGGTGCGCTGGTGGTGGACCAACCGGCCGTCCGCACCCATCGTGCTGGCCACCGGAGGCATGGCCCCCTGCGCGGTGAGCCTGCCCGCCCTCGCGGCGGCCCGCGCACTCGACGCGCTCGACCGCACGGGCATGCGCCTCGGCCCGGTCGTCGCGGCGCCCACACGCTGGGCGATCCTCGTCGCGCCCTACTCCATGGAGCAGCTCGGCGAGCTCCTCTACGCCAAGGACTTCGTGCCGGGGTCCCTGCGGTTCCACGGCGAGGGCGGCTACATCGCGCTGCCCCCGTCCGAGACCGGCCAGGGCCAGATCCGCTGGGAGCGCGCCCCACTGCCCGGCTCGGCCGCGCCCTGGGTGCCCGATGTGGAGGCCGTGGTGGACGCGGTGGTGGAGGCGCTCACTCGTACGGGTGTGAGCGCGCCCGAGTTGTAGGGTGCCCGGCGCGCGGTGAGCCGCGCGCCCACCCGCGCTCGTTATGTTCCGCACTATGCAGCGTCATTCCGGGGGACACAGAGCCCCATCGTCTCTACGTGCCGGGCCGGACCTCCAAAGGGTTCGCCTGGTGGCGCTGGCGGGCCTCGTGGTGTTCACGGTCGCCCTGCCACTGACCGTGGCCTCCGCAGGACCCGTCGGTGACGGGAACTCCGAGGCCGTACGCGCGTCCCAGAGGATCGACGACAAGGGAACGGTGGCCCCCGCCGCGCCCCGTTCCGCTTCCGCGACCCCTCCCGCTTCCGCGCCCGTGCCCCGGCTTCTGGGCCTCGGCCGGGCCACCGCCGCCCGGTGCGGCCCCGAGCTCTCCTCCCCCGACGGCGTCGAGGCGCAGACCTGTGTCATGACCCAGGGGGAGGACACCTGGGCGCGCACCTACTACCGCAACGCGACCGGTGGCGAGCTGAACTCCGCACTGAGCCTCATGGGCCCCGGTGGCCGCACCGTGGAGATGAACTGCGTGGTGGGCGCCGAGGACGACCCAGGGGTGTGCGAGACGCCCAGAGGGCGTACGGCGGGGGGTGTGGGGGCGTACACGGCGGTCGCGGAGTTCGCGAGGAGCGCCGGGAGCGGGCCGATGCTGCTGCGGTCGGGAAGCGAGGTGGAGAGCGCCTCGGGGAGCGACTCCGAGAGCACCTCGGGAAGCGGCCCGTAGAGCGGCCCGTAGAGCGCCTCGGGGAGCAACTCGGCCCCGTAGCAAGGCGGTTGGCGCCGCAGGAAAATCCGTACATGGAAAGACCCGGTTGCTGGCGACGGGGGATGCACCAGCAACCGGGCTACTCGAACGGTAACAAGAGATCGGCGGTTCGCAAATTCGATCTCGGCTATTCGGACACGGATTTACCTGTCACCGCCGGGAGTTGTGACAGGAGTCACCCGCTCCGTGACGCGCCGACCAGCTGACCGGTCGGTCAGTGCCCCAGCTGTGTGTCAGCTGAGCGTGACCTGTCGGTTCGTGAGGCCGCCGCGTGCCCGCCGCTCGTCCGGAGTGAGCGGCGCGTCCGAGGCCAGGGCGGTCGCGAGGCGCTCGGCGAACTCGGCCGCCGGCTTTTCCACGTCGTCGGCCGTGACGCCCGTCGGCAGGTCCCAGACCGGCACCGTGAGCCCGTGCGCGCGGAAGGAACCGACCAGCCGCGTGCCCTCGCCGAGGCTCGAGCGACCGGCTGCGTGCAGCCGCGCGAGCGCGTCCAGAAGCTGTTCCTCGGGGTACGGCATCACCCAGCGCAGGTGGTTCTTGTCGGGGGTTTCGCACCAGTACGCCGCGTCCACGCCGGAGAGCTTCACGGTCGGGATCGCCGCCGCGTTGGCCCGCTCCAGGGAGGCGGACACCTCCGGCGTCGAGTGCTCCGCGTCCGGGACCCAGAACTCGAAGCCCGAGTGGACAACTGGCTCGAACGCGCCTTCGGGGTCGAGCAGTTCCTGCAGTCGCGGGCCGTCGGCCGGGGCACGGCGGCCCTGGATCGGGGTGCCGGGCTGGGCCGTGAGCGCGCGCTGGAGGGTGTCGGCGAGGTCGCGGCTGATGTCGCCGGACGCCGTGTCGTTCTGCAGGCCGATCAGGACCGAGCCGTCGTCGCGGCGCAGCGCGGGCCAGGCCATCGGCAGGACGGTGGCGAGCGTCACCGAGGGAACTCCCTCGGGCAGGCTCTCCTTGAGCTTCAGCTCGACCGTGGCGGCGGGCACCAGCTCGCGCAGCGCGACCCAGTCGCCCTCGCTCGGCAGGCCCTCGAAGGGGCGCTGGACCAGCTCCGTCACCGCGTGTGCGGCGGCCCGGCCGTGGCAGGCCTTGTAGCGGCGGCCGCTGCCGCAGGGGCAGGGCTCGCGAGCGCCGACTACCGGGATCTCCCCGTCCTTGAGCTGAGGCTGCTTGGCCTTCGTCTGGGGTCGCTTCTTGGCCATCGTGGGTGTCTCCCGATCACGGCTCGTCTCGTACTGGCGCGAGCCTAGCCGCTCGTACGTCGGCCGACGGGACCCTGTGGACAACGCACCGAGTCGTCCCGGAACCGGACCTTCCGTCCGGGGCTTCCGCCCACGGTTTTCCGCCCCGCTCCGCCCCGCTCCGTCGCGCCCGGTCGCGCCCTGCCCCGTCCTGTCCCGTCCCGTCCTGGTCAGTCCAAGTCGTCGAAGGCGTCCGCGAAGTCCAGCCCGGGCAGCCCCGTCACACCCGGTGACGCGACGCGCGTAGCGAAGTCGTCACGCCGGTGCGCGGCGGCGGTGTCCGTCACGTCGTCCTGGACGACGACCCACACGGTGACCTCTCCGCGGGTGTCGTCCCGTACGCCCCAGTCCTTGGCCAGCGCCGTGATGATGTTCAGCCCGCGGCCGCCGTGTGCGGTGACCGAGGGCGTGGCGGGAACCGGGCGGGTCGGACCACCGCCGTCCGTCACCTCGACGGTGAGCCTGCCGGACGCGTCGACGCGCCACGCGGCCCGGACGTCGCCGTCCCCGGCGAGGGCGTCGCCGAGGGGCCTGCCGTGCCGGCACGCATTGCTCAAAAGTTCGGAAAGGATCAGTACGGCGTCGTCGATGACCGATTCCGTCACTCCACCGGTGCGCAGTTGATCGCGCATCCGATGTCTTGCTTTTCCCACGCCCGCAGGGCCATGGGGAACGGCCATGCTCGACGACGTGGGCACCTCCTGTGCCACCACCAACGCCACCCCCGAGACCTCCTTTGCCCCACGCCACGGTGTGGATGCCCCTTTGGACTGGACCGGAAACCGGCCAATCCACGTCTGCTGACGCACTCGTAACGATCGAATACGGAACGAACGCGCCGGTGCACTCCCTGTAACCGTGTGGCTGGATTTCGGCGGTGGTTGACGTGGTCCGACGGCCGTCGTCGGCACCTCGAGCGATGGTTTCCGGACGACGAGCCGCGAGGTCAGCGGCCGAGTTGGTGCAGCACCGCGCGTGGGCGGTTGGTGATGATGGCGTCGATGCCCAGTTCAACGCAGAGATCGATGTCCTCGGGTTCGTTCACCGTCCACACGTGGACCTGGTGACCGGCTCTTTTCAGCCGTTCGATGTATCCGGGGTGGCTGCGTACGATCCGCATCGAAGGGCCTGCGATCCGGACACCGGCCGGCAGTCGTCCGTCGCGCAGCCGGGGCGAGATGAACTGCAGAAGATAGACCGTCGGCAGCGTCGGGGACGCGGACCGGACGCGGTGCAGGGAGCGCGCCGAGAAGCTCATGACGCGCACCGGAGAGGTGGCGGCGCTCGCCGGGGCGTCCAGGCCGAAGCGCTTCAGGAGGAGCAGCAGCCGGTCCTCGACCTGGCCCGCCCAACGCGTGGGGTGCTTGGTCTCGATGGCCAGCTCCACGCGGCGGCCCGAGTCGGCGACGAGTTCGAGCAGTCGCTCCAGGGTGAGGACGGAGGTGTCCTGCGGGTCCCCGGGGCCGTACTCCCAGTCGGGGGACTCGTCGCGGTTCTTCCAGGAGCCGAAGTCCAGGGCGGCGAGTTCGGCGAGCTCCAGGGCGGAGACCGCTCCGCGGCCGTTGGACGTACGGTTGACGCGGCGGTCGTGTACACAGACGAGATGTCCGTCCGCGGTCAGCCGGACATCGCACTCGAGGGCGTCCGCACCGTCCTCGATCGCCTTCTTGTACGCCGCCAGGGTGTGCTCGGGAGCGTCTTCGGAGGCCCCGCGGTGGGCGACGACCTGAATCGGGTGCTGTCGTGCGTGGGTCACCGCGTCATGGTGCCACCGTCACAGGGCCGACGTGGGGGCCGAGACACCAGGAATGTTTCTTTTTAGTATAAAAAGCCCGATGTAAAGGATGGTCCTGGACCCACAGCCACCGCTTATGGTGCTCTGACGTCCCGTGGGAAAAGCTGACGGCGTACAAAAAGCACATGCACACCAGCACAGCTGCATCGCGCCGGACCGTCTGACAAGCGTGAGTGAGCGTGACCGAGTGCGACCGAGAACAACAGCCGTGGACCGAGGAGAAGAGCTGTGAGCACCGAGAACGAGGGCACTGCAGTACCCCCGGCCCCGTCCGCACCTCCTGTGCCGGTGGAAACTCCCGCTGCCTCCGCGCAGAGCGCTGCGCCCGAAGGGGGCGCGCCGACCGCGCAGCTCCCGGCGGTGCCTCCGAGCGCCCCCGGCGCACCGGAGCAGTCGTACGCGTCGATGGGCGCCGGGGCTCCTGAGGCGCACGGGCACGCCCCCGGAGCGTCCGGAGCGCCGGTCTCCGCCGCCGAGGCGGGCTGGCCGCCCCCGCCGCCCGCCGTTCCCTCGTACGCGGACGGTGGCGGCTCGGGAGCGGGCGGCTGGGGCTCCTCCTACGAGCAGCCCGCGCCGAAGCCCAAGAACGGGCGCGGCGGCCTGGTCGCGGCGATCCTCGTGGCCGCGCTGGTCGCGGGTGGCGTCGGCGGCGGTATCGGCTACTCGCTGGCCAAGAACAACGACAACTCCACCGACTCGACGACCGTCTCCGCGCCGAGCGGCAGTGGCGACGTGAAGCGGGCCTCGGGCACGGTCGCGAACGTGGCGGCCAAGGCGCTGCCGAGCACCGTCACCATCGAGGCCGAGAGCACCAGCGGCTCGGGCGGCACCGGCACCGGGTTCGTCTTCGACACCCAGGGCCACATCCTCACCAACAACCACGTCGTGGCGGACGCGGTCGACGGCGGCAAGCTCACCGCGACCTTCCCCAACGGCAAGAAGTACGACGCCGAGGTCGTCGGCCACGCGCAGGGCTACGACGTCGCGGTCATCAAGCTCAAGAACGCGCCGTCGGACCTGAAGCCGCTCACCCTGGGTGACTCCGACGCGGTGGCGGTCGGCGACTCCACGATCGCGATCGGCGCGCCCTTCGGCCTCTCGAACACGGTGACCACGGGCATCATCAGCGCCAAGAACCGCCCCGTGGCCTCCAGCGACGGCAGTGCCAGCAGCAAGGCCTCCTACATGAGCGCCCTGCAGACGGACGCCTCGATCAACCCGGGCAACTCCGGTGGCCCTCTCCTGGACGCCCAGGGCTCGGTCATCGGCATCAACTCGGCGATCCAGTCCTCGAGCAGCGGCGGTCTGGGCGGCACCAGCCAGTCCGGCTCCATCGGCCTCGGCTTCGCGATCCCGATCAACCAGGCGAAGCACGTCGCCCAGCAGCTGATCAAGACCGGCAAGCCCGTCTACCCGGTGATCGGCGCCTCGGTCTCCCTCGAGGACGGCACCGGCGGCGCGAAGATCACCGAGCAGGGTGCGAGCGGCTCCGCGGCGGTCACCTCCGGCGGCCCCGCCGACAAGGCCGGTCTCAAGCCCGGCGACGTCATCACCAAGCTCGACGACCAGGTGATCGACAGCGGCCCGACCCTCATCGGCGAGATCTGGACCCACCAGCCCGGTGACGTCGTGAAGCTCACGTACACGCGCGACGGAAAGACCCACACGGCCGAGGTCACCCTCGGACAGCGCGACGGCGACAGCTGACCGGTTGGTCTTGTCCCCGCGCCACGGACGATCGCCGGTGGCGCGGGGTGGGTTGCCCGAGCGGCCCAAGGGAACGGTCTTGAAAAACGTGAGGACGCGAAAGCGTCTCCGTGGGTTCGGATCGCGCCGCCATCGCAGGTCATATACATGCTGGTCAGAAGGGGTGCCTCTCGCTGAGGGGCACCCCTTCTGCATCGGGTCTGTCTCACCTTGATCCGGCTCCGTCACGTTGTGGATCAGCGTGTGTGGACCAGGCGTGGACCGGATGTCGGGCTGCGGGATTGGCCGCGACCTGGGCTTTCGTCGGGCTGATGGTTTGAAGGACTCCAAGCCCGAAGCAGGCGGCACGGGTGTTCACGCCTGGTGGGCGGCGGACGCCGACGGCCCCACACCCCCCGGTGACCTGCTCCGACGCCAGGAACCAGATCACCTAATTCCTTTCTAACGGTCCGGTGCTGTCCGGTGGACTCACTGGGTTTGTTCGAGCGTGGGGCGTGATGCCTCATGCCACCCGCTGTGAAGCCCGTTCATAGAGCGGCGGGTGGCCCCGTGCTCGTGGTGGCGGTCGCGTAGGTCCCGGGCGGACGCCTTCAGATCAGCAGGCGAGCAACGCCTCGTCTCAGACCGCGCGGCGCCCGGTGTCCTCTCGACCGCCACCTGCCCTGCTGCTCAGCTGCCGTGCCGCCCAGTACTCGCTGCCGCCCGAGATGTCGCTCAGCCCACGGAGACGGCGGCCGTGATGTGCGAGCCTGGCCGCGGAGCCCGATGTCTCCTGACCGTGTGACGCACGCCACGGGAACCTGCCATGCCGCGCGGACAAGACTGGACGTGGACTACTCATTGCACACCCGGATACGGGCAGGCGACCCCGAGGCGTTCCGCGAGCTCTTCCGTGACCACGCCCGACTGGTCCACCGGCACGCGGTGCGCGTGACGGGGGACTGGACCGTCGCCGAGGAAATCGTCTCGCTGACCTTCTTGGAGGCGTGGCGGCTGCGCGCCAAGCTGCGGGACGAGGGCGAAAGTCCGCGGCCCTGGCTGATGGGCATCGCCGTGAACGTACTGCGCAACACCACCCGCGCTGCGCGCCGTCACCAGCGGGCCCTGGAGCGTCTGCCGGCCAAGGAAACGGTCCCGGACTTCGCCGACGAACTCGTCGGCCGCATAGCCGATGCCGACCAGCTGGCTGCCGCCCAGCGTGCGCTGAAGAAGCTGAGCCGGAGCGAGCGCGAGGTCTTCACACTCTGTGTGTGGTCCGGGCTCAGCTACGCGGAGACGGCGGCCGTGCTCGGCGTCCCGGTCGGCACCGTGCGCTCGCGCCTGTCCCGTGCCCGTAAACGGCTGACCAAGCTGGCCGACGAAGAACTGAGAAATCGCAGGGAACCGCTACCGCGCAACGGACAAGTACAGGGCGGCCGCACTTCTGCGGCCCGGTCACACGAGTCGTACGAGGAGAGGTCCGAATGATCCGCAAGAAGTCGCGGCGTGAGGAGTCGCTGGACCACGCGGAACTGGCCCGGGTGCTGCCGGCGCCGGGAGACCCGCACCTGTCGCTCGACCGTCACCTGCTTCTCGAGGAGCACCTGATGAACGAGATCCAGCGCACCGCCCCCGCCCCTGCGCCGTCCCGCCGCCCGGCACGCCGTGTCCTGCTGATCGGTGTCCCGGTCATCGCCGCCGCCCTGGCCGGCGCATTCGTCTTCACCGCGCTGACCAATTCCGGGGGCAGCGGCACGACCGCGGCCACCCCGCCTCCGGTCGAGGCACCGGTCGTCCGCATCGAGCCCGGCAGCACCGCTCAGCTGGCCTCCACCGTCGAGCACATCGCCGCCGCCGCCTCGGCCCGCAAGACGCCCGAACCCGGCCCGGGCCAGTACATCTACATCAAGAGCGAGGTCTCCTACCTGTCCGTCTCGCACACCGACGCAGACGACTCCAAGACCTTGGTCGAGCCCCTGCATATCCGTGAGGTCTGGAATTCCTCCGACGGCAAGCAGGGCTGGCTGGACGAGCCCGGCTACAAGCCCAAGGGCGGTGTCACCCTCGACAACGACGTCGAGAGCAGCTTGAACGCCCCTTCCTACGACTACCTCAAGACGCTGCCCACCGACCCGGACGTCCTGCTGAAGAAGATCTACAAGGAGACCAAGGGGCAGGGGAACTCCCCGGACCAGGAGGCATTCGCCATTGTCGGTGACCTGCTCGGGGAGGAGCTCGCACCGGCGAAGCTGAACGCGGCGCTGTACCGGGCCGCGGCCAAGATCCCCGGGGTTGTGGTGGTGGACCATGCCAAGGACGCCGCGGGACGCGAGGGCATCGCCCTGGCCCACGTTGACCAGAAGAGCGGCGACCGCACCGAGTGGATCTTCGACCGCAAGACGTACGCCTATCTCGGCAGCCGCGGTGTCCAGGTCAAGCAGGCCGACGGCGTCAAGCCCGGTACGGTCATCGAATCCACCGCCGTGCTGGAGCGGGCCGTCGTCGACGCCCAGAAGCAGCGCCCCGGCGCGCAAGGTACCGGTGCGTGAGAACGCGATCGCTCTGCTGGGACCCCGCTGGGACGGTGCTGGGCAGCGCGTATGGTGCCACGCGATCAGGACCGGCGCGTCGAGGGGCACTCCCGTCGTCGCGGGTGCAGGTCTCGCGGTCGTGGTCGGTCGGCACCGGCGCAGTGTTCATCGCGCGCAGGCGCCGCACGGCCGGCCAGAGCTGACGGCAGGCAGTAGAACTGCTACGAGGGAAGTAGGGCGCTCGCCGTGTCGTGAGCGGCCTGCTCGTACTCCGAACCGCTCGGTGAACGACCACTACTGGCGCCCGGGGTGTTTGTGGTCGCCCTTGCCGTCGTCTCAGCTCCGAGGCGTGCCCCTCTTGCAGCGGGTACCCCGCCAATGGACGCACCACCGAGCCCACCCAAAAGGCCGACTCCAGCAGATACGAGTGCCACAAGTCCTTGATCCATGAAGGTAGGACGCAGGCAAACGGCTTGGGAATGATCCCGCTTCCCAGAACAGGAGAGGCGCCCCAGAAGGGACGCCCCTACGAGCCGGTTTACCTACTCGTCGTGCTCGTTGATCGCGTCGAGAGCCTGTTGGATCTGCTGGTTGGCCCTGGCTTGGTTGCGGTGGATGGCCTTGGCGTAGAAGCGGAACAGGACCGCGATGCTGTGACCTGCCCGGCGTGCGACCTCGGCTGGGGAGACGCCGGACTCAAGCCAGAGCGAGACGCCAGCGTGGCGCAGGGAGTACGGCACGTCAGCCAGCGGCGAGGCCGCCTCCGACTCTGTCAGCGCTGCGAGCCGGGCGGCCTTCCACGCCTCCCCGTACTCCTTGGACAGGAGGTGACCACCCTGGGGCGCGGGAAAGAGCCGACCGTCCTCGGCGGTGCCGAACTCCTGGATGTGCTCGCGGACCAGGCGCACGAGAACCGGCGGAATCGGCACCGGCCAGGTCGCTTTGCGGGCCCGCTTCTTCAGGCCGCGCGTATCGAACGAGTCGCCCGTGTCGGTCCATCCGGAGCCGACTCGGGGCATGCTCGTGGAGAGCAGGACTTCACTCCAGCCCTCCTCGGGAAGGGTGAAGTCATCCGCACGGAGACTGGCCGCCTCACGAGGACGGTTGGCCGCGTAGTAGCGGTGGAATCAACCACACCCTGGCTAAAAACGTGAGGACGTGAGGACGTGAAAGCGTCTCCGTGGGCTCGGATCGCACCGCCTCCGCAGGTCATAGACGTGCTGGTCAGAAGGGGTGCCCCTCGACGGGGCACCCCTTCTGCATGGGGGCTGTCTCACCTTCATCCGGCCGTGTCGCGTTGTGGATCAGTGTGTGTAGACCAGGCGTGGACCGAGAATCGGTGGACAGGAGCCGGGAACCTGCTGGTCAGCGGCCTAGGCGGTCTCCATCGGATCACTCTCACGGGCGTGCGATAGGTTGCCCGCCATGACCGAGCTTGGACCCATCGCTTGGCCCCCTGCCCCGGTAAGGACCGAGCGGCTAGTGCTCCGCGAGTCCGAGGCCCGGGATCGCGCGGCGTTCATCGAACTGTTCGCATCGCCAGAGGTGCGCACCTACCTCGGTGGCCCTCGACCGCGTGATGAGCTCGACCGCTCGGTGCCTGAGGTACCCGGGCGGCGCCGTGGCGTTTTCGTGATCGATCTCGACGGAGCGATGATCGGCACGATCACGCTCGATCGGCGCGACGCGGAGCGTCCGGGGCACGTCCGTCCGGATGCCGGGGAGGCCGAGCTCGGCTATATGTTCCTGCCGGGGGCGTGGGGATACGGGTACGCCGCTGAGGCGTGCGCAGCGGCACTCGGCTGGTTCGCCGACGCGCTTCCTGGCGAGCCGGTGGTGCTCTGCACCCAGACCGCCAACGACCGCTCGATGCGCCTCGCGGCGAAGCTGGGGTTCACCGAGGTGCAACGGTTCGAGGAGTGGGGCGCCGAGCAGTGGTTCGGCGTGTGGTCCACGGCGACGCCGTCCGGTTGAGCTAGGTCGTTTCGAAGCGTGGACCATGCCCAGGACAGCGAGAAGGCGCCACCCTCTCCCTGGTAGGGGTGAGGGGGCGCCTGTGTCGGAGTGCCGCCCGGTCTATTTGCCATCGACCGATTGCGAGAGTCGTTGGCCTGGACGCACCCGCCGATCGCAGCGCCAGGAGATCACTGACACTGCTTCCAGGCCAGGTGGTACACGGTTTTGATGCTGCCGTCCGTCGAATCCATCGCCAAGAAACTGGTGACGCTCGGGCTCGAGGTGCCGGGCTCGACCCGCAGTTCAGTGTTGATGGCGAGGTTGCGCTCCTCCCCGCAGCGGGCGAAGTCCCGGGCGGCGACGTCAACCCTGTCGGTCGTCTGCCAGTTGCCGGTGAACCCGCCCTGGAAGTGATGGGTGAAGTTGGTGGTGTGGGCGTTGCCCTGGAAGTGGTAGTTGGCCCGTTGGGTCCCGGACGCACCCGGCGCCAGTGACGCGAAGCCGCGGTAGTCGGCGGACACGATCGCGTAGGTGTAGCGACGGGGGACGTGCACGAGCAGGTTGAGCTGACAGTTCTTCAGGCGGTCGGTCGGCGCCGAGCCGGGCCCCACCTTGGCGATGTAGTTACTGTAGGTGACGGTGAAGGCGGTGTTGTCAGGGGACACGGCCACGGCGGCTGTCCCCGCCGGGCATCCGGAACCATTGACCGTCACGCTGTCGATGACGATCCGCGCCGGCGGCGGGGGCGGGTTGCCACCGAAGGCCGACGAGCCGAACAATGCTGTGGCGACACCAGTCGCGGCCAGCGCGCGGAGCACCATGCGCTTCCCTTCAATCGTTCACGGATCCAGGGCGGGCGTCACTTTCGAGCCCGACCCCCGGATTTCACGTGGGCATCGCACCACACGTTGCGTGTCCGCTTACGGAAGGCGACGCTCCAGTCACTCAAACGGCCTTCAGGGTGAGACCCCGTTCACCCACGGGGACAGAGCGGCGCGCTGGCTCGGATACACCGGCAGACTCAATCTGCTCTACCGCTACATCACCCAGGGGGCGTGCCGAGGGTGACAAGCTGGTGGCTCTCCATCAAGCGGTCATAGAAGGGCTGGGTGGTGTGCCGCTGTTTGTCGGACCTCCGTTGCCGTGAGCGCCACTCGCTCAACTTGAACCCCGACACCTGGCAGCAGAATGTCCGCGAGCCGAACCTCACCCATCACACGGGATCGATGCCCAACTACCCTCAAATTAGCGACAGAGCCCAAGAAGTGGACCAGAGCCGAATCTCGCGAACAGAACCAGGTGGGTGACCGTAGACACCGGGAACCAGCGGTGAACCGTGATCTCGGATGAGCAGGCACCGCACTAGGCTGTCGCATGTCCGTGTGGGTCTCGGGCCACGATTGGTCCGAGAGGCGATCTCGGGCGGAACGGAGCCAGTGGACCCCGTGTGGACCACGGCCTCCAAGTGAGGCCGCAGGCCGGTAGGCTGTAGCCGCTCCGCCCCTGGTGGCGGGGCCGAGGTGGGTTGCCCGAGCGGCCTAAGGGAACGGTCTTGAAAACCGTCGTGGCAGCGATGTCACCGTGGGTTCAAATCCCACACCCACCGCGCAGGTCAGAAGCTTTGCAGGTCAGAAGGGGTGCCCCCGGGAACGGTGGCGCCCCTTCTGCGTGCAGCTTGTCTCACCCCGATTCGCCCGTGTCCCGGGTTTGACCAGGGCGTATGGGCCATGTGTGGGCCAACGTGGGCCCGCTTACCCGCCCTTGTTCAGCTCCTGCGCGATGAGCTGATTGGAACGGGACTGCTCGCCCCGAAGGATCTTGGCGTAGAAGCGAAACAGCACGGCGATGCTGTGGCCGGCCCGCCGGGCGACTTCCACGGGGTCGACCCCCGATTTGATCCACAGGGACAGTCCCGCGTGACGGAGTGAGTACGGCACTTGCGCGAGGGGAGTTGTCGCGTCCTCCTCCGACAGCACCGCAGCGCGAGCCGCTTCCCACAGATCGCAGTACTCGGTCGATCGGACCCGGCCGCCCTGCGCCGCACGGAAGAGACGGCCGTCCGGGGCTGTCCCGTAGGCCGCGAGGTGGTCGCGCAGCATCCGCACGAGGATCGGGGGAATCGGCACGGACCGCGCAGTCCCGCGGCGCGCGCCCTTCCCATGTCGGTCTCGGGGGTATCGCCGACCATCCACCCTCCGGCACTCAACCGCGTGCCGCACAGGGAAGCGGCGACCTCGAAGTGCGCGAGCGCCGGTTTCCGGGCGCCGATCTCCTCCGATATACAGATCCCGTCGAAGAACGGCGTGAGCCCCACTGCCGCGAGCTTCGCCCGTTGGATGTCCCCCGGCGCCATTCGTCGCGATGCCGAGAGTCCATCCGGCGCTACGCAGCTCTGCGAGGCTCTCGCGAACCCTCGGAAAGCAGCGCGCGGACCAAGCGATGCCATCGACGTACTCACGCCAGAGGCCGCCCGGATCATCGCTGAGTCCGAGCACCTCCCGCAGGTGCGCAAAGTCCGCGGGATATGCCCGCTCGCGGAGCCGACCGCAGATGACGGCTTCTGCCTCTTGCGGCAATCCGCGCGACCGAACGAAACCGCGGGCCCAGCGAGCTAGGCCCCCACTACGGTCGATCAGGGTGTTGTCCAGGTCGAAAAGTGCCAGCACGCGGCGACGCTATGCGATAGCGCGTTGATCTCAGTCTCCAGGCCCCGCTTTTGGTATTCGTGGGCCATGTGTGGGCCAGGGCCCCCGCAGGTGTCAAAACCGCGCCCGAACTGGGCATACGGGTGCGCGCTCAACGCAGCCGACCTATCGCTGCTGATCGCTCATCGCACCGACCTGATCACCGACCGCGTCCGCATGCTCAATCGGCTTCGCGACATGCTCACCGGGATCTTCCCCGCCCTGGAGCGGGCCTTCGACTACGCCGACCACAAAGGCGCGCTCATCCTGCTCACCCGCCACCAGACCCCGTCCGCGATACGCCGCCACGGCCAAGCCCGCCTCGCCGCCTGGCTCAAGGGACACAATGTCCGCACTCCCGACGCGATCGCCGCCACCGCCCTGCAAGCCGCCAGGACTCAGCACGCCACGCTGCCGGGCCAAGATGTCGCCGCCGGCATCGTCGCGGACATCGCGACGCAGATCCTCGCCCTGGACGACCGGCTCAAGCACATCGAACAGCAGATCCGGCAGACCTTCCGCACCCACCCCCAGGCCCACATCATCGAGTCCCTGCCGGGCATGGGCCCCATTCTGGGAGCCGAGTTCATCGTCGCAGCCGGTGACCTGGGCACCTACGCCGACGCAGGCCACCTCGCTTCCGCCGCCGGCCTGGTGCCCGTTCCACGTGATTCCGGACGCCGTATCGGCAACCTGCACCGCCCCAAGCGCTACAGCCGACGCCTCCGCCGCGTCTTCTATCTGTCCGCGCAGACCAGCGCCATCCGCGAAGGCCCCAACCGCGACTACTACTTGAAGAAGCGGGCCGAGGGATGCAAGCACGTCCAGGCCGTCATCGCCCTCGCCCGCCGACGTGTCGATGTCCTATGGGCGCTCTTGCGCGACGGCAGACTCTTCACCTTCCACCCACCCGTCGCCCAAGCCGCATGAAAAGGGCCAGTGCGCCCCGCCTACCTGGCGATAGCCTGCGGGCCAAACCAAGAGGGTGGGTCCGGTGGGATTCGAGGCAGAACGATCAGCGCGCATCGCTGCCATGCGGGAAACCGCGCGGCCCGTCTGGGAGACATCCGGCGACACGGACACACTCCAGCAGTTCCTCAGGGACAACGGGTGTCACGGCGTGGAAGCCGTATTAGTGACCGTAGGCCTGCTGAACTGCGATCTTGCCGAAGCCCAACGAGCCTTCTTCAATGCCCCATGCCGCGACGCCGAACGCCGCTTCCACAACGACGCCATGGACGCGCTCGCAGAGGCTGCCGACCACGACGTCTGACAGCACCGCCAGCCGGTGGAGCCTCTTGACTCAGCCACTAAGACTTCACCGAACTGCGGCGTAGAGTGCACGACTCTAGGGGGTGGGATGGGGTCTCTCACGATCACGTGGACGTTGCGCTATCAGGGCTGGGCGTACTGCACAGTACGTGATGATCAAGGCGAAGCGGTGGCGATCGCCTCCGACATCACTGGAGGGCCGGAGCAACTCTTGCAAGCCCTTGCCTCACTGTTGGGCGGCGCTGATGTAGCGCAGGCCGAGTTCGAAGCCGAGCCACAAGTGTTCCGCTGGTTCTTCCGCCAGGTCGAATCGAAGGCGCACATCCGTCTGGTGCTGGCAGATGACCATGAAGCACCTGCCGATACAGGCACCCTGCTTTGGGAAGGGCACCACCCTATTGCGGCCTTCGCACAGGCTGCGGTGAGCGCATTTGATCACGCGGCCGACGAGTTGGGTGATGAGGAGTACGCATCCCAGTGGGGTCGTCCGCTGCCACGCCCCGACCTTGATGCTCTCCGCGCGCTTGTCAAGGTCGCCCCGATCCCCGACATCAACGCCTGACACCAACAGCAGCGAACCCCGCCGACTAGCGCCGAACCTCCGCGACCGCTCGGGCGGGATGCATGGCGGGTTGGTCAACGCCGATGGCGCCTGTGGATCGACCTGATAAGGATGAAGCCAGGGTTGTAAAACCCCTGCCCGGAGGGACGCCGTCCTGTCGATGGACGGCGTCCTTCCGGCTTGACTCGGCCATTGAGACTCCACCGCCCTGTGCGTCCGGTGCAGCCTCGCAGCCGAGTTCACATGATGTGTGGAAAGCCTGCAGAAGCGGTAAGTGTTGCGAAAGAAGCGCTCCAAAAAGAGATTAAATATGTGGCAACGAAAGTGGGATTGCGCGTTGCGGCATCAAGGGCGCTATGCCAGCAGAAGCTCTATGAAGAGGCGCGGTTAATCTTGCGCGAAGATTCCGATCTGTATGAGGATGGGCGGGATCTGAAACTAGAGTATGCCAGCGTGTATGTTCGGCAGGGGCTACATAGTGAATCTGCAAAGATTCTAGAAGAGCTGATTCCGGACACATGATGTCGCCGACGCACCTTCCCGGGACGTATTTCGGATGGGGACACAAGCGGCTTCATGTGCCAGACCACCCAGCTCCGTGCAGCACTGAAGTACAGCAGCGGCGTACAGCAACCCCAGCAACCGACCATGACCGACAGTCCCTCTGAGGGACCGAACGACGACCTGTATGACCCCCGTTGACCGACCTCTGTAGAGCTACGGATCAGAAGGTGCGGCCGGGACAAGTACTCCGGCTGCACCACGAGCGCATCAGATCGAGCGGGGAACAGCGGGGAATCACGGTGAAAGACATCGAGTCCGACCCGCGTGCGCCCAATCCCTTCGCGCAGGTCAGTGGGCATCCGAAGCGCGATTGATCGCAGCTTCCCAAGCTGATGTCTCATCAGCGCTCGGGCCAGCCGTGACCGGGCCAGCCGTGACCGGGCAAGCCGCTTCTGACGTTTCCGGTCTGTAGGGATTGTCGTTTCCCTAGGCTGAGATTGCGGTACAAGCAAAGCCGCAGGCCAAGGAGTTGGGGATGAGTGCGGAGATCGTTCAGTTTGTGGGGCAGGCGGGCCCGTACCTGACGGCGGCCCTGGGGGCCTATGGCGCAGGAGTGTTGACCCGGACCGAGAACGCTGCGGTCGACGCGACGGCAAACGTCGGGCGGCGAATGCTGCAGTCGGTGTGGCGTCGTCGGGACGAGCAGGGGCGTGCCGAACTAGAGGCGGCTGTGCAGGACGCGGCCGAGGCAACCGGCGACGAGGACGCAGCTGCAGCACTGCGGCAACAGCTCAGGCGTGCGGTACGCGAGGACGTCGAGTTGCTGCGGGAACTGGCCGAGTTGCTGCCAGCTGTCGGCGGGCCGGTGACTGTGACCGCGTCGGGTGAGCGTTCCATCGCGGCCCAGACGATCGGTAATGCGGTCACCGGTGACAATGCCACGCTCAAGCCGTGAGCAGTGATTACCCGGCCGCCGCCGGTGGGCCACAGGCCTCGGGCCCGCGATCGGTCGCAGCCGCCGGCAGCATCGAAGTAGCGATCACGGGTGATGGCGCCCGGGTTGTGATGCTGCCGCCGGAGGCGGTGCGATGGGCGCGGGAGGTGAGCGCGCCGCCGGGGGCAGCGAATCTGCCGGGATCGGCGTCCGGTGTGTTCGTGGGCCGGGATCAGGAACTGAAGCGGCTACGGGGGTTGCTGGCCCAGGGCGGTGAGGCCGCGGTGACTCAAGCCCGCTCCGGGACGCGGGCAATCCACGGGCTGGGCGGGATCGGGAAGAGCTCCCTCGCGCTGCACTATGCCCATGAGTACCGGTCGAAGTACACGCTGGTGTGGTGGATCACTGCTGAGTCCACCGAACAGATCGTCACGAGTCTGGCCGGGCTGGCAATGAGGCTATGCCCACAATGGGCTACAGCGGTGGGCGTGGAGGACCGCGCGGCATGGGCGATCGTCTGGCTGCAGTGGCATCCGGGCTGGCTGCTGGTCTTCGACAACGTTGAGGACCCGACGGATCTGCGCCACTACCTCGGCGCCCTGGCGGACGGCCATCACCTGGCCACCAGCCGAAAGGCAACCGGCTGGCACACCATCGCCCCGACCATGGCCTTGGGCCTGATGGACCCGGACACGTCCGTGGACCTGCTGTGCACACTTGCCCTCGGACAGGGGCAACCCACCCCGGAACAGCGACGCCAGGCCAAAGAGCTGGCTGCCGAGCTCGGGTATCTGCCATTGGCGCTGGAGCAGGTAGGGGCCTACCTCTACCAGACGGGTACCGCTCTGGGTGTATACCAGCACTTGCTGGGACGGGGCCTCGACAGGGCGGCAGACGGCACCGACCCGGAACGCACGATCGCCCGCATCTGGCTCCACACTCTCACCGCGGTCGAAGGCCGTGATCCGCTGGCCGTCAGACTCCTACACACAATCGTATGGCTGGCCCCCGATGACATCCCCCGGACTCTCCTCGCCGCGCTTTCCACTGATCCAATCGCACTGGGCGACGCGCTGGGGGTGCTCCACGCCTACAACATGATCGCCTTCACCGCCGACCGCCAGGGCATCACCGTGCACCGCCTGGTGCAGATGGTGGTACGCACCCGTGCCACCGCTGATCCCAGTGCTGTCGCCCTGGGCCGACAGGATGCCGAACAGGCTCTGAAGCAGGCCATCCCTGACGGGAGCGACACTGGCACGGAGGCGAACACTCGGTGGGAACGCCTGCTCCCCCATATCTTCGCCCTGGCCGAATCCACACCACTGAGCTGCCCCGCTTCAGCCGAGACCGCCGGCATCTATCGTGCTGCCGCCCAGTACCTGTTCCGGCAGGGCCGCGATGCCCACTCCATCCCCCTGCGCACAGCTGTCCTTGCACAGTCTGAGCAGGCGCTGGGTGATACCCACCCTTCTACTCTGATCAGCCGCACCAGCCTGGCTGGCGCCTACAGGGAGGCGGGGGATCTGGGGCGGGCCATCTCGCTGTTCGAGTCCACCCTCGCACAGCAGGAGCGGGTGCTGGGCGACTCCCACCCGGACACTCTGATCAGCCGCACCAGCCTGGCTGGCGCCTACAGGGAGGCGGGGGATCTGGGGCGGGCCATCCCGCTGTTCGAGTCCACCCTCGCACAGCAGGAGCGGGTGCTGGGCGACTCCCACCCCGACACTCTGATCAGCCGCAACAACCTGGCCGGCGCCTACACGGAGGCGGGGGATCTGGAGCGGGCCATCCCGCTGTTCGAGTCCACCCTCGCCCAACGCGAGCGGGAGTTGGGAGATACCCACCGCTTCACCCTAAATACCCGTAACAACCTTGCCCTCGCATACCACGCGGCGGGGGATCTGGAGCGGGCTGTTTCGCTGTTCGAGTCCACCCTCGCCCAACGCGAGCAGGTGCTCGGCGACACTCATCCCTCCACCCTGACCAGTCGCAACAACCTCGCACTTGCCTACAAGGCGATGGGGGATCTGGAGCGGGCCATCCCACTGTACGAGTCCACCCTCAGCCAGCGCGAGCAGATGCTCGGCCACACCAATCCGCTTACCTTGGCCAGCCGTATCAACCTTGCTGGCGCGTACCGGGCGGCGGGGGATCTGGAGCGGGCCATCCGGCTCTTCGAGTCCACCCTCGCCCAGTGCGAGGAGGTGCTGGGCGACTCCCACCCCGACACCCTCATCACCCGCAACAACCTCGCCAGCGCGTACCGGGCCGCGGGGGACCTGGAACGTGCCATCCCGCTCTTCGAGTCCACCCTCAGTCAACGCGAGCAGGTACTCGGCGACACCCACCCTCGCACGTTGACCAGCCGTGGCAACCTCGCTGGCGCGTACCGGGCGGCGGGGGATCTGGAGCGGGCCATCCGGCTCTTCGAGTCCACCCTCAGTCAGCGCGAGCAGGTACTCGGCGACACCCACCCCGACACCCTCATCAGCCGCAACAACCTCGCTGGCGCGTACCGGGCGGCGGGGGACCTGGAGCGGGCCATCCCGCTCTACGAGTCCACCCTCACCCAGTCCAAGCTGGTGCTGGGCGACACCCACCCCGACACCCTCCTCAGCCGCAACAACCTCGCCCACGCGTACAAGGCGGCGGGGGCTCTGGAGCGGGCCATCCCGCTCTACGAGTCGACCCTCAGTCAGCGCGAGCAGGTGCTGGGCGACACCCACCCCGACACCCTGATCAGCCGCAACAACCTCGCTGGCGCGTACCGGGCGGCG
>NZ_JBIWFN010000022.1:165036-203116 GCF_044763085.1 Streptomyces sp. NPDC096311
TCAGTCAGCGCGAGCAGGTGCTGGGCGACACCCACCCCGACACCCTGATCAGCCGCAACAACCTCGCTGGCGCGTACCGGGCGGCGGGGGACCTGGAGCGGGCCATCCCGCTCTTCGAGTCCACCCTCACTCAGCGCGAGCAGGTACTCGGCGACACCCACCCTCGCACGTTGACCAGCCGCAACAACCTCGCCATTGCCTACGAGGATGTAGGGGATTTGGATCGTGCCATCGCGCTGTACGAGGCCACCCTTGACCACCGGGAGCAGGTGCTGGGCGACACCCACCCCGACACCCTGACCAGCCGCAACAACCTCGCCGGTGCCCGCAAAGCTGTCGAGACCGTACAGCAACCAGATGCTGCAACCCCAGCAACCGTCCCTGGCCGTCAGCTCCCGTCAGACCCTCCCGAGCAACCGGATGAGGCCAGCTCGTTGCGCCTGTGACCCAGCCTCTGACCTGCTAGCCCGCCAGGCTGGACACACGCGCTCTCAGGGGTTCTCCGCGACGGCTCACAGTTCGAAGTCCTGGGCGGCTTCCTCCCAGGGGATGGCGCGCAGGGCCGGATCGGCGGTGTGGCCGGACGGGATGTCGGGGGTGGCCTGGAACCACGCGACCGCGAGGGCCGAGCGATGGAGGACGGCGTCGACGGCGGGATCGACCGCACTGGAGAGGAAGAGGCCGACGCAGGTCACGGCGGGGAGCAGTTCGACCGGGCCGAAGCCGCCGGCGGGCACGTCCGGATGGTCTCGGTGGGGTGTGACGAGGTGTGTCGGGGTGTTGGGGAATGCCGTCGCGGTACGTCGGGCCAGGCGGTCGATGATGCCGTCGTTCCAGCGCTTGAAGGGGTAGCCCTCGAGCATTCCGCCGTAGGTCGAGGTGAGACGCAGGTCGGATATCTCGACGGTTCTGCCCGAGGTGAGGGTCATGCGGGTCAGTGCCATGGCGCGCAGCCTAGGGACGGGCGGTTCGTGGTGTCGTTCCGTTTTCCGGTGGCCCGGGGCGCGGGAACGTCATCCGGGACGCCGAGGCGATCGTCGAGCGGGCCTCGCGTTCGGTGAGGCCGGTGCGGACGGCGGCCTCGACGAGTGCGGTGGTCAGTTCCGGGCCGATGCCGTTCTCGTAGGCGCGGCAGGCGGCCCAGAAGAGGCGGGTGTTGCGCTGGCCCTCGTGGGCGGCGAGCACGAACTGGACCAGCCCCTGGCCGTGTTGGCCGGTCGCAGGGGGCGCGCGGTGGTGTGTGCGGGGCGGGGGCGTGAGCAGGCGCAGGAGTTCACGCGGACAGGGCGCGGGCGCCAACTGGGCGGTGCCCGGGGCCGTTCCGTACACGCCGTGCTCGGTGCGGGAGCCGGGGCCGACGAGGTAGCCGCCGGCGCCGCGGATGTCGATGCCCGGGGCCAGTCGGCTCGCCGAGTTGGGGACGACCACGTCGGGCGGTCCGGTCAGCCAGAGGTGGCGGCCGCCGCTCGGGGTCAGCACGACCACCGTCTCCGGGATCGTGAACAGGTGGCGCAGGGCCAGTTCGCGCAGGGCGGCCGAAGAGTCCGTACCGGATTTGGTGTCGAGGTCGATGCCGATGAGGCGGTGCGGGTCGAGGCCGCAGGCGATGCCGTAGCCGGTCGCCCAGGGGGCGGCGGCGAAGAGCGCGCGGATGCGGCGGGGGTCGATTGAGGCGTCGTACACGCCGTGTCCGAAGCGGCCGCATTCGCCGTGGCAGGGAGGGGACGTCGGGTCGGGATCGGGGTCGTCGCGGTGGGGGGAGCGCAGGGCCGGGAGCTTCGTGCGGGACAGCGGGATCACCGCGAGGCCGCGTTCGGCGGCGGACAGGGCGTGGGCCAGGGCCAGGGTCGTGGCCTGCCGGTCGATGGTGGCCATGCATCCATGTTCGTACGAGTGTTCGAAAAAGGGAAGGGCTTGCTGGACCCGGGGATGCCGGGAAGGGGATTTAGGAGTGATTGGCCAAAAAGTGGCGGAACGGTTCCCCCCTTGGGGCGCCCGGGATCGAGCTGTCCGATCCGGTCTGAGCTGGGGTTTCTTGTCATGAAGAGGGTTTATCGACATGTACTCACGCTTGAGGGCGAATCACGGCTTCCGGGGTGGTTCGCCGGGGATTCGGTGGGCAACTCTGGAGTCGCGACGTCGTGATCAGCGCCGGGGCGGTCGGCCAACCGCCTTGGAACGAGCAGTAATTCCCGGTTCGCGCCGGTCCGTACATCCGGTTCTTGGAGGAATTCACATGGCAAGCATCCGTACCGCCCGTGTTCTCGCCGCCGTCTCGGCTCTGCCCCTCGCCGCCGCCCTCTTCGCGGGTGTGGCCACGGCGGACAACGGCGCTTTCGCGGACAACGGATCGAACGCGGGCGTGGCGACCGTCAGCGGCAGCGGGGTCGGACACAACAACAGCGGCAACTCCTCGACCACGCAGCAGCAGGCGGTCGGCTCCGGGGCCTCGAACCAGAGCAACACGGCTCAGGTCAACGGCTCCGCGTTCACGGCCATCGACCAGTCGAACGCCGTCGTCAACTTCACCAACCTCTGGTGAGCCGGGGCCGATTCGCCCGCTCTCGACGGGCTCGTCGGCCCGGAAGCACCGTGTGGGGTGCTCTTGTGGGGTGGTAACGCGTCTGCGCGACGGCACTTCGGTGTCGTCGCGCAGACGTTTCCGTGTGTCCGAGGAGCTGCGCCGCCGGCTGTCGTCCTCGATGGTCCCGTCGTGACCTTCCCGGCGGTCACGTCGTGACCTTGACAGCTCCCGAGATCTGACGGACAGTCAGAAAACCTTGTTCGTACGAGGTCCGGGAGGGCCGCCGCCGTGCACCTCGCCCCCACCGAGCGCCAGCAACGGCTGCGCGCCGAACTGCGTACGTACTTCCGGGACCTGATGCCCGACGGTCCCCCGCCCGCCGACGACCCCGGCAGGCAGCGCGCGCTGCTGCGCCGCATCGGTGCCGACGGACTGCTCGGGATCGGCTGGCCCGTCGCGTACGGGGGCCAAGGGCGCGGAGCCGACGAGCAGTTCGTGTTCTTCGACGAGGCGTACCGGGCCGGAGCGCCGGTGTCGATGGTCACGCTGAACACCGTTGGACCGACCCTCATGAAGTACGGGAGCGAGGCGCAGAAGGAGTACTTCCTGCCGCGCGTCCTCAGGGGCGACCTCGTCTTCGCGATCGGGTACTCGGAGCCCTCGGCGGGCACGGACCTGGCCTCGCTGCGCACCCGCGCCGTGCGGGAGGGCGAGTCCTGGCTGATCGACGGGCAGAAGATCTTCACCTCCAACGCCCAGCACGCCGACTGGATCTGGCTCGCCTGCCGCACCGACCCCGACGCGCCCAAGCACCGGGGCATCTCGATCGTCCTCGTGCCCACGGACGCGCCGGGCTTCTCGTGGACACCGATCGAGACGGTGGGCGGGCTGACCACCACGGCCACGTACTACGACGGCATCCGCGTCCCCTCCTCGAACCTCGTCGGCGAGGAGAACGGCGGCTGGGAGCTCATCACCGACCAGCTCAACCACGAGCGGGTCGCCCTCGCCGCGATCGGCATGCAGGCCGAGGACTTCTACGCGGCCGCGCTGCGAGCGGCGCGCACCCCCGATCCGGTGACGGGGCGGCGTCGGGTTGACGAGCCCTGGGTGCGTTTTCGGCTGGCCGAGGTGCATGCGCGGCTGGCGGCATCACGCCTGCTCAACTGGCGTTTGGTGGGGGATGTCGGGGCCGGCCGACTGGCCCCGGGCGACGCGAGCGGCGTGAAGGTCGCGGGAACGGAATCGGCGGTCGCTTCGTACCGAATGTGTCAGGAAGTCGTGGGTGCGCAGGCGCTGGTGCGCTCCGGTTCGCCGGGTGTGTTCGGGGACGGCGAGCTGGAGCGGATGAACAGAGCGGCGCAGATCAACACGTTCGGGGGCGGAGTGAGCGAGGTGCAGCGGGAGATCGTGGCGACCATGCGGCTCGGGATGACGAGGGGGCGGCGGTGAGCGACGAGGTGGCCGAGCCGGCGGCGCGGCTCACGACGTACGAGGCGCGGCTCAAGGCGTACGAAGGGCGTGCGGCCGCCGTCGCGGGCGTGGGCAAGGACCCGGTCAACGAACCGATGATCCGGCACTGGTGCGAGGCGATGGGCGACACCAACGCGGCGTACATGGGTCCAGACGCCGTGGCGCCGCCCACCATGCTCCAGGCGTGGACGATGGGCGGTCTGTCCGGGCACGAAGGCCGCGCGGACGCGTACGACGAGCTGCTCGGCCTGCTCGACGAGGCCGGCTGCACCTCCGTGGTCGCCACCGACTGCGAGCAGGAGTATCTGCGCCCGCTGCGGCCCGGCGACGTGATCACCTACGACGCGGTGATCGAGTCGGTCTCCGAGCGCAAGACCACCAAGCTGGGCACCGGGCACTTCGTCACGACACGGATGGACGTACGGGCGAACGGGGAGCCGGCGGGAACGCACCGGTTCCGGATCCTCAAGTACGCCCCGGCGCGCACCAAGTCCAAGGCGGCCCGGCCGCGACCGGTCGTCAACCGGGACAACGCCGGGTTCTGGGAGGGCGTCGGCCGGCACGAGCTGCTGATCCAGCGGTGCGGCGGCTGTGGGACGCTGCGGTTTCCCTGGCTGCCTGGGTGCGGCGCGTGCGGCTCCCCGCAGTGGGACACGGTCGAGGCGAGCGGAGACGGGACGGTCTTCTCGCACGTCGTCATGCACCACCCGCCGTTCCCCGCCTTCGACCCTCCCTACGCCGTGGGCCTGATCGAGCTCGCCGAGGGCGTCCGGATCGTCAGCAACGTCATCGGGGTGCCGTACGACAAGGTGCGGATCGGGATGCCCGTGCGGCTCCGGTTCGAGCGCTACGACGAGGAGCTGGTGCTGCCGGTCTTCCGCGCCGGTGCGGAGGGGGGACGCTGACATGGACTTCACGCCCACCGAGGAGCAGGCGGCCGCCCGCGACCTGGCCGCGCGGATCTTCGGCGACCTCTCCACCCCGGAGCGGCTCGCCGCGGCCGGCACCGGTAGCGACGCCGAGACATGGAAGGCGCTGTGCGCGGCCGGGCTGGTGGCGGCCGTCGCGGACACGGGGCTCCTCGGCCTGGTGCTGCTTCTGGAGGAACAGGGGCGGACCACGGCCCAGGTGCCGTTCGCGGCGAGCTGTGTGTACGGGCTGCTGGCGGTGTCCGCCCACGGCTCACCGGAGCAGCGGGAGCGGCTGCTGCCGGGGATCGGCGACGGGACGGCGGTGGTGTGCGGGGCGGTCTTCGAGCCGGGAGGCGTTCGGGCGGACGCGGCGGGGCGCTTGAGCGGAGTCGTCCCCGTGGTGCCGTGGCTGCGGGACGCCACCCATGTGCTCGTAGCGGACGACCGGCGCCGGTTGTGGCTCGTGCGGACCGCCGACGCGCGGTGCGCGCCGGTCGAGCTGACGGCGCCCTGGGCGGCGGGGCGGCTGACGCTCGACGGGACGCCGGGTGAGCCGGTGGGCGGGGCGGACGCCTGCGACGACGTGCTCGCCACCGCCCGGACGGCCTTCGCCGGGCTGCAGGCCGGGGTGTGCGCCGGGTCGCTGGCACGAGCCGTGGAGCACACCAACACACGCGAGCAGTTCGGACGTCCGCTCGCCGCCAAGCAGGGTGTCCAACTCCGGGCCGCGGACGCGTACATGGACACCGAGGCGATACGGGTGACGGCGTACGAGGCGGCGTGGCGGCGCGACGAGGGGCTCGCGTACGCGACACACGCGCTGACCGCGGCCTGGTGGGCGTCCGAGGCGGGTCAGCGGGTCGTTCACGCGGGCCAGCATCTGCACGGAGGCACGGGCGCCGACCTGGAGCACCCGGTGCACCGGCACTTCCTGTGGGGGCGGCAGCTGGACGCGTACCTGGGATGCGGGAGCGAAGTCCTCCAGGAACTGGGGGAGCTGATCGCGAGCGGGGAGGAGGAGACATGAGGGTCGGGGAAGGGGAGCGCGTGCGGGGCGGAGAGGACGAGCGCGTGTGGGTCGGAGAGGGCGAGTGCGTGCGGGCCGGGGAGGGCGAGCGGGTGCGGGCCGGCGACGAGCTGCCGCCGCTGGAGATCGAGATCACGCGCACGCTGATCGTGGCCGGGGCGATCGCGTCCCGGGACTACCAGGACGTGCACCACGACGCCGAGCTGGCACGGCACAGGGGCTCCCCCGACGTCTTCATGAACATCCTGACCACCAACGGCCTCGTCGGGCGGTACATCACGGACCACTTCGGACCGGACGCCGTCCTCCGCAAGGTCGCCATACGGCTGGGAGCGCCCAACTACCCCGGCGACACGATGGTGGTGACCGGCAGGGTCGAAGAGGTCGAGGGCGACACCGTGACCGTGCGCGTCGTCGGGGCGAACGGCATCGGCAGACATGTGACCGGGACCGTGACGGTCACCCTGCCGCCCGGCGGTGCCTCGTGAGCGTACGCACGAGGGACCGGCTCGGCGGCCGGGCGGCGATCGTCGGCATCGGGGCCACCGAGTTCTCCAAGGACTCCGGGCGCAGCGAGCTGACGCTCGCCGCGGAGGCGGTGCGGGCGGCGCTCGACGATGCGGGGCTGACACCGGCCGAGGTGGACGGGATGGTCACGTTCACCATGGACACCAGCCCGGAGATCACCGTCGCCCAGGCGGCCGGGATCGGCGAGCTGTCCTTCTTCTCCCGGGTGCACTACGGAGGCGGTGCGGCCTGCGCGACCGTCCAGCAGGCGGCGCTCGCGGTGGCGACCGGGGTGGCCGAGGTCGTCGTCTGCTACCGGGCGTTCAACGAGCGGTCGGGGCGGAGATTCGGAGCGGGGGTGCAGCAGCGGGAGCCGTCGGCCGAGGGTGTCGCGCTGGGCTGGGCCCTGCCGTTCGGGCTGCTCACCCCGGCGTCCTGGGTGGCGATGGCGGCCCAGCGGTATCTGCACACCTACGGACTGACGCCCGAGGCCTTCGGTCACGTCGCCGTGGTGGACCGTAGGTACGCGGCGACGAACCCGGCGGCGTACTTCCACGGCAGACCGATCACCCTCGCCGAACACGCGGCCTCGCGATGGATCGTGGAGCCGCTGCGGCTGCTGGACTGCTGCCAGGAGACGGACGGCGGCCAGGCGTTGGTCGTCACCTCCGTGGAGCGTGCCCGGGAGCTGCCGCATCCGCCCGCGGTGATCACGGCGGCGGCCCAGGGCGCGGGCCGGGCGCAGGAACAGATGACGAGTTTCTACCGGGACGAGCTGACCGGGCTGCCGGAGATGGGGGTCGTGGCGCGTCAGTTGTGGCGGACCTCGGGGCTGACCCCTACGGACATCGACGTGGGCATCCTGTACGACCACTTCACGCCGTTCGTGCTGATGCAGCTGGAGGAGTTCGGGTTCTGCAAGCCGGGGGAGGCCGCGGACTTCGTCGCCGAGGAGCGGCTTCCGCTGAACACCCACGGGGGGCAACTCGGGGAGGCGTATCTGCACGGGATGAACGGGGTGGCGGAGGCCGTACGCCAGCTGCGCGGCACGTCCGTGAACCAGATACCGGGCGCCGGTCGCACCCTGGTCACTGCGGGCACCGGGGTCCCCACGTCGGGGTTGATCCTGGGGGCGGACGGGGGATGAGCACGCTGTCGGGCTCGCGCCGCTCTCCCCGCTCGCCCCGTTCTCCCCTGTCGCCCCGCGTCACGGAGCCCCTCGGGGACATCCCGGGTGGTACGGCGGCAGCCGCTGTACTACGGCCGTATGGGTCTGTCAGGGGTGAACCCTCAGGGTGCGGGCGCCGCTCGTCCACCCTCAGGAGGTGGGGCCAGCCCCCCTCCTACAACCTGAGGGGGACACCTCTTCGGGACCTGCGGCCGATCCGAAAAGGTAGGGGTCACTCCTAGCGTGGAGCCATGACCTCACTCGTCTGCACCAGCGGTTCGAACGGCGGGACACGGACCCTTCCGTACCCGTCGTTCTCGTCGTACATGAAGGCCCGCCAGCCGGTGCTGCTGCGTACCGCCCGCTCGCTGACCGCGAACCCGAGCGACGCCGAGGACCTGCTGCAGACCGCGCTGACCAAGACCTACGTCGCGTGGGAGCGGATCGAGGACCACCGCGCGCTCGACGGCTATGTACGGCGTGCGCTGCTGAACACCCGGACCTCGCAGTGGCGCAAGCGCAAGGTCGACGAGTTCGTGTGCGACGAGCTCCCGGAGCCGGAGGACGTCCCGGCCGGGGACCCGGCCGAGCAGCAGGCGCTGCACGACGCGATGTGGCGCGCGATCATGAAGCTCCCGGCACGGCAGCGGGCCATGGTCGTCCTGCGGTACTACGAGGACCTGAGCGAGGCACAGACCGCGGAGGTGCTCGGTGTCTCCGTCGGCACGGTCAAGTCGGCGGTGTCACGGGCGTTGGGCAAGCTGCGCGAGGACCCGGAGCTGGAACCCGTGCGCTGACCTTCGGCAGATGTGGGCCGAACGGCCCCTGCGGAAAAGTTCCCGTCCGAGCCGAACGACCCCTGTGACCTGATCGATCGTCCGGAGCTAGTGACATACCACGTGGTATGTGCGCAGAATCAGCGCATCCCTTACCGCCTCGTAGGCAATGTCGCCCCGGGAGGACGCCGTGCTGAGCACGATGCAGGACGTACCGCTGCTGATCTCGAGGATCCTGACCCACGGGTCGGCCATCCATGGCACCTCGCAGGTGATCACCTGGACGGGTGAGGGAGAGCCGCAGCGCCGTTCCTATGCCGAGATCGGCGACCGGGCCGCCCAACTCGCGCACGCGCTGCGCGAGGAGCTCGGTGTCGAGGACGACGACCGTGTGGCGACGTTGATGTGGAACAACGCCGAGCATGTCGAGGCGTACTTCGGGATCCCCTCCATGGGCGCGGTCCTGCACACGCTCAACCTCCGCCTCCCCGCGGAGCAACTCGTCTTCATCGTCAACCACGCGGCCGACCGCGTGATCATCGCCAACGGCTCGCTGCTCCCGCTGCTCGCGCCGCTGCTCCCCCATCTGCCGACGGTCGAGCACGTGGTCGTCTCGGGCCCCGGTGACCGTTCGCTGCTCGAGGGCGCGAGCGTCCAGGTGCACGAGTACGACGAGTTGATCGCGGGCAAGCCGACCACGTACGACTGGCCGGAGCTGGACGAGCGTGCCGCCGCGGCCATGTGTTACACCTCCGGCACCACCGGCGACCCCAAGGGCGTCATCTACTCCCACCGTTCGATCTACCTGCACTCCATGCAGGTCAACATGGCCCAGTCGATGGGGCTCACCGACCAGGACACCTCGCTCGTGGTGGTCCCCCAGTTCCACGTCAACGCCTGGGGCCTGCCGCACGCCACGTTCATGACCGGCGTCAACCTCCTCATGCCGGACCGTTTCCTCCAGCCCGCGCCGCTCGCCGAGATGATCGAGTCCGAGCGGCCGACGCACGCCGCGGCCGTCCCCACCATCTGGCAGGGCCTGCTCGGCGAACTGCACGCCAAGCCCCGGGACGTCTCCTCGCTCACCCAGGTCACCATCGGCGGCTCGGCCTGCCCGCCCTCCCTCATGGAGGCCTTCGACAAGCTGGGCATGCGCGTCTGCCACGCCTGGGGCATGACGGAGACCTCCCCGCTGGGCACGATCGCCCGGCCGCCGGCCAGCGTCGTCGGCACGGACGAGGAGTTCGCGTACCGCCTCACCCAGGGCCGCTTCCCGACCGGCGTGGAGGCCCGGCTCTCCGGCCCCAGCGGCGAACGCCTCCCCTGGGACGGCGAGTCCGCGGGCGAGCTGGAGGTGCGCGGCCCCTGGATCGCGGGCGCGTACTACGGCGGCCAGGGCACCGAACCGGTGCGCCCCGCCGACAAGTTCAGTGCGGACGGCTGGCTCAAGACCGGTGACGTCGGCACGATCAGCCACGATGGCTTCCTGACCCTCACCGACCGCGCCAAGGACGTCATCAAGTCGGGCGGCGAGTGGATCTCCTCCGTCGACCTGGAGAACGCGCTGATGTCGCACCCAGCCGTCGCCGAGGCCGCCGTCGTCGCCGTCCCCGACGACAAGTGGGGCGAGCGCCCCCTCGCCACGGTCGTCCTGAGGGAGGGCGCCACCGCCGACTTCGCGTCGCTGCGCACCTTCCTCGCCGAGGAGGGCAAGATCGCCAGGTGGCAGCTTCCCGAGCGCTGGACGATCATCGAGGCGGTCCCGAAGACGAGCGTCGGCAAGTTCGACAAGAAGGTGCTGCGCAGGCAGTACGCGGAGGGCACGCTGGACGTCACCCAGCTCTGAGGTCCTCGGCGGCAGAATGACGGTTGGGGTGCTGTTTCACGTGAAACAGCACCCCAACCGTCGTATGTGGGAACCCAGTTCGAGGCCAGCAGGTCAGCAGGCCCGCAGTGCAGCGGGTCAGTTCGTTCCGATGCGCGCCAACAGATCCACGATCCGGTCCTGCACCTCGACGCTCGTCGAGCGCTCGGCGAGGAACAGGACCGTCTCACCCGCGGCGAGGCGCGGCAGTTCGGCCTGGTCGACAGCCGCGGTGTAGACGACGAGCGGTGTGCGGTTCAACTGCCCGTTCGCTCGCAGCCAGTCCACGATCCCGGCGCGCCGACGCCGTACCTGCATCAGATCCATCACGACCAGGTTCGGCCGCATCTGAGAGGCCAGCGTGACCGCGTCCGCGTCCGTGGACGCCCGCGCCACCTGCATTCCGCGCCGCTCCAGCGTCGAGGTCAACGCCAGCGCGATCTCCGCGTGCTCCTCGATGAGCAGCACACGCGGCGGGTGCTGCTCGGAGTCCCGCGGCGCGAGCGCCTTCAGGAGTACGGCGGGATCGGCGCCGTACGCCGCCTCCCGCGTCGCCTGCCCCAGTCCGGCCGTCACCAGTACCGGGACCTCGGCGGCGACGGCGGCCTGACGCAGCGACTGCAGCGCGGTGCGTGTGATCGGACCGGTCAGCGGGTCCACGAACAGCGCGGCAGGGAACGCGGCGATCTGCGCGTCCACCTCCTCGCGCGAGTTCACGATGACGGGCCGGTAGCCACGGTCGCTCAGCGCCTGCTGGGTCGTCACGTCCGGTGCGGGCCACACGAGGAGGCGGCGCGGGTTGTCCAGCGGCTCCGGGGGCAGCTCGTCGTCGACGGGTCGCGGCTGCGGCTGGTCGGCGACCTCGACCGCGCCACCGGGACCGTCCAGCGGCTCAGGACCCTCGTCGGCGTTCTTGTCCGGGGCTCCTATGGCGTACGACCGACCGGCGCCCTCGGTCGCTCCGGGCAGCCTCGGCCCGGGAGCCGTGGCGGTCTGCCCGGCCTGCGGGTGAGGGCGCGCCGTCGCTTCGGGGCGCTCGGCGGCGGGCTCGGGGGGAGTGCCGAGCTTGCGGCGGCGGCCGGAGCCGTTGGTCTGATGCGGAGGAGGCGTGGCGGTCTGCTGCGCCTGCGCCTGGGCCGGTACGGCCCCCGGCTTGTTCGGCGCCGACTGACGGCTGAACGGCACACCCTGCCCGAGCGTCCGCACGCTGAACGCACGCCCCTGCGTCGAGTTGGGGTCGACCGGCGCGGCGGCCTCGGCGGGCAGCGGCTGGGCGACCCGCGGCTGAGCCCCCGGCCGGGGCACCGACTGCGCGGGCTGCTCCGGCGGCAGGGGGGTGCCGGGGGCAGGAGTCTGCGCCTGCGGTTGCGGCTGGGCCTGACGGGCGGCGGCCGCCGCCGGGGCGGGGCCGCCGGGCGGCACGGGGATGCCGGCGCCGGAGGTGTCGTCGGCGTTCGGGGCGGGCCAAGGGGCCGGGGCCTGCGCGGGGACGGCCTGTGCCGGGGCTCCGGGCGCCGGGGTGGCCGGTACGGGGACGCCCTGGGCCGGAACCGCCGCCACGTCGGGCCGAGCCGGGGCCGGTGCCTGGCGGGTCCGCACTCCCGACGGCGCGGGAACCGGGTGCGGCTGGGGCGGAGTGTGATCGTCGGCCGGGTCGTGCGGCATCCCGTCGTGCCGGCCCTCGTCCCCCTGGCCACGACCGGCTACGGCGCCGACCGCGTCGCCCGCCTGCTCCAGGAGCTGCTGCTGGGCCCGCTGCGCCTGCTGGGCCTGTTCGGCCTGGATGTACTCGGGCGAGCGGTCCGCCTCCGCGGGCGGAAGCGCGAACACGGTCCGGGCGCCCCCTTCCTGCGCGGCGGCCCGCTCGGCCGCCGCGGCCAGCGCCCGCCGACGTCGCCCGGTCGGCTGCGCGCCGGCACCTTCGGCGGGAACGGCCTCCGGGGCACCCGGAGCGCTCGGGGCGCTGGGAGCCGCGGGCAACGCGGGCGGCAGCGCGTGCTGTTCGCCGTCACGCCGTGCCCGCCGCCCGGACGGCACGGGCACCCCTTGCGGAGAAGCCACGGGAACCCCCTGCGGAGGCACCGTCCCGCCCAGACCCGTACCCACGGCCGCGGTTCCCGCCCCGTGCTCGGCCGCCATGACGACCGCGCCCTCCGACACACCCTCGGCCGCGTCGCCGTCCGCTCCCTCGACCGTGCTCGGCCGCCCACGACGGCGCCCGGTCGCGACGCCATCGCCGTCACCGGGGCCCTGGGCCTGCGCGGGCACGGACACCTCGGCGGCCTCCTGCTCCGCGGCCGTACGGCGCCTGCGCCGCCCGGTGGGAGCGGCCGCACCGCCCTCGGTCGTGACCGGCTCCGCGGGGGCGACCTCGCTCTCCAGGAAGGCGTCCACGGAGGACCTCCGGGCCCGCCGCCTGCCACCGCCCTGGTTGCCGCCGTTCTGGTGCGAGGCCTGCTCGGGGAGGGCGATCTCGGCACCGGTCGACACCGGAGCCGCGGGGGCCATCGCTCCGGCCCCGTCGCCGATCGGCACCTCCAGGACGAAAGCGCTGCCGCTCATGCCCGGCACCTCGTGCGTCTGCAGCACGCCGCCGTGCGCGCGCACGATCCCGCGCACGATCGGCTCGTGCACCGGGTCTCCCCCGCTGTACGGCCCGCGCACCTCGATCCGTACGACCTCGCCGCGCTGCGCCGCCGCCACGACGACGGTGTTGTCCATGTAGCCGCCCGCGGACACCGGCGCGTTGCCGGTCGCGTCGACTCCGGCCACGTCCGCGATGAGATGCGCCAGCGCCTGCGCGAGCCGCTGCGGGTCGACCTCGGCCTCGATGGGCGGCGCGTGCACGGCGAACTGCACACGCCCGGGCCCGATCAGTTCGACGGCCCCGTCGACACCGGCCGCGACGACCGCGTCCAGCATCACGTTCGTACGGACGATCTGCTCGGCCCCCGCGTCCAGCCGCTGATAGCCGAGCACGTTGTCGACGAGGGTCGTGATCCGCGAGTAGCCCGCCGCGAGGTGGTGGAGTACCTGGTTGGCCTCGGGCCACAGCTGGCCGGCGTCGTCGGCGGCGAGCTTGGAGAGCTCACCGCGCAGCTGGTCGAGGGGCCCGCGCAGGGACTGGCCGAGCACGGAGAGGAGCTGATCGTGCCGGCCGGTCAGCGCCTCGTAGCGGTCCTTCTCGCGCTCGCCGAGCGCCGCGTACCGCTCGTCACCCGCGGCGAGTTCCTCCTCGTGGCGCTCGCTCACCTCGGCGAGCTCGGCGGCGTGCCGCTCGCGCAGTGCCGCCAGCTCCGCCGCGTGCTCCTCGCCGATCCGCTCGATCTCCTCCGCGTGCTGGGTGGCCTCGGCGTCCTTCTCCTCGACGAGGCTGTCGTACGGCCGTCGGTCGGTGAAGGTCATCACGGCGCCGACGAGCTGGTCCCCGTCGCGCACCGGAGCGGTCGTCAGGTCGACCGGCACCTTGTTCCCGGACTTGGACCACAGGACCTGCCCGCGCACCCGGTGCTTGCGCCCGGAGCGCAGGGTGTCGGCGAGCGGGGACTCCTCGTACGCGAAGGGCTCACCGTCCGCGCGCGAGTGAAGGATGAGGGCGTGCAGGTCCTGCCCGCCGAGATCACTGGCCCGATATCCCAGTATCTGAGCGGCCGCCGGATTGACGAGGACGACCCGCCCCTCCGTGTCCGTGCCCACGACACCCTCGGCCGCCGCGCGCAGGATCATCTCGGTCTGTCGTTGCGAACGCGCGAGTTCGGCCTCGGTGTCGACGGTGCCCGACAGATCGCGTACGACGAGCATGAGCAGCTCGTCAGGGGTGGGACCGTAACTGTCGTAGGCCTGCTGGCCGTTCTCCAGGTTCGCGCTGGTGACCTCGACCGGGAACTCGCTGCCGTCGGTCCGCCGCGCGATCATCCTGGTCGGCTTGGTCCGCCCGCGCTGGTCGATCGTCTCGGGCCGCCGCATGGACCCGGGGATCAGCCGCGAGTCGAACTGCGGCAGCAGATCGAGCAGCCCCCGGCCCACCAGAGCCGTACCCGGGGCCTCGAAGGCCTCCAGGGCGATGGTGTTGGCGTTGACGACCGTGCCATTGGCGTTGACCAGCACCAACGCATCGGGCAGCGCGTCCAGTATGGCTGCGAGGCGAGCAGCGCCTCGGGATGGCCTGCTGCTCACGAGACGCTTCCTCCCTGTTACCGCACCTTGCCGACCGCGAGGGCCATCTTGCCAACCTGCCCGCAGCGTGTCACGCGAGGGAGTCTACGGGCAGAGGTTGCGCTCGCGGCGCCGGATGAGAGGGAGGTCGCACGCAGAAGAACGGAAGAACCTGTGACCGCGCATTTCATCCCTTCCCTCCCTACCTCGCCGAACCGTGGCGTCACCATGACCGAGCCGTGCCGCGGCTGTGGGCGGAGCCGGGGAGCAGGGGGACGAGGGCGTCCCAGCGCGCGATCTGGCAGCCGTCCGCCCGGTCGAACCGCGCGTCGACGGGCCGCCCGGCCCAGGTCCCGGTCACATGGGCGGTGGCCGGACCGCCGTACATCATCGTGCACATCGTGCCGGGCGCCACGGGGGCGAAGGGGTCCTTGCCCCACGTGGTCCGCTGGTCCAGCGTCGCGCACGCCTTGCCCACGTCGGGGTGACTGCCGCCATCGGGATGACATCGCAGCTCGTACGTCCCGTCGCCGCCTTCCGTGTGCTGGACGGTCACGGTCAGCCGGTCCCCGGAATCCTCGCCGCGGGCCGGCGGAGGCATCAGGCTCAGGGAGACCGGTTCCGCGCGGGCGGCTCCGACCTGGGCGGCGGCAGGCAGGGCGGGTACGGCGGACAGTGCCGCGACGGACGCGGCGGCGGTGAGGACGAGACGACGCAACATGACCTGACTAACGCGAGGGGCCCCGAGCGGTTGCGCGCGGCCGACGCCTGCCCCCGCGCGCCTCTCAGAGGCTCGGCGCTCCGGCGCTCCGGCTCACCGGCTCCTCGGGACTTTGCTCTGTGACCCGACTGCCTAGTACCGTAGGAGCCGATTGGTGACACCCCACCCGGCTGTGTCATCATCTGCACGCACCACTCGCGCTCGCGTGGGCGGTTGTGTCGGGAGGCGTCGCCTAGTCCGGTCTATGGCGCCGCACTGCTAATGCGGTTTGGGCCTTAAAGCCCATCGAGGGTTCAAATCCCTCCGCCTCCGCGGCAAGATCCGAAGCCCCGGTCCACCTGGACCGGGGCTTCGGCGTTGAGTACCTCTGGAGCGCGTTTGCCCAGCTCACAAGGGGTGCGGCAAACGGATTTCACATGGCGGCGGCAGTCATGTAATGTTCTTCCTGTCGCCGCGAGCGGGCCGAAAGCCCGGGAAGCGGGACGAAGCAGGAAACAAGAAAACAAGCACTCGTAGCTTAACGGATAGAGCATCTGACTACGGATCAGAAGGTTGCAGGTTCGAATCCTGCCGAGTGCACACCAGACCAGAGGCCCTGTGGAGTGATCCACAGGGCCTCTGGCTTTTGCCTTGACGGCAGTGTTTGACGACAGTGTTTGACGGCAACCGCTTCTGTTCCGTCCATGAGCCCAGAGGTCTGTCCATGAGCTCAGGGGGAACACTGTTCGGCATGCCTGTCTCGCTGCATCACATCGTCATCGACGCCCACGACCTGCCCGCCCTGGCCCGGTTCTGGGCCGAGGTGCTGCGCTGGCGGATCCTGTCCGAACGGGAGCGGGAGGTCGTGATCGGGCCGGACGAGACGGCTCCGGTGGGAATCTGCTTCATGCCGGTGACCGACCGCAAGGTCGTCAAGAACCGCCTGCACCTCGATCTGACCTCCACGGCGGAGGACCGGGAAGCCGAGATCGAGCGAATCCTCGCTCTCGGCGCTTGTCGAGTGGACGTCGGACAGAGCGGCGACGAATCGTGGACCGTGCTGGCGGACCCGGAGGGGAACGAGTTCTGCGTGGTCCGTCCGAAGAAGACCCTCATCGGATAGTCCTGGGAGCCGATCGGACGGCTACCGGGACACCGGCTGCACAGCGCCTCGAAGGAGCGGTCCCGGGCCGCCGGCAGGAGCGCGTACGGCATGCCGAGTGCGCAGGTGTCGGCTTCCTGCGTCGGGTCGCCCTTCCCGGTGGCGAGCACGCGGGCGCGAGGCCTTGGAGCCCCGACGGTTGACGACCCGGTGCTGAGCCGCGGGCAGCCATGTCGGCCCGGAGTGTCCGGTTATGAAAGATAAACGGCAAATCATATTATTTGTCATTTTGTTGTGTACGGTGCGCTTGTGCGCCGCCGGATACGGAGGTGCAGGCCTGCTGCTGATCAAGCATGGACATCGCACGTTCACGTTCACCGTCACGGCCACCGACCCCAACCCGAACGTGCCTGCGGCCTCACGGCAGTTCACACTCACCATGCAGTCCCCCGCCGCCCCTACCTGCGCCACCAGCCCCGACGGCCTGCGGGCCCAAGGCTTCAACGTCATCACCGGCAACGACCTCCTCAACGTCCTGGTCGGCACCCAGGCGCGAGACGCGATCTTCGGGCTCGGCGGCGGCGACACCATCAACGGGCTCGGCGGCGACGACCTGCTGTGTGGCGGTGACGGCAGCGACGCCCTTACCGGGGGCGACGGCAACGACCGCATCGAGGGCGGCAACGGCAGCGACGTCCTCCACGGCGCCGCCGGAAACGACACCCTCCTCGGCCAGAACGGCAACGACGCCCTCGACGGCGGACCCGGCACGAACACCAACGACGGCGGGCCCGGCATCGATTGCTGCGTCCGCCCCTCCACCGGTGCAGGCGCCACCCAATGCAACCCCTAGCGCAAACCACTTGAAGACAGTCGCCGGGCGTGTCGTACACGCGCGGTGGCCACGGGCTCAGAACCCGGGAAGCTGATGGCCGTGTATTTCATGGACGCGGGCGTCGCATTCCCTCCTCGTACCATGAGGATCTCGGAAGGGGTCTGCGGCAACGGGGCCAGGTGTGCAGACGGCGCACAGGCGGTCCAGAGGCCCCGGAAGGATCCGGGGCCTCTGGCGTTTCGGGGAGTACGGGGCTGTGGGTTCGGTCGTGGTCGGAGCGCTCGGTCTTGTGGGGGTCAGTCGGCACGGGGGGCGTGGGTGTGCGGGTTGTGGACGCTCGCGAGGAGTTGCTGGTACGTCTCCTGCATGGGCTTCTCCTTCCCCTTCGGGCTGAGAGAGATGATCTGGACGAAGTGGGCGTCGCCGGCGATCAGGCGGGCGGAGCCCGCAGCGCCGTCAGGGGCGGAGAGACGCGCGTCGAGGCCCGGCTGGCCGTGGACCTTGATCTTGTGGACGCCGGTGCTGGAGAGTTTGTGCTTGGGGGACTGGGCGACGCCCGCGTTGTAGCCGTCCACCAAGCCCTGAAGAGCGTCGTCGAGCTCCCCCTTGGCGCAGGGCAGGTCGAAGACCGCGAAGACGATGACTCCGTTATCGGTCCTCACCTTGTAAAGGCGACCGTTCATTCCGTCCACGGCCTGGGTGAACCGTATGACCGTGGGCTTTCCGGGGAGTCGGAACTTGATGCCGCTCACGGCGTCGGTGGTCTCCACCCAGTGCTTGGCGGAGGCGGGGCCGCCGCGCTGACGATGAGCGTCGTGATCGGAGGTGACCGTGGTGACGGTGGCCGTATGCGGCGCCGCCGTGGCGGCCATCGCGGTGCTGGGCAGCACCACGCCTCCGGCGATCACGGTGGTCGAGGCGGCGAGCAGCACAAGTCGCTGGAAAGAGGAACGGCGAGTCATGGAAATTCACATCCCGTGGAATTGGGGAGAGGGGGGCAATAGGTTGATGAATGGTCTGCGACTTACGGGTTTCCGGCCGTGCATCGCATATGTCCATTAGGCCCGGCCCTTTGAATCGGGTCATGCCCCTGAATCACGTGACGCGAGAAGTCGGGACTTGACCGACGCCGTTGATTCGAGCACAATCCCCGGCCCGCACGCCGTTGCGCCGGGCTTCCCGTGTGAGGGTGCTTGCGGGGAATCGATCCTGCTGTCGCCTATCGAGTGAACGTCATTGATTTATACGGGAGTTGCATGCTTCCTCGCCTATTTTCCGGCGTGGAGGTGATGCTCGATGTACGAGCAGGACGCGATCGACGTCAATGACTTCGTGTTCGCGGCGACGGGGGCGCGGGTGCGGCGGCTGACGCCGGCTGAGGGGGAGCACTGGTTCCCGGCGGCGGACGTGGCCAAGGATCTCGGCTACAGCAACACCCGCCAAGCCCTTCTCTGGCATGTTGCGGAAGATTGCCAACAGAGCCTCGAGGATCTTGCGCGAAGCGTCTATGGAGTAGACGCATTGAGCAAGATTGCAGGTCACGGGCTCAAGAAGTCGATGAAGATGGTGAATCTGCAGGGGCTCATCAGGCTGGTCAACGGGTGCACCAAACCCGAGTGCGAGCCCTTCAAGGCCTGGGTGGCCGAGGTCGTCGTGACCATCCAGCGCGACGGCTGCTACGCACTCGAGCAGGCCCCCGTACAGCCCGCTTCTGGCGGTGGCGTCGCCTATGTCGTGCCCCAGGAGGTCGCCGATGCCATTGTGCGGCTCGAGGAGCGGAACATTCGGGCGGACGAGGAGTTCGCGGCGCGGGCGGCGGCGCGGAACGAAATGCTGGCCGAGCGCAATGCCCTGATGGCCGAGGGTAATCGGCTGGCGGCTCAACGGGAGCAGTTGATGGCTGAAAGGAATCAGCTGTTGCGGGAGTCGAACGGCGACCGGAGCGCCATGGCCCGGAGCCAGGGCGCGATGGCGCGCAGTCAGGAAATGATCTTCCGGGGTCAGGAGGTGATCGCTCGCAGCCAGGAGGCGATGGCCCGGAGTCAGGACGCGGTGGCGGCGGCCCTGGGGCGCGTGGCCGAGTCGTTGGACCGGATCGCGGGGCGGATGGGGGCGAGCGGCGGGGGCGGGAAGTCGCCGGTGATGACTCCGCAGGAACTGCTGGCGGGGTGGCAGGCGAGGAATCTTGTCGTCACCGCGGATGTGCACGCCGTGGCGGCGTATCTCGCGCCCGCCCTCGTGCGGGGGAAGGCGCAGTACCGGCTGGAGGACATCGCCGGGCGAACCGGGCTGACGGTGGAGCGCGTGCACGACAGTGTGCGGATGCTGCTGAAGCGCGGATGTATGAAGCAGAGCGGGTGCGCGGCGGACGGGGCGCCGGTGTACGTGCTGCCTTAGGAGGACGCCGGGGGATGCCGGGGGCACCGGAGGACGCCGTACTAAGGAGAGGACGCCGTACTAAGGAGAAGGGCCCGAAGTCGCATCCCATACGTGCGGCTTCGGGCCCTCCCCACGTTAGGTGAAGGCGCGCCGGCTCATTCGCCCTTCCGCAGCTCCTCCAGGTATTCGCCCATCAGCCTTCCCGTACGGGTGAACCACTCGTACAGGACCGCGATTTCGGCGGGCGAGTAGTCGGAGAAGAGTTCGGTGACGCGGGCGTAGTGCGGCTCGTAGAGGGCCTTGACGCGGGCGATCGCGTCCGGGTTCGCGGCCACGCGGACGCGGCGGCGGTCGTCGGGGTCGGGGCGGCGGGTGACGTAGTCGGCTCGTTCGAGGCGGTTGAGGATCCCCGTGACGGCACCCGTCGTGACATGGGCCCGCTCCGCGAGGTCGCCGGCCGTGAGCAGCGTGTCGCCCGCCTCCAGGACGAAGCCGAAGCACGTGAGGTCGGTGACGTTCAGGTTCAGCCGCTGGGCCATCTCCTGCTGGCCGATCATGCCCGTCGCGATGAGGTGGTCCATGGCGCTCAGCGCCTGGGCCGGAGTCGCGGGCGGGCGCGGCGTGCCCTGCTGCATGGGCATTTCCCTTAGTGCGTGAGATGTTTCTGGGGTAGATTTCTTACTGTATGAGGGATTCTAATCCCTCACATCACGAAACTCCGCTGTTCGGACAGAGGGAGGCAATACGTGAGCAAGCATGACGAGGGGCACACCCTCGCGGGCTGGATCGGATTCGGGATCGCCACCGTGGGGGTGGCGGGCATCGGGCTGGGGGTCTGCGCCGACAACGCCCTCGGCGAGTGGGGCGGGACGGCGGTCGTGGCCGCGAGCGTGCTGGTCACCTGGGTGCTCCATCTCGCCGGGTGGGGCAAGCCGCCCGGGCGACGGCCGACTTCGGAGTGGGGACTGCGGGTCAGGGACCTCGGCGCGCGGCAGGGGCACCCCGGGTGTGTGGGGTGCCGACTGGCGGGGCGTGCGCGGCCCGCCGGCAGGTCGGACGTGGCTGTCGGCGGTAAGCCGGTGAGTGGTGAACCGGTGACCGAGTCCGCCACCTAGGGCCTGCCCGGGAGGCGGCGTGATCGCCGGCCCCGTTGTCGGTGGCAACGCCTACGCTCGTGAGTGATGGCACAGACGTGGAGATGTTCGGGTCTGCGGTGGTCGCCGGACGGCCCCGTGCTGATGTGGGGCGGCGGGCGCGACAGCGCGCTGTCCCGGGGGAAGCGGGTGGCCTTTGGAGTGGTGGACGGGGGCGTACGGACCTGTGTGGGAGCGCGGGGGAACGCGTGTCCGGTGCGGGCGGTGGTGTCGGCGCGGAGTGCGGGGGCCCGTTGTGAGGAGTGCGCGCGGCTGGACCGTGCGCACTCCGTGGCCGCCGACACGATGGCCGACGACCCGCGGCCCTACCGCGTGTACCTCGCCTGGTTCGGGCCCGGCATGGTCAAGGTCGGGATCACCGGGGCCGCGCGCGGGTCGGCCCGGCTGCTGGAGCAGGGGGCTGTCGTCTTCAGCTGGCTGGGGCAGGGGCCGTTGATGGCGGCGCGGCGGACCGAGGAGCTGCTGCGGGCGGCGCTGCGGGTGCCGGACCGGATCCCGTACGCCGAGAAGCGGGCGGTGCGGGCCGCGCTGCCGGGGGCGGCCGAGCGGCTCGAGGAGATCCGGGAGCTGCACGCGCGGGTCATGGAGCTCGAAGGGTGGCCCGAGTCCCTGGAGCGGGCGCCCTTCCAGGCCGTCGATCACACCGGGGTGTTCGGGCTCGAAGGGCTCCCGCCCGCCGTCGGTGCCGTGAGCGAGCTGGTCGCGGGCGGTGCGGTGAGCGGGGAGCTGGTCGCCGCGGCCGGGCCCGATCTGCATCTGGCGACCGGGCGCGGGGTCGTCGTGGTCGATACGCGGCTCATGACCGGGTGGGAGCTGACCGCGGTCAAGGGGGAGCAACTGACGGTTCCCGTCAGGGAGTGGGAGAACGGGAGCGTGAGGCAGGACGGGCTCTTCTGAATGCCCGGGTCGGAGTGCGCGCGTGGGAGTGTCCGTGTCGGAGTGCCCGAGCGGATGCCGTTCTCCGCGAGTCAAGAGATGGATCCCTCTTGGATCCCGTTCGGAAAGGACCTGGACGAATGGGGACACGCGACCCGACAGTGGATCACATGAGCGATCACTCCGTTACACCTGTCGCAGCCCATGAACCCCCCTACTACGCCGCCGTGTTCACCTCCGTCAAGACCGAAAAAGACGGAGGGTACGGAGAGACCGCCGAGCGCATGGAGGAGCTGGTGAAGGACATTCCGGGCTACCTCGGCATGGACCAGGCGCACACGCCGGGCGGCCTGTCGATCACCGTCGGGTACTTCCGGGACGCGGACGCGATCAGGGCGTGGAGCGGGCACGCCGAGCACCGTGCGGCGCAGCAGCGTGGCCGCGCCGAGTGGTACGAGCGCTACACGCTGCACATCGCCAAGGTCGAACGGAGCCATGGGTTCGAGCGGACTCCAGGGGACTGAGCAGAGCATCGGGACCGAGCAGGGTACGGAGGAGGTAGGGCGGAGTGGCAGGAGCGAGCATGCGGGCGACGGACGGGTCCGGCGGGACCGACAGGTCCGGCGGGACTGATGGGTCTGGCCGGACTGATGGGTCTGGCCGGACTGATGGGTCTGGCGGGTCTGACGAGTCCGGCGGGGAAGACGTACGGCGGTTCTGGGAGCGGCTAGGGCTTCCGGGGCTCGTCGATGTCCACACGCACTTCATGCCCGAGCGCGTCCTGCACAAGGTGTGGGACTACTTCGACGCGCTCGGGCCGCTGACCGGCGGCGTCGAGTGGCCCATCACCTACCGCGCCGAGGAGAGCGAACGGCTCGCGGTGATCCGGGAGTTCGGGGTACGGGCCTTCACCGCGATGCTCTACCCCCACAAGGCCGGCATGGCGCAGTGGCTGAACTCCTGGGCCGTCGACTTCGCCCGCCGGACGCCCGACTGTCTGCACACCGCGACCCTGTTCCCCGAGCCGGGCGTCGAGGGGTATGTGCGGGAGGCCCTGGAACAAGGGGCTCGCGTCTTCAAGGCGCACGTCCAGGTGGGGGCGTACGACCCGAGTGATCGACTCCTCGACTCCACCTGGGGGCTGCTCGCCGAGGCCGGGGTCCCTGTCGTGATCCACTGCGGGTCCGGTCCCGCGCCCGGTAAGCACACCGGGCCCGAGCCGGTCGCCCGTGTCCTCGCCCGGCATCCCCGACTGCGGCTGATCGTGGCGCACATGGGGATGCCCGAGTACGAGGACTTCCTTGCCCTCGCGGAGCGCTACCGGGAGGTGCGGCTGGACACGACGATGGCGTTCACGGACTTCAGCGAGCGGTTCGCGCCGTTTCCGCGGGAGGCCGGGACCCGGCTCGCCACCCTGGGTGACCGGGTCCTGCTGGGGACCGACTTCCCGAACATCCCCTATCCGTACGTCCACCAGCTGCACGCCCTCGAACGGCTCGGGCTGGGGGACGACTGGCTGAGGGCCGTCTGCTACGAGAACGGCGCTCGTCTCTTCGCGATCAGTCCCTGAACGGGGCGCCCTGGAACGCCCTTCGGGGACTTCGTGATCTTCCCAGGAGTTCCCTGAGAGGCACCTGTGTGTTTCTCAGGAAAATCACAGGTTCCCGAAAGCGTGCTCTCAGAGGACCCCGACAAGGTGTCCGCTATGACCACGACCTCGCCCCAGGGGCGCACCGAACTGCTGAGGCCGGACGGGAGCCCCGTCCGAGTGCTGGTAGTGGACGACGAGCTGTCGATCACCGAGTTGCTCTCCATGGCCCTTCGCTACGAAGGCTGGCAGATCCGCAGCGCGGGTGACGGACAGGGTGCGGTGCAGACCGCGCGCGAGTTCCGGCCCGACGCCGTTGTCCTCGACATGATGCTGCCGGACATGGACGGCCTCGCGGTTCTGGGGCGCCTGCGCCGCGACCTGCCCGACGTGCCCGTCCTCTTCCTCACGGCCAAGGACGCCGTCGAGGACCGTATCGCGGGGCTGACGGCCGGCGGCGACGACTACGTCACCAAGCCCTTCAGCCTCGAGGAGGTCGTGGCCCGGCTGCGCGGACTGATCCGCCGTTCCGGTGCCGCCGACCGGCGTTCCGACTCCGTGCTCGTCGTCGGCGACCTCACCCTCGACGAGGACAGCCACGAGGTTTCGCGTGCCGGGGAGAACATCCACCTCACCGCGACCGAGTTCGAACTCCTGCGGTTCCTCATGCGTAATCCCCGGCGTGTACTCAGCAAGGCACAGATACTCGACCGCGTGTGGTCGTACGACTTCGGTGGCCAGGCCAACGTCGTCGAGCTCTACATCTCGTACCTGCGCCGCAAGATCGACGCCGGACGTGAGCCGATGATCCACACCAGGCGTGGGGCCGGTTACCTGATCAAGCCCGCGGCGTCATGAGCGGGCGACGACGGCCGCGTAAGCAGGGGCGAGGACGACAGCCGCGCACGCTGCGGACGCGGCTCGTCGTCTCCGCGGTGACGCTGATCGCGGTGGTGTGTGCGGTGATCGGTACGGTGACGACGTTCGCGCTGCGCTCGCATCTGTACGACCAGCTGGACGGCCAGGTGGCGGAGACCGCCATGCGGGCGGCCGGCGGAGGACCGGTGAAACCCGGCGGCGGGAACGGGAACCCGACCGACACGCCTCCGGGCGGGAACCTCGACGACACCACGAACGACCCCTTCACCTTCCTCACCCGAGGACCGAACGCGGAGAACACCGTCGCCGCGGTGGTGAAGAACGGCGTGGTCACCAAGGCGGTCATCAAGAAGGAGAACACCACCAGCGGCGGTGGCTTTGCGAGCATGACCGCCAAGAACCTCACGGCAGCGCAGAAGGCGGCGCTGGGTTCCGTCGCGAAGACCGGCAAGCACACCGTGGAACTGCCCGGACTCGGCGAGTACCGCGTCATGTACATGAGCGGCCCCAAGGGTGACTACTACGTGGCCATCCCGACCACGGACGTCACCAACACCATCAACACCCTCATCTGGGTGGAAGTCAGCGTCACCGCCGCCGGTCTCATCGCCGCCGGTATCGCGGGCAGCGTCCTCGTCGAGCTCGCCCTGCGCCCCCTGCGCAAGGTCGCCTCCACCGCCACCCGTGTCTCCGAACTTCCCCTGCACACCGGCGAGGTCACTCTCTACGAGCGGGTGCCGGAGTCCGAGGCCGACCCGCACACCGAGGTCGGCCAGGTCGGCGCCGCGCTCAACCGCATGCTCGACCACATCCACAGCGCCCTGCACGCACGCCAGCAGAGCGAGATGCGCGTACGGCAGTTCGTCGCGGACGCGAGTCATGAGCTGCGTACACCGCTGGCGTCGATCCGCGGTTATGCCGAGCTGACCAGACGCGGTCGCGAGGAGACCGGGCCCGACACCCGGCACGCCCTCGGCCGGATCGAGTCCGAGGCCGGGCGCATGACCCTGCTCGTCGAGGACCTGCTGCTGCTCGCGCGGCTGGACGCCGGACGCCCGCTCCAGTACGACCAGACCGACCTCGTACCCCTCGTCATCGACGCCGTGAGCGACGCCCGGGCGGCCGGACGCGACCACAACTGGCGGCTCGAACTGCCCGAGGAGCCCGCGCTGGTCCTCGCGGACGCCGCACGGCTGCAACAGGTCATGGTCAATCTCTTCGCGAACGCCAGAACGCACACCCCACCCGGTACGACCGTCACCGCCCGCGTGCACCGGCACGGACCGTGGCTGTGCGTCGATGTCCAGGACGACGGGCCCGGCATCCCGCCCGACCTGCTGCCGCGCGTCTTCGAACGCTTCGCACGCGGTGATTCCTCGCGGTCCCGGTCCTCCGGCTCGACGGGCCTGGGACTGGCCATCGTGCAGGCCGTCGCGGCCGCGCACGGCGGTGCCGTCACCGTGGACAGCATGCCCGGACGGACGGTGTTCACCCTTCATTTGCCCGCGATCGCCGTCGATCCGTTCGTGGAAACAAAGGCGCAACTGTTCTCACAGGCACAGCACAGCGCCACCACATGGGTGCAACAGGGCGTTTGACCAGAGTCGTTCCTATGCGAACCGACTCTTCTCCCGGCAACCTGCCGGCGCGGGAGCACCTCCCGGCCGGGTCCGCCGGTACGCCTGTCCTGGACGTAGTGATCCCCGTTTACAACGAGGAGAAGGATCTCCAGCCGTGTGTGGTGAGACTGCACGAGCATCTCAGGCGCACCTTCCCGTACGCGTTCCGCATCACGGTCGCGGACAACGCCTCGACGGACACCACCCCTCAGGTGGCCGCACGGCTGGAGTCGGAGATACCGGAAGTCAGGTCCTTCCGGCTTGAGCAGAAGGGCCGCGGGCGCGCGCTGCGCACCGTGTGGTCGGCCTCGGACGCTCCGATCCTCGCCTATATGGACGTGGACCTGTCCACCGACCTCAACGCCCTCCTCCCGCTGGTGGCCCCGCTGATCTCGGGTCACTCGGACCTCGCGATCGGCTCCCGGCTCGCCCGCAGCTCGCGTGTGGTGCGCGGTGCCAAGCGGGAGTTCATCAGCCGCACCTACAACCTGATCCTGCGCGGCTCGCTGCAGGCCCGCTTCTCGGACGCGCAGTGCGGCTTCAAGGCGATCCGCCGCGATGTCGCCCAGGTACTGCTGCCGCTGATCGAGGACACCGGCTGGTTCTTCGACACCGAGATGCTGGTGCTCGCCGAGCGCGCCGGACTGCGCATCCACGAGGTGCCGGTCGACTGGGTCGACGACCCGAACTCGACCGTGCACATCGTGAAGACCGCGACCGACGACCTGAAGGGCGTGTGGCGCGTGGGGCGCGCTCTCGCCACCGGTTCGCTCCCGCTCGACCGGCTCGCGCGCCCCTTCGGGGACGATCCGCGCGACCGCGACCTGACCGACGTACCCAAGGGCCTGGCCCGCCAGCTCGTCGGCTTCTGCGTGGTGGGCGCCCTGTCCACCCTCTTCTACCTGCTCCTGTACAGCGGCTTCCGCTCGTTCTCGGGCTCGCAGATCGCCAACGCGCTCGCCCTGCTCGTGTCGGCCGTCGCCAACACCGCGGCCAACCGCCGTCTGACCTTCGGCGTCCGCGGTCGCGGCAGCGCGGTCCGGCACCAGGCGCAGGGCCTGGTCGTCTTCGGTATCGGCCTCGCCCTCACCAGCGGCTCGCTCGCCGCCCTGAACGCGGCGACGAGCAGCCCGGCGCACTCCACCGAACTCGCGGTGCTCATCGCCGCCAACCTCGCGGCGACCGTGCTGCGGTTCCTGCTCTTCCGCGCCTGGGTCTTCCCGGACCGGCGTGACGAGACGGCGGCCTCGACCGTCGTCGCCTCGCACAACCCGGCCTCGCACAATCCGTCCTCGCCCACCTACGGCACGACGACGGCAGCGCACCAGCAGCACCAGCTCCCGCACCAGCAGCACCCGCACACGCCGCTGCCCCAGCGCCCGAACGCGACGGCGCCCCAAGCTCCGTACAGCAAGTACGACCACAACCAGACCAACGAGTTCCGCGCCGGTGAAGCCGCGGACCGCACCTGGGGGGACGCAACCATGCAGCTGCAAGCGGTGCGCCCGCACGATCACGACCCGAGGGACACGAGGGACGCACGATGACGACTCAGTCCGATACGAGCCATCAGGGGGGCGCGAGCCCCTCCGGGGGCGCCGAGCTCTCCTGGGGACCGCCGAGCTCGACGGCTCTGCAGGAGCCCGTGGCGCCGCCGACCGCGGCCCCCCGGTCCGGTGAGCCCAAGCAGCCGTTCTTCCACCGCGTCTGGCGCGGCCGGCCCGAGGACCCGCGCTGGGTGCGCCCCGCCTTCCTCGCCCTGCTCGTCGCCACCGGCCTGCTCTACCTCTACAACCTGAGCGCCTCCGGGTACGCCAACTCCTTCTACTCCGCTGCCGTCCAGGCCGGCAGCCAGAGCTGGAAGGCCCTCTTCTTCGGCTCGCTCGACTCGGCCAACGCCATCACCGTCGACAAGCCCCCGGCCTCCCTGTGGCCGATGGCCCTGTCGGTACGGATCTTCGGTCTCAACTCGTGGGCGATCCTCGTCCCCGAGGTGCTGATGGGCGTCGCCACGGTCGGCGTCCTGTACGGGGCCCTGCGCCGTCGCTTCAACCCCGCGGCCGGTCTGATCGCGGGTGCGGTGCTCGCGCTCACTCCCGTCGCCGCGCTGATGTTCCGGTTCAACAACCCGGACGCGATGCTCGCGCTGCTGATGACCGTCACGGTCTACTGCGTGGTCCGCGCTCTGGAGGACGGCCGGACGAAGTGGCTGGTCTGGGCGGGTGTCGCGGTCGGCTTCGCGTTCCTCGCGAAGACCCTGCAGGCCTTCCTGATCCTGCCGCCGCTCGCGGTCGTGTACGCGGTCTGCGCGCCGGTGCAGCTCAGGAAGCGGTTCGCCCAGCTGGGTCTTTCGGCGGTGGCGATGGTCGTCGCCGGCGGCTGGTGGGTGGCGATCGTGGAGCTGTGGCCCGCGTCCTCCCGCCCGTACATCGGCGGCTCGCAGAACAACTCCTTCCTTGAGCTGACCTTCGGCTACAACGGCCTCGGCCGTATCAACGGCGACGAGACCGGCAGTGTGGGCGGCGGTGGCGGCGGCGGTGGCACCGGCCAGTGGGGCGAGACCGGCTGGAACCGGATGTTCAACTCGGAGATCGGCAGCCAGATCGCATGGCTGCTGCCCGCCGCGCTGATCCTGTTCGTCGCGGGGATCGTGCTCACCCGCAAGGCCAGGCGGACCGACCTGACGCGCAGCTCGTTCCTCGCCTGGGGCGGCGCGCTGCTGATGACGGCGATCATCTTCAGCTACATGGCCGGCATCTTCCACCAGTACTACACGGTGGCCCTGGCCCCCTACATCGCGGCCGTCGTCGGCATGGGCGCGACGGTGCTGTGGGAGGAGCGGAGCAAGGTCTGGGCCTCGCTCACCCTCGCCGGCGCGGTCACCGCGACCGCCGCCTGGGGATACGTCCTCCTCAACCGCACCCCCACCTACCTCCCCTGGCTGAAGTGGCTGGTCCTCATCGGCGGTCTGGTCGGCGCGCTCGGCCTGATCTTCGCGGCCAGGCTGGGCCGTCAACTGGCCCTCGCGGCGGTCGGACTGAGCTTCGTGGCCTCGGTCGCGGGCCCGACGGCGTACACGCTGTCCACGGTGAACACCGGGCACACCGGTTCGATCGTCACGGCCGGTCCTGCGGGCGCCAGCATGATGGGCGGCCGGGGTGGTCCCGGTGGCGGTGGTGGCGGTGGCATGCGGGGCGGCTTCCCCGGTGGCGGCACCACCCAGGGCCAGAACCAGCAGGGCGGCAACGGCACCACCCAGCAGGGCGGCGGCATGGGCCAGCCCCCGACGGGCGGCACGGGCGGCACCGGCGGCTTCCCCGGTCAGAACCAGCAGGGCAACGGCACCACCCAGGGCCAGAACCAGCAGGGCGGCATGCCCGGCGGTGGCGCGATGGGCGAGGGCGGCATGGGCGGTGGCGGCGTGGGCGGTCTGCTCAACGGCGCGACCGTCAGCTCCGCGGCCAAGAAGCTGCTGGAGACGAACGCGGACGACTACACCTGGGCGGCAGCGGCCATCGGTTCCCAGAACTCCGCGAGCTACCAGCTCGCCACCGGCAAGCCGGTGATGGCGATCGGCGGCTTCAACGGCACCGACCCGTCCCCGACACTGGCCCAGTTCAAGAAGTACGTGACGGACGGCAAGATCCACTACTTCATCTCGGGCGGCAGCATGGGCGGCGGCAACTCCTCCTCCACCACCTCCACGTCCTCCCAGATCAGCACGTGGGTCACGGCCAACTTCAAGAAGGTGACGGTCGGTTCGGCCACCTTCTACGACCTGACGCAGTCGGCCAAGTAGCTGACGGCAGGTCCTGTACGCAGGGCGGTGGCCCGGAGCGATCCAGCTCCGGGCCACCGCCCTTTTCGTACCTCCGGAAAACCGCGTTGTACGCTGTATGGGAACTGTTCTACGGTGTACAGCATGTCGACGATCCCCCCAGGGGACCCTGAGGACCAGCCGCAAGACCACCCCCAACGCTGGCTGATCCTCGGCGTCATCTGCCTCGCCCAACTGACCGTGCTGCTCGACAACACCGTGCTGAACGTCGCGATCCCCTCCCTCACCCGGGAGCTGGGCGCGGCCACCTCCGACATCCAGTGGATGATCAACGCCTATTCGCTGGTGCAGTCCGGGCTGCTGCTCACGGCGGGCAGCGCGGCCGACCGCTACGGCCGCAAGAAGATGCTGATCGCGGGTCTCGTCCTCTTCGGGATCGGCTCGGTGGTGGCCGGACTCGCCGACTCCACAGGCCAGTTGATCGCCGCACGGGCCGGGATGGGCGTCGGCGGCGCGCTCCTGCTGACCACCACGCTCGCCGTCGCCATGCAGGTCTTCACCCCCGCGGAGCACCCGAAGGCCATCGGCATCTGGAGTGCCGTCAACGCCCTCGGCTTCGCGGCCGGACCGCTCCTCGGTGGTTTCATACTGAACCACTTCTGGTGGGGCGCGATCTTCCTGATCAACCTGCCGGTGGTGGCCCTGGGCCTCGCCGCGGTGGTGGCCCTCGTACCTGAATCGAAGAGTCCGCGCGGGGACCGCCCCGACCTCCTGGGAGCGCTGCTTTCCACGATCGGTATGACCGCACTCGTGTACGCGATCATCTCCGGCCCCGAACACGGCTGGACGTCGGCCCGGGTCCTGGCCACGGACGCGGTCGCCGTGCTGGTGCTGGCCGCCTTCGCGTACTGGGAGAGCCGGATCCCGTACCCCATGCTCGACCTGCACTTCTTCCGCGACCGGCGCTTCACCGGAGCCGTCGCCGGAGCCGTCCTCATCACCTTCGGCATGGGCGGGGCCCTCTTCCTGCTCACCCAGCACCTCCAATTCGTCCTGGGCTACGGCCCCCTGGAAGCAGGACTGCGTACGGCGCCGCTCGCGCTCGCGGTCGTGGCGCTGAACTTCTCCGGTCTCTCGGCGAAGTGGACGGCGAGACTCGGCACTCCGGTGTCGATCGCGCTCGGCATGACGCTGATGTCGGCCGGGCTGGTGTCGATCGCCCTGCTCGCCGCGCACGGTTACGGCGGCACACTGCTCGGGCTGTTGCTGATCGGCGCGGGCGCCGCCGTGGCCAACCCGGCCATGGCACACGCCATCATGAGCGCGATTCCGCCGGAGAAGGCGGGCGTGGGCGCGGGCATCAACGGCACGCTCGCCGAGTTCGGCAACGGTCTCGGCGTGGCGGTGCTCGGGGCGATCCTCAACTCCCGGTTCGCGGCGCTGATTCCGGTGGCGGCGGCCTCGCTCCCGGCGGCGCTGGCCTCGGCGGGTTCGAAGGAGGAGCGCGGGCGGATCACCGACGCGTTCTCGTCGGGCCTGGAGACCAGCCAACTGGTGGGCGCGGTGGCCGTCCTTCTCGGTGGACTGCTGGCCGCCGCGTTGCTACGACGTGCGGAGAGGGCAGACTCCGCGGTGGCGGTGTCGACGTAGCGCCCGCTTAGCATCAGAGTTTCGAGTTCCGAGTTCCGAGGAAGGTGCGCCATGGTGAGGGCAGCCGACCGTGCCGAGCGTCCGGCGCGGACCAGTGTCTGGCTGGAGGGCAAGGCTCCCCGGGGCGCTGCGGCGCGTGGGGGCGGGCAGCCGTCGGGGCTCGACCGGGACCGGATCACCGAGGTCACCGTACGGCTGCTGGATGCCGAGGGAATGGCGAAGTTCTCCATGCGCCGGCTGGCCGCCGAGCTGAACGTCACCGCGATGTCCGTGTACTGGTACGTCGACACCAAGGACGACCTGCTCGAACTCGCCCTCGACGCGGTCTTCGGTGAACTGGAGCTGCCCGACGCGGAGTCGGGAGAGGACTGGCGCGACCAGCTCCGCTCCCTCGCCACCGGCTACCGCGCGCTGCTGGTCCGCCACCCCTGGGTGTCCCCGCTGATCGGGACCTTCCTGAACATCGGCCCGCACTCCATGGCCTTCTCGCTCTGCGTCCAGCAGGTGATCCGCAACACCGGCCTGCCCCGCCACGGCCAGATGGGCGCGCTCTCGGCGGTCTTCCAGTTCGTGTACGGGTTCGGCACCATCGAGGGGCACTTCGTACAGCGCTGCGCCTCGGCGGGGATGACCCAGGACGAGTACTTCCGTCAGGCCATGAGCACGATCGGCGAACAGCCGCAGTTCTCCGCCAACTTCGAGAACGCCGCGGACCTCATGGAGGCCCGCGGCGGTGACACGGTCGAGGAGATGCGGGAGCGGGACTTCACGTTCGCGCTGGAAACACTGATCGCGGGGATCGAGACGATGGTCGCCCGAGGGTAGGGCCTGTCCCGCTCCTCCTCGGCTGTTCCTGGGTTACTCCTGGGGTGTCAGTCGGGCCGGGAAGCCGCCTGTCGCGACCGGGCCCCACTTCACCGGCGTGACCCGGATGATCGACTTGCCCTGCTTGCGCATGGCCTCCCGGTACTCGTCCCAGTCCGGGTGTTCGCCCGCGATGTTCCGGTAGTACTCGACGAGCGGCTCGACGGATTCGGGGGAGTCGACGACCTCGGCCGTGCCGTCGATCTGGACCCAGGGGCCGTTCCACTCGTCGCTCAGCACGATCAGGCTGACCCGCTCGTCCCGCTTGGCGTTACGGGTCTTCGCCCGTTCGGGGTAGGTCGAGACGACGATCCGCCCGGCGTCGTCGACCCCGCAGGTCAAGGGGGAGCCCTGGGGGCTGCCGTCCGCCCTCCGGGTCAGCAGGATGGCGCGGTGGCGGGGGCGTACGAAGTCGAGCAGTTCGTCCAGGGACACGGCGGTGTTCGTAGCGATGTTCGGTGCCATGTTGGTCAGCCTAGGCCGCCCGCCGGGACGGCGCGCGCACCTCACGCCTGCGGGAGGGGCACTCCCTGTACCGCCTGGATGTCCAGTTCCACCTTCAGCGTGGTGCCGATCGCCGAGATGCCTGCCTGGATGACCTGGTTGTAGTTCATGGCGAAGTCCTCGCGGTGGAGTTCGGTCGTCGCCCGGAAAGCGGCCCGCGTGCCGCCCCAGGGGTCCCCGCCCGTTCCCAGATAGGCGAGGTCCAGGTCGACCGGGCGGGCGATGCCGCGCATGGTGAGTTCCCCGTGGACGGTCCAGCGGTCGGAGCCGGCCGGGGTCAGGCCGGTCGAGCGGTAGGTGATCTGCGGGTACGTCTCGACGTCGAGGAAGTCGGGGGACTTCAGGTGGCTGTCGCGCATGCCGTTGCCGGTGTCGATCGAGGCCGCGGAGATCACGGCCTCGACGCGGGACTTGGACACGTCGTCCGCGGCGATCTCGATCGTCGCGGAGAAGTCCGTGAAACGGCCGTGCACGCTGGAGATGCCCAGGTGCTGCGCGACGGCGCCGACGGAGGAGTGCGCCGGGTCGACGGTCCAGGGCCCGGGCGGCGGCAGTTCGTTGCCGCCCTGGCGGGCGAGGGTCACGTTGCCGATCTCGGCCCGGCCGCTCGCCGTGACGATCGCGCTGGAGGCGGCGGGCGCGTACCCGACCGCAGTCACGATCACGGTGTACGCGCCGGGCGTGAGGGGGGTCTGGTCGTGCACGGCTCCTTCGGTGTCCGCCTCGGCGCGCAGCACCTGCGTCCCGGTCATGTCGGCCACCGTGACGACCGCGTGCGACACGGCCCATCCGTCCCGCGTGCGAATCCGTGCGGTCAGTCCCATCCCGTTTTCTCCCTGCAAAGCACTAAAAATTGGTCGCAATGAAGCCGGCCCGTGGGGGGCGCACCTCCGCTCAGAGTGCGCGCGTCCCCACGGGCCGGGGTATCGACTACTCGCCGGGGTGGGCGAGGGTGATGTCGTGGTCGTCGACGCCACGGCCGGTGACCGTGAGAGCCGTCGCCACCGGGGGGTAACCCGTCGCGATGACGGTGTACTCGCCACCGTCCAGGTCGGTGAAGGCGTACGCGCCGTCCGTGCCGGTCCTGGCGGTGCCGATCACGTTGCCGGCCGCGTCGACCAGCGTGACCCGGGCGTCGCCCAGGGGGCCGCCGGGGGCCCGTACGACGCCCTGGAGCTGGGCGCCCGCGCTGAGCTCGATCTCGACCCGGGTGACCCCGGCGCCGCCGACCTCGACCGTGAGGGCCTGCGGGCGGTGGCCGGCCGCGTTCACCGCGATGGTCACCGGACCCGGAACCAGTTCGGCGAAGCTGAACTGGCCCTGCTCACCGGTGGTCCCGGTGGCCAGCACGTCACCGCGGACATCGGTCACGATCACCATGGCGTCCTTGACCGGGGTGCCGGTCCCGGCGGCCCGGACGAATCCGCTCAGCCCGCTTGTGCCGCTCAGCAGGATGTCGTACGCCACCGGCTCGTCGTTCACGATGATCGTCGAGGCCTGCGGCTGGAAGCCGTCGGCGGAGGCGATCAGGACGTACGAGCCCGTGCCGGGCGCGTCCACCGTGTAGAAGCCGTCGGCCTGCGCGACCGACCGGCCCAGCTGCCGTCCCGCGAGCGAGATCAGCGTGACCGCGGCCTGCGGGACGGGGGCGCTCTCGGCGCCGCGGACGTGACCGCGGACCGGGATGCCGCCGGAGGCGGGCAGCGGGGCGCTCTCCCGTGTGGCGGTGGCGACGGCGGCGAGCTGCTGTGTGCCCTCGGGTCCGGTCGCGAGGCTCGTCTCGGCGACGGCCGCCCAGCTCGGGATCCTCTCGTCGGCGGCGGGTGCCTCGGCGGCGGCCGAAGCCTCCGGCGCGGTGGCCTCCGTCTTCGCCTCCGCGGCCTGGGCCAGCGCGCCCGAGGTCCGCAGCGGGACCTCCTTGATGAAGAGGACGACGAGGAAGGCGAGCAGTGCCAGGGCGGAGCCGATCAAGAAGACGTCCGCGATGCCGTGACCGTAGGCGCTCTCCAGGACGGTGCGCAGCGGGGCGGGCAGCGCGTCCATGTTCGGGATGGTGCCGGAGCCGGAGCCGGACGCAGCGGCCGCGTACTTGGGGTCGATGCCGGCCAGGCCGTCCTTGACGTAGTCGGTGATCCGGGTGGACATGATCGCGCCGAGCGCGGAGACGCCGATCGCACCGCCGAGGGAGCGGAAGAACGTCACCGTGGAGCTGGCCGAGCCGAGGTCGGACGGGGCCACCTGGTTCTGCGTGGACAGCACCAGGTTCTGCATCGTCATGCCGACGCCGAGACCGAGCAGCGCCATGAAGATCGCGACGTGCCAGTAGGCCGTGTCGTAGCGGATGGTGCCCAGCAGGCCCAGGCCCGCGGTGATCAGGACGGTGCCGCTGACCAGCCAGTACTTCCACCGGCCGGTCTTGGTGATGACCTGGCCGGAGACCGTGGAGGCGATGAACAGGCCGCCGATCATCGGGATGGTCATGACGCCCGACATCGTCGGGGACTTGTCCCGGGCCAGCTGGAAGTACTGGCTGAAGAAAACGGTGCCGGTGAACATCGCGACGCCCACGAAGAGCGAGGCGAGGGAGGAAAGGGTGATGGTGCGGTTGCGGAACAGCCGCAGCGGGATGATCGGCTCGCTCGCCTTGGACTCGACGAGCACGAACAGCAGGCCGAGGACGATCGCGCCGCCGACCATCGCGTACGTCTGCCCCGATATCCAGTCGTACTTGTCACCGGCGAAGGTGACCCAGACCAGCAGCAGCGAGACCGCGGCGGAGATGAAGAACGCGCCGCCCCAGTCGACCTTCACGTCCCGCTTCACGGTGGGCAGGTGCAGGGTCTTCTGCAGCACGATCAGGGCGATGACCGCGAACGGCACGCCGACGTAGAAGCACCAGCGCCAGCCGAGCCACGAGGTGTCGGTGATGACACCGCCGAGCAGCGGGCCGCCGACCGTTGCGACAGCGAAGGTCGCGCCGAGGTAGCCGGAGTAACGCCCGCGCTCACGCGGGGAGATCATCGCCGCCATGACGATCTGGGCGAGGGCGGACAGACCGCCGACGCCGACGCCCTGGACCACACGGCATGCGATGAGCATGCCGGGGTTCTGGGACAGACCGGCGGCGGCCGATCCCAGCACGTAGATGACGAGGGCTATCTGTACGAGCGCCTTCTTGCTGTACAGGTCGGAGAGCTTGCCCCACAGAGGCGTGGTCGCGGTCATGGCCAGCAGCGAGGCCGTGACGACCCAGGTGTAGGCGGACTGGCCGCCCCCCAGGTCGCCGATGATCTCGGGGAGTGCGTTGGTGACGATCGTCGACGACAGGATCGCGACGAACATACCGAGCAGCAGCCCGGAGAGGGCCTCCATGATCTGGCGGTGTGTCATCGGAGCGCCGTCGGAGGGTGCACCTCCGTGCTTGGCGTGAGCCCGCACACCGGCTGGTGTGGTCGTTGCCATGGGCTTCCTTCTCTTGTCTTACGCGGGTGTACGGGTGGTCAGTTCGGTTGCTTCCGGCACGTAGGGCGGCCGGGGTACGGCACGGCAGTCGCCGAAGCTCTCGCGCAGCCGGCCCATCAGGTGGATGAGCAGGCCGACCTCGTGGTCGGACCAGTCGCTCAGCCGGTCGGCGAACAGCCGCGAGGAGCGGTGGGAGAGCTCGGTGAGCTGCTCGCGTCCCGCGTCGGTGAGGCGCAGGATGCGGGAGCGTTTGTCGGCGGGGTCGGGGAGGCGTTCGATCCAGCCCCGGTCGGCGACGTGGGCGACGTGGCGGCTGGTCACCGACATGTCCACGGCGAGCAACTCGGCGAGCTTGCTCATCCGCATGTCGCCGTGCCGGCCGAGGAGGGTCAGTACGGCGGCGGAGCCCGCGGGGCAGTCGTGCGGCAGGATCCGCCCGAGCTCCCGCTTCACGGCACCGATGGCACTGAGCTGACGAGCCAATTCCTCGTACTGCGCCTGCTCGGCCATCACCCCTCCTGGTTTCGTTGCTTGGGGCAACCATAAATCCAGTTGGTTGCTGCAGGCAAACGATATCGCTGCCGCTGGGCTAAAAAGATGGCAAAGGCAAGTATTGGCGAATGTAAACCTGCTGGTGGGCGGCGTGTGTGGCTTTGAAGCCGCTGTGGATCGACGGAACGTGGCCTTCGCGGGGTGGGGCGGGGCGGGACGGGGCGGGATGGGATGGGGCGGGCGGGGTGGTGGCCGGACTGTTCGGCCTTGCACCCTGCGCCTTGCCCGCACCTTGCCGGCGGCTGGGAATCCGATCCTTGGCCGGCGCTGCGCTCCGGCGGCCGGTGGGGCTCTTGCTGTCTGGTGGGTGGGGGTGGGTGTCTGGGTGAGGTGGGTGTCTGGCCTCGCCCGGGGCTGCGCCCCGCCCTCCCCGCTCTCCCCGCTCTCCCCGCTCTCCCCGCCCTCCTCACCCTCCTCGCCCGGCCGGGAGGGATGACCTGGCCGCCCGCTGGGTTCCGTCCCAGCCGGGCGGGGGTCCCGGGCTGTTGGGTGGGCGACCGTCCGGCCGGAGGTCTGCGGCTGTCGGCCGGTGGGGCTGGGGGCTCAGTCGCTTGCGTTCCCGGCGGGGTGCCGTCGGTGGGGCGGGTGTCATTCGGCTCGATGCCCAGGCCATCCAGAACCGGGGAACGGGAAGGCGAGGGGAACCCGGCACTTGGGTAGGGGGCATGTATTCGCTAGGGTCCTGGGCCATGGCAAACACCCAGGGCCCCGAGGGCAACTACGACCCCGCGGGTAGCACCCAGATGTTCCGCGCTTTCGTCGACGAGGGCCCCCAGGCCCGGCAGCAGCAGGCGGCCGCCCCGGCGGGCCCCCGCATCGGCCTGATCATCGGCATCGTCGTCGCCGTGGTGGTCGTCGCCGCCGTGGCGTGGCTCGCGCTGGCGTAAGGGCAACAACCCGCCCGCCTCGCCGGTAGGACTGGTGGAGGCGGGTCACTTCCACTGGACGGACACGTCCCGCGTCTCGATGTGCATGCCGAGCGGCACGCGCCAGTCGTCGACGCACACCGTCCAGGTCTTTGTGCTGCCCGCTCCGGCCGCGATCGGCACGGGCAGATCCCGCGTCGAGTCGATCGTCGCCCAGTCGATGCCGAGCGCCCCGATGATGTGCGTCCCGAGGGTCACCGTGCCCGAACGCACGGCGCTGCCACCGGTGTTGCGGAAAGAGACCGTCACCTTCTCGCACCAGCGCTTGTCGGCGGCCTCCCGCGCGGGCTCGCTCACGTCGAGAACGGCGGGACCGGGAGGACTGGGGGTACCGGGAAGGCCGGGGGTACCGGTACCTGCCGTGGAACCCGGGGTCGGCCGAGCGGAGGGCGCCGACGTCACGCCCGAACCGGCGCCCGTAGGGGGCGAGTTGTCGTCACCGGGGTCCGTTGCCGTGCCGGGCGAAGCGGCAAGCGGGGACTGCGAGGGTGAGCTGCCCTGCTGAGGGGCTCCCTTGGCGGCCTCCGCGCGTGACGTGGACTCCGGCAGTGGGGTCAGTGAGACGTTCCCGGTCGGGGCCACCACGGGTCCCGAACCGGCCGGCGCCCCCACCGCCACGTATCCGCCGCCGCTCCCCCCGTCCCCGCACGCGGCCAGAGCCGCACCCAGGCAGACAACAGCCGTGGGGGGGCCCCCCCCGGCGCCCCCCCCCCCCCCGGGGCCCGGAGCGCGCCGCCAAGCGCCCCGGGGGGTGAAGATACCGACATTATTTATGGGTGGGGGCGGGGGGGGTGAGGTGGGGATAAA